>NZ_BAAAQI010000002.1:0-699516 GCF_039531585.1 Streptomonospora arabica | reverse complement strand
CGACACCCTCGGGCTGGTCCTCGTGGTCGCGGTGACCTCGGCCTCGGTCCAGGACCGGCCCGGCGGGCGCCGCGTGCTGGAGCGCCTGGCCGCGGCCTTCCCCTCCATCGGCCTGATCTGGGCCGATGCCGGCTATGCCAACCAGGTCGACAACCGGCTGCTGGCCTGGGCCTATGAGACGTTGCGGCTCACGGTCGAGATCGTGCGGCGCCCCGAGGGCGCCAAGGGCTTCCAGGTGCTGCCGCGCAGGTGGGTGGTCGAGCGGACTTTCGGCTGGCTGGTGCGCAACCGGCGTTTGGCCCGTGATTACGAGCGTCTGACCGGCAACTCCGAGACCATGGTCAAGATCGCGATGATCCGCCTGATGGCGACACGGCTGGCTGGTCAGAGCGCACGCTGGAGCAATCGCCCTGCCACCCGATCCGCGTAATCACCCGCCTACCCAACAGTCACTAAGACGAGGGCGGAGGACCTGGTATGAGCCCTTCCGCCCTCTGGAATCACTTCTTCTTCTTGGGCGGCTGCTCAACCACCGTGGTCCGAGGATGCCGATCCGCGGTCGGCTTCTTCACGAAGCGACCGGTGATCGCGCTACGCGCCCTGCCCCCGTTAGAGCTGGACCCTCCGCTCGAACCGGAGGACTTTCCCTTAGCCAAGGGAATCACCCCCTTTCCAAGCTGGACGCCAACGCTTGGGCGGGGGCGCTCGCATACCCGAGGCTCACGTCCTATAAGGTCGTCCTCACTGCGAAATAAGGAGAACCCCAGCTTGGCGTCGGCCCCAGGTGGCCTAGCCACGCTGGGGTTTTTCAGCTTGTAGGCATGCTAGCAGGATCTTGCTCCAGACGCTGCCACAAAGCACAATATCTAGGATTCTCACTGTTCGATCGAACCTAGATGTTGTGACGGTCAGGCACTCCTTCGGAACGCAATCGACCACAGGGATAAGTCCTACCTTTAGGCGGAGCGGCGTCGGGCCTCTGGGAAGGCATGGGGCGGGACGAACCTCGTGTTCACCACGCGGACCGGGCGGGCGATCCAGCCGCGCAGTCTGTCCCGCAGCTTCGAGCGGCTCTCGGCCTCAGTCGGCATGCGGCCGATTCGGCTGCACGACCTCCGGCACTCAGTGGCCTCGATGCTCAAGCGGTCCGGGGTCGCGCCGCGCGACGCAATGGAGATCCTCGGGCATAGCCGGATCTCGGTGACCATGGAGATTTACACCCATAGCGACGAAGCGACACAACGGGAAGGGCTCGGCCGACTGGGCGGGACGCTCTTCGGTGAAGGCGACGGCGACCCCGACGAGGACTAGTGACCGCGTTGCTGTCACTACTGCCGTCAAAGGCCCCTGCCGGTGATTCGGCAGGGGCCTTCTTGCAGCTTATGCGGGTGGGCGTACCAGGACTTGAACCTGGGGCCTCATCCTTATCAGGGATGCGCTCTAACCGACTGAGCTATACGCCCGCGTTCCGGGTGGAACTCTACCGCACTCGGTGTACCTGGGCGAACCCGGTTCGGGTGCTGGCGGGAGGGTCGGGCCACCCCGTCGGGTGGCCTCTCCTCGCTTCGATTCTATCGCCTTGGCAGGGATGCTCGGGACTTCGGGCGGTCGCTGTGCCGGTCTTACTCGGACTCGGAAAGGGTGATGTCCACGCCGCCGACCAGGTCGGCCGCGAGGTTGTAGAGCATGGCGCCGATGGTGGACAGCGACGTGATGAGGATGATGTTCAGGGCCCCGATCAGGCCGGTGTAGCCCAGCACGCGTCCCGGCGAGAACCACTCCTCCGGGCGGAGGTTGAGCTCGTCGCCCTCGCCTCCCTCGGTGAGGGAGCTGATCAGGTCGGTGATCGCGTCGAAGACGCCGAGCCCCGACAGGATGCCGTAGAGCACGATCACGGCGACGAAGAGGATGATGAAGCACACCAGGGAGATGACGAAGCTGAACCGCATCACCGACCACGGCTCCACGCGGCTCACCGCCAGGTGGGCCTTGCGCGTGGACTTGGCTGCCTTGACCGTGGTCGCGGGTCCGTTCGGCGCCATCATGGACACCCCCCTTTGCTCGGCCTTCGCCATCGCGGGGGACGTGCTCGCGGCCGAACCGCTGTCGCCGCCCGAATCTCCCGCCGAGGCCGACGCGCCGGCGGTCCCCGAACCGCGCGGTGTGCTCGACTTGCTCGGTTCCCCTTGGGGGTCAGTACCCGTTTTCCCGGTGGATCCGCTGTTCGAGGGGCTCGCGGACGTGGCGGACATGCCCGCGGAGGAGCCCGGGGACTTCGACTTGCCCGAGGAACCCCACGCACCGGAGCCCGAGAACACGGACGACTTGCCCGACGCCGGTGTTTTCGACTTCGCCGACGTGTCGCCGGACCCGCTCGCCGACCCCGCGGACGACGGCCCGCTGCCCGCGGATCCCGTCCCGGTGCCCGCGGACTTCGATGCGCTGGAGGAGGTCGAGCCGGACGACGGCGCCGACGAAGCCGCCGACGTCGTGGAAGCCCGGCTCGCCGACGCCGAGGACGTCGAGGGGACCGAGGAACCGGTCGAGGACGACGAAGAGGACGAGGAAGACGAGGCGGCGGACGTGCTCGACGCGCTTCCGGCGGATGTCGACTTGTCCGCACCGCTTGTCGACTTGTCGGCGGGCTTCTTGTCGGCGGGCTTCGTCGACGTGTCCGCCGCCGGTCCCGGCTTCTTCGCTCCGCTGCCGCCGCCCGACTTCGCGGCGCCGCTCGCTCCGCTGCCGCCGCCGGCGGCGCTGGTGGACGTGGTACTCGACTCGCTCGACTTGCTCGACGCGCCCGATCCGCTCGGGGCCGAGCCGCCGGATGCCGTCGGGGACTCGGGGCTCTCCGCGGCGGTCGACGCCTGACCGGAGCCGGCGGACGGGCCGGCGGATTCCGCCTTGTCGCCGCTCGCTCCGCTCGCGCGGTCCGCGCTCTTCTTGTCGGCCCCGGCCCCGGTTGCGCCGGTCCCGAAGCTCGCGGAACCCTTGGAACCCTTGGCGTCCTTCGCGCTCGCGGATGAGGCCGCGCCGCTCGCACCGCTCGCACCGGTCGCGCCGGCCTTCCCGGCCCCGGCGCCTTCATCGGCCGCCTTCGCGCTCTCACCCCGCCCGGAGCTATCGGCGCTTTCAGAACCCTCAGCGCCTTCGGCGTCGTCGGCGCCCTTGGCGCTCGCGGCGGCCGACTTCGTCTCGCCGGAGCCGCCGGCTGCGCCCTTGCGCTCCGCGGACGTGCTCGACGGCTTCCCCGACGACGCGCTGCCCGGCTCGCCCTTCGAGGCGGCCTCGGCGGAGGGGGCGGTTGCCTCACCCGCCTCAGTGGTGGCGGCCTGTTCCGTCCCCGCCGTCGTCGTTTCCGTACTCAGGGCGCCGTCTGCTGCGGACTCCTCGTGAGCGGCGGACTGCCGTTCGGTGTTATCAGACATAGCCACGTTACCGCTGGACTTCCTTGTGACGGTGGAACAGGGTCAAGGGGGAGGATCGATCGATCCGCGGCCGGACTCCGCACCGGCGGACGACACTGCCACGGGGGCAAACTCTATGCCCGATTCGTCGGTCGGCCGAAACAGCGCGCGGAGGGCGGCCGATACCGCCCTCCGCGATGCGTCTCGGTCCTGCCGTGGAGTCTACGGGTGTCCGGCCGCGCGCCGATCTCGCCGCGGTTCCGGCCGGACCCGCGCCGCCCCGCTCACACGCGGCCCGGCACGCGTCAGCCTGCGCAACCGGGCTTGCGGGACGATACGCCGCCGCCGGATCCGGCCCCGACTCCGGCCCGGTCAGGCCTGTGTCTCACCCGGGGCCTCACCCGGATCGCCGTTGTCGACGACCTCGGGCGCCTCAGCGGTTTCGGACTCCGGCACGCCCTCCGCGGACACGTCCGCCACGCCGGTCTCATCCGTGCCGGCCTCGCCCGCGTCGACCTCCACGTCGTCGGCCTCGGCGTTGCGCGCGACCGCGACCACGTGGTTGCCCTCGCCCAGGTTCATCAGCCGCACGCCCATGGTCGTGCGCCCCGACCGCTTGATCTCCGAGCAGCGGGTCCGGATGACCCCGCCCGACGACGTGATCGCGAAGACCTCGTCCTTCTCCGGAGAGACCATCTGAGCGCCCACGAGCTTGCCGCGCGCCTCGACCACCTTGGCGGTCAGCACGCCCTTGCCGCCGCGGTTCTGCACCGGGTACTGGTCGGCGGGCGTCCGCTTGGCGTAGCCGCCCTCGGTGGCGACCAGGACGTCGGAGGGTCCGTCGGACTCGCGGACGACGTCCATGCTCAGCAGGTAGTCGTCCTCCAGGAAGCGCATCCCGATGACGCCGCTGGTGGCGCGCCCCATCGGCCGCAGGGACTCGTCGGAGGCCGGGAACCGGATCGCCTGGGCGTCGCTGCTGATCAGCAGCAGGTCGTCGGTGGCGAACACCAGCCGAGCCGCGATCAGCTCGTCCTCGTCGCGCAGGTTGATGGCGATGATCCCGGCCGAGCGCGCGGAGTCGAAGTCCTCCAGCCGCGACTTCTTCACCAGCCCCTGGCGGGTGGCCAGCACCAGGTACGGCGCGTCGTCGTACCCGCGCAGCGCCATCACCTGGGCGATCTCCTCGTCCGGCTGGAACTCCATCAGGTTGGCGACGTGCTGGCCGCGGGCGTCGCGGGCCGCTTCGGGCAGCTCGTAGGCCTTGATGCGGTAGACGCGCCCCTTGTTCGTGAAGAACAGGATCCAGTTGTGCGTGGTGGTCACGAAGAAGTGCTGGACGATGTCGTCCTGCCTCAGCTGGGCACCGCGCACCCCCTTGCCGCCGCGCTTTTGCGCGCGGTAGCCGTCGAGCCGCGTGCGCTTGGCGTAGCCGCCGCGGGAGATGGTGACGACCACGTCCTCCTCGGCGATGAAGTCCTCCATACGCATATCGCCCTCGAAGGGGATGATGTGCGTGCGGCGGTCGTCGCCGTACTTCTCGACGATCTCGGTGAGCTCGTCGCTGACGATGCTGCGCTGCCGCTCCGGCGAGCCGAGGATGTCGTTGTAGTCCGCGATATGGGACATCAGCTCGTCGTACTCGTCGGTGAGCTGCCGGCGCTCCAGCGCCGCGAGCTTGCGCAGCTGCATGTCCAGGATCGCCCGCGCCTGGACGTCGTCGATCTCCAACAGCCCCATCAGGCCGGTCTTGGCCTCGTCGGCGGAGGCGCTGCCGCGGATCAGCGAGATGACCTCGTCGATGCGGTCGATGGCGCGCAGCAGCGCCCGCAGGATGTGGGCGCGCTCCTCGGCCTTGCGCAGCAGGTAGCGCGTGCGCCGGACGATGACCTCGATCTGGTGCTCGACCCAGAAGCGGATCAGCTGGTCCAGCCGCAGCGTGCGCGGCACACCGTCGACCAGCGCCAGCATGTTCGCGCCGAAGGTCTCCTGCAGCTGGGTGTGCTTGTACAGGTTGTTCAGCACGACCTTGGCGACCGCGTCGCGCTTGAGCACGATGACCAGTCGCTGGCCGGTCCGCCCGCTGCTCTCGTCCTTGACGTCGGCGATGCCGGAGACCTTGCCGTCCTTGACCAGCTCGGCGATCTTCAGCGCCAGGTTGTCCGGGTTCACCTGGTAGGGGAGCTCGGTGACGACGAGGGTCTGGCGCCCCCGCACGTCCTCCTCTACCTCGACGACGGCGCGCATCGTGATCGATCCGCGCCCGGTGCGGTAGGCCTCCTCGATGCCGCGGCGGCCCACGATCAGCCCGTTGGTGGGGAAGTCGGGGCCCTTGATCCGCGCCATCAGCGCGTCCAGCAGGGCCTCGTCGGAGGTCTCGGGGTTGGCCAGGTACCACTTGACGCCGTCGGCGACCTCGCGCAGGTTGTGCGGCGGGATGTTGGTCGCCATGCCCACCGCGATACCGGCGGAGCCGTTCACCAGGAGGTTGGGGAAGCGCGCGGGCAGTACGACGGGCTCCTGGGAGCGGCCGTCGTAGTTGGGCCGGAAGTCGACGGTCTCCTTGTCGATGTCCCGCAGCATCTCCATGGCCAGCGGCGCGAGCTTGCACTCGGTGTAGCGCATGGCCGCGGCGGGGTCGTTGCCGGCGGAGCCGAAGTTGCCGTTGCCGTCGACCAGCGGCATCCGCATGGACCACGACTGCGCGAGGCGGACGAGGGTGTCGTAGATCGCGCTGTCGCCGTGCGGGTGGTAGTTGCCCATCACGTCGCCGACGACGCGGGCGCACTTGAAGTACCCGCGGTCGGGCCGGTACCCGCCGTCGTACATCGCGTACAGCACCCGCTGGTGAACGGGCTTCAGGCCGTCGCGTACGTCCGGCAGTGCCCGCCCGACGATGACCGACATCGCGTAGTCGAGGTAGCTGCGCTGCATCTCGACCTGGATGTCGACCGGCTCGACGCGCTGGCCCGGGCCTTCCGCCTCTTCAGGAGCTTCCGGTGTGTTCGCATCCGTCACTGGATGTCGGTCCTTTTCTGGTGAGTCGTTCGCTGCCGTCGGGATGCGCGAGGAGTCAGATGTCCAGGAAGCGGACGTCCCGTGCGTTGCGCTGGATGAAGGAGCGCCGCGACTCGACGTCCTCGCCCATGAGCACGCTGAACATCTCGTCGGCCTGCGCCGCGTCGTCGAGGTTCACCTGGAGCAGGACCCGGCCCTCGGGGTCCATCGTGGTGTCCCACAGCTCCGTGGCGTTCATCTCGCCGAGGCCCTTGAAGCGCTGTACGAGGTCGCGCGGCCGGGGGTCGCGCTTGCCGGCGGCGATGCCGGCGTTGATCAGCTCGTCGCGCTCGCGGTCGGAGTAGGCGTAGTCGGCGTCCGAGCCGCGCTGATCCCACTTGATCTTGTACAGGGGAGGCTGTGCGAGGTAGACGTAGCCGGCCTCGATCAGCGGCTTCATGAACCGGAACAGCAGCGTCAGCAGCAGCGTACGGATGTGCTGGCCGTCGACGTCGGCGTCGGCCATCAGGATGATCTTGTGGTACCTCAGCTTGGAGGCGTCGAAGTCGTCGTGGATCCCGGTGCCCAGGGCGGTGATGATCGCCTGGACCTCGTTGTTCTTCAGGATCCGGTCGATGCGGGACTTCTCGACGTTGAGGATCTTGCCGCGGATGGGCAGGATCGCCTGGTAGTGCGGGTCGCGCCCGCCCTTGGCCGAGCCGCCGGCGGAGTCGCCCTCGACGATGTAGACCTCGGACTTCTCCGGCTCGGTGGACTGGCAGTCCGACAGCTTGCCCGGCAGGGAGGTGGACTCCAGCAGGGTCTTGCGCCGGGTGAGGTCGCGCGCCTGGCGAGCGGCGATGCGGGCGCGGGCCGCCTGACTGGCCTTGGTGACGATGTCCTTGGCCTCGCCGGGGTTGCGCTCGAACCAGTCGCGCAGGTGCTCGTGCGTGACGCGCTGCACGAACGACTTGGCCTCGGTGTTGCCGAGCTTGGTCTTGGTCTGGCCCTCGAACTGGGGATCGGCCAGCTTCACCGAGATGATCGCGGTCAGGCCCTCGCGGATGTCGTCGCCGGTGAGGTTGTCGTCCTTCTCCCGCAGGAGCTTCTGCTCGCGCGCGTAGCGGTTGACCACCGAGGTCAGCGCGGTGCGGAAGCCCTCCTCGTGCGTGCCGCCCTCAGCGGTGTTGATGGTGTTGGCGAAGGTGTGCACCGAGGAGGTGAAGGACTGGTTCCACTGCATCGAGATCTCGGCGGAGATCCCCTCGCCCTCCTCCTCGAAACCGATGATGGTGGCGTGGGCGGGGTCCTTCGTCGTGTTGATGTGCGCGACGAAGTCCGAGATGCCGTTCTCGTAGTGGTACGTCTGCACCAGGGGGGTGTCGCCGGTGAACTCCCGCCGCTCGTCGCGGATGGTGATGGACAGCCCCTTGTTCAGGAACGCCATCTCCTGCATGCGCCGCGCGAGGGTCTCGAAGCTGTAGGTCGTGGTCTCGAAGATCGAGTCGTCGGCCCAGAAGGTGGTCTGGGTGCCGGTCTCCGCGGTCTCCTCGTCCCGGGACAGGGGAGCGACCGGGCGGGCCGTGAGGTAGCTCTGCCGCCAGACGCTGCCGTCGCGGCGGATCTCGACCTCCAGGCGGGACGAGAGCGCGTTGACCACGGTGACGCCGACTCCGTGCAGGCCGCCCGAGACCGCGTAGGATTTGCCGTCGAACTTGCCGCCCGCATGCAGCGTGGTGTGGATGACCTCCACGGCGGGACGTTTCTCGACCGGGTGGAGGTCGACGGGCATACCGCGGCCGTTGTCGGCCACCCGCACGCCGCCGTCGTCCTGCAGGGTCACCTCGATGGCGGTCGCGTAGCCCGCGAGCGCCTCGTCGACCGAGTTGTCCACAACCTCGGAGACCATGTGGTGGAGACCGCGCTCACCGGTCGACCCGATGTACATGCCGGGGCGTTTGCGTACCGCCTCGAGCCCTTCAAGAATCGTGATCGCTGAAGCGTCGTAGGCCAAGTGGAAACACCCTCCTGCTGGGGACGCGTCCCGTCCGGTGCCCCCGGGACATGGGGAGGCCAACCGGGCAGCCCGCCACGCAGCGCACGCCGGTACCGTCGGTACTTCCCGCGCCTGGACATCGCGTGCCGCCCCGGTTCCCACCGCCCTCTCCTCTTGGGGCGGGCTATACCGGCGGAAGCGTCCGAAGAACTCCTCCCATGATACCGCGCGCACAGCCGGAAAGTGGCATTCGCGGCGCTGTGCCGCCCGACAACGGGTGAACAGACCGGGACCGGACTCCCTACACGCGGACACCCCCGCCGACAATTCCCCGCGCGGTTCAGCGCCGCTGAGCGGTACCCGCTTCCCCAAGCGGGAGTCAACCGGGCGTGAGCGATCCGTGACCCAGGGCCCCTCAGCGGGCCCGCCGGGGCCCGGGACCGCGGCCGCGCCCCGGCGCCTGGACCCTGATCGAGTGCACGGTCCCGTGGCCCAGCTCCTCGTTGAGCCTGCGCAGCAGGTCGCGCACCATCGCGCGGGCGTGGGCGGCCATGGTCGCCGAGTCCGCGGCGATCACCAGCTCGCCCTCCTCATAGGAGACCGGGCGCAGATGCTGGGCGTTGTAGTCGCCGACGATCTCGTTCCACCGCCCGAAGACGCCGCCCACCGCGACCTGCTCCTGCCAGCCGTGCTCGGCGAGCCACGCACGCACGGCGTCGCCGAACAGCTGCGGCTCGTTGCGTGAGCGCACGGCCCTGCGGCGCACCCGCCGGGGCCGCTGTTCGGGAGAGGCGCCGCGCTCGCGGGCGGCGGCCCTGGCCTGGGCCAGCGCCTGGCGCGCCAGGTCGGCACCCGTGGGAGCGGGCGCCTCGCCGGAGGGGGAGGGGACCGGGGTGTCCTCACTCACGTTCGACGCTCCCTTCGGCGACGCGGAAGCGCGCGCCCTGCAGCTCGGGCGGGATGTCCTCGGCGACGGCGGCGCTGACCAGCACCTGCTCGGCGTGGCGGACGTGCTCGGCCAGGCGGCTGCGGCGTTCGGCGTCCAACTCGGCGAAGACGTCGTCGAGCAGCAGGACCGGGTCGTCGCCGTCGGCCCGCAGCAGCTCGAAGCCCGCCAGGCGCAGCGCCAGCGCGTAGGACCAGGACTCGCCCTGGCTGGCGTAGCCCTTGGCCGGCAGCTCGTCCAGGCGCAGGTGGAGGTCGTCGCGGTGCGGGCCGACGAGGCTCACGCCGCGCTGCAGCTCCTGGACGCGGTTCTCGGCCAGCGCCTCGCGCAGCATCGCCGCCAGCTGCTCGCGGTCGAGCGGCGGATGCTCGTCGGGCCCGGCCGCCGAGGAGCGGTACTGCAGCACCGGCGGCCCGCCGACCGTGGTCAGCTCGCCGTAGGCCTTGGCCGCCAGCGGCTGGAGCTCGGCCACCAGGCCCAGGCGCGCGGTGAGCAGCTCGGCCCCCGCCACGGCGAGGTGCTCGTTCCACACCTCCAGTGTGGACAGGTCCGGCTCGCCCCGCTTGAAGAACTGCGCCGACGCGGACTTGAGCAGGGCGTTGCGCTGCTTGAGGACCCGCTCGTAGTCGCTGCGGACGCCCGCCAGCCGCGGTGTGCGGGCCACCAGCAGGTCGTCGAGGAAGCGGCGGCGCTCACCCGGGTCGCCCTTGACGAGCGCGAGGTCCTCCGGCGCGAACAGGACGGTACGCAGCACACCCAGGACCTCCCGGGGCCGGGTGGCCGGTGCGCGGTTCAGCCGCGCGCGGTTCGCCTTGCCCGGGTTGATCTCCAGTTCGACCACGGCCTGCCGGTCGTCCTTGACGATCGCGGCGCGCACGATCGCGCGCTCGGCATCCTTGCGGACCAGCGGCGAGTCGGTGGCCACCCGGTGGCTGCCCAGAGAGGCGACGTAGCCGATCGCC
The DNA here is from genome assembly GCF_039531585.1 of Streptomonospora arabica. NCBI lineage: Bacteria > Bacillati > Actinomycetota > Actinomycetes > Streptosporangiales > Nocardiopsidaceae > Streptomonospora > Streptomonospora arabica. The sequence continues at coordinate 689,208 of NZ_BAAAQI010000002.1, read as the reverse complement.
TCGACGAGGTTGGTCTTGCCCTGGCCGTTGGGGCCGACGAAGGTACTGATCCCGGGGGCGAGTTGCAGGTGGACCGACTCGTAGGACCGATAGTCGGCCAGTTGCAGGTGTGAAACGTACATCCGACCTCTCCTGCCTGCCCCGGGAACCCCGGTGACCCTGCGCACCGTCCCGGTTTCACGTGAAACCGAAGCACGCCCGGCGCTTCCGCTGCGATGGGCCGGGCGAACCGGCCGCCGTTCTCCAGTCAACCGCGCCCCGGCGACAGGTTCGCGGGCTCCTCTGCGCGCCGCCGCGGCGGACCGGAGGGGCGGCGGGGGAGCGGTCAGCTCCGGGGCGTGCGCGCGGGGTCGTCGGCGGCCTTGGTCACCGCGTGCCCGCCGAACTGGTTGCGCAGGGCCGCTACGACCTTCATGGCGGGGCTGTCCTCCTGGCGCGAAGCGAAGCGCGCGAACAGCGCCGCCGAGATCACCGGCGCCGGAACGGCGTGGTCCACGGCCGCCTGCACCGTCCACCGGCCCTCGCCGGAGTCCTGTGCGTAGCCGCGGATGGCTTCGAGCTCGGGGTCCTCGCGCAGGGCGCGCACGAGCAGGTCGAGCAGCCAGGAGCGCACCACGGTGCCTTCGCGCCAGCTGTCGAAGGTGCCCGGGACGTCGTCGACGATGTCGGAGGCCGCCATCAGCTCGTAGCCCTCGGCGAAGGCCTGCATCATGCCGTACTCGATGCCGTTGTGCACCATCTTGACGAAGTGGCCCGCGCCCACTCCGCCGGCGTGGACGTAGCCGCCGTCATCGGGGGTCAGCGCGCTGAAGACCGGCTCGGCGCGGGTGACGTCCCTGGGGTCGCCGCCCACCATGATCCCGTAACCCTCTTCGCGGCCCCAGACACCGCCGCTGACACCGGCGTCGACGTAGCCGATGCCCATCTCGCGCAGCTCGTCGGCGCGGCGCCGGTCGTCCACGTAGTGGGAGTTGCCGCCCTCGATGACGAGGTCGCCCGGCTCCAGCACCTCGGTGAGGCTGGTGATGGTCTGCAGCGTCGGGGCTCCCGCGGGCACCATCAGCCAGATCGTGCGGGGCGCCTCCAGGCGCTGGGCGAGTTCGGAGAGGCTCGCCACGTCGCGCAACTCGGGGTCGAAGTCGAAGCCCACGACCTCGTGGCCCTTGTCGCGCAGACGACCGGCCATGTTGCCGCCCATCTTGCCGAGGCCGACCATCCCTAGCTGCATGCTCGTGTCTCCCCCAATTCGACCTGCGTCGGTGTGTGCGTGCTGCCCGGTGTCAACCCGACAGCCGGACCGGCATGATCAGGTACCGGTAGTCGGCGGCGGCCTCCTCGTCGGCGGGCTTGCCCGTGATGATGGCGGGCTTGGTGGAGGTCGTGAACTGGAGCCGGGCGACGTCGGAGTCGATGGCCGAAAGGCCGTCGAGCAGGAACGCGGAGTTGAAGGCGATCTGGACCTCGTCGCCCTCCATGGAGGCGTCCAGCGCCTCGACCGCCTGCGCCTCGTCGCCGGTGCCGGCCTCCAGCACCACCTGGCCCTCGCTGAAGGCCAGGCGCAGCGGGGTGTTGCGTTCGGCGACCAGGGAGACGCGCTTGACCGCCTCGATGAACTCGGCGCGCTGGACCTCGGCGACGGAGTTGAACGAGTCCGGCAGCAGGGCGCGGTACTTGGGGAACTCGCCGTCGAGCAGGCGGGTGGTGGTGCGGCGGCCGCCGCCCTCGAAGCCGATCATCCCCTCGCCGCTCTCGGCGTTGGACAGCGCGATCGAGACCTCGGCGCCTCCGGTCAGCGACTTGGCGGTGTCGGCCAGGGTCTTGGCCGGGACCAGGGCGACGGCGGAGACGTCGGGGTTCTCGGGCTTCCAGGCGAGCTCGCGCACCGCGAGGCGGTAGCGGTCGGTCGAGGCCAGCGTGACGGTGCCGCCCTCGATCTCGACCCGCACGCCGGTGAGCATCGGCAGCGTGTCGTCGCGCCCGGCGGCGACGGCGACCTGGCCGACGGCCGCCGCGAAGGCGTCGCTGCCGACCGATCCGGTCAGCTCGGGCATCGCCGGCAGGGACGGGTAGTCCTCCACAGGCAGGGTCAGCAGTGTGAACTTCGCGCTGCCGCAGGAGACCACGACCTTGGCGCCGTCGGTGCTGATCTCCACAGTCTGTGGAGGCAGGTTCCGCGTGATCTCGGCGAGCAGGCGCCCGGAGACCAGGGTGGTGCCCGCCTCCTCGGCGTCGATGTCCACCGACACCTGCGCGGAGACCTCGTAGTCGAAGCTGGAGAGCTTCAGCCGACCGCCCTCGTCGGCTGTGGCGTCGAGCAGCATGCCGGCCAGCACCGGCACCGACGGCCGGACCGGCAGGCTGCGGGCGGTCCAGGCGACGGCGTCGGCCAGTACGTCGCGTTCGACCCGGAACTTCACTATCCGACTCACTTTCCTCGAAACCAGGGGTCCCTGTGAGTGCTGGGGGCGGTGTCGCGGCGGGGGCACCGGTCGCGTCACGGGGACGGGTTCACACGGTACCCGGATTCGCCCCCGCCCGCTGCCCACCACACCCGATCGGCGACGGGCTCGGGAGCCGGGTGGGGCGGAGCGGGCGACCGTCCACAGTTTGGGGCCGCAGCTGATTTACCAAGGCACGAGACATGTATATGGGGCGTCGTAGTAGTAGGGGCTGTGGAAAGTGTGGACAACCATTGTCGCCGCAGGTCATCCCCGCGATTTTTATCCACCGGCCCTGTGGGCGACGCTTGGGGAGAACTCGGCTCGCTGTGGACGGTTTCCGGCCCTGCACAACGCGTCCCCAAGTTATCCACGGCCGATCCACAGGTTTTCCACCGGCTGCGCACAGGGGCGGGGGATGGCCGGAGACCCCGGCGCACCCGGCGCCCACAGCTCATCCCCAGACCGTCCCCAGGTTGTCCACCGGATCGGGGCGGTTATCCGCAGGCTTATCCACTGGTTTTCCACAGACAATCCGGACTACTTGGGGATAACTTCGATGAGACCCCCGTGAAATCGGCGCGCAGAAAAATTCCACGCCGGCTCCGGCCCCGCAGCCGCCCGGCGGCGCGCGGCCGGCTATCCGTTGCGCGACTGCTGCTTGATCCGGTTGGTCAACTCGGTCACCTGGTTGTAGATGGACCGGCGCTCGGCCATGAGCGAGCGGATCTTGCGGTCGGCGTGCATCACCGTGGTGTGGTCGCGGCCGAACTGCTGGCCGATCTTGGGCAGCGAGAGGTCGGTCAGCTCGCGGCAGAGGTACATCGCGATCTGCCGGGCGGTGACCAGCACGCGCGAGCGGGAGGTTCCGCACAGGTCCTCGGTACTCAGCCCGAAGTACGAGGCGGTCTGGGCCATGATCGCCGATGCGGTGATCTCGGGGCCCTCGTCGTCGGGGATCAGGTCCTTGAGCACGATCCCGGTCAGGTGCAGGTCCACCGACTGCCGGTTGAGGCTCGCGAACGCGGTGACGCGGATCAGCGCCCCCTCCAGTTCGCGGATGTTCGTGGAGATCTTGCTGGCGATGAACTCCAGCACCTCGGGGGGTGCGGCGAGGCCCTCCTGGGCGGCCTTCTTGCGCAGGATGGCGATGCGCGTCTCCAACTCCGGCGGCTGGACGTCGGTTATCAGCCCCCACTCGAACCGGTTGCGCAGCCGGTCCTCCAGCGTTACCAGCTGCTTGGGCGGGCGGTCGCTGGAGATCACGATCTGCTTGTTGGAGTTGTGCAGCGTGTTGAAGGTGTGGAAGAACTCCTCCTGCGTCTGCTCCTTGTTCTCCAGGAACTGGATGTCGTCGACGAGCAGGACGTCGATGTCGCGGTAGCGCCGGCGGAAGCCGTCGGCCTTGCCGTCGCGGATGGAGTTGATGAACTCGTTGGTGAACTCCTCCGAGCTCACGTAGCGCACCCGGGCGCCGTCGTAGAGGCGCTGGGAGTAGTGGCCGATGGCGTGCAGCAGGTGGGTCTTGCCCAGCCCGGAACCGCCGTAGATGAACAGCGGGTTGTAGGCCTTGGCCGGGGCCTCGGCCACCGCGACCGCCGCCGCGTGGGCGAACCGGTTGGAGGAGCCGATCACGAAGGTGTCGAAGGTGTACTTGGGGTTCAGCCGCGCGGGCTCGGCCGAGGTGTGCGGCTGGTTGCCCCCCGAGGTGTCGGGTGCGGCGGGCGCCGGGGGCGGGGGAGCGGTGCCCTGGCCGCCGCCCCCGGTGTCGGCACCCCGGGCCTCGGCGGGCGGCGCGTGCGCGTCGTCGCCGGGCCGGTGCGCGGGAGCCGGGCGCTCCCACTGGTCGCGGTGGTCGCGGTGCTGCCAGGCCGGGGAGTCCGCGGCGGCCGACTGCTGCCAGGTTCCCGGGGCCTCGCGGTGCGGGGCGTCCCAGGAAGGGGTCTCCCAGCGGTTGGGCGCGTCCCATTCGGGGCCGGAGGGCTGCTGGGGGCGGCCGCCCTGCTGGTGGTGGTCGGGCTGGGGAGCAGAGGCCGGGTACTCGGGTGCGCCGGGCCCGCCCCGCGGCGCGAGGAGGTCGTCGCCCCCGGAGTAGGCGGGCGCAGCGGGCTCGGGGCGCGGGGGTTCGGGCGGCGGATAGGCGCCGGGCTGCTGCGGCCGCTGCTCACCGCGTGCGGGCGGGCCGTAGTTGCCGGGTTGGCCGTGCTGCGCGTGCCGGCCGGAGGGGTCCTGCCCGGGCTGGCCGAACTGGCCGTCGGGAACCTCTTCGGTGGCGGCCGGGGAACCCGGCAGATCCTCGGGGGCGATGGCCGACTGCTGCCAGGGCGAGGGCCCGGGAGCCGGTGCCGCGGTCCCCGCAGCGGGGTCGGGCGCGGGCGAGCCGTAGCCGCCGGCGGAAGGCGCGGCGGGGGGAGCGGGCTGGACGGCGGTGGGGTCGACCGTGACCGCGACGCGGATCTCCCGGCCCAGCTCACTGGAGAGCGCCTGGCTGATGGCCGGGCGCAGGCGGGTCTCCAGCACCTCCTTGGCGAACTCGTTGGGAGCGGCCAGCAGCGCCGTGTCCTCGATCAGTCCGAGCGGGCGGGTCTGCGGCAGCCAGGCGCGCTGCTGCGGGGGGAGAGTGCTGTTGTCGAGGCTGTTCAGCACGCTCGGCCACACCATTGCGAGGTTGACCTGTGCCTCAGACAAGGTGACCTGCCATGGTTCGTCCCCTTCTCACTGGTCTCCTCAATGCGCCGTAGGGCCGTGTCCGGTGATCGTCCTCAGGTTGCCCTCAGCCGAGCCCGGCGTCCCATTGTCCCGGTTCTGTGGACGGCGGTGGGACCGTGCCGAGCGGCGAGCGGGAGGCGGCGTCCTGTGGGTAACCTGCGGTGGTTCTGTGGATCGGTTGTGTATGGGAGAGCGCGGGGCGGCAGAGACCGGATCGCCCCCGGTGCGGTGTGCTTCCACAGCTTCAGGGCAGGATCCACATGTTGTACACGTGCTTTTACACAGCTTGTCAGACGCGGTCCACGAGAGTGGAGTTATCCACAATCCGCAGATCAGTGGGGTTGCAGCACGTGCACACAGGCTGTGGACGCCGCTCGGGGAGGCGTGCCGGCACAGTCGGCTGCCGCTCGCGCGTTTTCCACAGCTTAGGGGCGGCTCCCCAGGATGCACAGCTTGTGGAGATCGTGTCGGCCCGGTTGTCCACAGGTTTGGGAAAACCGGGCTGCGGACCTGCGGATGTGCGCGTCGTCGCTGGTGGCCGCGGTGATCGATTTGACCGGTGCAGGAGGGGCCCGTATCTTCGATATGCTTAGGTCGCTATCGGTCTGCGCTTGCGGCAGTGTCGCGGCGCATCGATCCGGCGGCCTGCGGCGCCGTCGGCCCGCCCTCGCCGAAGGGCCTTGTGCGGACCTTCGCAACACCCTTCGGCGCCGGAGAGCGCAGACACCGTGCCCCGCTGCCGTGGGGCAGCCGTAGTACTTCGATTACACGCCCCTGGAGCCCTGCAGTGAGCAAGCGTACGTTTCAGCCGAACAACCGGCGCCGCGCCAAGGTTCATGGTTTCCGGCTGCGCATGCGGACCCGTGCCGGACGCGCGATCATCGCAGCGCGCCGCAAGAAGGGGCGCGCGCAGCTGACCGTGCGCCACTAGCGGCCACGGTCGACCGATCGACCTGCGGGCCGGCTGTCCCCTGCGGCAGCCGGCCTTCGTTGTGCGTTAGGGGCTGTTCGACGGGGCCGCCCGCAGTCGGCGGCCCCGTCGAACAGCCCCGCACCCGACGCGCCGAGCACCTGCGCTGTTCGGGGCGCGGCGCCGCAGGACGGCGATCGTTCAGTCACGCCCGAAGCCCGCCGAGGAACGTTCCGATGTTGTCGCCCCAGAACCGAATGCGCCGCAGTGCCGAGTTCACGGCCGTGCTGCGGTCCGGTCGGCGCGCCGGCCGCGAGGCGCTCAGCGTCGCCTACCTGGCGCCCTCGCCCGAGGCGCGGGAGTCCGGGGCGCCGCCGCGCGTGGGGTTCGCCGTCGGCAGGTCCGTCGGAAACGCCGTGGTGCGCAAGCGTGTCCAGCGCCGCCTCCGCCACCTGATGCGGGCGCGGCTCGCGCTTCTTCCTGCGGGTAGCCTGCTAGTAGTGCGGGCCAAACCCCTGTCCGCGTCCCTGGGATACGACACGCTGGCCGCGCAGCTCGACGGTGCCATCACCGCGGCGATGCGCCCCCGCAAGAACGCGACACGCCGTCGCAGGGGGCCTGACGCCCCGCACGCATCGGAGAAGACGCGCGACGGCGGGGATCTGGCGGATTCATGACCGAGGAGATACCGAGCCGAGCGGCGCGAGCGCTGGTGGTGCCCATCCGCGGCTACCAGCGGTTCATCAGTCCGATCCTGCCCCCTGTCTGCCGCTTCTATCCCTCGTGCAGCGCCTACGCCGTTGAAGCGCTCCACGTGCACGGCGCACCGCGCGGCCTGTGGCTCGCCGCGCGCAGGATCGCCCGCTGCCACCCGTTCCATCCCGGCGGACTCGACCCCGTGCCCCCGCGCAAGGGTGCCGCCGGGCAGGAGGACGCGCCGATCGTCGAACCGGGCACCGCACCGGAACCACCGGGGCAGTAGCCGAACCGAAGGAAGAGGGAGTTGGCCGGTGCTGGACTGGCTTTACAACATTGTCGGCTGGGTGCTGATCCAGATCCACTCCGGGCTGACGACTATCGGACTCAACCCCGATAGCGGCTGGGCATGGGGCCTGTCCATCGTCACGCTGACGGTCCTCATGCGGCTGATCATGGTCCCGCTGTTCGTCAAGCAGATGCAGACGCAGCGCAAGGTCCAGGAGATGCAGCCGCAGCTGATGAAGGTGCGGGAGCGCTACAAGAACGACAAGCAGCGCCTCCAGCAGGAGCAGATGAAGCTCTACCAGGAGAGCGGCACCAACCCCCTGATGGGCTGCCTCCCCCTGCTGCTGCAGATGCCGGTGTTCTTCGCGCTGTTCAACGTGCTGCGCAACGTCGCCCAGGGCAAGGCGCAGTACGGATTCACCCCGGACCTCGTCGAGAGCGCCCAGAACGCGGCGATCTTCCACGCACCGCTGGCCGCGCAGTTCCTGATGAGCAACCAGGAGCTGGAGGGCTACGGTGCCAACCCCATCATCGCCAAGGCCGTGATCGTCGTCGCCTGCGTGATCATGGGCGGCACGACCTTCCTGACGATGCGCCAGAGCATGAAGCGCAGCACGGTGCAGATGCCCGACAACCCCATGGCGCAGTCGCAGAAGATCATGATGTACCTGGCGCCGGCCTTCGGCCTCTTCGGTCTGGGCATGCCGATCGGTGTGCTGATCTACTGGGTGACCTCCAACGTGTGGACCATGGGCCAGCAGCACTTCCTCTACCGCAAGCCCGCCGAGGGCAGCGCCGAGAGCTCCGCGGACGCCGCCAAGACCGCCTCGCCCAACGGTTCCGCGAAAGGCCTTCTCGGCAAGCGCAAAGAGAGCGCGCCAGAACCGGTCGAAGAGCCTAAGATCGAGCGTAGGCAGCCGAGGAAGCAGTCGCGGGCCAAGCGCACCGGCGGCAAGGGCTAGGACCATCGGGTGAAGGGTCGCGCAGGCCTATCAAGCCCTGGAAGCGCGTCTCCCGCACCCGCACAGACGTTAGGAGACAGTTCGCTGTGAGTAACGGCAACGAGGACGGGGCGGACGAGCGCGGCAGCGTGGCCGTGGCGGAGGCGCCGGAGAACGAGGACGAGGCCGTCGTCGACGTCGCCGCCCTGGAGCGCGAGGGCGACATCGCGGCCGACTACATCGAGGGCCTGCTGGACATCGCCGACTTCGACGGCGACATCGACATGGACGTCGAGGGCGACCGCGCGCTGGTGTCGGTCGTGGGCGCGACGCTCGACGAGCTCATCGGCGACAACGGCGAGGTGCTGGAAGCGCTGCAGGAGCTGACCCGCCTGGCCGTGCACCGGTCGACCGGCAACCGCAGCCGCCTGATGCTCGACATCGGCGGCTTCCGCGACTCCCGGCGCAAGGCCCTCTCGCGGGTCGGTGCCGACGCCGTCGAGGCGGTCAGGAAGTCGGGCGAGGTCAAGCCGCTGGAGCCGATGACGCCGTTCGAGCGGAAGGTCGTGCACGACGCCGTCGCGGCGGCGGGACTGCGCAGCGAGTCCGAGGGCGAGGAGCCCAACCGCTACGTGGTGGTCTACCCGGCCGGCTGACCCCGCGGTGCGGCCGCTCCATCGGCGAAGATCCGCTGCGACCGCTCGGACCCGGCCACGACGGCGGAAACGGATCTCTACCGCTTCGGTTTCACGTGAAACATAACGTCCGCGCAGGCGCCCCTCACGCATAGGATCGTGGGGGGCGCTTCTGTATCTACTTCCTTGGATATTTCTGTCCATGTCGACCTGTCGATTGATCGCTGACCGGTCTGAAAGGGTCAAGGTGGTGACTGATGGCCTCGGGTGCTGAGGGGATGGTGGCACCGCCCGAACATGCGAAAGACCTGTTCGGCGACACACTCCCGCTCGTGGCCCGGTACGCGGACCTCCTCGCTCACGCCGGAGTTGAACGAGGGCTGATCGGCCCGCGTGAGGTTCCCCGCCTGTGGGAGCGGCATCTGATGAACTGCGCCGTGATCGAGGAGTTGGTCCCGGAGGGAGCGGACGTCGTCGACATCGGTTCGGGCGCCGGTCTTCCCGGAGTGGTACTGGGTATTCTGCGCCCAGACCTGACGGTGACTCTCCTGGAGCCGCTGCTGCGGAGGACCGTCTTCCTGCGCGAGTGCATCGACTATCTCGAACTCCCCAACGTGCAGGTGCGACGTGGACGGGCAGAGGAGATGCGCTCGGAGGTCCGGGCCGACATCGCCACGGCCCGGGCGGTCGCGCCGCTCGCCCGGCTGGGCGTGTGGGCGCTGCCCCTGCTTCGCAAAGGTGGCAGCCTGCTCGCCCTCAAGGGGGAGCAAGCGGAGAGTGAACTTGAGGAAGCGCGCAGGGATTTGTCGGCACAACGCCCATGCGTTGCTGATGTGATCCGGGTTGGGCGCGGTAAAGTCGAACCCGCTACCACGGTTGTTCGCGTGACTGTCACATCTGAGAGCGGTCACTCCAGCGCGTCCAAGGCGCGGCGCTCCTCAGGTGGCTCCAGGAAGAAGCGCGGACGGAAGAGGTGAAGTCATTCGTGCCCCAGAACCAGACCGACGGCGCCTATGTTTCACATGAAACGCCTCGCTGGGAGGACCAAGCCATGCCCGCCGATGTTTCACGTGAAACGGATACCGACGTCATCTCCGCGCCTGACGCCGAGGTGGAATACGACACCCCGATAGCTCGTGCGGCTCGGGTTGCGATGTCGGTGCGCGGACACGGCGACAACTCCTGGCCGCGCCCCGCTGAGTGCCGCGTCATGAGTGTCGCGAACCAGAAGGGCGGTGTCGGCAAGACCACGACGACCGTCAACCTGGCCGCGTCGCTGGCGATGCACGGCAACCGGGTGCTCGTCGTCGACCTCGATCCCCAGGGGAACGCCTCCACCGCGTTGTCGATGGACCGCAGCGCCGACTCGCGCTCGATCTACCACTGCCTCGTCGAGGACGAGGAGATCCGCGACCTCGCGCAGCCGGTACCCGATATCGACAACCTCTGGTGCGTCCCTGCCACCATCGACCTCGCCGGCGCGGAGATCGAACTGGTCTCGCTGGTGGCCCGCGAGTCGCGGCTCAAGCGGGCGTTCTCCGCCTACGACAGCAGCGAGCTGGACTACATCTTCATCGACTGCCCGCCCTCACTCGGCCTCCTCACAGTGAACGCCATGGTCGCCTGCGAAGAGGTGCTCATCCCGATCCAGTGCGAGTACTACGCCCTCGAAGGGCTCGGGCAGTTGCTGCGCAACGTGGAACTGGTGAAGTCGCACCTCAACCCCGCGATGGAGATCTCCACCATTCTGCTCACCATGTACGACGGCCGGACGAGGCTGGCATCCCAGGTTGCGGATGAAGTACGCGGACACTTCGGCGATCTGGTACTCAAGACACTGGTGCCTCGAAGTGTGCGCGTCTCGGAAGCCCCGAGCTACGGGCAGTCCGTGATGACCTACGATCCGGGGTCCACCGGCGCGGTCGCCTACATGGAGGCGGCGCGCGAGATCGCCTACCGGGCGAAGATGAGCGCCGGTAACTGACCATGAGACGTGAAGGGAGACGTCGGTGAGCCAGCAGCGGCGCGGTCTGGGCAAGGGCCTTGGCGCGTTGATACCGCAAGCGCCCGAGGCAGCCAGCCTGGACGCCCCGTCCGACCTCGGTGCGGAGCAGCAGCACCCTGAGGCCATCGGGGGCGCCTACCTCGAGGAGGTCGAGGTAGGCGCCGTTACACCGAACCCGCGGCAGCCCCGCCAGCACTTCGATGAGGAAGCGCTGGAGGAGCTGCGCGCATCGATCGCCGAGGTCGGCCTGCTGCAGCCGATCGTCGTCCGCAAGCTCAGCGCGGGGCGCTACGAGCTCATCATGGGCGAGCGCCGATGGCGCGCGAGCAAGGAGGTGGGCCTCGACCGCATCCCGGCGATCGTCCGCGAGACCACCGACGACGAGCTGCTGCGCGACGCCCTCCTGGAGAACCTGCACCGGCAGCAGCTCAACCCGCTGGAGGAGGCGGCCGCCTATCAGCAGCTGCTGGACGACTTCGGCGCCACACACGACGAGCTCGCCAAGCGCATCGGCCGCTCTCGCCCCCACATCACGAACACCCTGCGCCTGCTGAACCTCTCGCCGTCGGTGCAGCGTCGCGTGGCCGCCGGCGTCCTGAGTGCGGGCCACGCCCGGGCCCTGCTGTCCGTCGAGGACTCCGACACCCAGGACCGCCTCGCCCGGCGCATCGTCGAGGAGGGGCTGTCGGTCCGGGCGCTGGAGGAGGTCATCACGCTCGGCGAGACCGACGAGAAGCGCCCGGCGCCCCGCCGCTCCCCGGCGCGCAGCGGACCGAACCCGGAGATGGAGGAGTGGTCGCGGCGCCTCTCCGACGTGTTCGAGACCCGGGTGAAGATCAACCAGGGGCGCAACAAGGGCAAGATCGTGGTCGAGTTCGCGACGCGCGAGGACCTGGAGCGCATCATCGCCGCCATGGCGCCGGGATCGACCCAGGAGTGAGACGCTCGCCGACCGGGCCGGCGCAGCGCCCGGTCGGCCGTACACCCCCGCGTTGCAGGCGTCGACTCGTCGCCGTGTCGACCGAGAGGCGGAATCCTCCCGTGAGTCGACAAGCGGTGTCGACATGGCGCCGAAGCGACCGGGGACGAAGCGACCGGCGACGAGCAAACGCGAAAGCGCCCCCCGAGACTCGGGGGGCGCTTACGCGTGTGGAGAGGGCGACCGCCCTCGGCTTCCGCGTCAAGCGTTTCACGTGAAACACGCGGCGGCGGAGCCGGGCGACTCAGCCGATGAACTCCTCCAGGTCCTGCAGCAGCTTGCGCTTGGGCTTGGCGCCCTTGATCTGCTTGACGAGCTCGCCGTTCCGGTAGACGTTCATCATCGGGATCGACAGGACGCCCGCATCCCGGGTGGTCTCCGGGTTCTCGTCAGTGTTGAGCTTGACGATCTCCAGCTTGTCGCCGTGGTCGGCCGCGATCTCCTCCAGTATCGGGGCGACCTGGCGGCACGGGCCGCACCACTCCGCCCAGAAGTCGACCAGCACCGGCTTATCGCTCTTCAGTACGTCGGTCTCGAAGGTGCTGTCGGTTACCTTCTTCAGGTCGGACACGGGGAACTCCTCATCGGTCGCAAGTGGTCGCGTGGTCGTTGTAGTCGAGGGTGCGCCGGGCGGCGGGGATCAGCGGCCCTGGTCTGCCAGGTAGCGCTCGGCGTCCAGTGCGGCGGCGCAGCCGGTGCCGGCGGCGGTGACGGCCTGGCGGTAGTTGTGGTCGACGACGTCGCCGGCGGCGAAGACGCCGGGGAGGTTGGTGCGGGTGCTCGGGGCGTCGACGGCCAGGTAGCCCTCGGAGTCGAAGTCCAGTTGGCCCTCGAAGAGCTCCACGCGGGGGTCGTGGCCGATGGCGACGAACAGGCCGGTGACGTCCAGCTTGCTCTCCTCACCCGTGACCGTGTTGCGCAGGTGCACGCCGGAGACCTTGGACTCGCCGACGACCTCGGTGACCTCGGTGTTCCACAGGAATCGGATCTTGTCGTTGGCGAAGGCCCGCTCCTGCATGATCTTGCTCGCGCGCAGCTCGCCGCGGCGGTGGATGACCGTCACCGAGCGGGCGAAGCGGGTGAGGAAGGTCGCCTCCTCCATCGCGGTGTCGCCGCCGCCGACCACGGCGATGTCCTGGTCGCGGAAGAAGAAGCCGTCACACGTGGCGCACCAGGAGGTCCCGCGTCCGGAGAACTCGGTCTCGCCGGGCACGCCCAGCTCGCGGTAGCCGGAGCCGGTCGCGACGATCACCGTGCGGGCCTTGTGGACGTCCTCGCCGACCTTGACGACCTTCGGCGTCGCGCTCAGGTCGACCTCGGTGACGTCGTCGGCCACCAGTTCGGCGCCGAAGCGCTCAGCCTGCTTGCGCAAGTGGTCCATCAGGTCCGGGCCCATGATGCCGTCCGGGAACCCGGGGAAGTTCTCGACGTCGGTCGTGTTCATCAAGGCGCCGCCGGCGGTGATGGAGCCCTCGAACACCAGGGGCTGCAGCTCGGCGCGGGCGGCGTAGACGGCCGCGGTATAGCCCGCGGGTCCCGACCCGATGATGATTACATTGCGGACGTCGCTCACGATCGTCGCCCTCCGGTCGGTCGGCGGGCAGAGCGCTGGCGGCTGCCCGCGGGGAAAGTCGTCTGTCCCAACAGATGGTAGGCGCGTCCAATTCCCATCCGGGCCCGGGGACGTGTCGACGTGTCGACGTGTGGATCCGTCGGCGAATCGGGTGCGCCGCCGAGCCGCGCGGCGGCCACGTGAAACGGCCCCCGCCGCCGGAGGCGGAGGGGGCCGGAAGCCTGTGCGTCGGCGGTCCGCCTAGGGCGCGGGCACCGTGGTCTCGGCGAGCACCGGGTCGGCCCCGCCGGCCGTGCCGCAGTCCGGCGACAGGACGACCACGTCGTAGGACTCCTGCGCCTCGCTGCCGGGCCGGGAACCGTAGTACATCACCCAGGCCGGGCCCGGCGCGCCGTCCGAGGAGTACTCGGCGACGTCGACCAGCACCGGGTTCCTGCCGGAGTCGCTCTCGCGCGCCTGAAGGCAGGAGGAGACGTCGTCGGGGACCTCCGAGGAGTCACTCCGGCCCTCCTGCGCGGAGGCGCCAGCGTCGCCCTCAGCGCCGCCTGGAGCGGTCGGGTCGCTCCGGTCGAGAACGACCCCGGCCTGCTCGGTCAGGCGTTCCTCGGTGTAGACGGTCCCGCTCTCGACGACCACCGGACGGTAGGCCAGCCCCGCGTCCTTGTGCGCGCTGTGCTCGCTCGCGCTGTCGCCGGGCCCGGCGAGCCGGCCGTTCACCGGGTCGGTGAGGAAACCGCGCATGACCGCGGTCCCGCCGCCCACGACCACCACGGCCGCCGCCGCGACGGCGAGGTAGTTGATCCACCGCCGCCGCAGGGGGACGACGTTCGACGGGTGCGAAGGAGGCTGGGGAGGCGGTGGACCGGATTCCGCCGCCGCGGAGCCGTCGCCGGAACCGCCGTCCGAACCGCCGCCTTCGGTGCGGCGGGACTCGGTCTCGGCACGCACTGCGGCGTCGAGCCGCTCGGCCACGGCGTCCGGCAGCGGAGCTGCGGGCACCTCCGCCAAGACCCGAGTGACATCGGCCAGCTCCGAGCGCTGCGCGGCGCACGCGGCGCAGTCCGCGACATGCTGCTGGACGGTGCTCTCGTCGTTGTGCTCCAGCAGGCCTTCGGCCGACAAGGCGAGAGTCTCCGCGTCCACATGAGACGTCACGATGCCCTGTCACCTCCTCTCGGGGATGTGACGTCCCGCGAGTGCTCAGGGTTCCTCAAGTGGGCCAGATATGGCAGAAGTCTCGCGCGTCCCCGCGCACAGCGGCTTTTCACCGTTCCGGGGGCGACTTCGAGGATCTCGGCGGCCTCGTCGACGCGGTAGCCCATCATGTCGACGAGCACCAGCGCGAGGCGCTGCTCCTCGGGCAGCTTTCCCAGCGCGGCGTGGACGTCCATCGCGGAGTCGCTGCTGCCGGTGGGGTCGGGGGTGCTGGCCTTGGTCCGCTCGTTGGAGATGACGTCGAGCGTGGCGTCGTCGGTGGGGACCGCCGGCCGGACCATCTTGCGGCGCATGCGGTCGTGGCAGGCGTTGATCACGATGCGGTGCAGCCAGGTGCTCACCTGGGCTTCGCCGCGGAAGCGGTGTGCGCCGCGGAACGCGGAGAGGAAGGCGTCCTGCAGGGCGTCGGCGGCCTCCTCGGAGTCGCCGAGGACGCGGATCGCGACAGCCCACATGCGCTCGCGGTGGCGCCGGACCAGCTCTCCGAATGCCCGGTCGTCCCCCTGAGCGTGCCTGGACAACAGCTCCTTGTCGGGGAGCTCCTGAACCGCGTCAATCACCGTAGTCACGTTTTCCCGCGCAGCTCGACCTCGTTGACGATGCCCCGATACCTCGCCCCGTCCTGGGGCAGACTAGTGAACCATACGACGACATACTGCGCTTCGGCAGGTTCGGACAACTCGAAGTCGACTTCGCCCTGCGCACCGCTTTCGGACGCCGCCGGCGAACCGCCGGCGCCGAGAGCGGAGGGGTCGGTGGAGTCGCCCACGAGGATCTCCACGTCGTGGGGTCCGTCGCCGAGGTCGAGCGAGACCTCGTGCACCTCGTGGCTCTTGCCGAGGTCGATCCGCAGGCCCACCCCCTGCTTCAGTCCGCCGAGGTCGGCGGACTCGTAGCCCTGGGTGTGCCACTCGGTGGTGGGCTGGCCGTCGACGGCCTGGCCGGCGATCTCGTCGTGCTCCTCGCCGTCGTCGCCCAGCGGGTCGAAGCCGTTGGCCGACTGCGGCGGTATCGCCGAGAGCTCGGCCGGGTCCTGGCCGCCATCGCCCCCGGTGGTCTGGCCGTCGGGGTCCTCGCCGCCGCCGGAGCCGCTCATGCTGGTGCCGATGTTCCAAGCGGCCACCACGACCCCGATGAACACGACCAGGGCGAGCCCGCCGACCAGCATCCGCGTGACCCCGGCGGGCATGCCGCCCTCGCGGCGGCGGCGCTGGCGCGGCGCCGGAGCCTGGCGCTGCGGGGGAGCGGGAGCGTGCGAGGCGTGCGAGGCGGCGGGGAACTCGCCGGAGCGGCGCGAGGTGCCGCGGGCGGGCTCGGGAGCCATCGGCGCGTTCGCCGGGGCGGCGGGCAGCGGGACCATGCGCGGCACCTGGGCCAGCGCGTCGGCGATCTCGCGGGGCGTTGCCAGGGGACCCCCGTGCAGCGGGGCCAGGAACGCCGAGCGGCAGACGAGGTCGTTGAGGTACTGGGAGACACCGGAGTTGAGCTGCACCGGTTGGCACGGAGCGCCGGCGACCGGGGGCGCGGCCGGAATCCCGCTGCGGGCCGCGTCGGGCCAGTGGGCGGTCAGCCCCGCGTACAGCAGCCGCCCGAGCCCTTGGGCGTCGGCCGCGGCGGGCTGCTCGGCAGTGAGGCCGCCCAGCGCGGCGTCCACGCCGATGCCGGTGACCTTGACGGCGCCACCCAGGCTCCAGATCAGCTTGCCGGGGGTCAGGTTCAGGTGGTAAAGGCCGGCCGCGTGCGCGGTGGCCAGGGTCTCGGCGGCCTCCGCCACCAGACCGGCGGCGCGCTCGGGTTCGAGCGGGCCCTGGGAGAGGAGGTCGGCCAGGGACTGCCCGGCCACCCACTCCTCGACGACGTAGGGGGTGGGGCCGCTGTCATCGGCGTCGAACACCTGGGTGACGCGGGAGTCGGCGACGCGGCTGGTGGCCCGCGCGGCGCGGACGACCTCGCTGGTCCTGGGGAAACCCTCCGCGAAGGTCCACACGGCGACGAGCCGGGCCAGGGTCTCGTCGGTCGCCTTCCACAGGGTGGCCCCTGCGGTGTGGCTTACCTGGCTGTCGAGTCGATAACGGCCTGCGAGACGGGCGCCGGGCTCAATCATGAAGGTGCTCATGCCGGGAGTGACGGACGTGACGGCCGACTCGGGCCGCTCCCGCTCGAAGCTGTCTGCGGGGCGGGTCCGGCCGTGTCTGTGCCTGTCCCCAACCTCCCTTCGGGCAGCTCAGAAAACTCATGGGCGGCGGCATAGAACTGCCGTTCCATGCTAGGACGCACAGGCACCGCCTTCGGTGGCCAGGTGTGGGCGGGTGAACGAGCATTTGGGTCCTTTTGTCGACTACGCAGAGTCAGTCGGCCTGGTGATCAGCGGCGCAACAGGCGGCTTCGCACCATTTCCAAGAATGTTGTGACTTCAGTCACACCCAGGCGCTTGGCGACCAGGATGAAGATCAGCGCGCCCACCGTGCCGCCGGTAACCATGGCCAGCAGAGACGGCAGCACGGTGCCCGGAACCAATCCGAAGGACGCCACCATGGCGACTCCGAAGACCGCGCTGGGGACCGCGGCCGCGTACAGCAGCGCCAGGGTCCGCAGAATCCGCCGGCCGTCCAGACCGTTGATCCGACGGCGCAGCCCGCGCCAGGCCAGCACGGACCCGACGATGTAGTAAGTGCCGTAGGCGACCGGCAGCAGCACCACCACCAGCCGCGGCGGCGCGGTCATCAGCAGCGTGACGGCGAGCGCGGCGTGCGCGGCCTCGGCGGGGAGCGCGATCAGCGACGGCGTCCTGGTGTCGCCCAGCGCGTAGTAGACCCGCATCTGCAGCTGGAACATGGTGAAGGGGATGAGCATCGCCGCGAACACCATGAGGATCCGCCCGATGGCCCCCGCGTCCTCGGCCGAGGTGCTCCCGTTGGCGTAGATCAGCACGCAGAACGGGACTGCGAAGACGATCATCGCCACCGACAGCGGCACGATCAGCACCGCCGACAGCCGCAGGCCGCGGGAGAAGTCCGAGCGCACCAGGTCCTTGCGGCCGTCGGCGACGTGCGCGCTCATCCGCGGCAGCAGGGCGGTGATCACCGAGACCGCGATGATGGCGTACGGCAGCTGGAAGAGCATCGACGCGTACTGGTAGGCGGTGATGCCGGCGCCCCCCGCAGCGTCGCCCTCCTGCGCCGCGCGGACGCCCGCGCGTGTGGCCACGTTGGTCGTCACCAGCAGGCCCGCCTGGGCGACCCCGACGTAGAGCATCATCCACGCCGCGGTGCGGACGGCCTCGCCCAGCCCGGAGCCGCGCAGGTCGAGGCGCGGGCGCCAGCGGAACCCCGCGGCGAACAGCGCCCACACCAGCACGAGCGCCTGCAGCACCTGCCCGCCCGTGGTGCCCAGGCCCAGCAGGGTCAGTTGGCCGCCGGTGACCGAACCGGGCGTGGTGCCCGGTCCGGTGATCACCAGGAACATCACGCCGACGCCGATGATCACCAGGTTGTTCAGCACCGGTGCCCACATCGGCGCGCCGAACCGGTTGCGGCTGTTGAGCATGGCGCTTGCGATGCCGCTCGCGCCGATGAAGAAGATCTGGCCCAGCAGGAACCGCGCCAGCAGCGTGGCCGCTTCGTGCTGGGGGGCGGTGAACTCGCCGGCGTAGATGCGGATCAGCCATTCGGCCAGCGCGATCGCCGCGATCGTGATCACGGCCAGCACCAGCAGGATCACGGTGAACAGGCGCTGCTCGGTTGCCGCGCCGCCGTCGGCGTCGCGCTTGTTGCGCTTGACCAGGAACGGGACGAAGACGCTGGCCAGCAGCCCGCCGATGAGCAGGTCGTAGACGGCGAAGGGCACCATGTTCGCCGTCTGGTAGGCGTCGCCGAGCAGCTGCGTGCCCAGGGCCGCGGCGAGCACGATCGTGCGGACGAACCCCGTTGCGCGCGAGACCACGGTGCCGGCGGCCATGATCGCGCTAGAGCGCATCAGGTTGCCCGGCGCGCTGTGCGCGGCGCCGCCGATCTCGTTGCCCTCCTCGCCCGGGCGGTCCGCGGTGCCCAGGTCGCCGTAGTCGGAGGGGTCGTGGTCGGGGTGCAGGCCCGGTTCGGGGTCGGTGTCGGGCTCGGCCTGCTCGACCGCTTCCAGGACCTCGTCGGGCATGGGGATGCGCCGCTTGCGCGCCGCGTCCCGGGCGTCTGCGGGGCCGCCGCCGGGCCGCTCTTCGGGCGGGCCGGCCGCCACCGGTTGCGTCATGGTCCTGGGGCTTCCTCGTAGGGGGGATGCGCGAAGAGGGTGGAGCCGGCGGCCGCGGTGGCAGGGGGCCGCGCCTGGTCTAGCGCCGTAGCCGTGCGCGCACGAGGGCCGCCGCGTCGGACAGCTCGGGAACCAGCAGCCGGGCGCAGAGGAGGAACAGCAGTGCTCCCGCGAGGCAGCCGACGACCGGCGCCCCGATGTTGGTGGCGAGGCCGTCGCCGAAGCGGGTGGTGGCGAACCACAGCACGCCGATGCCGACGGCTGCGCTGGGAAGCGCGGCCGCGTGCAGCCGCAACAATGTGCCACCGATGTGGCGCCCGTCAAGCCCGCCGAGGCGGCGGCTGAGGATGAAGCCGGCGATGGTCAGCCCCGACACGAACGACAGCATGAACCCGGCGGCCACGCCCACGACGACGAGGTTGGGGGGCAGCACGAGGAAGGCGATGTAGGCCAGTACACCGTGCACGGTGACGTTGGCCATGCTGATAAGCGCGGGCGTGCGGGTGTCGCTCATCGCGTAGAACACCCGCAGCATCAGCTGGAAGATCGTGAACGGCACGAGGCCCAGCGCCATCGCGCACAGCACGGCGCCGATGTTGGCCGCGTCGCCGGCGGAGGTGTTGCCGCGCGCGAAGATCAGCGTGGCCAGCGGCACCGAGTAGATCGCCAGCGCCAGGCCCAGCGGAACCAGCACCAGCGCCGAGATCCGCAGGGTCCGGGAGAACCCGTCGCGGACGTCCTGCCAGCGCCGCGCCTCGGCGTCGGCGCTCATCCGCGGCAGCAGCACGGTGATCAGGGAGACCGCGATGACGGCGTAGGGCAGTTGGAAGAGGGTGTAGGCGAAGTTGTAGGCGGTCAGCCCGGCGCCGACGTCGTAGCCTCCGCGCACGCTTGCGGCGCCGGCGCGGTTCACGACGTTGGCGGTGATCAGCAGGCCCAGCTGGGTCATCAGGGTGTAGACGAACATCCAGCCCGCGCTGCGCAGCGCCTCGCCCAGCCCCGAACCGCGCAGGTCCAGCCGGGGGCGCCAGCGGAAGCCGGCCCGCCACAGCGCGACGACCAGCACGACCGCCTGCACCGCCATGCCCGACGAGGTGCCCGCGCCCAGCAGCACCAGTTCGCCCTGGGTCACGGTGTCGACGGTGCGCCCCGCGCCGGCCGCCCACAGGAACAGTCCGCCCACGGCGATGATCACCAGGTTGTTGAGCACGGGCGCCCACACCGGTGCGCCGAACCGGTTGCGGCTGTTGAGCATTCCGCTGATCAGGCCGCTGAGCCCGACGAAGAAGATCTGGGCCAGCAGGAAGCGCGCCAGGTAGACCGATACCTGCACCTGCTCCGGAGAGGAGTCGCCCAGGTAGAGGCCGATGATCGGCTCGGCGGCGGCGATCGCGAGCGCGGTCACGGCCAGCAGCACGATCACCGCGGCGGTGAACAGGCGGCTCTCCGTCTGCACGCCGCCGTCGGCGTCGCGCATGCGCCGCTTGACCAGCAGGGGCACCAGGACACTGGCGATCAGCCCGCCGATGAGCAGGTCGTTGATGATGAAGGGGATGGTCTGGGCGGTCTGATAGGCGTCACCGAGCAGCTGCGTGCCCAGCGCCGCGGCTATGACCAGCGACTTAACGAATCCGGTGACACGCGAGACCATCGTGCCGGAGGCCATGATGGCGCTGGAGCGCATCATGCCGCCGGAGCCGCCGCTGCCCTCGGTCGGCCGCTCCGGCTCCTGCGCGGCGGCCGGAGCCGCCGCCTCGGCCGCGGCAGCGGGGTCGGCTCCGCTGCGTGCGGCCTCGGCCGCCGCCTCCCCGCCGGAGGCGGAGGGGTCGTCGCTGCCGTTGGTGGTCTCGGTGGCCACAGACGGATCCCTTCGAAGTACGTGGCTTTGCAGGGCGGCTCGCCCGCGGCGGAGCGTGCGGCTACCGCCCGGCCGGGGTGTTGCCGGGTCCGCTCTCGTCGTCGTCCTCGTCCTCGTCCTCGGCGGTGTGCGCGGAAGAGGCGGAATCGGCGTTGAAGCCGGTCGGCGCGGGACTCGTGGACCCGTCATCATTGTCCTGCACGCCGGGTCCCCCGGCGGACGCTTCACCGTCGTCGCCGGGCTCGTCGGGCTCGTCGGGCTCGTCGGGCTCGTCGGGCTCCTCGCCGCCGCCGGCGCTCGCGGCCCCCGCGGCCGAGTCGCGGCGGGCCCGGTTGCGCGCCCACTTGCGCAGGGCGCGCGGCGTGAGGGCCACCACGAGAACCAGGGCGCCGATGCCGCTGATGACCAGGGCCTGGCTGCCCATGCCGGTCGCGTTGACCGCCAGCACCTGCTCCTCGGAGATCGGCTCGCCGCTGAGGTTGTGCAGGTTCATCTGGATCATGGTGCGGCCGTTGACCCGCGTGGACAGCTCAACGTAGACGGTGGTCTTGCGGCCCGGCCCGATCTCGATGGCGTCCTCGTAGTTGCCGATGGACAGCCGCTCGGGGTTCTCCGAGAGCAGCGACAGGTTCACCCTGACCGTGTGGTTGTCCAGGTCGTTGGCGATCAGGATCCCGATGGTGCCGGTCGCGCTGGCGAGCGTCACCGGCTCGGTGGGGAGGATGCGGACCTTGTCCATGTCCCGCTCGACCGCCTGCTCGACCAGCACACGCGCCGGGCGCGCCAGATCGAGGTCGTGGCGCCAGGCGGCCGACTCCAGTCGCAGCACGGCCGGGCGGAACGGGTCCTCGCCGTCGACCAGGATGCTGTTGAACAGCCGCACCCGGCCCCGCAGGTCCTTGATCTCGCTCAGATAGTCCTTGCCCAGCTCGGCGCGGGTGCCGCGCTTGGGGTAGGTGAGCTTCTCGCGCTCCTCGCCGGCGTCGGGGCCCGACGGCTCGACCTCGGACAGGTCCACGGGCTCCAGCCAGGGCAGCGATCCGCTGGCCTCCAGCATGCCCGCGGCGTACTCGGCGCCGGGGTTCCAGCCGGAGGTCGGGTAGGCGACGACGGTGCGCTTGGTGTCGGTGTCCTCGCCGGCGATCATCGCGGTCTCGGCGGCGAAGCGCTGCTGTGCCAGTGCGGCCTCGCCGGGGTCCGAGGCGTTTCGGCTCACGA
Source organism: Streptomonospora arabica (assembly GCF_039531585.1). Classification (NCBI taxonomy): domain Bacteria; kingdom Bacillati; phylum Actinomycetota; class Actinomycetes; order Streptosporangiales; family Nocardiopsidaceae; genus Streptomonospora; species Streptomonospora arabica. The sequence goes on along the minus strand of NZ_BAAAQI010000002.1, from coordinate 667,501 downwards.
CGTCCGTCAGGCTGCTGTCGGCGACCAGCGCGGTGCCCTCCTCGCCCTTGCCGAGCGAGAGGGGGGCCTGGGCGGTCGGCGTGTGCTCCACCCAGGACTGGGCGGGCATGGCGTCGTCGCGCAGCAGGAACGTGCCGGCGCCCTGCCGCTGGTAGAACTCGCGGGTCGCGGTGTTCATCAGCCCGCCCCGGGGCAGCGCCACGGTGTCGTCGGCGGGGCGTTCCAGTACCCGCTCCACGGTCTCGCGGCCCAGGGAGACCGCGGCGTCGGCGTCCTCGGAGAGCCCGTGGCGCAGGAGCGCGGCGATGTCGGCCGAGGCGTAGGGCGTCGACACCACGGAGCCGTCGGCCAGCGCGGCGCGGGCCTGCTCGAGCCAGATCCGGGCGTCGGGGCTCGCCTCCTCGGAGGTGGTGGCGGCGGCGTCGCCCCCGGAGGTGCCCCTGCCGGCCGCGGCCTCGGCCACGGCCTGGGGGTCGTCGGTCACCCGGTACGGGGAGGTCAGGCGTTCGATGTCGGCCAGCAGTCCCGGGTCGACCGCCCAGGTCACGGGCACGTCGGAGCCGGTGCCGTCGGTGGAGTCCTCGGCGCCTCCCGCGGAGCCGCCGGCTTCGCCGGCGGAGGCCGACGGGCTGCCCGACGGGCTCTCCGCGGTCGAGGGCGAGGGCGAGGCCTCCTCCGCGGGCGCCTCGGGTTCCAGGGACACCTCGTCGCTCTGGGCGCCGGCGGTGAGCAGTCGGCCGAGCCGCCCTTCGGGGCCCAGGCTCTGCACCAGCGAGTTGTCCAGGAAGGTGTCCTCGTCGGCGCGCTGAGGGCGGTCCATCAGCGGCCACACCCAGGCGATCTGGACCGACGCGGGCGCGCCGTCGCCGCTGCGGTAGGGCAGGAACGTGCGCTCGGCGCCGATGCCGTCGCCGGAGCCGTCGAAGGCCTGCACGGCGGCGGGGTAGACGCCCCAGGACGAGAGCGCGAGGTCGGAGGCGTCGGCGCGCAGGGTGTAGTCGGCGGACTCGCCGGGTTCGAGCGGGCCGCCCAGCTCGACCTCGGCCGCCTCGACGTCGGGCTGGGCGCCTTCGCCGGAGGAGAAGGCGTCGAGTTCGGACCGCTCGGTGAAGGCGTAGGTCTCGTAGCTGAACCGCACGCTGACGTCGCGAAGCGCGCTGCCGGTGGTGTTGGTGACCTGGCCGGTGATCCGGATCGTGCTGCTGCGGCCGATGGATTTCGGCGTGATCTCCTCGACGATCAGCGGAGCCGTCGTGGAGCCTCCCCCGTCAGGGTCGGCCGGGGCCGGGGCCTGGGCAGGGTTGAAGGCGGCCAGGGCCGGGATGACGGCTGCGGTCGTGGCCACGACCGCGCCGATGTGGACGATTCGACGCACGCCAGAAGGTCTTCCGTGTCAGGTTGACAGTGGCCCGCGGGGGATTGGGTACGAAAGCGCTGGACGCCGCAATCTCGCGACCCGCGCGTGCACCCCCGTCGGGCGCGCGGGAGTCGCGGCGGACTGCTGAGAACGATACCCCCTACCCGGCCGCGCTCCGTTGCATTACGGCCAGGGCGGAATGTAGGGCGGCGCTGTCCCAGACCCCGCCCGCACCTCCCGCAGGCGGTCGGCGCCTCGGCCGGCCCCCCTCCACAGGGGCTCCGGCCGATTCGCATGACCGGGGGAGGCCCCCTAGTCTCTGGTGGTGTGCCGAACACAGCGTTTCCCGGTGAGTCCCCACGCGAACCCGCGGGCGGGACTGCGCCGACCGTCCCGGGCGACCTCACCGACCAGCAGCGCGCGGCGATAACCGACCTCTTCGGTTCCATCGACTCCGTCGTCCAGGAGCTGGGCGAGCTGTTCTCCGCGGGCGGGCACGAGCTCGCGATGGTGGGCGGACCCGTGCGCGACGCCCTGCTCGGCCGCGAGGTCCACGACTTCGACCTCACCACCGACGCCGTGCCGCAGACCATCCTCGCCCTGGTCGAGGGCTGGGCCGACGCCGTGTGGACGGTGGGTATCGACTTCGGCACCGTCGGGCTGCGCAAGGACGGCCTGCAACTGGAGATCACCACCTACCGCAGCGAGTCCTACCAGCCCAAGTCCCGCAAGCCCGAGGTCCACTACGGCACCTCCCTGCACGACGACCTGCTCCGCCGCGACTTCACCGTCAACGCCATGGCCGTCCGGCTGCCCGAGCGGGAGTTCGTCGACCCCTTCGGGGGCCTGGCCGACCTCAAGGACGCCCGGCTGCGCACACCGGGCCTGCCCGAGGACTCCTTCAGCGACGACCCGCTGCGCATCATGCGCGCCGTGCGCTTCGCCGCCCAACTCGCCATGACCCCGGCACCCGAGGTCCGCGAGGCCGCTTCGGCCATGGCCGACCGGCTGGCCATCGTCTCCGCCGAGCGCGTCCGCGACGAGCTCGTCAAGCTGATGCTCAGCCGCGACCCGCGCACAGGCGTCGAGCTGATGGTCGACTTCGGCATCGCCGACCACGTGCTGCCGGAGATCCCGCGCATGCGGCTGGAGATCGACGAGCACCACCGGCACAAGGACGTCTACGACCACTCGCTGACCGTGCTGGACCAGGCCATCGAGCTGGAGCGCAGGCGCGGCATGCAGCCCGACCTCGTGCTGCGCCTGGCCGCCCTGCTGCACGACATCGGCAAGCCCAAGACCCGCGCGTTCGAGTCGGGCGGCCGGGTCACATTCCACCACCACGAGGTGGTGGGCGCGTCCATGAGCAAGAGCCGGCTCAGCGCGCTCCGGTTCCCCAAGGACGTCATCGCCGCCGTGGGCAAGCTGGTGGCACTGCACCTGCGCTTCCACGGCTACGGCAAGGGCGAGTGGACCGACTCCGCGGTGCGGCGCTACGCGCGCGACGCCGGCGACCAGCTGCAGCGGCTGCACGTGCTCACCCGGGCCGACTGCACCACCCGCAACCGCCGCAAGGCCGCCGCGCTCGCCCGTGCCTACGACGACATCGAGCGCCGCATCGACCGCCTCGCCGAGGAGGAGGAGCTCAACAAGGTCCGCCCCGACCTCGACGGCAACGAGATCCAGCAGATCCTCGACATCGGGCCGGGACCGATGATCGGCAAGGCCTGGCGGTTCCTGCTGGAGCTGCGGTTGGAGAACGGCCCGATGGACAAGGAGGCCGCCGCCGAGGAGCTGCGCTCGTGGGCGCGGCGCCATCTCGAGGAGTCCGGCGGAGCGGGCGGCGGCGAGCAGCACGCGGAGGGCTCCGAGTAGCGCGCCGCCGCTACCGGCACCGCCGGACTCCCTTCGGCGACCGCCGGCCTCGCACGTCGACATGTCGACGAGTCCGCATGTCACCGCCTGCGGCGCAGGGCGCGGGCGCGCACCGTCCAGCAGGCGGCCATCAGCGCGTATCCCGCCGCGAGGGCGGCGACCGCCGCGGCGCTGGTGCCCGAACGCGGCACGGCGCCCGCCGCGAGCCCGGCTCCCGCCACGAAGGCCGCGTTGAACAGCATGTCGTAGACCGAGAACACGCGGCCCCGGAAGGCGTCGTCGACATGTCGCTGAACCAGGGTGTCGACGCTGACCTTCACCCCTTGGGGGACCAGCCCCAGCGCGAAGCCCGCGGCCGGGAACAGAGGGGGTGCGAACGGCAGCCCGAACACCAGCAGCGCCGCGCCCCCGGCTCCCAGCAGCAGCGCGATCCAGGCGTCGGCGGAGATGCGCGCGGTGGCCCACGGCGTCGCCACGGCCCCGGCGAAGTACCCGGCCGCCGAGGCCGCCAGCGCCACCGAGAAGCCGGCGAACCCGGCGACGCCTCCGGAGGTGAAGGTGTTGTTGTACAGCAGCAGGGTCACCAGCGTCGCGACCCCGTAGGCGACCCGGTGCCCGGCGATGGTTGCCAGCCCGTAGCGGGCCGGGCGCCGGCTCCAGATGTGGCGTGCACCGTCGGCCAGTCCGGCGGCGACGTTGCGCACGGCGGCGCGAACGCGGTCCGCCTGCTCGTCGAGATCGGGACCGATCTCGGCGCGGCCGAGCGTGAGCGCGGCGGGTGCGGCCAGGGCCATGGCCGCGCCGGCGCCCAGCAGGATCAGCGCCGTGCCCGCGGCGCCGTCGCCGCCGAGGAGGCGCAGTCCGGCCCCGGCACCCGCCCCTGCAAAGGCGGCGAAGGTGCCGCACGTCGGCGTGACCGCGTTGGCCATCATCAGCTTGTGCCGGGGGACGACGTGCGGCAGGGCGGCCGACAGTGCGGCCAGGAGGAAGCGGTTGACGCTGAGCAGCACGAGCGCGGTCGCGAAGAACACGGCGCCGTCCGAGCCCGACCACACGAGGGCGGCGGTGGCGGCCGCCACCGCTCCCTTGGCGAGGGCGGAGACCACGAGGACTTGTCGACGTGACCACCTGTCGATAAGGACACCCGCGAACGGCCCCACGGCCGAGAACGGCAGCAGCAGCACCGCGAAGGCCACCGCCACCTGGCCCGCGGTGGTGTGCTGCTCGGGTGCGAAGAAGATGTATCCCGCCAGACCGGCCTGGTACACGCCGTCGCCGAACTGCGAGATCAGCCGAGTGGCGAACAGGCGGCGGAACCGCGGACCCCGGAGCACGTCGCGCAGATCGCGGTAGAAGGACACCGGCCAAGCCTATGGCTGCAGCCTGGGGACACGGCCGGCGGAGCGCGCCAGGACGGATGTTCCACGTGAAACCCGCGCACGGCACGGCCGACCGGATGGGCACGGCACCCGGGCCGCGGCGCCCGGCGGCGGAACCGCTGCACGCGGACCGGCCACCGGGCGGTCGGAGGGCCGGGGGCCGCCGCTACTGCCGCTGCAGCGTGCCCTCGGAGTCGCTCTCGCTGCCGTCCTCGAGGACGCTGGTGACCTTGACGTCGAGCGCGTCGCCGCCCGCGGGCTCCAGGGTGACCTGCCCGTTGTTCACGCAGTCGGGGTCGTTCGCGACCGAGTAGGTGAAGGTGAGCGAGGACTCGGTGCCCTGGGCGTCGGAGATCTCCCAGGTGCAGCGGCCGTCGTCGGTACCGCCGAGGCCGTACTCCTCGGCCGAGATCTTTTCGCCGCTGATCTCGACGGTCAGCGACCAGGTGCCCATGGTGTTGCCGGCACTGTCGTACTGGTCGAGCGTGCCGTCCCAGGTGCCCTCGTAGGTCTCCTGGACGCTGCCGCCCGCCCCCTGCCCGCCCGAGCCGCCCGAAGAGCTCAGCAGGACGAACGCGATCCCGCCCACGACGACGAGCACGGCCAGGCAGACGGAGATGACCACGAGGATGAGTCCCACGTTGCCGCCGCCTCCCGGCGGGCGGCCGCCCGGGGGCGGGGGATAGGGGCTGCCGGGCATGCCCGGGCTGCCGCCGGGCGGCGGGCCCGGGGGTGTTCCGTAGCCCGGACCGGAATCGCCCGGGGGACCGGGGTAGTGGGGGCCGCCGGGCCCCGGCGCCGGCTGCTGCCACGGTCCCTGCGGCCCCGACTGCGGGGGCCAGCCGGGGTCCTGGGGGTAGCTCATCGAGGCTCCTTGCCCTGCACGGGCGAAATGCCCGGGTCGGCTTCAGGTGGGAAGGACCATTATGGCCCGACCGGAGAGCGGGACATCGCGGACGGCCGACCTCGGCCGCGTGCGCGCACGGCCGCGGCGGCCGGTCGCCCCCGGATCGGTGCCGGGCGGCGCCGCGGCCGTTCCTCAGCGGTCGATCTCGCCCGCGATGAACCGTTCGACCAGGGTGTGGCCGTCACTGTCGCTGTGCTGCTCGGGCGGCGACTTCATGAAGTAGGAGGAGGCGGAGAGGATGGGGCCGCCGATCCCGCGGTCCTTGGCGATCTTGGCGGCGCGGATCGCGTCGATGATGATGCCGGCGGAGTTGGGGGAGTCCCACACCTCCAGCTTGTACTCCAGGTTCAACGGCGCGTCGCCGAAGGCGCGCCCCTCCAGGCGGATGTAGGCCCACTTGCGGTCGTCCAGCCACGGCACGTGGTCGGAGGGGCCGATGTGCACCGAACCGGCGTTGAGCTCGTGGGGGATCTGCGAGGTGACCGAGCGCGTCTTGGAGACCTTCTTGGACTCCAGCCGCTCCCGCTCCAGCATGTTCATGAAGTCCATGTTCCCGCCGAAGTTGAGCTGGTAGGTGCGGTCCACGACCACACCGCGGTCCTCGAACAGCTTCGACAGGACGCGGTGCGTTATGGTCGCCCCCACCTGGGACTTGATGTCGTCGCCCACGATCGGCACCCCGGCCCGGGTGAACTTTTCGGCCCATTCCGGGTCGGAGGCGATGAAGACCGGAAGGGCGTTGACGAAGGCCACCCCGGCGTCGAGTGCGCACTGGGCGTAGAAGTGGTCGGCTTCCTCCGAGCCCACCGGCAGGTAGGACACGAGCACGTCGACGCCGGCCGCCTTGAGTGCGGCGACCACGTCGACCGCGTCCTCGGTGGACTCCTCTATGGTCTCGCGGTAATAGCGGCCGAGCCCGTCGAAGGTGGGCCCGCGCTGCACCGTCACGCCGGTGGGCGGCACGTCGCAGATCTTGAGCGTGTTGTTCTCGCTCGCGCTGATGGCGTCGGCGAGGTCGTGGCCGACCTTCTTGGCGTCGACGTCGAACGCGGCGACGACCTCGACGTCGCCCACGTGGTAGGAGCCGAACTGCACATGCATGAGGCCGGGCACCCGTGCCTCGGGGTCGGCATCAGAGTAGTAGTGGACGCCCTGGACGAGCGACGCCGCGCAGTTTCCAACACCGACGACGGCTACACGTACCGAACCCATTGGTCCTTGCTCCTTTTTCGTTGCTGACTGGGATTGTCGCGGCGCGCCGGGGAGAACGCGCCCAGCGGCGGCTCGTGCCGCCTCCGGCTAGCGCCGGTTGCCGGTGTGCGGCGGATCCGCCCCGTCGGGCGAAGCGCTCCCGCCGATGCTCGCATCGGCCCCCGCCGGCCTTTCAGCGCACCGCCGCTCCCGGCGGATGAGGGCGTCGAGCCAGTCGACCTCGCTCTCGATGGCCGCTGCCCGATGGCGGTGCAATTCAACGGCGTAGGGATCCTGCAACCGCTCGTTCAGGCGCTCCCGCAGCGCGGACAGCCGTTCCAGCAGCCGTGCGCGCCGACCGTCGAGGATACGCAGCCGCACCTCGGAGCGGGTGCGGCCGAACAGGGTGAAGTGCACACCGAAGCACTCGTCGTCGGTGGCCGCGGGGGTGCAGTCGGAGAGGAGCTCGTGCAGCCGGTCGCGGCCCCGGTCGGTGAGCCGGTAGACGATCCGCGAACGCCGTCCGCGCGCCGCGCCGGGCTCGCCCGAGTCGGACTGGGCCACCAGGTCCCGGCGCAGCATCGACTTCAGGCAGGGGTAGAGGGACCCGTAGGAGAAGGCGTGGAACGCGCCGAGCTCGGAGTTGAGACGCTTGCGCAGTTCGTAGCCGTGCATAGGGGTCGCGGCGAGGTGCCCGAGGACGGCGAGCTCCAACACGCGCGCCCGTCCGTTGCTCATCCCTCGCACCTCCTGGTTCGTCGCGCCTATGGGGGTCAGCCGCACGCGGGCCTGTTCTGTTCCCGCCCTCGCGCGGCCGTCGGTGCCAAGCGGCCGACAGCGAGGGCCCGGTCGCGGACTTCTCCGCAGCGATGGGGCCAATGTGTGGTTTATATACGTATGACTATATCGCTTCGATATAACGCAACCCTATGTTGGCTATCTAACACCGTCGGCGAACGCCTTCTCGTGCGGCGCGTCCGAGAGAGAACCGGGACGAGCTGCGGGTTCGTTCCGTCGGGGACACCGCGGGCGCCCTTTTCGGTGAAACTCCGTGCGCGCTCTGTGTATTCGGTCGCGGACACGCCGTATCGCCTTCGGCATACGGCGATCGCGGCGGGCCGGTACGCTCCCGCCCGGGTTGTGCTATACGGCGGCATCGCTCTACCGTGACGGGTGCTTTACCCGTGAGGCCCGATGCGCCTGTGGCCCGCCCCCCGACGGGCCCGGGAAAGCGGGGCCCGGGTCGGCCACAGCGGAACGTGTCGCTGCCCCGGCCGTGCTGCGCCACGGGATGCTTGCCTAGAGGTCGCCGACAGGAGGAAGCAGAGGACGAGGTTTCCGGAGGATCGAAAACCATCCGCGCCGATCGCGCGTCCCATGAAGCGGACGTGTGAACCCCCGAATCGACTGGTGCGGTTCGATCCACAGGCCGGATTCTCCTTCGCGCGGGGCCCATCCCCCTCCCTTACCCGAGTCGCAAGGCCGATCGGCCGCTGAACAGCAATCGAGGACGCGTGAGTACCGAAAGACGACGGAATGCCGGCGGGCGCCGCCGGGCCTCCAACGGCCCGGCCGAAGGCGCGCGCGGCAACGGCGGCAGGCGTCGGGCCGGCGGCCCGGCGGGGGACGAACGCGCCGGCGGTCGGCGCAACCCGGCGAACGACGACGCCGGCCACTGGGACGACGGCGGACGAGGCCGCGGCGGCGGAGACGGTTTCTGGGACGACGACCGTCCTGCGCGGCGCGGGCGCGCCGCAGGTGCGGCCGCGGGCGCGGCGGCCGACGACGGCCGCAGGCGCCGTCCCGAGCCCGGCAGGCAGGGCGGCGCCAGGCGCGCCGCCGGTGCCCGCTCGGAGTCCGGGCCCGGACGCAGGGCCGCGCACGGCAGCGGAGGCGGCGGCGGGCGCCGCCGCGGCGCCAGGGACGACCACGACGAGTACGACGACCGCGGCCCGATCAAGCGCTTCTTCGCGAAGGCGTGGAAGCCCGCGCTGATCGCCTGCGCGCTGATGTTCGTCACCGGTGTCGCGGTGCTCGGGATCGCCTACGCCAACACCCCCGACCCGCGCACGCTCGACCAGCAGGACAGCGCGACCCTCGCGGCCACGAGCATCAACTACGGCAACGGCAAGGAGGCCGTGACCACCGGCGAGATCAACCGGGTCATGGTCCAGCGCAAGGACATCCCCCAGACCGTGGTCAACGGCGTCCTCGCGGCCGAGCAGCGCAACTTCTACGAGGAGCCGGGGATCTCGATCACCGGCACCATGCGTGCCGTGCTCACCGGCGGCTCCGCGGGCGGCGGCTCGACCATCACCCAGCAGATGGCGCGCAACTACTACGACACCCTCTCCCAGGAGCGCACCTACACCCGCAAGCTGCGGGAGATCCTGATCGCCATCAAGGCGGGCCAGGTCATGGACCCCGACGACATCCTGGTGAAGTACCTCAACACCATCTACTTCGGCCGGCAGGCCTACGGAGTGCAGGCCGCCGCCCAGGCCTACTTCGGCAAGGACGTCCAGGACCTCAACGCCGCCGAGGGCATCTTCATCGGCACCATCATCCAGCAGCCCGGCAACTTCGAGAACATCGAAAAGGGTTCGGAGATGGAGGAGATCCTCAGGGAGCGCTGGGACTACGCGCGCGACGGACTCGTCGAGATGCACGCGAACAACCCCGAGCTGGGGATGACCAAGGCCGAGGCCAACAAGCTGGAGTTCCCCAAGGTCGACAAGTACGACGTCGGCCAGGACATCGAGGGCCAGGAGGGCTACATCCGCCAGGCCGTGATCAACGAGCTCGCCAACCGGTACGGGCTGGAGCCCAGCCAGGTGACCACCGGCGGCTACACGGTCGAGACCTCGCTGGATCCCAAGCTGATGAAGCGGGCCGGCGAGGCCTTCAGCGAGACCCTGCCCGACATGCCCAAGCAGACCGTGCAGCACCTGGTCTCGATCGAGCCGCAGACCGGCGAGATCAAGGCGTTCTACGGCGGTACGGATTTCACCGAGGACCCGAACAACTCGCTCGTCCTCGACGCCCAGGCCGGTTCGGCGTTCAAGCCCTACGTGCTGGCGACCGGCCTGGAGCAGGGGATCGGGCTGAAGAGCACCTTCAACGGCGACTCCCCTCAGGAGTTCCCGGGCGTGGGCGAGCCGATCCAGAACGACAGCAACCGCTCCTGGGGCGAGGTCGACCTCGTCGAGTCGACGGCCCACTCGATCAACACCAGCTTCGTGCAGCTGGCGATCGAGACCACGCCGGCCGCGGTCGTCGAGACCGCCGGGGCCGCCGGTGTCTCCGAGGACCAGTTCGAGACCGCCGAGATGGGGCCCAACATCGCACTGGGCACCTACCGGGTCTCGGCGCTGGACCAGGCCGCCGGGTTCGCCACCTTCGCCAACGGCGGCGTGCACGTGCCCCAGCACATGATCACCAAGGTGACCAACGCCGAGGGCGAGGTCGTCGAGCCCAACGACCAGGCCAAGCTGGAGTCGGGCACCCGGGCCTTCAGCGAGGAAACCGCCGCCGACGCCACCTACGCGATGACCCAGGTGGTCGAGAACGGCGGCGGCGACGCGGCGGCGCTGCCCGACGGCCGCCCCGTGGCGGGCAAGACCGGTACCTCCAACAGCGCCAAGTCGGCCTGGTTCGTCGGGTTCACTCCGCAGCTCGCCACATCGGTGGGTCTGAGCCGCGACGACGGCGAGGAGCTGGTCATCCCGGGCGTGAGCGCGATCTACGGTGGTACCACCTCCGCCAAGATCTGGAAGGCGTTCATGACCGAGGCGATGAAGGGCAAGGAGGTCAAGGAGTTCCCCGAGCCCGTCTACGGGGGCTCCTCCAAGCGCTACGGCCCGACGCCTGAGCCCACGGTCACGCCGACGCCGACGCAGACCGAGGAGTCGGAGGAGCCGGAACCCACCGAGACGCCGACCTCCCCGACTCCGGAGGTCCCGGAGACCACTCCGCCGGGGGGCGCCACCGAACAGCCCTGCCGTCCCGTGTGGGAGTGCGAGACGACGGAAACGCCGACCGAGACCCCCACCAACGGTGACGGCGGCGACGGCGGCGGTGGTGGCGGCTGGCCGATCGCCAACAGCGGATAGCCGATGAGTATGGCTCTCGGATCGCGGGCCGGCGGCGCGGCAGCCGCCGGCCCGCGGCGTGTATTCCAGGAACCGGGGCGGACCGGACTCTGGCTGGTCGCCCTCGGCACAGCGGGCGCGGTCCTGGCCTACCTCGCCAAATGGCCGTGCCGGTTCGGCGGCGCGTGGATCGACGGCGGCCAGTACACCTACGCCTGCTACAGCGACGTCTTCCCGCTGTACTACCGCGACGGGCTCGGCAGCGGCCAGGTCCCCTACCTCGACGTGCCCACCGAGTACCCGGTGCTGACCGGCGGCCTGATGTACGCCGCATCGCGTGCGGTCTCCTGGCTGCCGGAGGGCGTCGGCCGCGCGTTCGCCTACTTCGACCTGACCGCGGTGGTGCTCGGCTGCTGCCTGGTCGCCGCCGTGGTGGCCACCGGCCGCATCGCGGGCCGCGGCGGGCTGGAGCCCGCAGACACGGCGTTCCGGCCGCGTGCGGCGCTGCTCGCCGGCGGCTTCGTCGCGCTGGCCCCGTCGGCTGTCCTGGCCGGGCTGATCAACTGGGACCTGCTCGCGGTGGCGCTGCTGGCGGGCGGGCTCGCGTTCTACTCCCGGGGGCGCATGTGGGCCGCGGGCGCGCTGATCGGCCTGGCCACCGCCGCGAAGTTCTACCCGTTCCTGGTGTTCGGGCCGATGTTCGTGCTGATGGTGCGCGAGCTGTGGCGCAAGGAGGGCGGGCCGCCGGCGGCGGACTTCCTGCGCACACTCGCCGGAGCCGTCCTCGCCTGGACGGCGGTGAACCTGCCCGTCTATCTGGCGGCGCCGCACAACTGGGCCACGTTCTTCACGTTCAGCCGGGAGCGCGGTACCGACTGGGGTTCGGTCTACTACGCCCTGGGCGGCTACGGGGTCTTCGACTCCGGCGACCTGGACCTGGTCAACGCCACGGGGACGGGTGCGCTCCTGGTCGCCTGCGCCGGGATCGCCCTGCTCGGGCTCCTGGCCCGCCGTAGGCCGCCGCTGGAGCAGCTGGTGTTCCTGGTGGTCGCGGCGTTCTTAATGACCAACAAGGTGTGGTCGCCGCAGTTCGTGCTGTGGCTGCTGCCGCTGGCGGCCCTGGCCTGGCCGCGTACGGTGCGCCCGGGTGCCGCGCTGGCCGTCTTCGGCCTCTGGCAGCTGGCCGAGGCCTGCTACTTCTTCGGTATCTGGCAGCACCTGCTGTACGTGTCCCAGCAGAGCGATCCCGCGACGGCGGGCGCGCCCGCCGGCCTGCCGTTCGCGGGCTATGCGCTGGTGCTCCTGGGGCGGCTGGCCGCGGTCGCGGCGATGTGCGCGCTGACGGTTGTGGATTGCCTGCGGAAGGGCGATCAGCGGGCTTGACTGCTGGTAACCTTGGCTCTCGTCTGGCTCAATGCCCTCCTGCCATGGAGAGACCATGGCCGCGACAGTCCAGAGGAGGTACGAACGCCCATGCGTCGTTACGAAGTTATGGTCATCCTCGACCCCAGCCTCGACGAGCGTACGGTTTCCCCGTCGCTGGAGCAGTTCCTCGGGGTCGTCCGCAACGACGGCGGAACGGTCGAGAAGGTCGACGTCTGGGGCAAGCGCCGCCTGTCCTACGACATCGCCAAGAACACCGACGGCATCTACGCGGTGATCGACCTGCAGGCCGAGCCCGCGACCGTCAAGGAGCTGGACCGCCAGCTCAACCTGACCGAGGCCGTCCTGCGCACGAAGATCCTGCGTCCCGCGGCCCACTAGGCGCGACCGAGTTCCCGCGGCCACCGGCGCCCGACCGCCCGGCGTTCCCCGCCCGCACGCCTGATCCGAACTAGTCGAACCGGAGCCGATCCATGGCAGGCGAAACCCAGATCACGCTCGTCGGCAACCTCGTCGACGACCCGGAACTGCGATTCACCCCCAGCGGGGCCGCGGTCGCCAACTTCCGCGTGGCCTCGACCCCGCGCATCTTCGACCGGCAGAGCAGCGAGTGGCGCGACGGCGAGTCGATGTTCCTCACCTGCTCCGTATGGCGGCAGTACGCGGAGAACGTGGCCGAGAGCCTGCAGCGAGGCATGCGCGTCATCGTGCAGGGCCGCCTCAAGCAGCGCTCCTTCGAAACCAAGGAAGGCGAGAAGCGCACCGTCTTCGAGATCGACGTCGACGAGGTCGGCCCCGCGCTGCGCAGTGCCACCGCAAAGGTGACCAAGGTGCAGCGCCAGGGCGGCCAGGGCGGCGGCTTCGGCGGCGGTGGCGGCCAGGGAGGCCAGGGCGGTGGCGGAGGCTACGGCAACCAGGGGGGCGGCTTCGGCGGTCCCCAGGGCGGCCGCTCCGGTCCTCCGGCCGAGGACCCCTGGGCCACCGGCGGCGGTTTCGGCGGCGGTGGCGGAGGCTACTCCGACGAGCCCCCGTTCTGATCGCTGTTCCACTCGCGGACACGCGCGGCCGACGCCGCGCGCGCCCGCGATCCTGTCCGAATGACCATCCCCGGGATACCCGGGGCTCTTGCTAAAGGAGCACCACGATGGCGAAGCCGGCAGCGCGCAAGCCCAAGAAGAAGGTTTGCCTGTTCTGTCAGGAAAAGCTGACCTACATCGACTACAAGGACACGACCCTGCTGCGGAAGTTCATCTCCGACCGGGGCAAGATCCGCGCCCGCCGGGTGACCGGCAACTGCACGCAACATCAGCGCGACGTCGCGACCGCGATCAAGAACGCCCGCGAGATGGCGCTGCTGCCCTACACCAGCACCGCTCGCTAACGGGGATTTTCGAGGGAGGTTTGTCGTGAAGCTGATTCTGACCCAAGAGGTCACCGGCCTCGGCGCCCCGGGCGACGTCGTCGAGGTGAAGGACGGCTACGGCCGTAACTACCTGCTGCCCCGCGGTTTCGCCATCCGGTGGACCCGCGGCGGGCAGAAGCAGATCGACTCGATCCGCCGCGCCCGTTCGGCCCGGGAGATCCGCAGCCTTGAGGACGCCCAGCAGGTCGCGGGCCGACTCAACTCCATGCGCGTGAAGCTGAACCAGCGCGCCGGCGACGGCGGCCGGCTGTTCGGCTCGGTCACCGCGGGCGACGTCGCCGAGGCCGTGAAGTCGGCCGGCGGCCCCGAGGTCGACAAGCGCCGGATCGAGATCCGCAACCCGATCAAGTCGGTGGGCGACCACAAGGTGCAGATCCGCCTGCACCCTGAGATCAGCGCCACCATCGCCGTTCAGGTCGTCGGCGTCTGATCGACCGACTGCCTGACCAGGCCCCGGCCCCGCGACGGGCCGGGGCCTTTTCGTGCGTCGGAGGACCTCTGCGACACGCCGACATCATGTAACGCTTTAACGACAAAGAGTGACTTACCTTGTCCTGTGGGCCAGCTGCTCCACAGGAAGGGTGAGGCCGTTATGTCCAGTCGGGATGCGGAGAGAACGGACGCGGGCGTCGAGCGCCGCAGCGTCCTGCACGGAGCCGCACTGGCGGCCGGGGGAGTGCTGCTCGGCGGCGCCGTCGACCTCGCCGCGGCCGGCGAGGCGTTCGCGGGAGTGCGGCCGCGGGTGTACACCCGCGGCGACTGGAACGCCCGCAAGCCCAAGAACTGGGCCGTGGTGCGCTCGTCCCCGCCGGACCGGATCGTGGTACACCACACCGCCACCGCCAACAGCTCGAACCGCAGCAAGAGCCACGCCTTCGCGCTGTCCCGGTCGATACAGAACTTCCACATGGACACCAACGGCTGGAGCGACACCGGGCAGCAGCTCACCATCAGCCGGGGCGGGCACGTCATGGAGGGCCGCAACCGCTCCCTGAAGGCGATCGCCGCCGACAACCACGTCGTGGGAGCGCACACGGCCAACCACAACAAGCACACCATCGGCATCGAGAACGAGGGCAACTACGTGTCGGCGACGCCGCCGCGGGACCTGATGAGAGCGCTCACCGATACCTGCGCGTGGCTGTGCCTGTCCTACGGCCTCGACCCCGCCACCGCGATCGTCGGCCACCGCGACTACAACGCCACCGCCTGCCCGGGCGACCGGCTCTACGCGATGCTGCCGCAGCTGCGCAGCGACGTGCGGGCGCGGCTGCGCAGCCTGGAGGCGCGGGTCGTGCTGCGCGAGGACTCCGCCGTGCCCGAGGAGCACCTGCCCACCTATCCCGACGTCCCGGCCGACGAGCGCCGGGCGCCCTTCTACCACGGCCCGGCCGTGGGTCCCCGGGACGGCTGAGGACGCCGCTCCCGTGCCGCCTCCCGACCGCCGGCTCCGGCGGCCGGGAGGCGGCGGTCACGGGCGCGCGGCCCCGCTCACGAGCCAGGCGTCGCCGCGCGCCCGCAGTGCCAGGGTGGCGCCGCGGGCCGCCATCCACACGGCGAACGCGCACCACAGCCCCACCAGACCCTGCGGTGCGTCGGCCAGGCCGATCCGCACCGCGGCGGCGCAGGGCAGGAACACCAGCATCGTCCAGAAGCTCGCCCAGGCGAGGTAGCGCTGGTCGCCCGCGCCCATCAGGATGCCGTCGAGCACCATCACCACCCCGCTCAGCGGCTGCATGAGGGCCACCACCACGAGCGCGCCCAGCAGCAGGCTGCGCACCTGCGGGTCGTCGGTGAACAGCAGCGGGGCCCACGGTCGCGCGGCGAAGACCGCGAGGGTGAACAGCAGGCCGGCGAGGACGCCCCACTCGACCATGCGGCGGGTGGCCGCGCGGGCGCCCCCGGGGTCGGAGGCCCCCAGGTAGCGGCCGATGATGGCCTGCCCGGCGATCGCGATCGCGTCCATGGCGAACACCAGAAGCGACCAGATCTGGGTGGCGACCTGGTGCGCGGCGATCTCGGGGTCGCCCAGCCGCGCGGCCACGGCGGTGCACACCACCAGCACGACGCGCAGCGACACGGTGCGTACGAACAGCGCGGCCCCGGCGCCCGCGGCCGCGCGCAGGCCCTCCAGGCTGGGGGCGGCGGAGACGCCGTGGCGGCGGGCCGCCCGCAGGACGACGGCGACGTAGAGGGCGGCTCCGGCGGTCTGGGCGGCGACGGTGGCCCAGGCCGAGCCTCCGATTCCCCAGTCCAGCGCGAGCACCAGCAGCGCGGCCAGCCCGATGTTGGCCAGGTTGGCCCCCACGGCCACGACGAGCGGGGTCGTGGCGTCCTGCAGCCCTCTCAGGACCCCGGTGCCCGCCATGATGATCAGCAGTCCGGGCGTGCTGAGCAGGCTGATGCGCAGGTAGACGAGCGCGTGCGGGGCGACCTCGGGCGATGCGCCCAGCGCCGCTACCAGCCACGGTGCGGTCGGGTAGCCCAGAGCGAGGACGGCCGCGCCGATCAGCAGCGCCAGCCACAGCCCGTCGATGCCGCTGCGCAGCCCGGCGGCGATCTCGCCCGCGCCGAAGCGGCGGGCGACGGCCGACGTGGTCCCGTAGGCGAGGAAGATGCACAGGTTGGCCAGCGTCATCAGCACCTGGCCGGCCACACCCAGGCCGCCCAGCTGCGCCGTTCCCAGCGTGCCCACGATGGCGGTGTCGCTGAGCAGGAACAGCGGCTCGGACACCAGTGCGAAGAAGGTCGGCACGGCGAGCCGGAAGATCTCGCGGTCGTGGGCGTGGCGGAAGGGCGGCGCCGAGAGGAGAGCGGGCATGTCCGTGCAACGGTAGGGGATAACGGACACACGTTCGAGTTGCAGGGCGGAGTTGTCCACCAAACCAGGGGGAGCTTGTGGATAACTTGTGGACAGCTTCTGGGGAAATTTCTTTCACGCACAACCGGTGCACAACGTAAACGCAGGTCACTAGGGATATCGGCACGGCAGTCCGAAGTTATCCACAGGCGCTGTGCACAAGCTATCCGCAGATTCACCCCAGTCGTCCACAGGATCTCCCCAAGCGTGTCCACAGGCTGCTTTGCGCTGCGGGTCCCGCAGTCGCGAGAATCCAGGCTCGGGCATGCTCGTCATGCCGATCGTGAAGCAGGGGGAATCCACGTGAGCGTCGCCGAACACCCGCCGGACGGCACCGGCACCGGATTCGAGCGCACACCGCCGCACGACATCATGGCCGAGCAGAGCGTGCTCGGCGGCATGCTGCTGTCCAAAGAGGCCATCACCCAGGTGGTCGAGATCGTGCGGTCCGCCGACTTCTACCGGCCGGCGCACCAGACGGTCTTCGACGTCGTCGTCGACCTGTTCTCCCGCGGCGAGCCGGTCGACGCGATCTCGGTCAACGCCGAGCTGACCAAGCGCGGCGAGATCACGCGGGTGGGAGGAGCGCCCTACCTGCACACCCTCACCGAGGCGATCCCCACTGCCGCCAACGCCGGCTACTACGCCCGCATCGTGGCCGACCGCGCTGTACTGCGCCGCCTGGTCGAGGCCGGCACCCGCATCGCCCAGATCGGCTACTCGGGCGACGGCGAGGTCGACGACCTCGTCGACCACGCCCAGGCCGAGATCTACCGTGTCGCCGAGAAGCGCACCGGCGAGGACTACCTGCCGCTGAGCGACGTCATGCCCGGGGCCCTGGACGAGATCGAGGCGATCTCCGCGCACGACGGCTCGATGACCGGCGTGCCCACCGGGTTCACCGACTTCGACCAGCTCTCCAACGGGTTGCACCCGGGGCAGATGGTCATCATCGCGGCGCGTCCGGCGGTCGGCAAGGCGCTCGCGCTGGACACCCCCCTGCCCACGCCCGGCGGCTGGACCACCATGGGCGAGGTCGCGGTGGGCGAGGACCTCGTGGCCGCGGACGGCACCCCCGCGCGCGTCGTCGCCGCCACCGACGTGATGTACCGCAGGCCCTGCTACGAGCTGGTGTTCGCCGACGGCACCGCGGTCGTGGCAGACGCCCGGCACCAGTGGCCCACGCTGCGCCGCGACGCCGCGGGGCTGCCGGCGCACGTGCTGTCCACGACCGGCGAGATCGCCGCCGAGTTGGAGTGCGGGGGCGGCGTCGATCCGGTCGGCGTCGCCATCGGTGCGCCGGGCATGAGACCCGGCGGGCGGGGGGCGCCGGCCACCGCCCCCCGGGCGGCGCCCGGCGGTCCGGCCGCGACCGCCCTGCTCGATCCCCAGCCTGTGGACAACGCCGCGGCGCGCAGCGGAGAACCCCACCGGGTGGTCGCGGCCCGGAAGGTGCCCAGCGTTCCGGTGCGCTGTGTCCAGGTCGACCACCCCGACCACCTGTACCTGGCCACCCGTGCGCGGATCCCCACCCACAACTCCACCCTCGCTCTCGACTTCGCCCGGGCCGCCTCGATCAAGAACCAGCTGACCAGTGTCTTCTTCAGCCTGGAGATGGGCCGCAACGAGATCGTCATGCGCCTGCTCTCCGCCGAGGCCCGGGTGCCGCTGCACACCATGCGGTCGGGCCTGATGACCGACGACGACTGGGCCCGCCTGGCCCGCCGGATGGGCGAGGTCGCCGGCGCACCGCTGTTCATCGACGATTCGCCGAACCTGTCGATGATGGAGATCCGCGCGAAGTGCCGCCGTCTAAAGCAGCAGCACGACCTCAAGCTGGTGGTCGTCGACTACCTTCAGCTGATGAGCTCGGCCGGGCGGGTCGAGAGCCGCCAGCAGGAGGTCTCCGAGATGTCGCGTTCGCTGAAGCTCCTGGCCAAGGAGCTGGAGGTCCCGGTCATCGCCCTGTCCCAGCTCAACCGTGGTCCCGAGCAGCGAACGGACAAGAAACCCCAGGTCAGCGACCTCCGTGAGTCCGGGTCGATCGAACAGGACGCGGACATGGTCATCCTGCTCTACCGGGAGGACGTGCACGAGAAGGAGTCCCCCCGCGCGGGCGAGGCCGACCTCATCGTCGCCAAGCACCGCAACGGCCCCACGGCCACGGTCACCGTCGCGTTCCAGGGCCACTACAGCCGATTCGTCGACATGGCGCCGGGGTGACATGTCGACCCGCACCGCCGCGGCCTCGACGGCGGGGCACGGTACGTCGGTCGTGAGCCGCGGATGTCGTGCGGCACAGGGCGGCGTTCGCGGAGGAGTGCGGCGGGCGCCTTCGGGAGAAGGGCCGTTCGCCGAGCAGGTGCGGGTTTCGGTTGTGCCGGGAAGGCTTTAGCCACGGGCCGATTTGTCGACAAAGCGATCTGCGCGGCGGCCGGGGGGAGGGCTGGGCGGCGGCTCCGGCGCCTTTGGCAGACTGGGCGGTCGGACGGTCTGCGGTGCGGGAGGTAGCGCCATGCGGTTAGCGGACGGGCCCCGGACCGAGTGCGAGAGGCTGGTCGCGGCGCCGTCGGCACGGGTCTGGGAACTGGTGACCGACATCGGGCTTCCGGCCGAGCACAGCCCGGAGCTGATGCGGGCCGAGTGGCTGGGCGGCGACGGGGTTCCGGCCCTGGGTGCGCGGTTCGCCGGATACAACCGGAACCGCCGCCTCGGCGACTGGCGGACCGTATCGGAAGTGGTCGAGCTTGTGCCCGAGCAGGTCTTCGCGTGGGCCGTGCTCGATGCCGACGGCCGGTTCGGCCCGCCGGCGGACGACCCGGAGCACCCCATGGCGGTGTGGCGCTACACGCTGCGGCCGCGCGCGGGCGGCACGCTCCTGCGCCACGAGGTCCGGCTGGGCCCGGGCCGCTCCGGGCTGACCGTGGCCGTCGACCGCATGCCCGACCTGGAGGAGCCGCTGGTGCTGGGCCGCCTCGACGAGCTGCGCGCCGGAATGGAGACCACTCTGCGCGGCCTCGCGTCCCGCGCCGAGGACGGCTCCGCGGCGTAGCCTGTGCACAGCCGTTGCCGAGACGCCGATGCGCGGCCCGGGACGGCCCTGGGATACACGCCCGGCGTCGCGCCGGGCGCCGCACCGAACGCGAGGTGAACACCGTGTCCGCCCTGTCCGGCGAGCAGCGCAGGGCCTTCCTGGCCGAACCGCGCGTCGCCGCCTTCTCGGTCAGCGCAGGCGAGGGCCGAGCCCCGCTCACCGTCCCGATCTGGTATGCCTGCGAACCGGGCGGCGACCCGTGGATCATCACCGGGCGCCGGTCGCGCAAGGGCCGCCTCATCGACGAGCACGGACGGTTCTCGCTGATGGTGGAGTCCGTCCAGCCGCGGGTGCGCTACGTCTCGGTCGAGGGCCCCGCCGAGCGGCAGCCGCTGACCGAGGATCGGCTGCGGACCATGACCGAGCGCTACATGCTGCCCGAGGCCGTCGAGGGCTACTTCGCGGCGGCCTGGGCGGCTCGCAGCGAGCTCGACGACGCGGTCTACGTGCTGCGGCCCGAGCGCTGGCTTTCGGCGGACCTCTCCGACCACGGGGGCACGACCGGGCACCGGGTCGTGTAGGGCGCCGAGCCGGCGGGGGCGGAGCTGCCCCCGCTTGCGGGAGGAGCGCGTCGGCGGGCCGCAGAGCGCTGAGGGGCCGGCCGCGTCGTGCGGCCGGCCCCTCAGCGGCGACGGAGACCCCCGTCGCGTCAGATCCAGCGGGCCTCGGGGTGGGTCCGTCCGCTGTCGTCGGTCACCAGCACCCAGCTCAGCAGCGGGCGGTCGGAAGCGACGGACTCCGCGGCCTCGCGCTGCTGCGGAGCGGCGGGCGCCGGAGCGGAGCTCCGCAACCGCGCCGCGTTGCGCGCGCGGCGGCGGGCCGGAGCGGTACGGCTGGTCTGTGGCGCCGGGCTCACCGGTCGGTTCATTGCGGCACCCCCTTGTTCGCCTCTATGAAGACTACAGTTAACCCTTCGTTCACCTGGAAGTCAATCTGGATACCCCGGGGTGTCCCTCGGGTCGTGCGGTGACAGGGGGCTCCAGCTGGAGCTCGATCGCCAAAGTGAACAAAAGGTGAACAGACGAGAAGTCCGGACTGAACCGGAGGCGGGGGTGGCGCGCGCCGCCGGGCGGATCAGCACGGCCCCGGCGGCGGAGGGACGGCGCGGGGCGCCTGCCCTCCGCCGCACCGGTCGGGGCAAAAAGACGGCGAGGGCCCGGCCGCGCGGCCGGGCCCTCGCCGGTGTCGAGTCGCGGGTACCAGGACCCGGTCACCGGGAAGGCGTGCGCACACCCCGCCCGGAAGCGCGGATCACTCGTTCGGGTCCTTGAAGATCAGGCCGACGACCTCCAGGTAGAGCTGTTCCGGATAGGGCACGAAGTTGATCCGGCTCAGGGCCTGGTCCTGACCGGCGGACTCCATGACGAACGTGCCGTATCCGAGGAAGCGGCCCATGATCGAGCGCTCGAAGCGCATGTCCGTGACCTTGCCCAGGGGCATCATGTTGACCTGGCGGGTGATGAGTCCCTGGGTCAGCAGCAGGCGCTGCGACGTGATGACGAAGTAGTCGACCGACCACTCGGCCACGCGCCAGACGAACCAGACGAGGATCAGCAGCCACACCCACCAGATCACCGCCAGCGCGGCGGGGCTCGCCGCGATGACGGTGTTGCTGAGGATGCCCGCGAAGATCAGTGCACCGAGCACGGCTGCAACGGGTCCGATCAGCACCGCCGGGTGCCGCCGGATGGTGACGACGTCCTGTTCGTAGGGCAGCAGGTAGCGGTTGACAGATGCCGGTGCCCGGTTCGGCGGTGCGACGAGCCTCATGGCCGGGCGACCCCTATGCGCTCAGGGTGTTCACGAATCGGGACAGTGATTCGGCGGCCGACATGAGTCCCCCGACCCCGGTCTGAATGACCCCGGCAGCGCTTTCCGGTTGAGTGAGCAGATAGAACGCGACGAAAGCGATGAGGGCGTACCCCAGCCACTTCTTCAACCTCGCCATGACCGACTCCCCACGAATGCTGATGACCCACTGACCCAAGGTGATTGTTACACCGACATACGGGCCCGTAAAGCCAGATGCCCGTTTCGGGCGTGGCGTTCCCGGTGCGGGGTGTGGTGCTGGTCACCCGGCTGCCGGCCGGGTGGCCGGACCGGTCAGCGGCGTTCGGCGAAGGCGAGTGCGAGGACCTGCAGGTGCTGTCGCGCGATGCGTTCCACGAGCTCGGGGGTCGCCCGTCCGGTGACGTCGAGGGCGCCCTGGCGCGCCGCGTCCACACATCGGGTGATGGTGGCGGCGTCGTGTACTCCGGTGAACTCGGAGTTCAGGCGCTCGACGACGGGGGAGAGGTCGCGCGGCGTAGTGGTCTTCTCGGGCATCTCACTCCTTCGAGGGAAAAGGGTGACCGGTTGCGCTGTGTACCCGCAAGCAGGCGCTTGGTAACGGCCCTCGGGGTCAATATTACGGGTCGGGCATATGGCCGATGGTTGTCGGAGTTCGGCTATCGGGGATGGGGGGAGGGTGTCTGCGGTTGTGGTCTGTCGGTGAGTCGGGGGCGACTGTTGCCCATGATCGACCCTGAGTGTCACGACTCCATATCAGTCTGAATTCGGCCTACGTAAATCGTCGTGTTCCGGGTGCTCAGAACGCGGTCACCAATCCAGCGCGGATGATCGTCCGAGCGCCTGTTCGAACCAACCGGGGTCTTCCCTGATTTCGGATGTCCAATCATCTTTATTCGGATTGATACAAAAAAGGCGGACCCGTCGCCGGTCCGTACGGCCGGCCGACGGCGCCCCGCGGCAACCGCGTTCACGGGGTCCGATGCCGCCGGACCGGAATCGGTTCAGACAGATCCGTACAACCGGTCGCCCGCGTCTCCCAGGCCCGGCAGGATGAAGCCCTTGTCGTTCAACCGCTCGTCGACGGCGGCCGTGACCACGCGCAGCGTCGCCCCGTTCTGCTCGCCCAGGTTTTCGGTCAGGGTTTGCAGCCCTTCGGGGGCGGCCAGTAGGCAGATGGCGGTGACATGGTCGGCGCCGCGCTCGACGAGCAGGCGCAGCGCCGCCGCCAGCGTTCCTCCGGTGGCCAGCATCGGGTCGAGCACGTAGCACTGCCGGCCGGAGAGGTCGTTGGGCAGCCGGTCGGCGTAGGTGGCCGGGCGCAGGGTCTCCTCATCGCGGGCCATACCCAGAAAGCCGACCTTCGCTGTCGGCAGCAGCCGGGTCATCCCGTCGAGCATGCCCAGCCCCGCCCGGAGGATGGGCACGACGAGCGGTGTGGGCCGGGTCAGCTGGGTACCGGTCATCGGCGTCAGCGGAGTCTCCACGGTCACGTCGGCCACGCGCACGTCGCGGGTCGCCTCGTAGGCGAGCAGCGTCACGAGCTCGTCGGTCAGCCTGCGAAACGTGGGCGAGTCGGTGCGCACGTCGCGCAGCGTGGTGAGTTTGTGCGCGACCAGCGGGTGGTCGACGACCAGGGTCTCCATTGAACACTCCGGTTGAGCTGGGCAAACGATGGGAAATCGGCGCCGAGTCTATCCGCGCGAAGGCGGACCGCCGCCCCTGCGCGGCCTGGGATTCGGTGCGGAGGACGGAGCGGAGGAGTATCCGTAACCCGATCGCGTCGGCCGTAACGTTCTGCTGGGGGGCGGTTGTCCGTTGTAATAGAGGTTGTGAGCGCCGACTTCTATCACGAGGCAGATTCCCTCTGGGGAAACCGGGTCGCGGGCGACCGCGACCGCTACGATGACGCCGCGCCGGACGATCTGCGATCCTGGCCCGATCACAGCAGGGCTGGTGGGGTGACGATGACGGAACTCGACGACGACGATGACGGCGGCGATTTCGCCGCGGTCGCGTACCGCGAGGAGGACTACTGGGATGTCTACCTGCTCCCGGTGGCCCTCACGCAGGACTTCAAGGGGCTGCTGCACGCCTTGCGGCAGCAGCCCAGCATCAGCGGCGCGATCGGCATGCTCGCCATCGGCGACGACTTCTTCGTGATCGTGCGCCTCTACGGCGACGACGTGAGCCTGTTCCTCTCCGACGTCACGGCGTCCGTGGACTGGCAGGTGGCGCGCGACGTCCTGGAGTACCTCGACATCGACGTGCCCGACGACGAGGACCTGGACCAGGTGCTGCCCGCTGGCGACATGTCGGTGCTCGCCGATCTCGGCCTGGACGAGATGGAGCTGGGCGCCCTCGCCGGCGACCTCGACCTCTACCCCGACGAGGTCCTGGCCAGCATCGCCGAGCGCATCGGATTCCACCAGGCGTTCCAGCGTGCGGTGGACTCGATGGGGTAAGGGACTCTGGATCGATCAGTGGATCGGTCATCGACGGCAGGTCAGGCCCCCGGCCGGCGCCCGCGAGAGAGGACTGGAGAGCGTGCGGTGTCGATCTTCTCAGCGGTCTTCTGCAGTGTCGCCGACGAATGGACGGGCGTAGAGACCGACCTCGACGACGCGGCGAGCATCGACGACGTCGCCGACATCATGCGCGACGCCGCCGGCTCCGCCTCCGAAGGCACGATGGTCCTGCTGATGGAGGCGGACGACGAGTGGTTCGCCGTGGTGCGTGTGGAGGACCACTCCGACCCCCGCGTCTTCCTCTCCGACGTGCGGGTCGTCCACGAGCACTCCGTCGCGGCACTGCTGCTGGACAGCGGCGAGATCGAGGCGCCCGAGCAGGTCGAGGGGACCGGCCAGAAGCCCTATCCGCAACCCGGCGGGGACACCCTCCTGCTCGACGACCTCGGCACGCCCTCCGGCGAGCTCGTCTCGCTGACCACCGGCAAGGGGCTGCTGCCCAGCGACGTCCTCGCCGAGATCGCCGAC
The DNA here is from genome assembly GCF_039531585.1 of Streptomonospora arabica. Lineage (NCBI taxonomy): Bacteria > Bacillati > Actinomycetota > Actinomycetes > Streptosporangiales > Nocardiopsidaceae > Streptomonospora > Streptomonospora arabica. Next base: position 643,157 of record NZ_BAAAQI010000002.1, on the reverse strand, counting down.
CGCGCCGGGTTCGGCGAACCGCTGGAGGCGCTGCGGCTGTGACCGGAACCGGGGGCGCCCCGGTGCCCATGGACCGCGCCGGGATCGACGCGGCGCTGCGCCTGGCGCTGGACGAAAGCGGGCGCACCGCCGACAGCGGCGACGTCCCGGTGGGCGCGGTCGTGCTCGACGCCGCGGGCGAGGTGGTCGGCGCCGGGCACAACGAGCGCGAGGCGGGCGGCGACCCCACGGCCCATGCCGAGGTCCTCGCCCTGCGCTCCGCGGCCCGCCGCCGCGGCGGGTGGCGCCTGAGCGGCTGCACGCTCGCGGTCACCCTGGAACCGTGCACCATGTGCGCCGGCGCCCTCGTGCAGGCCCGAGTCGACCGCCTGGTCTACGGCGCCCGCGACCCCAAGGCGGGAGCGGTCGGGTCCCTGTGGGACGTGGTCCGCGACCCCCGCCTCAACCACCGCCCCGAAGTGGTGCCGCCCGACCTCGTCGCGCCCGAGCTGGCCGAGCGGTGCGGTGCGGTCCTTTCCGAGTTCTTCTCACTGCGCCGTATCCGGTAGAGTACCGAGCGGTGGAGTCGCCTAGTGGCCGATGGCGCTCGCCTCGAAAGCGAGTGTAGGGAGACCTACCGTGGGTTCGAATCCCACCTCCACCGCCGCCGGAGGAGTCGGCCGCCCGATGCGGGCGGTCGGCTCCTCTCGTGTGTGCGCGTGCCCGAGGTGCACGGGTGCGGTCACCCGGGCCGCTCAAGCACGACGGCCGCGGCCGGATGCGGCAACGCGGGACTCTGCCGTTCATCCGGGGCGGCGGCGTCCGGTGAGTGCGGGCGGGCCCGGACCCGGGCGGCAGGCGGTTTCCCCGGACGGCGGGGCGCATGCGGGCGGCGGCCCCGAGTTCTCGGCAGGCTCCCGCGGCTACCTGTGGGAGCGTGTCCTGATCCTCCGGTGGAACAGCCCGCGGCTGTTCAAGGCGTGCATCGCTCTGCCTGCCGGAACCCTTGTCGGCGCGCTGGTCCCGCGCATGGTGCTCGGACCCGGGAGGGCCTCCCCCGTCCCGCAGGACGCCGTATGGATCGCTTCCGTGGCGGGAGGGCTGTGCGGCGCCGTCCTGCTGGCGGTGGTCGGCTGGGCCGCCGGCGGAATGGATGCGGCGAAGGGCGCGGACCGGATCCTCGACCGCAGCGCGGATCCGCGGCGGGTGCGCGCGGCGCGGTCGGTCCTGCGGAGCGGAGAGCCGGCGGGCGACGCGGAGACCGACCGGATCGCCGCGGCGATGGCGGGGGTCCTCGGGCAGGGCCCGTCGAGCGCGCGGCGCTCCCGCTTCCTGATGATCGTCTCCGGGGCCCTCGCCGCTTGGCAGGCGGTCGCCACCGTCTTCGCGGCCGTCCACGGTGACGTGGCCACCGCTCTGGTCTCCGGGGCCGCGGCCTTGATCATGGTCGCGGCCGTCGTCGGCAGGCCGGCGGAGCAGCGGGCTCGCCTGCGCCGAGAGCGCGTACTGGCACTGTACGCCGCCGAGGTCTGGTCCGGCCGGGTCGACGAGGCCGTCGTCCGAGGGCTCCAGGGACGATCCCCATCGGAGGCGTGAGTCGCACAGCCGGGCCCGCGTGCGCGGCCGTCGGCCCCTCGGCGGACCGGGCCGCGGGAGCACTCGCTCTGGGACACGGCGCTCGGAAGGCCGGGCGCTCTCGGGCTCCTCTGCGCCCGTCGGCATACGTGCAGTTCATGCGGCTGCCCAGCCTGCGGTGCCACCGTGACCAGGTACAACGCAGCGGGGACTCGGCGGGCCGGCGCGGTCGCCTCGGCGGAGAGGGGGAGGGGGCCGGTGCGTCGATTTGAGGCCTGGCGGAGTCCCCGGTTTCGGGTGTCCCCATGTGGAGGGCTCTGTCGTGACCTGCACCCCACATCCTCCGAGCGGGAAAAAGTCGCCAGTGCGGTGACCTGGTCGTGTGGCACCAAGCGGTGAGACGCCCCAGTTGGGGCAGCACTGCATCAGAGATGTCCGTTTCGGGGTTTATGCGTGCCTCATGTGGCTGCGGGGTATCAGGCCGCGGCGCCCGCACGGGCGCGCCTGCTGACCCGAACCCCCGAAGGACAAGCATGGACGACTCTCCCGTGAGTACCGGCTATGACCAACCCTCCGCCAGCGTCTACACCCCCAAATGGATGCGCACCTACGACCGGATCGTGTTCGGCGGAACCTGCCGGTGGTACGGCTGGGGTCCCACCGCAGCACGCCTGGTGGAGTTCTACCGGGAGCACTTGGGGCGGCGCCACCTCGACGTCGGTGTGGGCACCGGGCTGCTGCTGGACCGCGCGGGCATGCCCGCGGACTACGAGAAGCTCCACCTCCTCGATCGCAACCAGGTGCCGCTGGAGATGACCGCCCGCCGGCTGCAGCGGTTCTCGCCGACCACGACTGCAGCCGACGCGCAGGAGCCGTGGCCGCTGCCCGACGACCGGTTCTCCTCGGTGGGGTGCTCGTTCACCATCCACTGCCTGGCGGATGAGCAGGGGCGCGGAATCGCCGCCAAGGCCTCCTTCTTCGACGAGGTCGCCCGCGTGCTGGAGCCCGGCGGAACCTTCTTCGGCACCACTCTGCTGAGCCGCGGCGACTGGAAGGGGTGGCGCCCCGTGGCCGGCCCGCTCATGGCGGTCTATCGCCGCAAGGGGTGGTTCGACAACTCCCACGACACCGCCGGCGATCTGCGGCGGGAACTCGACGCCCGCTTCGACGCCGTCCAGGTTCACGTCGAGGGGTGCACCGCGTTCTGGACCGCCCGCGCCCGCGCGTGAACCGCATCGCCCCCGTGCCCGCCGCGCCCGCGCATTGAGCGGGCGCGCCGTCCGACCGGTGCCGACCAGGCCGATCGGGCGGATGCCTCGGGGCGCGGCGCACCCGCCGCGCCCCGGGCGGTTCTTCCCACGCCCCGAGAGTCATGCTGAGAGAGGCCATGGACCCCACGGACGACGGTTTCGCCCCCCGGATCGCCGCAGCACACGAGCGGATCGAGGTCCGGCGGCGCCGGTGGGCGCGCGGGCCGCTGAGCGTGCACCGCACGCTCGCCCCGTTGCGCGCCGTGGACCGGCCGCCGCCCCGTGATGTGCCCGCCGATCGCGCGTCGGGTCCGGCCCGTGTCCGTCGCCCGCTCACCTGCGCCGTCGGCGCCCGCCGCAAGTTGCCCGGGCGCGGCAACGCCTGCCATGCGGGCGATGTCGCGCGCAGCCCGGCTGGACTCCCATGATCACGCGGTGGAATAATCCCGCTCGAGCGCGGCATTCCGCCACACCGCACCGGACATCAGGACAGGGATTGAGCGGTCCTCGCGGGGCGGCAAAGGAACCTGTCCGCCGCCGCAGCAACGACCCCGACCCGAGGACCCCCCAATGACCATGCGTCGCATCACGATCGTCGGAACCGGCCAGGCCGGCCTGACGCTGGGCAACCTGCTGCGCAACGCCGGCCACCAGGTGCGCATGACCGGATCCATGACCAGCACCGAACTGCGCAAGGGGCGTCCCGACCTCACTCAGATGTCGTTTCCCTCCACCCGCCGCATCGAGGAGGAGGCCGGTCTCTACAACCGGCTCGACTGGCTGGACGCCGCGCCGCGGCTGCGCGGTGTCGACCTGTCGCTGCGCCCGGGCGGCGGCGAGGACATGACCATCGCCAGCGACTGGAGCGGCGGCTGGGGGCTGTCCGTCGACCGCAGCGTCAAGATCGCCGACTGGCTGGACCGCTACGAGGACGACTGGGGATCGACCACGATCCACGCCATGACCACCGGCGACCTGGACTACATGCTGCAGACCGGCATGACCGAGCTGATCGTGGTGGCCACCGGCGACAGCCAGTTGGGCCGCGTCTTCCCGATCGACGCCGAGCACACCGCCGGAGCGCGGCGCCGCGCCTACGCGCAGGCGTTCGTGGTGGGCGCGGACCACCCGGGTGACCGCATCCTGGCGGCCTCGCTGCCCGAGGGGGAGGTCTACCTGATCCCGGTGCTGACCACCGCCGGGCCGGTGACCAGTGTCCTCATCGGGGCCCGGGCCGGGGCCTCCGCGCTGGACTGCCACGAGAACGACGAGCGCACCGTGCCCGACGACCAGGTGTGGGAGCGCATGATGCTGCGCCTGGTCCAGCACGTCCCCGACTTCGCCGGCCTGTGCAAGGACGCCGTCCTGGCCGACGTCGACGGCCCCGCGACGGTGCTCACCCACGTCGACCCGGTCGTGCGCCGGCCGGTGGGCTACCTGGCGTCGGACCTGCCGGTCCTGGGCATGGCCGACGCGGTGCTGACCTCGGACCCGGTGAGCTGCCAGGGGTGGGGCAACTCCACCCGCTCGGCCCACATCATCGCCGACGAGATCGCCAAGCGCGGCGACGCGCCCTTCGACGCCCCCTGGATGCAGCAGGTCCACGACCGGTTCTGGCACGAGGCCGGGCGCCACGCGGCCGCCTTCTCGGAGATGATCGACCAGTTCTACGCCGGCACCCTGCCGGCGCACTACCTGGAGGTGGCCGGGGCCGCAACGGCCTACCCCGAGGTCGCCAAGCGGTGGAACGACGCCTTCGACAACCCCTCCGACTTCGCGAACTTCCTCTACAGCCAGGACGAGGCGCGCGCCTACCTCGCCGAGGTCGCCGCCCGCGCCTGAGCCTGCGCCCACCCATACGCCTATCCCAGCCCTCCCAGAGACCCGGTCCCCGTTTCCTCATCACCGTCCCTTGGAGGTTGGCTTGGCCTGCCCTGCAGCCCCCCGTCCCCTTCACGAACCCGCCCCCGGCCGCGCCGCCGCGGCCGCCGACCGCGGCGACCGCGGCCGCCGCAGAGCGGGGGCGCCGCGATGACCCGCCCGGTGATCGTCGGCATGTCCTGCCGCCTGCCCGGCGGCGTCGACTCCCCCGAATCCCTGTGGGCGGCGCTGTATGACGGCGCCGACCTCATCACCGACCCCTCCGACGACCACCCCCACCAGCGCGAGGACGTCCTGCCCGGCGGTCTGCTCGACGACGCCGACATGGACCTCGACGCCGACCACTTCGGCCTGTCGCCGCTGGAGACCCGCACCCTCGACCCGCAGCAGGCCCTGCTGCTGGAGGGGGTCGACGAGGCGCTGCAGGACGCCGGGATCGCCCCGGGTGACCTGCGCCGCACACCGGTGGGTGTCTGGGTGGGCTCCTCCTGCCTGGACCAGTCCATCACCCACCTCGGAACCGACCACGGCGGCACCATGGTCGAGACGGCCGGAGCGCTGCCGAGTATGCTCGCCGGCCGCCTCGCCCGCGCCTTCGACCTGAGGGGGGCGGCCGAGGTGGTCAACACCGCCTGCTCGGCGTCGATGGTGGCGCTGCACCGCGCCCGCCAGGCGCTGCTGCTGGGCGAGGTCGACACCGCCGTGGTCGCCGGGGTCCAGCACCTCGGCCTCGACACCCACACCCGCATGTTCCGCAACTCCGGTACGTATTCGCCCACCGGCCGGTGCCGCCCGTTCGACGTCGACGCCGACGGGTTCGTGCGCGGCGAAGGGGTCGCGGTGCTCGTGCTGACCACGGCCGAGCGCGCGTCCGCGACGGGTGCGCGGGTGCGCGCCGAGCTGCTGGGCAGCCACACGAACGCCGACGGGTTCGTGCCCCACGGGCTGGCTTCACCGAGCCGGGGCGCCCAGACGGATCTGCTGCGCCACGTCTACGAGCGGTCCGGGGTCGACCCGTACGCGGTGGGCTACGTGCACGCCCACGGCACCGCCACCCGCGCGGGAGACGCGGCCGAGTCCATGGCATTGGCCAACGTGATGGGCCGCGGCCGCGCCGAGGGCGAGCGGCTGGTGCTGGGCTCGGTCAAGGCCAACCTCGGCCACCTGGAGGGCGCCGCCGGCGTCGTCTCCGTCGTGTCCACTGTGCTGGCGCTGGAGCACGGCCTGATCCCGCCCACCCCGCACCACACCGAGCCGCTGCCGCGCATGGCCGAACTGGGGCTGGAGGTCGCCACCGCTCCGCGGCCCTGGCCGGGTCCGCCCGATCGGCGCCGCCTGGCGGGGGTATCGGCGTTCGGGTTCGGCGGCACCAACTCCCATGTCATCCTCGCGCTGCCCGAGGCGGCGCACCCGGAGACCGGCGCGCAGGAGGAGCCCGCAGAACCGGTCGCGCGCCTGCTGCCGGTCTCGGCCGCCGGTCCGGCGCCGCTGGCCGAAACGGCCGACCGCTGGGCCGGCCACCTGCACGGGGCCCCGCACGCCGCCTGGGAGGCGATCACCCGCACCGCCGCCACCGGCCGAGACCACCTCGCCCAGCGCGCCGCCGTCGTCGCCGAGGACCCCACAGGCGCCGCCGCGGCGCTGGAGGCGCTGGCGGCCGGGCGCGGCCACCCGGCGCTGATCCCTCCGCGCCGCGCGCCTGCGCGGCCGCCGCGGGTCGTGTTCGTCTTCCCCGGCCACGGCTCCCACAGGCCGGGAATGGGTGAGCTGCTGGCCCGGCGCGAGCCGGTGTACGCCGCTGCGCTGCAGGAGGCGCGCGCGGCTCTGGACGCCCACCGGCCGCAGACTCCACTGGAGGAGGCCGACCTGCGGGCGGTGCAGCCGGCCGCCGTGGCCCACCAGATCGCGCTCAGCGCACTGCTGGCCCACTGGGGCGTCCGGCCCGACGCGGTCGTGGGCCACTCCTTGGGCGAGGCGGCGGCCGCCCGCGCGGCCGGCGCGCTCAGCCTGGAGGACACCGCACGCCTGGTGGCCGAGCGCAGCGCGCTGCTGGCCGAATCCGCCGCGTTGGGCGGCATGCTGGCCACCGATCTGGACGCCGACCGGGCCGTTGCGGCCGCGCGGGCGAGCGGCACCAGCCTGGCCGCTGTCAACGGCCCCGCGTCGACGGTGCTCTCCGGCACCCACGCCGCACTCGCGGCGCTGCGGGAGCACCTGGAGGCCCATCATCCGCGGGCCCGCTTCTGGGAGGTGGACCAGGCGCCGCCGGCGCACTCGCCGCTGCTGGATGCGGCCGCCGACCGCCTGGCCGCGGCCCTGGGCGAGCTGGCGCCCCGGGAGTCGGAGGTGCCCATGGTCTCCACCGCCACCGGTGCCGGGATCGGCGGAACGGAGCTGACGGGCGACTACTGGGGCCGCCAGCTCCGCGCGCCGGTCCAGCTGGCCGCGGCGGTGGCCGCGGCTGTCGGCGATCCCGGAGCGCCGGCGGTGCTGGTGGAGGTCAGCGCCCGAAGCGTGCTGGCACCGGCCCTGACCGACGATGTGCTGGCGTGTGCCGAAGAGGCCCACGACGAGCACACCGCGCTGCTGCGTCTGGCGGGCGGGCTGTATTCCCGGGGCGTGCCGCGCGCCTGGGACGAGGCACGGCCCGCGGCGGCGGTACCGCTGCCGGCGCGCGCCTGGGCCCGTCCGAGCGACCGTCCCGAGGCCCCGGAGCGCGGTGACGACCTGGCGCGGCGCCGCGCCGAGCTGGAGGCGGCCGCCGACGAGGCGCAGCGTCGCGACGTTCTGGCGCGGGCACTGCAGGCGTGGGTGGCCGAGCAGGTGCCCGGTCAGGCCGGAGCCGAGCCGGTGGGGCTGGATACCGACCTGGCGGCGCTGGGGCTGGGGTCGCTGGTACTGATGGGTCTGCGCACCCGCCTGCACCAGCTGACCGGCCGGCAGGTCGAGATCGCCGACTTCTACGGCGAGGCGGGTGTGGCCACGCTCGGTGCGGTGCTGGCGCCCCGTTCCCGCTGACGGCCTTTCCTCCGCATCAGCGGCAAAGGGGGCTCGGTCCGACCGCCGGTCGGACCGAGCCCCCTACCCGATTCGCCGGAGCCGGAGACCGGCCACGGCGCGACGCATCTCCCCGATCCCCTGATCCGACGTCCCCACGCCGGTGCAACGCGCGTGCGCGCGGGGATTGTCGACTTATCGGCCAATCTGTTTTCGCGGTTCACGCGCGGCCGATATCGACGATAACGCGGCCGTGACCGCAATGCGGGAATGGGGGCGTCTCGCAATCCCCGGTTCGGAGCCGGACTTACACGGCTGTCGGCGGCCGGTGGGAAAGGGCTTCCTCCAGACTGCCGTCGATCGGCATCAGCCTGCCGATCCCGCAGATCTCCAGAACGCGCCGGACGTTGCGTCGAGGCGCGACGACGCGGATGGTCTTCCCGCGCGAGAGGGCCCTGCGTCGGGCTGTGAGCAGGGCGTGCACGCCCGAGGAGTCGCAGAAGACGGTCTCGGACATGTCGACGACGAGAACGCCGGCGTTGGAGTCGAGCACCTCGAACATGCTCTGCACCAGGCCGTCGCGATTGTGGATGTCGATTTCCGCGGGCATCGCGGCGACGGCGTTCCGTTCGTTCGAGTCGGCCGGCGGAGAGAAGGCTGTATGCATAAGCTTCGCCCTTCGGACCCAAGGCTGCGAGGTGGCCCTTGGCCGGACCGGGAGCCCTCGGCGGTCTCCACCATGTCTACCAACCTGCCTCCCAAATCCGGGCAAACCACGGTTATACATCGGCCATTTTGCGCAACTCGCCCATATAGCCACATTCTGGTGGGCGTATTGGTCGCAAGAATCCAACGTTTGCGGCGCGCAGTGACGGGGCAGCGAAAGGGTGGGTCCGGAGGCGCGGCCCGAGGGTGCCCCCGCTCACTCGCCAGAGCCGGCGGGGACATCCGTTCACGCGGAGGTCCCACGAGGAGGGGACCGGGCTTCCGGTCAGGTGATTATGAAACAGCCCACGCAGATCGTCGCCAAGACCGACTACATCGGACGCGGCGCCGTCGTGACAGTGCCGCAGAGCATCGAACCCTGGCACACTCGCTGCCTGCGCGAGCAGCTTCTGTGGCTTCTCAACGAGCGCCTCGATGAGGTCGTGATCGATTTCACGCCCACGATCTCCTGCACGTCCGCGATGAGTGAGGCGCTCGAACGCGTCTACACCCGCACCCGGGCGCGGGGGATCGGGTTGTCGCTGGTACTCGACCAGGACTCCCCGCCGGCGAAGGCGCTCGAGGAGTCCGGGCTGACGCGGATGCTGCCCGTCCACGCCGACCGCGCCGAGGCGGAGCGCGGCCTGCGGGAGCGCGCCGCCTCGCCCGCCCGCCGCAGGCGCGGGCAGGAGTCGAGCACCGTGCCTCCGCCGCGAAGCGGGCCGGTCGCGCAGGCGTCCTGAACCGTACGCCGGCGGTGGCCGGAACCGCCGGGCGGACGGCCGCGGCGGTTCGTGTCGACACGTCGCCACATCGACCGGTCGCCGTGTCGACCCGGTCCGCTGCGCGCACGCACTCGGTGGCGGGAAGCCCCAGCGCGGTCCCGTAGAGGTGCGACACCCGGAGCCTGAGGACCACGCGCTCTCGGCCACCTGCCGTTCGAGGAACGCCGCCGCTCTCGGGGTCTTGGAACCGGTCTCGGGAGCCGGGCCCAGCAGGTCCCGGCCGACGGCGTCGCCGGGCGCGCTTGCGGGTTCGGACACCTCCGCTTCCCCTCGGCGACGGCGAAGGACCAGGGAGCGGGGCCCGTGTGCAGCGCGGCGCGCGTTCCGCCGGAACCGGCGCTGACTCGCTCGGCGGTCGACGGGACGCGGACGGTGCGCTCGACGGGGGCCCGGCTGCAGAGCACCGCGGACAGGTGCGGACGGCCGTCGGCGCGCACGCTCGCGAGCACACCGAAGCGCTGCCCGCTGAGCAGGGACGACGGTTCCGGTTCGGTCAGCACGCGGGCGATCCGCGCGCGCCGCGTCCCGACACGCCGCAGAGCGGCTTCCGGGCCGCCGCCGTGTCCCGCCCGCCGGGCCCGAGAACCGGCCGACCGAGACGGACGAACGACGAAGGCCCCGACCGCGCACCCGGTCGGGGCCTTCGTACTGCCTGCATAGAGGCGGCGGAGGATACGAGATTCGAACTCGTGAGGGGTTGCCCCCAACACGCTTTCCAAGCGTGCGCCCTAGGCCTCTAGGCGAATCCTCCGCGGACAACTTTACCAGCCTGTACGGCGTGCTGTGACACGTCGGGCGCGCGCCCGACGCCCGACCCGCCGGCGCGGCCGCGCGCGAGCGGGCGGATCAGGGCCGCGTGAGGACGGCCACCCGGCATCGCGCCGGAACGGTTCGCCGGGGCGCGCGTGTCGGATACAGTTGGGGGCAGACCCCTCGTGCGGCGTCACCTTATGAACCTCCCCAGGGCCGGAAGGCAGCAAGGATAAGTAAGCTCTGGCGGGTGCGCGGGGGGTCCTTTCTCTTTCCCGGGAGGCCGTTTCGCCCCCGCCTCACCGGCGCCGCCCCGTGCGGTCTGTCGCAGGTACAGGGTTGAATGGACCCGCGGACACGGCCGGGGGCGATCGGTCGCCCCGGATGGCCGGCAGTGCCGATCCGCGGAGGGAGCAGTGAGCGCGCCGTGAGCATCGCGCTGTATCGCAAGTACCGCCCTGCGACGTTCGGCGAGGTTCGCGGGCAGGAGCACGTCACCGACCCGCTGCGCCAGGCGCTGCGCAACGGCCGCGTGAACCACGCCTACCTCTTCAGCGGCCCCCGCGGCTGCGGCAAGACCTCCAGCGCGCGCATCCTGGCCCGGTCGCTCAACTGCGACCAGGGGCCCACGCCCGATCCCTGCGGCACCTGCGACGCCTGTGTGGCGCTGGCCCCCGACGGCCCGGGCAGCATCGACGTCATCGAGATCGACGCCGCCTCCCACGGCGGTGTCGACGACGCCCGCGACCTGCGCGAGCGCGCCTTCTTCGCGCCGGTGAGCTCGCGCTACAAGGTCTACATCATCGACGAGGCGCACATGGTGACCCGCGAGGGCTTCAACGCGCTGCTCAAGCTCGTCGAAGAACCCCCGCCGCACCTGAAGTTCGTCTTCGCCACCACCGAGCCGGACAAGGTCATCGGCACCATCCGCTCGCGCACGCACCACTACCCGTTCCGGCTGATCCCGCCGAGCACGCTGCGCGAGCTGATGGAGGAGATCCTCACCGACGAGGGAGTGCCGTTCGACGCCGCCGCCCTGCCGCTGGTGGTGCGCGCCGGTGCCGGTTCCGCCCGCGACTCGCTGTCCATCCTGGACCAGCTGCTGGCCGGCTCCGACGAGAACGGCATCACCCGCGAGGGCGCGGTGGCGCTGCTGGGCTACACCGACTCCAGCCTGCTGGGCGACATGGTCGACGCGCTGGGCGCGGCCGACGGAGCCGCGGTCTTCGGCCTGATCGACCGGGTGATGGAGGGCGGCCACGATCCCCGCCGGTTCACCGCCGACCTCCTGGAGCGCACCCGCGACCTGGTGGTGCTGGCGGCGGTGCCCGACGCCCTGGACAAGGGGCTGATCAACGTCGCGCCGGACACCGTGGACCGGATGCGGGAACAGGCCGAGCGCCTCGGCCCGGCCCGGCTCACCCGGGCCGCCGACATCCTCAACCAGGGCCTGACCGAGATGCGCGGCGCCACCTCCCCGCGGCTGCTGCTGGAGCTGATGTGCGCGCGGGTCCTGCTTCCGGGCTCCGCCGGCGGTGGCGACTCCGGCGCGCTGCTCGCGCGCCTGGAGCAGCTGGAGCAGCGGATGGCCTCCGGGCAGGCGGCGCCCGCACCCGCTCCCGCGCCGTCCCGGCCCGCTGCGGGGGCGCCGGTCTCGCCGCCGGCCGCGGCCTCCAGCGTTCCCGCGGCCCGGGACTCTCCTCCGGCGCGTCCCGAGCCCGCTCCGGCGCCGGATCCCGCACCCGCTGCGGAGCCGGCGGCTCCCGCACGGTCCGCGGCGCCGGCCGCCGACTCCCGGCCGGCCCCGGCCGCGGACGACTGGGGCATCTCCGGCGGCGACGGCGCGTCGGCGCCCCCGCGCGCTCCGGCTCCGGCGGCGCCGGGCGGCACCGGTACCGCCGACCTCGGCGGCATCCAGGCCGCGTGGGGCCAGATCATGGAGGCCGTCAAGGGCATCCGCCGGTTCACCTGGATGGTGCTCAGCGGCAGCGACGTCCGCCCGGTGGGGGTCGAGGGCAACCTGGTGCAGCTCGGGTTCACCCGGCCCAACGAGGCCAAGGGGTTCTCCAACAGCGGCAGCGACAAGGTCGTCTCCCAGGCCATCCGGCAGGTGCTCGGCACGGAGGTCCGGGTGGCGGCCGTGCCCGCCAACGGGTCGGGCCCGGCGTCCGCGGGCCCGCCCGCGCCGCCGCGCCCGCCGGCCGCGCCTCCCGCCGCGCCGTCGGGCGGCGAGCCGGCGGGATGGGAGGCTCCTCCGGCCCCGCAGCCGCCGGATGACCCCGGCGCCGCCGCGGTCCCCGGTCCCGGCCCCGATGCGGAGTCCGCACCGCCCGCCGGGCGCGGGGACGGCGCCGCAGCCCCGCGCGGCCTTCCGGCGCCGGCGCACCAGCAGGAGCCGCCTCCCGACCCCTACGAGGACGCGGCCGAAGCGCCGCCGCCCGAACCCGGCCCCGCTCCCGAGCCCGCGCCCGCCACCGCGCAGCCGGCTCCCGCGCCGCAGGCCCGCGAGGCCGACACCCCCGCCCCGAAAGCGGCCGGCAGCGGCCCGCACTCGGGATTCGCGCTGATCGAGGCCGAGCTCGGCGGCAAGATCATCAGCGAGATCGACCACACGGCCGAGTGAGCCGGCGCCCGCGCCGCCGCGCGCGGGTCCGCTGCGGCCGCGTCCGCTTGTCGCCGAGTCGCCGAGTCGCCGAGTCGCCGAGTCGCCATGTCGACACACCGGCCCGCGCCCCCGGGCGGCGTGCGCCGAGCACGCCCGTCGCCCCGCATGCGCACAGGGCCTTCGGCGCGCGCGGTCCAAGGCGCGATGAGCGGATACGCTCGCAAGCACGGACAGCGCAGGCAAGGAGAGATGCAGTGAACCCTGGCGGCGGAATGGACATGCAGGCCCTCCTCCAGCAGGCCCAGCAGATGCAGCAGCAGCTCATGGAGGCCCAGCAGCAGCTCGACGAGGCCCAGGTCGAGGGCACCTCGGGCGGAGGGCTGGTGAAGGTCACGGTGAGCGGCCGCGGCTCGGTGGAGGAGATCAACATCGATCCCCAGGCCATCGACACCGACGACGCCGACGAGACCGCGCAGACGGTCGCGGACATGGTGCTGGCCGCCATCCGCGACGCCGAGTCCTCGGTGGAGGAGCTCCAGCAGGAGAAGATGGGCCCGCTCGCCGAAGGCCTCGGCGGCGGCATGCCCGGCGGAGGGATGCCGGGCGGCGGCATGCCGGGCCTTCCGGGCTTCTAGGCGCGGTTCCGCCCGCGGTCGGCCCGCGGGCGGAATCCGCGTGCCCCGCCGCCCTCAGCGGCGGGGTGGAGGGCGGCGCGCAGCCGCGCCTTCCGGCTCCCGGCGGGCTCAGCCCGAAGCGCCGGCGTTGGCCACGGAGAGGTCGGCGAGGCGGCCGTGCTCGTCGAACGCGGCGCTCACCGTGTGGCTGCCGCGGACTCCGCGCAGCCCCCCGTCGGGCCCGGTCTCGACTGCGGCACCGTGCCGCTCCAGATAGCCGCCTACCGTGGCGCGCGGGTCGTGCGGGAACACCTCGATACCCTGCATGATCCGCCGCGGCAGGGTGATCAGGTCGAACTCGGCCCGCGGGATCGCCTCGTCGACCATGACCATGGCGACCCGGGCGCCGGTACCGGCCGTCACGCTGCCGTACCCGCGCCCCGAGACCGCTCCCGTCGACACGAGCAGGAGCCGTTCCAGCGCCATCCGCGCGTCGGCGAACTCCGACAGCTCCAGCCGCGGCGCCACGAGCTCGGGGATCCCGTACTCCTCCCCGATGCGGTGCAGGTCCAGCGACAGCGACAGCCGCTCGGAACCCGGCGGATGCATGTGCGGGTTCGCCCACGCCCACACCCAGCTCCCGTCCGTGCCGAACGTCCCGAGCGGAGCCATCCGCACCGTGACCGAGCCCTGCCGGAAGGTGCACGCCTCGATGTCCACGTGCCACTCGGCGGCGGGGTGGTAGGCGTTGTAGGCCTCGGTCTGCTCGATCGCCCAGGCCGCGCAGGCGGCGCCCATCCGCTCCAGGCCGGGGCTGAACCACCGGCGGGTTCCGTCCGCCGCGGCGCCGCCGGGTCCGTCGGGTTCTGCCATGCTCGTCGCTCCCTCTTCTCCGCCGGTCCGGTCGAGGTTCGACGCAGGCGGGGCGCAGACGGATCCCGCCTCCGGTGGCGGCGCCGGGCGGCCGACTGGGCTACGGTGGGAGGCGTAGCGATGACTCACCTGGATGGGCTATGTACGAGGGCGCGGTTCAGAACCTGATCGACGAGCTCGGGCGGCTGCCCGGCGTCGGTCCCAAAAGCGCGCAGCGTATCGCCTTCCACGTGCTCGCTGCCGAGACCGCCGACGTCAGGCGGCTTTCCGACGCGCTGATCGAGGTCAAGAACCGCGTGCAGTTCTGCGTGGTGTGCGGCAACGTCTCCGAGGAGAGCGAATGCCGCATCTGCCGCGACGCCCGGCGCGACGCCGCCGTCATCTGCGTCGTCGAGGAGTCCAAGGACGTCGTGGCCATCGAGCGCACCCGCGAGTTCCGCGGCCGCTACCACGTCCTCGGCGGCGCGATCAGCCCGATCGAAGGCGTCGGCCCCGACGACCTGCGCATCAAGGAGCTGATGTCGCGGCTCGCCGACGGCCAGATCACCGAGCTGATCCTGGCCACCGACCCCAACCTGGAAGGGGAGGCCACCGCGACCTACCTGGCGCGGCTGGTCAAACCGATGGGGCTGAAAGTCACCCGCCTGGCCAGCGGCCTGCCCGTCGGCGGCGACCTCGAGTACGCCGACGAGGTGACGCTGGGCCGGGCCTTCGAAGGCCGGCGGAGCTTGGAGTTCTAGCTCACATTCCGCGGCCGGGTGCCCGGCGGGTGCGTTCCGCGCGCCGCGCGGCGTTTGCCGAGATGGCGGCGCGACTTCGCGGCGAGCATGAGTATCCGCGTGCACACGGGGTACGTCCCCGCGCCGGTGCTGTTCGGTCCGCCGCCCTGCCATGCCGACTGCTTCGCAGGTGAGACGGCATCCCCGACATTCCGCTAGCTACACTTTCGAGTTGATTACCGTGATCCCGAACCCTCAGGAGCAACGACCGTGGCTCTGATCGTGCAGAAGTACGGTGGGTCTTCCGTCGCAGACGCGGAAGCCATCAAGCGAGTGGCCCAACGGATCGTCGCTCAGAAAAAGGCGGGTTACGACGTGGTCGTCGTGGTCTCGGCCATGGGCGACACCACCGACGAGCTGCTCGACCTCGCCGAGCAGGTATCACCGCTGCCGCCCGGGCGCGAGCTGGACATGCTGCTGACCTCCGGTGAGCGCATGTCCATGGCGCTGGTCGCCATGGCGATCGGCAACCTCGGCTACGAGGCCCGCTCGTTCACCGGTTCGCAGGCCGGCGTGCTGACCACGTCCCTGCACGGCAACGCCAAGATCATCGATGTCACCCCCGGACGCATCCAGGAGGCGCTCGACGAGGGCTCCATCTGCATCGTCGCCGGCTTCCAGGGAGTCTCCCAGGACAGCAAGGACATCACCACGCTGGGCCGGGGCGGGTCCGACACCACCGCCGTCGCGCTCGCGGCCGCGCTCGACGCCGACGCCTGCGAGATCTACAGCGACGTCGACGGCGTGTTCACCGCCGACCCGCGCATCGCGCCCACCGCCCGGCGCATCCCCAAGATCTCCTATGAGGAGATGCTGGAGATGGCTGCCTGCGGCACCAAGATCCTGCACCTGCGCTGCGTGGAGTACGCCCGCCGGTACGGAATTCCGCTGCATGTCCGCTCGTCGTTCAGTCAGAGGCCCGGTACCTGGGTCGTCTCAGAAGTTGAGGAATCCGAAGGCATGGAACAACCGATCATCTCCGGTGTCGCACACGACCGGAGCGAGGCCAAGATCACGGTCGTGGGCGTCCCCGACAGGATCGGTGAGGCGGCGACGCTCTTCTCGGTGCTCGCCGACGCCGAGATCAACATCGACATGATCGTGCAGAACGTGTCGGCCGCCTCCACCTCGCGCACCGACATCTCCTTCACGGTGCCGATGGACGCCGGCCAGACCGCGCTCGCCGCCTTGAAGAAGGTGCAGGACAAGGTCGGCTTCGAGTCGCTGCGCTACGACGATCAGATCGGCAAGGTCTCGCTGATCGGGGCGGGCATGCGCTCCTACCCCGGTGTCACCGCCCGCTTCTTCGACTCCATCGCCAAGTCGGGCACCAACATCGAGATGATCTCCACCTCGGAGATCCGCATTTCGGTGGTCGTCGAGCAGGACCAGGTCGACACGGCGGTCGCGGCCGCCCACTCCGAGTTCCAGCTCGACGCCGAGCAGGTCGAAGCCGTTGTGTACGGAGGTACCGGACGATGAGCGCACGCCGTCCCACCCTGGCCGTCGTCGGTGCCACCGGCGCCGTCGGCACCGTGATGCTGGACATCCTGTCGACCCGCGAGGACGTCTGGGGCGAGATCCGGTTGGTCGCCTCGCCGCGCTCGGCGGGCAAGCGGCTCACCGTCCGCGGTGCGGAGGTCGAGGTCCAGGCGCTGGCGCCGGAGGTCTTCGACGGAGTCGACGTCGCGATGTTCGACGTCCCCGACGAGGTCTCCAAGCAGTGGGCGCCCGTCGCCGCCGAGCGCGGCGCGGTCGCCGTGGACAACTCCGGCGCGTTCCGCATGGACCCCGAGGTCCCGCTGGTCGTGCCCGAGGTCAACGCCGAGCAGGCCCGCAACCGCCCGCGGGGCATCATCAGCAACCCCAACTGCACCACGCTGTCGATGATCGTGGCCATGGGCGCGCTGCACCGCGCCTACGGCCTCGCCGGGCTGGTCGTGGCCTCCTACCAGGCCGCATCGGGCGCCGGGCAGGAGGGCATCGACACCCTGCACGACCAGATCGAGAAGGCGGCCACCGACCGCACGCTGGGCAGCCGCGCCGGCGACGTGCGCGCCGCGGTGGGCGAGCAGGGCCCGTTCCCGGCGCCGCTGGCGATGAATGTCGTGCCGTGGGCCGGATCGCTGAAGGAGGACGGCTACGCCTCCGAGGAGCTGAAGGTCCGCAACGAGTCCCGCAAGATCCTGGGCATGCCCGACCTCGCCGTAGCGGCCACGTGCGTGCGGGTCCCGGTCGTCACGACCCACTCGCTGGTCGTGCACGCCACCTTCGACAGTGAGGTCGACGCCGACGCCGCCCGCGAGGTGCTGGCCTCGGCCCCGGGTGTCGTGGTCCAGGACGACCCGGCGCGCGGCGAGTTCCCCACCCCGGCCGACGTGGTGGGCACCGACCCCACGTGGGTGGGGCGGATCCGCCGCTCGCTGGACGACCCGAAGTCGCTGGAGCTGTTCATGTGCGGCGACAACCTGCGCAAGGGCGCCGCGCTGAACACCGCCCAGATCGCCGAGGTCGTCGCCCGGGAGTTCTCCGGCTCCTGACCCGCTCCTGACCCGCTCCCGGAATCGGGGAGCGGAGGGGGTTTCGCATCGGGGTGGCCGGGCCGCGCGGCCCGGCCACCCCTTCGTCTTCGGGCGCCCGTCGTCGGCCGTCCGTTTTCGTCCCGTCTTTTCGTTTCGTTGCACCCGGTTCCGTGTGCCGGTCACACCTTTCCGTGGCGTGCCAGGCTGAGCCGGTACAGCAGGCGGCAGTGGTCGATCGAGCCCACCAGGTCCGAGGTCTCGACCGGGCGCCGCCCCTGGTAGTGCGTACGCTCCACGACCAGCACCGGCAGCCCCGGCGCCAGGTGCAGGAGGCTCGACTCCGGCTCGCGCAGCGGGCGCACGCCCACCTCCTCGACGACCCGGTCGACGGCGACCCCGGCGGCACCGAGGCGCTGCAGCACGCTGCTCGCCGGGTCGGCGTCGGCGGGCGTGCGCAGCGTTCCCTGGGTGAGCGCGGTCGGCTCCCAGGCGGTGTGCAGCGCGACGGGGGCGCCGTCGGCGGTCCCCAGGCAGCGGGTCCGGAAGACCCGCACTCCGTCGCGCATTCCGAGCCGCCGCGCGACCAGTCCGCACGCGGCCTCGGTGCAGGTGCCCAGGTCTTCGCGGCCCAGCGGGTCGACGCCCGAGCCCGAGGTGCGGTCGGTGCGGGAGAACCGGTGGATCTGGGGCACCGTGCGCACGTAGTAGCCCGACCCGGGCCTGGCCTCGACCAGCCCTTCGCTGACCAGCAGCCGCAGCGCGTGGCGCGAGACCTGCTCGCTGACCCCGTAGGTGCGGGCCAGCCGGGAGCGCGACGGCAGGCGCGAGCCGGGTTCGAGCTCGCCGTTGAGGATAGGCCTGCGCAGGAGGTCGGCCACCCACAGATAGCGCGGTCGCCCGCCCACGGCTACAGCGCTCCCGGCGCCGCGCCCTCCCGCTGGCCGGTGATTCTCAGCGCGAAGTCGAGCTCGACCGCGGTCTGGCGGATGCGCTCCTCGACTACGAACGAGCCGTGCCCGGCGTCGAAGCGGTAGACCTCGTGGGGGCTGCCGAGTTCGGCGAGGCGCGCGAGGTAGTTGTCGACCTGGCGGATCGGGCAGCGCGGGTCGTTCTCGCCGGCCAGCACCAGCACCGGAGCGCGCACGTCGGCGGCGTAGGTGATGGGGGAGGAGGCCCGGTACAGCTCGGGGACCTCGTCGGGAGAGCCGCCGAACAGCGACCGGTCGAAGGCGCGCAGCGCCTCCATCTGGTCGGCGTAGGCGGCCTCGTAGTCGGCGATGGGCACCGCCGCGATTCCGGCGGTCCAGTCGCCGGGTCGGCGGCCCAGAGCGAGCAGGGCGAGATAGCCGCCCCAGGACCCGCCCTCGATGAGCAGCCGGTCGGGGTCGGCCAGGCCGCTGCCCACCGCCCAGTCGCGCACGGCGGTGATGTCCTCCAGCTCGGTGATGCCCACGCGGCCTTCCAGCGCGTCGCGCCAGGCGGTGCCGTAGCCGGTCGAGCCGCGGTAGTTGACGCGTACCACCGCGAACCCGTGGTCGACCCAGGCCGCCACATCGGGCATGAACGAGTCGTCGTCCTGCATCTGCGGGCCGCCGTGGACGACGAAGACCGCGGGAAGGGGGCGCTCGCCCGCCTCGGGCAGCGAGACCAGCGCGTGGACGCCGCCGCCGGGGCCGTCGACGTGCACGTCGCGCGCCGGCACCGACGGGGGCGCGGCGGGGCCCTCGGGTTCGAGGACCACGGAGCCGGAGGTGCTGCGCACGACGGGCGGGTGCGCGGAGCTGGACCAGGAGTACTCGACGGTGCCGTCGGGGCGGGCGGTGGCGGCCGAGACCACACCGGGCGGGACGTCGAAGGGGGTGAGCACACCCGTGGCGAGGTCGTAGCGGTGCAGCAGGACGCGGCCGCGGGTCTCCTGCGAGATCAGCAGGGCGGCGGCGTCGGGCGTCCAGTCGGCCCGCAGCTCGCCGGACAGGCCGGTGTCGATCCCGCGCTCCTCCCCGGTGACGGGGTCCCACAGGAGCGGGGCGCGGCGGCCGTCGCGCTCGTGCATCACCAGCAGCCGCCGGCCGCCGGGCTCGAAGGCGACGGGGGCCAGGTCCAGGCCGGAGCCGTCCCACAGGTCGGCCACCGGCTCGGCGGCCGGGCCGCCGCCCTCGGCTCGCAGGCGCAGCACGCGCACCGCCATGTGCCGGCTGTCGCCGTGCTCGCTGTGGGCCAGCGCCAGCAGCGAGCCGTCGTCGGAGAGGTCGGCCACCCAGCCCTCGCAGCGGTGCGCGTAGACCGTGCGGGCGGGCCCGCCGGCGGTTCCGGCGTGCGCGCTGAACCCGGAGCCGGTGGAGCGCCCCACCACGGCGAAGCCGCCGGCGCCCAGCGCCAGGCCGCCGGCATGGGAGGGCGGGAGGTCGGGCAGCGGGGTCTCGGCCGGGCCCTCGGAGCCGTCGGGGCCAGTGCCGAAGGGCTGGCGCCGCCACACGCCGAACTCGTCGCCGCCGGTGTCGTCGAACCACCACACCCACGCGCCCGCCGGGTCGAGCGCGCCGTCCTCCGTGCCGTGGGGGCGCTTGGTCAGCTGCCGTCGCTCACCGGTGGCGCGGTCCCAGGAGTGCAGCTCCCAGGTGCCGCTGATGTTGCTGCGGAAAAGCGAGCGGTCCGGAGCCTCCCTCGCCCACGAGGGGAGCCCGACCCTGCCCGCGCGGAACCGATCCTGCCAACGCTCGCCCATGATCTCCAGTAAAGCAGCCCCGATCCCCCTGATGTGCGCGAATCCATCACTCCAGGGGGGCCGCGGGTGCGTTCACCGCGGCAGGACCGCGTCCGTCGGCCGCATCGCGGCACCGTCGGCCTCCAGCAGCCGCTGCACCAGCGCGGGGTCGTAGTCGGCCAGCCCGGCGTCGTTCAGCACGACCATGTCCGTGGGGTGGGGGAGCACCTCGGTGGGGTGCGCCTGGCAGATGCCGGCGATCTCCGCCAGGTCGGGCGCGAAGCCCTCCGGCACGGCGCAGGCACGCAGCGACCGGTAGACGTGCATGCGGAACCAGTAGGGCCCCTCGTCCTCGGTGCGGCCGCGGATGTCGTAGATGCCGGTCGGCGCCAGCGGCCCCAGGCGCACGCCCGCCTCCTCGGCCGCCTCGCGGCGCGCCGCCTGCTCGGCGCTCTCGCCGGGCTGGATACGCCCTCCCGGCAGCAGCCAGTGGCCCGCGTAGACGCCCCGGTTCTGCAGGACGAAGGTGAGGGTCCGCTCGGGGCCGGGCGCGATTGCGGCGGCGGTCATCAGCGGGGCGGGGCCGGTCGAGGGGTGGGAGGAGGTCGTCATGCGGTGCTCTCCTGGTCGGCGTCGGGGGATGGCGGCCTGACGGCCGGAGCGCCCGGCCGCCGCACGCGACGGCCGAGCCGTCGAGCCGAGGCGCCGACCGGTCGGGGCGGTGAAGGGGAGGGCCGCCTCCGACGTGGCGTCCCGGACGGCGGTTCGGGTCGCCTGCGGTGTCCAGCCTTGCGCATATGCCGCGGTCGGCGCCACCGCAGTGGGGATCCGTTACCCCGGGGACGCGCCGGCCGGGGCGCACGCGGAACGCGGTCGGGCCGGTTCCACGTGAAACAGTGCAGGTCGCGGTGCCGCCTGCCCGGCTACGGCCGCGGACCGCCACGCAGCCGCGCCGCGATCCGCACGGCGGTGAGGACCGCCCCCACGATCCCCAGGGCCGCCACCAGCACCGCCAGTGCGGGGAACAGCAGGAACACGTCTACGGGCGTGTAGCTGTTGTCCCGCAGCGCCGGCGCGACGAAGAAGAGCAGCACGGCCGGCGCCGTCGCCGCCGCCTGAGGGAGCAGTCGGGGGACGAACCGCCACGACGGCCAGGCGGCGCGGCGCGTCGACCACCGGGACGCGCGCCGCAGGCCCAGCGTGCCCAATGACAGCGTCAGCAGGGTGAGCGCCCCGAGCGACAGGTCGACCAGGGTCGCCGTCGGCGCCCCGGGCTCGGGATCGCGGCCCTCGGTCAGATCGATGATGCCCGAGCTGATCTCGTAGGCCTGCTCACGGGAGGGCGTGAAGCTGTTCAGCAGCACGGCCACGCCGTAGCCGCTGCTGGGCACCAGGTCCTGCTGTGCGTTGAACCCGGAGACCATCCCGCTGTGCGAGATCCGGGCGGGGGTGATCCCGGGGCTGCTGCGCTGCCAGCCCAGCCCCGACCGCTCGGCGTTGTGCTGCGGTGTGTGCGACTCGCGGATCAGGTCCTCCGAAAGCAGGCGCCGACCGCCGGGGCCGACTCCGCCCCGCTGCTGCATCGCAAGCCACGACGCCATGTCGTGCGCGGTGCTGACGACGCCGCCGGCCCCGCTGTTCATCTCCTCGGCCCCGGTGGCGGGCAGCACGGTTCCGTAGGCGGTGACGTATCCGTCGGCCAGCCCGTCGACCGGCTCGCCCGTGGTGGTGGCGTTGACCGTGTCGTCCATGCCCAGGGGAGCGAAGACCCGGTCGGCGAGGTAGTCGCCGAAGGGGCGTCCGCTCGCCTCCTCGACCACGCGGGCGGCCAGCCAGTAGTTGGCGTTGCTATAGGCGTAGTCGGTGCCGGGCTCGGTGACCGTGGTCCAGCCGCGGGTTCGGGCGGCGCCCTCCTCCAGCGTGTCGGCGGGTCCGACGACGGTCGGGTTGGGCAACCCCGAGGTGTGGGCGAGCAGCTGACGGACCGTGATGGCGCGGCCGAAACCGACGTCGGGCAGGTAGCGGCCGACCGGGGCGTCGAGTTCGAGCCGCCCCTCATCCGCGAGCTGCAGCGCGGCGAAGGCGGTGAATGACTTGGAGACGGAGCCGATGCGCAACCTGCTGTGCTCGGTGAGCGGCTCTCCGCGGGCGTCCTCGCCGTATCCGGCCTCGAATACGGTCTCGCCGTCGTGCACGACCGCGACGGCGGCGCCCGGGAGCCCGTGGCGGTCGAGGTAGTCCGCGATGAACGCGTCGGCCGCGGCAGGGTCGAGCCCCTCGGCGGTGCCCGCGTCCGCGGACGCGGGCACCGCCGAGGGGACGAGGACCGAGGCGGCGAGCGCCAGGAACAGTACGGGGGCCGACCGCATGCGAATACTCCTGTTCTCCGAAGGACCGCGGTCGGCGCGGCGCGAAGGCCGCCTCCCGCCCGGATGGGCGCCGCGAGCAGGTGCCACCGTGCCACCCGCCCGGGGTGCGGCGGATCAGGGCACCACCCTGAGCCGGCCCGGACTCCAGCGGTCACCGGCCGGCGCCGCCGCGGGGGCGGCTCCCCTAAGGGGTCGGCGCAGGTCCGTCCCCGGACACGCCGCGGCGCCCGCCCCGCGAGGGGACGGGCGCCGCCGCGATACGGGAGGCGGTCAGACCACGATCCGCATCGGGTTCTCCAGCACCTCGGCGAGGTCCTTCAGGAAGGCCGCGCCGACCGCGCCGTCGACCGCGCGGTGGTCCACCGACAGCTCCAGCGAGATGGTGTTGCGGACCACGACCTCGCCGTCGCGCACCACCGGCTGCTGCTTCATCGCCCCCACGGCCAGGATGGCCGCCTCCGGCGGGTTGATGACCGCCGAGAAGCTGTCCATCCCGTACATGCCGAGGTTGCTGACGCTGAAGGTGCCGCCGCTCATCTCCTGCGGCTTCAGCTTGCCCTCGCGGGCGCGCCCGGCGAGCTCGCGGCTGCGCTCGCCGATCTCCGACAGCGCCAGCTTGTCGGTGTCGTGCAGCACCGGGACGATCAGCCCGGCCTCCACGGCCACCGCGACGCCCACGTTGATGCGGCCGTGCTGCAGCAGCTTCTCGTCGACCCACGACCGGTTGACCTCGGGGTGGGCGCGCAGGGTGGTGGCGCAGGCCTTGACGATCAGGTCGTTGAAGCTGATCTTGCTGCCGGTGCTCTCCAGCTGGGCGTTGATCTGCGCCCGGAAGTCCTTGAGCCCCTCGGCGTCGATCGTCCGCCGCAGGTAGAAGTGCGGCGCCTCCTGCTTGCTCTGGGTGAGGCGGCGGGCGATCACCTTGCGGACGTTGCTCACCTGGAGCTCGGTCGAGTCGCGGCCGTCGTCGAAGGCCTGCCGGTCGGCCGCGGCCTGCGGCGCGGCCGTTGCCTGCGCCGGGGCGGCCTCGGGCTCGGCCGGGCGCTGCTTGGCGGCGGCCTCGATGTCGGCGCGCACGATCCTGCCCTTGGGGCCCGAGCCGCTGATCGACTCGATGTCGAGCCCGTACTCGCGGGCGAGCCGGCGCGCCAGCGGGGAGCTGCGCGGGCGCGTGCCCGCGGAGTCGCCGGAGCCGTCGGGTCCGGAGGGGGCGGGCTGCGGCGGCGCCTGCTCGCCGCCGCCCTGCGGGCGGGCCGGCGCCTCCTGGCCGGCCGTGCCGCTCTCGGCGGTCTTCTCCTCGGTGGGAGCCGCCGCCCCTCCGGAGGAGGACTCCTCGGGCACCGCGTCGGGAGTCTCGCCGATGTGGCCGATCACCGCGCCGATCGGGACGGTGTCGCCCTCGGAGACCGACTGCTGGACGAGGTAGCCGTCCTCGTAGGCCTCGTACTCCATGACGGCCTTGTCGGTCTCGATCTCGACCAGGACGTCGCCCGAGGCGACTTTGTCGCCGACGTTCTTGACCCAGGAGCTGATGACGCCTTCCTCCATGGTGTCGGAGAGGCGCGGCATGTAGATCTCTGACATCGTGTGGTTCCCCTTCACCCGACTCGCTTGCCCACAGCGCTCAGGGTCTCCTTGACGGCGGTGGTGATCGACTCTGCCGACGGAAGCGCCGCGGTCTCCAGCGGCTTGGCGTAGGGGAGCGGCACCTCGGCCATGGCCACCCGGCGCACCGGGGCGTCCAGGTAGTCGAAGGCTCCCTCCTGGATGGACGCGGCGATCTCGGCGCCGATGCCGTAGGTCAGCCAGTCGTCTTCGGCGATGACCGCGCAGCCGGTCTTGCGGACCGAGTCGACGACGGTCTGCCGGTCCAGCGGGCGCAGGCTGCGCAGGTCCACGACCTCGACGCTGATGTCCTGCTCGGCGAGCCGCTCGGCGACCTGCAGGCCGACGGCGGCCATGCGCGAGTAGCCGATGAGCGTGATGTCGGCGCCCTCCCGGGTGACGGCGGCGCGGCCGATCTCGGCGACCGACTCGTCCCCGTCGGGTACCTCGCCCTTGGAGTTGTACAGCCCCAGGTTCTCCAGGAGCATCACCGGGTCGTCGTCGCGCACGGCCGCGCGGAGCATGGCGGCGGCGTCGGCCGGGGAACTGGGGGCGAGGACCTTCAGCCCGGGGATGAAGGAGTAGAACAGCTCGATGTTCTGCGAGTGCGTCGCACCGAGCTGCTGCCCGCCGCCTCCGGGCGTGCGGATGACCATCGGCACGCTGGTCTGGCCGCCGAACATCCCGTAGACCTTGGCGGCGTGGTTGATGATCTGGTCGACGGCGATCAGGGAGAAGTTGATCGTCATCAGCTCGACGACGGGGCGCAGCCCCAGCATCGCCGCGCCGACGGAAGCGCCGACGAAGCCCTCCTCCGAGATCGGGGTGTCACGCACCCGGTTCTCGCCGAACTCGGTGAGCAGCCCCTCAGTGATCTTGTAGGAGCCCTCGAAGAGGCCGATCTCCTCGCCGAGAAGCAGGACGTTCTCGTCGCGGAGCATCTCCGCCCGCAGCGTGTCGCGCAGGGCCTGGCGGTAAGTGATCACGGACATGTACCCGCTCCTTGGTCTATTCGGCGAACACCGGGTCGGCGGGCATGCGGCGCGACTCGTTCGCCACGGGGGTGGCGTAGGTGTAGTCGAACAGCGTGGAGACATCGGGGTGGGGGCTGTTCTCGGCGAAGTCCGCGGCGTCGGCGACCTCCTCCTTGACCGAGTCGGAGATCTCCTGCTTCTTCTCCTCGGTCAGCACGCCCGCCTTCTCCAGCTGCTCGGCGAAGTCGGCGACCGGGTCGTTGGACCGGGCCTCGGCGACCTGCTCCTCGGTGCGGTACTTGGCCGGGTCGACCACGGAGTGGCCCTTGAGGCGGTAGCTCGTGCACTCCAGGATGTAGGGCCGCTGCTCGGAGCGGGCCTTCTCGACGAGGTCGGTGGCGGCGTCGCGCACGGCCAGCACGTCGCGCCCGTCCACGCGCACGCCCTCGATGCGGAAGGCGGAGCCGCGCTTGTAGAGGTCGGGCTCGGCGGAGGAGCGGTCGACCGACGTGCCCATGCCGGTGAAGTTGTTCACGATGGCGTAGACGATGGGCAGGTTCCACAGCGAAGCGAGGTTGAGGGCCTCGTGCCAGGCTCCGATGTTGGTGGTGCCGTCACCCATCTGGCACATGACGATCTCGTCGCCGCCGCGGTAGGAGACCGCCAGCGCAGCACCGGTGGCCAGGGGGAGCTGGCCGCCCACGATGCCGTAGCCGCCGAGCATGCGGGTCTCGGTGTCGTACATGTGCATGGAGCCGCCCCAGCCCTTGGCCACACCGTCGGTGCGCCCGTAGAGCTCGGCCATGACCCGCCGCGGGCTCATGCCCTTGTGGATGGCGTAGCCGTGGTCGCGGTAGTTGGTGTAGAGGTAGTCGCGCTCCTGCAGGGAGTCCATGAGGCCCACCACCGTGGCCTCCTCGCCCAGGTTCAGGTGGCAGTAGCCCCCGATGCGCGCCTGGGTGTAGGCCTGGCCCGTGCGCTCCTCGAACCGGCGGACCAGCAGCATCCGCCGGTAGTAGTCGAGCAGTACCTCGGGCTTCTCGTCGGCGACCCCGGAGGTCGCGCCGCGCGCGGCCGAGGTCGTGCTGTCCTTCCGGCTCCGCCGGCGGCCCCCCGTGCTCCTGGCGGTGCCGCCGCCCTTCGCTTTGGCCGTGTCAGCCATGCTGGTGCCTTTCTACGTGCGGAGGCGGCCTTGCGGGGGCCGGTGGGCCCGGGAAGGCCGCTACCCGGGTACGCGGTCGGAACCGGGCCCGGGAAGAGGGTGCGCCGGCGCCGGGCTCAATCGGCGGGGCGCGCAAGTGGCTGGTTGGCTGTCCGTGGCTGGACTCGCGTCCGCCCGCCTCCCGTGTCACCCTTCCCCGGTTCCGGGCTCGGGTCACTCGTTTCGGTCGGCTCGCGTAGCTCCGTCGGCGCACATACCGTGTGATGTGCGTCGCGCACACTCTACGTACTGATCGATGATCGATCAATACGACTTTACGGGACACCAATCGCGAATCGGGCAGGCGGGGCGGCACGTCCCCGGGCGTATCAGCCCGTGCGGCCGTAGGTCTTCAGCGCGGCTTCCACGTAGTTGAGGACGTGCTCGCGCACCATGCGCCCCACATCCGGGTCCGCTCTGCGGAAGGCGTCGGTGATCTGGGCGTGGTCGGCCGCCTTGGCGTGCAGCTCCATGTTCAGCCAGCGCACGGACAGCCGCGTCCACACCTCGACGCCCAGGGACTCCCAGGTGTGCAAGAGCACACTGTTGTCGGCCGCCCGCACGATCTCGCGGTGGAACTCCACGCTGTGCTTGATCTGCTCCTCGACGTCGCTGTCGGCCGTGGCGCGGCGCAGGGCCTCGACCTCGCGCTCCAGCGGGCGCGGGTCGGCCGCCAGCCGCGGCGACGCAAGCTCGGCCGCCACCAGTTCGAGGCCGGCGCGCACCGGGTAGATCTCGGCCATGTCCGCCACGCCGAAGTCGCGAACGCGCGCGCCCTTGTTGGGCACCGACTCGATCAGGCGCAGGTTCTCCAGCTCGCGCAGGGCCTCGCGCACCGGCGCCTGGCTGACGTTGAACTCGGTCGCCACGCGGCGCTCGACGATGCGCTCGCCCGGCTGCCAGCGGCCCGAGAGCAGACCTTCCACCAGCATGTGCCGGATCTGCTCACGCAGCGGGTTCCGGGACAGGCGGACGTGGTCGTCCGGCCACTCCGGGAGGTCGACCATCAACGGCCTTTCTGCTCAGGGCCCCGGGCAGGGCGCCACGCGGTGAGAGGAGTCGGTTTCCACTACGAAGCGTGCCATACGCGGGACGGCCCGGACCTATGCCGGGCTGGGTCCGCGCCGCGGCCGACGCCGGTGGGCGCGGGGGTGAACAATAACCGGAACCGCGCTGACCAGGGGGTGAAACCGGAGTCCGGAGGAGGGGCACTCTGCGAGTGTCAGTGCCGCCGCGGGCAGCGGGACGCTATGCTCGACTGTCGGAAATGTTCCATCCAAGCCAGCCAAGCGAGGCGGACCGGCGGAGTGCACCGCTTCCGCGGTGCGGCCGCCCGGTCGGCGGCGCGTGTCCGCACCGTCCCCGGTGCGGTCTCCGGCGGCGCCGGTGCCCCACTGGCCGGCTAGCCAGGGGAGGCCGCGGCCCCCGTGTCCCCGGCGCCTTGGCGCACCCGTTCCCAACCGATCCAGACCGAGCGGCGAGCCCGTCCCCCCAACGCACAAACGTGCCGCAGGCCAGCCCACGAATCGTGAGACAGCACTGAGCACATGATGCATACATTGCGGATCCGGTCGAACCCGCCGTTGCGCGCCGGGATATCGAGACCCATGTCACAGACCCGGCGATCGCTCGGTGTCGGCTCCCAGACCTCGGTCGGCGGCGCCGCATCAGGCCGACGGTCCAGGTCACCGCAGGTCACCTGGCCAAGCGTGAGCGAAATCGCGTGGGGCCTGGCGTCCGACAAGACGGCGATCATGCTGGCTGTGGCATTGATCATCATGACCGTTCTCTCAGCCGGCCCGCTCCACCCTATCGACAATCTGATCAACAACGCACCTCGGCCGTTCTGGGAGCAGCTGCGCATTCCGATGATCTTGTGGCCCGACACGGTCGCCTCGCGGTTCGTGGCGCTGCCGGTGCTGGGCGTGACGTGCCTGCAGCTGGCCTACTGGCACCGCTCCTGGCGGCCGATCATCCTGGGCGCCGTCGGCCCCTTCGGCATGGTCTGCCTCGTCGCGGCGATGAAGCTGCTGTTCACCCGCAGCCATCCGCGCACGCAGGACCCCGCGTTCTTCTCCGACTCCGGAGTCTCCTTCCCCTCCGGGCACGGCGCCAACGCCATCCTCATCTACGGGCTCGTCCTGTTCCTGATCATCCGCTACCGGGCGGCGCGGCCGCACATCGTCCGCCGGCTGGCCTACTGCATCGTGGGCATCGCCGTGCTGCAGGCGATGGTGTCGGTATACCTGCACTTCCACTGGTTCACCGACCTGCTGACCGGCATGGTCGCCGGCGGCCTCGCACTCGCGTTGACCATCCGGCTGGACCGGATGATCCCCGAGGGGCGCACCGTCTACTGGTGGCCCTGGTACGGCGGCAGCCTGTGGCGCGGCGAGGACCCCGACAGCGACGGGGCCGACCGCGCCGACGAGCGGGCCGAGGACGGCCCGGGCGACCGGGCCGAGCGGGGCTGAGCCCCGCCGCCCTACTCCGGACCGCGGCCTCCCCGCGGCGCGACGAGGCCGGCTCCGCCGTCGGGCGGGCTCATCCCGCCGGCGCGGCGGCGTCCAACCGCCCGCTGAGCTCCTTGGCGAAGAAGTCGAAGAACCCGTCGGGATCGGGCCCGGCGTTGACCAGCGCGAGCCGGTCGAACCCGGCGTCGGCGAACTGCTTGACGGCGGCGGCGTGGCGCTCGGGATCGGGCCCGTAGCCGAACGCGGAGGCCATGTCCTCTTCGCGCACGTGGGCCGTCGCCGCCTCGAAGTTGGCCACGTTGGGCAGTTCGGCCTGGACCTTCCAGCCGGTCACGCCGAAGCGGAACATGCGGTGTGCGGACTTCAGCGCGGTCTCCTCGTCGGGCGCCCAGGACAGCGGCACCTCGGCGTAGCGGGGCCCGCTGCCGCCGGCGTGGCGGTAGGCGCGGGTCAGCGCGTGGTCGGGCTCGGTCGCGAAGAGGGCGTCGCCCTGCTCGGCGGCCAGGCTTGCCGCCGCCTCCCCGCCCGCTGCCACCGCGATCAGCGGCGGGTCCTCGGGCAGGTCGAACACTCGGGCGTCGACCAGCCGCAGGTGCTCGCCCTCGAATGAGCGGTAGCCGCCCTGCCACAGCAGCCGGATGATCTGCAGCGACTCCCGCAGCATCGCGTGGCGTTCGGCGACCGAAGGCCAGGGCCTGCCGACCACGTGCTCGTTGAGCTGCTCGCCCGCGCCCAGGCCGAGTACGAAGCGCCCGTCGGCCAGCAGCGCGGTCGTGGCCGCGGCCTGCGCGACCAGAGCGGGGTGGTAGCGGATGAACGGGCAGGTCACCCCGGTGGCCAGGCCGATCCGCCGGGTGCGGGCCGCGATGGCGGCCAGGATCGACCAGGCGAAGCCCGAGTGCCCGTGGCTCTCCAGCCACGGGTGGTAGTGGTCGCTGATCTCGACGAAGTCGAAGCCCGCCGCCTCGGCGCGCTCGGCTTGGCGCACCATCTCCTGCGGCGAGTAGCCCTCGGCGAAGAGCTTGTAGCCGATCTGCATGATCCCTCCACGACTGACGCCGGCGTCCGGCGTGCCGCTACCCGGGTGACCGGGGGGCATGCCACGGCGGCGCAGGCCCGGGAGGGCGCGGTGCGGTGGGCTCAGCTGCCGTCGCGCACGTCGGCGATGCGCTCGGCGGAGTAGGCGATCTCCTCGAAGCGGACCGTCGTGCCCGCGCCCGTGGGGCTCTGGGCGAGGAAGCCGACCTCGGCCTCGTCGTGCAGCGCGAAGTACCGGATCAGCTCCCAGGGGCCGTCGTCCACACGCACGTGGAAGACGTAGGCCGAGCCGGTGCGGCCGGCGCGCAGCCGGACGTCGGCGGCCGCGGGGTCGGCTCGGAAGGAGTTGCAGTCGTCGCTGACACCGCGGTTGACCACCGACACCACGGTCGCACTGCCCTGCGGTGACGCCTCCACGCACAGTTTGGCCCAGGTGTCGGGACCGGAGTGCAGGACCAGGGCGGCCGCGTCGAAGGTCGCGGTCAGGTCGACGCGCACCAGCGCGCTGACGCAGAAGTCGCCGTTGAGCGCGCCCACGAGCGCGGGGGCGTTGTCGTGGCGCGTGCCGTCGGCGGGGTCGGTGAACAGGTCGGTGCCCCCGGCGGCGCTGACGACGAGCTTGTCGTAGCCCTCGACCGTGTAGGCCTCGGGCGCGTTGAGCCAGCGCATCGCGACGGGGAATGCCGACAGGGAGACGGGATCGGCCATGAGGGGCTCCAATGGCGCGCAGGGGCCGCGGGCTGCGGCGGTTGAACGGGCGGGACCGGGCTCGCTCCGCCGTGGGGATAGGCGAGGAACATACTGATCGCCGGTCGGCCGCGGCAAGGGTCTATCGGCAGTGGCGCGAACCGGTGCGCGGCCGATTCGGGAGCGCTCCCATTCTACGGCGCCGGTTCTGCTTCTGCGCGGGGACCTCCAGCACACAGGCGTTTCCGGGGCGGGCCGAGGGCCGTTCCGCGGGCGGCGCGGCGCCCTCATGCGCCTCCCCGGCGGGCCTCTATGCTGAACCCGCGGGCACGCCGGTGCGGCGGGCCCGGTCGGACGGACGCGGGGCGAAGGGGACGGATGGAAGGCATGGCGCGCGAATCCGGTGGAGCGTCCGCGCAGGGCGGGGGCGCGGTCGGCGGCCCGATGCGGGAGCGGCTGCGCACGATCCCGGTGTTCGCAGGAGAGGTCCCGGCGTTCGACCCCGATACGGCCCCGGACGACCCGGTGGAGCTGTTCACGCAGTGGCTCGACCACGCCCTTCGCGTAGGGGTGCCCGAGCCGCACGTGATGAACCTGGCCACGGCCGACGCCGCCAATCGCGTGGCCTCCCGCTTCCTCATCCTCAAGGACGCCGGCCCGCACGGCTGGTCGTTCGCGACGGGCTCGGCCAGCCCCAAGGGGCGCGACCTGGACGCGAACCCGCACGCGGCACTGGCCTGCTACTGGCCGCGGGTGGGCCGCCAGATCCGGATCGCCGGCACCGCCGCGCCCGAGAGCCGGCGCACCAGCGCCGCCGACTTCCTTGCCCGCTCTCCCGACGCGCGTGCGGAGGCGCTGGTGGGCGGGCAGAGCGCGCCGATGGACTCGGTGCAGGAGCACGAGCGCGAGCTGTCCGCGGCCCGCGAGCGCATCGCCGCGGACCCCTCGCTCGTCGCGCCCGAGTGGACCCTGTACACGCTGCGCCCCGACTACGTGGAGTTCTGGCAGGGCTCGCGCGACCGCAACCACGTCCGCCTGCGCTACACGGCGGCGGGGGAGGGCCGGTGGCAGCGGGCGCTGCTGCGGCCCTGAGCGCGGTCGGCGCGGCGGTCCGCCGCGAATGTCACCGGGACGCGCAACGATGGTGCTGCGGCGTGTGCCGCCGCGCCCGCCCGGACCGAGACCCCGAAGAGGAGCCACCGATGATCGGCCGCCTTTCCACCGTCGTCCTGGACTGCCCCGACCCCCACGCGCTGGCCGCGTTCTACTCCGAGCTGCTCGGTATGCCGATCACGCGGGTCGACGGCGACTGGATCGACATCGGCGAGCGGGGGGCCACGCAGGTGAGCTTCCAGCACGCCCCCGACCACGTACCGCCGCGCTGGCCCGACCCCGCCTATCCGCAGCAGTTGCACCTCGACGTCGAGGTCGAGGACATCGCCGCGGCCGAGGAGCGGGTGCTCGCCCTCGGCGCGACCAAGGTGGGCGAGGGCCGCGACTTCCGCGTCTACACCGACCCCGCCGGACACCCGTTCTGCCTGGTCTTCGAGTCCTCCCTGGCCGCGGGGTGAGCGGCGGCCGCTCCGGCGCCGCGGCGGGAGGGTCCGCGGGCGCGCGTCACTGATCGTGCGGACGTCCGCGTCGCGATGCGGGCGCCCGTCCGCGCCTGCGCACGCCTTCCGGGCGGCGCGGGTGGGCCGGCGGCGCGCGCCGCTCCGGCGTGGCACCGACCGCGGCGGGCCGAGGCGTGTTCGACTGAAGTACGGGCTGGTCGGCCGCACGACCTTGCGGCACCGGGCCCACTTCGCCGCAGCACCGGCCCGGCTCGCCGGGCCGGGGACCGCCTCCGCCGCGCACGCCCGCTCGCGCTCCTGCGCGCATGCGTGCCTGCACCGGTGAGGGCGGCCCCGACACCAGGGGAGGCAGCGCATGCCGATCACCGAGACCCTGTTCGACGACTTCATCCACGTGCGGCCGCGGTTGGCGATCCTGGTCCGACTGGCACGCGCGGGGTGGGTGGAGTTCACCCAGGTGCGCGAGAGCGTCGGATGCAGCGAGTCGGCGCTGTCCAAACAGGTCACCGCGCTGAAGGACGCCGGGTACACCGAGGTGCGCAAGATGACCGAGCGCCACCGGCGCCGCACCTGGATACGGCTGACCGACGAAGGAAGCGCCGCGCTGGCGCGCCACCTGGACGCGCTGGAGCGCCTCTGCGCCCACGTGCGCGGCCCGGGCCCGCGGCCCTGAGCGGGCGCGGTCGCGCACCGGCCGATCCGGTCTGCGGGCCGTCGCCGGTGGACGCACCGCCCGACACGGCGCTCTCGCCCCTGCCGGGCGAGGTGCCCCCAGCGACCCGGTGCGCTTGTTTCGGTCGACCTTTAGGCCCGTGATTCGGTCACTCCTATTGCGTTATGTGTTCCGAAATTATCGGAACCCGCACTTGTGGACTCCATGAGGTGCGCCCGCCAAAAACGAGTGCACTCCCGAGTTTGCGGTTATCGGACTGCACTTAGCCGGGATTCCGGACAAGCATTATCGGGCTCCATGGCGTCGATAGTTTCGGATTTTGTGCCGAGAGATAGCGAATGTCCTGGTATTGGACTCGGGTTCGTTCGGACGCCTGATTGGTCCGTAATCTCTTCTTCCCGCGCCGTCTGAACCGGTGTTACGTTCATCACGCTCATGAGCTGGGAGCGCTCCACCTTCACGATCCCCCCGATTCCACTGGATTCGCGCACCTGGAGGTGCCTGACGTGAGACTCGCAAGAAGCGGCGGTCGCGGGACCCCGCGCCGCCACCGGGCGACCCCCGCCCGGCGGGCAGCCGGCGCGGCGTTCGCGGCGCTTCTCGGCGCGGCGGTGCTGGTGCCGGCCGCACCGGCGGCCGCCGATGCCCCCCTCCGTGACCACGCCGACCAGATGGGCTTCGAGATCGGCGCGGCGCTGGCGGCGAACCATCTGCAGAACGACAGCCAGTACGCCGATCTGGCGGCGACCGAGTTCAACGCCGCGACGCCCGAGAACGCGATGAAATGGGAGTCCACCGAGCCCTCCCGCAACCAGTTCGACTTCGGAAATGCCGACGCCTTCATGGACTTCGCCCAGGCGAACAACCAGAAGGTGCGCGGGCACACCCTCGTGTGGCACAACCAGCTCCCGTCCTGGGTGGAGAACGGCAACTTCAGCGAGAGCGAACTGCGCTCGGTCATGGAGAACCACATCGACCGGGTGGCCGGCCGCTACGCCGGTGAGATCGCCTACTGGGACGTCGCCAACGAGATCTTCCTGGGCGACGGCTCCTGGCGCGACTCGGTCTTCTACCGCACCCTCGGCCCGGACTTCGTGGCCGACGCGCTGCGCATGACGGCCGAGGCCGACCCCAACGCCGAGCTGTGGCTGAACGACTACAGCATCGACGGGGTCAACGCCAAGAGCGACGCCTACTACAACCTGATCCGGGACCTGATCGCCCAGGGCGTCCCGATCGACGGCATCGGTCTGCAGGCGCACCTGATCAACGGCCAGGTGCCCGGCAGCCTGCAGCAGAACATCCAGCGCTTCGCCGACCTCGGCATCAAGGTGGCCATCACCGAGCTGGACGTGCGCATCGAGATGCCCGCAAGCCAGAGCGAGCTGGAGCAGCAGGCCCGCGACTACCGCTCGGTCATGGACGCCTGCCTGGCGGTCGACGGCTGCGTGGCCGTCACGGTCTGGGGCGTCTCCGACCAGTACTCCTGGGTGCCGGACACGTTCGAGGGCCAGGGCGCCCCACTGCTGTTCAACGACAGCTACCAGCCCAAGCCGGCCTACGACGCCGTGCACGAGGCACTCGGCGGGACCGGCGACGGTGACGGGGACGGGGACGACGACGATCCGCCGCCGACATCGGGCCCCTGCGCCGTGGACTACTCCGCCGCCAACGAGTGGAGCACCGGGTTCACCGGTCAGATCACCGTCACCAACAACGGTGACACCGCGCTGGACGGCTGGAGCCTGGAGTTCGACTTCCCCAGCGGCCAGCAGATCACCAACGGCTGGAACGCCGAGTGGTCCCAGTCCGGCTCCACCGTGACCGCCACCAACACCGGATGGAACGGCGCCGTCCCGGCGGGCGGTTCCGTGACGGTCGGCTTCAACGCCAGCCACGACGGCGGCAACGCGGAGCCCGAGGCGTTCACGCTGAACGGGCAGTCCTGCTCGGTCTCCTAGCCGCCCCCCTTTCGGGCCGCACGCGCCGGTCGTGACACGGCGCCGCGGCCGGGCCAGGAGACCGCCGGGCCGGCCGGACCGCATCCCCCATTTCGGCCGGCCCATCCACGGCCCCCGCCGCACCGCGGCGGGGGCCGCTCCCACTACCGCGCACGGCCCGGGGCGCTCACCCCAGTAGGAAGGCGATGGAGACCAGCACGGGCAGGGTGAGGAATGTCGTGAGCAGCACGATCTCCCGGGTCATCTGCGTGGCCGTGTCGTAGCGCACGGCGTAGGTGTAGGTGTTCTGCGCGGTCGGCAGCGCGGCGATCACCACCACCGTGAACAGTTCCACGCCCTCAAGCCCGAACCAGAAGGTGCCCATCGCCCACGCGGCAGCCGGCTGGACCAGGCACTTGAGCACGACGGCGAGCGCGAGGGGGCCGCGCTGCGGTCCCCGCCCGGGCAGCGGGCTGCCGTGCAGCGAGATACCGAAGGCCAGCAGCACCGACGGCACCGACATCGATCCCACCAGCTCGAACGGCTGCATCAGCGGGTCGGGCACGGTCCAGCCGCTCGCCGCCACCGCGACGCCCGCCAGGGACCCGATCACGACCGGGTTGCGCAGCGGCGCGGCGACGATGCGCGTGAGGCCGACGCGGGTGCCCGGCGTGCGGCGCGCCAGGTCCAGCGCGGCCAGCCCGATCGGGACCACCACCATGAGCTGCAGCAGCAGCACCGGAGCGACCAGCGAGGCGTCGCCCAGCACGTAGGCCGAAACGGGGATGCCGAGGTTGCCGGAGTTGACGTAGCCCGCGCACAGCGCGCCCATCGTGGTCGTGCCCGCGTCCCACCGGCGCAGGGCGGCCGCGGCGAGGAACAGGGCCGCCACCACCGCGATGCTCAGCGCGCTCACCAGTAGCGGGGCGTGCACGAGCGTCGACAGGTCGGCGTCGGAGAGGATCTCGAACAGCAGCGCGGGGGTGGCGACGAAGAAGGCGAGGTTGGTCAGCACGCGGCTGCCGTTGTCGCCGAGCGCGTCGAGCCGGCCGAGGATGTAGCCGAGGGCGACGATGCTCGCGATCACGCCGAACCCGATCGCGACCCCGGTCACGGCGTGCCCCCCGTATCGCCCTTCGCCTGCCGCCCGACACCGGCTCCGCCGGGCCGCGACGACCCTAGCCGCGCTCCGCGGGGGCCGCCACGGCGTGGCTCACACCCCGGCCGGGGACGCGCCCGGGCATGCGCGTTGTGGAATCGGTATGCATGAACGTCGCGTGAGTGGCCAGCCTGTGCCAAACCGGCGTATACCAACGGTATCCAGGCCCTAAGGTGGTGTCTTCGCGTGTTCGGACAGGGCTGAAAGGGCCGGGAGTTGCTGCACCTGAGGGTGATCTCACCGCACGATCGGACCGACGACGTGCT
Organism: Streptomonospora arabica; assembly: GCF_039531585.1. Lineage (NCBI taxonomy): Bacteria > Bacillati > Actinomycetota > Actinomycetes > Streptosporangiales > Nocardiopsidaceae > Streptomonospora > Streptomonospora arabica. The sequence continues at coordinate 607,178 of NZ_BAAAQI010000002.1, read as the reverse complement.
CGAAGTGCTGAAGAGCCAGGTCGGCGTCGCACACGTCGTCGTCTTCGAGAAGGCCGCGGTCCAGCCCGAGGGCGACGCCGTCGAGGCCGACCTGGCACGCGAGTGCGTCGACGACGTCCTCCTGCAGCTCTCCAAGCTCGACATCGACCACACCGGCGCCATCACGCTGGAGGCGCTGGAGACCACGCTGTCGGACTCGGCCGACACCGCGCGCGCCGACGCACCCGGCCACGGCCACGAGGCGGTGGTGTGGGAGGAGCTGATCTCCCGCGCCGACGACGACTCCCACCTCAACTGGGTCTACCTGACGTTCCTCACGCTGGGGCTGATGATCGCTGCCGTGGGCGTGGTGACCAACTCGCCGGTCACCGTCGTGGGCGCCATGGCCGTGGCCCCCGACTTCGGCCCGTTGGCGGCCTTCGGCGTGGGCCTCATCGGCCGCCGCTGGGACCTGGTGCGCCAGTCCGCCGCCACGACGGCGGTCGGGTTCGGCGTCGCGATGGCGATCACCGCCGTGTTCATGCTGGTGCTGGAGTGGACCGGGCAGGTGACCATCAGCGCGCCGGGGCTGAGCAACCAGAGCCAGGTCGACTTCATCTACGAGGTCGGGCCGTTCTCCCTGATCGTCGCGCTGCTCGCGGGCACCGCCGGCATGCTCAGCCTCCTCTCGGCCAAGTCGTCCGCGCTGGTGGGCGTCTTCATCTCGGTGACGACGGTGCCCGCCGCCTCCTACGCGGTCGTGGCGGCGACCCTCCTCGACTGGGAACGGGCGATCCAGTCGATCGAGCAGCTCGTCGTCAACCTCGTCGGCATCATGATCGCCGCCACCGTCGTGCTGGCGGTGCGCACCCGCCGGGAGCACCGCAGCGGCGAGCAGGGGCGCCCTCTCAGCCAGCGCTGAACCGGCGCGCGCCGGAGGTTTTCGGGCATGTTCGCGTGCTCATCGGGCAGCGGCACGGAGAGCGAACCGAGCCGCTTCGACGGGAGGAGCGACATGGCGGAGCAGACACCGAGCAGCCCGCTCAAGGACAAGAACTACAACCTGGTGTGGGCCGTTCAGCAGTCCCTGGACAACGTCTACCGGCTGCAGACCTACATCGAGGACGCCGAGCGGGAGGGCGACCAGGAGGTCGCCTCCTGGCTGCGGCGCATCCAGGAGAACAACCAGAAGGCGGGCGACCAGGGCAAGCGCATGCTCGCCCAGCGCCTCCAGGCCGAGAGCAGCTGATCGGCGGGGCCGCCGCCGGCCGGCGGCGGCCCCGCGTCCGCGGCCGCCGTTCGCGCACAGCGCGGGTCGGCGGCCGCGCCTGTCAGCTCACCCGGTGTGCGGCGCGAACAGCAGGTCCGCGTCGGCGCGCTCGACGGTGCCGCCGTAGCCGTACATCAGCACCCGCCCCGAGCGCCCGGTGCGCCGGTAGCGGTGCAGGGACGGCTGTGCGGCGCTCAACCTCAGCGCGCGGTCGGCCGGGTGCTCACCGGGCACGGTGTCGGGCTCGTGCGGCCGCTCGATCACGACGACGGCCTCGGGTGCCTCGTCCACCGCATACTCCCGGCCGTCGAGCGGTCCGCCCGAGAACCCCGCGCGCACTCCACCGGAGGCGATCTGCTTCACCCCTCCGATGGTGGCCTCTCGCGCCCCCGGGCGCCAGGCGCGCGGGGAGGCCGGTGCGGGGCGCGGAGGCGTCACGCGCGGGCGACGGCGATCGTGGCGCCCAGTCGGCTGCCCGCCTCGTAGAGCATGTACTGCGTTCCGCGGTGGGACCCGTAGGAGGGCGCGGCCGAGCGCCCGTTGTCGGGTGGTCCCGCCATGGGCTCGTGCACGGTGCCGAGGTGGCGGCGCAGGGAGAAGTCGCGTCCGACCTCGGTGAGGCGGATGTCGCCCTCGCTGGTGTGGTAGGCGACGTAGGTGCTCGCGCCGCGTTCGACCACGTGCGGTCCCGACAGGTTCGCGGCCCCCGCGGCCGCATGGTCGACCAGCGGCTCGGGGTCGAACTCGAACGAGACGCCGTCGGCCGACCATCCCCAGCCGATCGAGCGGTGGTTGGTCGTGTCGTTGCGCATGAACACCATCACGTAGCGGGACCCCCGGTCGGGCAGCGGGTGCTCGAAGACGCGGGCGTAGGAGGTCTCGGTGGTGCCCTCGGGCAGCATCGCCGTGGTCAGCACCTCGCCCTCGTAGGAGAACGCGGCGCCGTCGCGGGAGCGCGCCAGCCGGGTGGTGGTGTTCTCGCCGTGGAAGTACAGCCACATCTCGCGCTCGTGCTCGTTCCACAGGACGTGCGGTGAAGATACGTGGCTGACCGAGTAGTGCGGCGCCCATTCGCGCCCGACGATCGGGTTGGCCGGGTGCTCGGTGTAGGGGCCCTCGGGGGTGTCGGCGTAGGCCAGGCAGATCCCGCCGGGCGCGTCGTGCGGGGCGTAGTAGAGCAGGAAGCGGCCGGGTGCGTCGGGCAGCCGCCCCTCCGTCCCGCGCAGGCAGGGGAAGATGAACTCGCCCGTGGGGTTGTAGGCCAGGTTCGCGGTGTCCAGGGCCTCCCGGACGAAGGTGTACTCCGGCAGCACGCCCGCGGCGCGGCGCGGGGCGGCGGCCGCGGGGGAGGCGGCGAGTCCGCCGAGGGCTCCGGCGGCGGTGGCCGCGGCCGCTGTGCGCAGCAGGGTGCGGCGGTCGATCCCGTGCGGGGCGCCGCGGTGTGTCGAGGGGCGGGGCTCGGGCTGTGTCTCGGGCATGGGGCTCCCTTCCGGGGTGCGCCGGGGGCGGCGCGTCCGGGTGTCGAGAGTGCGAGCTTCGACCAGCTCCGATGACTCAGTCAATAACCTAATACGTATTAACGAAACTTCTCCGTCGCCGGAGAGAAATCCGCCCGCAACCCTTGACGAAGAACGGTGGCGCAGCTCAAAGTCGGGAGCTAATCCGCATTAGCTTGCAAACAGAGGAGATCTCCGGTGTCCGACACCGCGTCGCCGTCACCGACGCCCCCGCGTCCGGCCGGGCGGGCGAAGCCCCGCCAGTCCGACATCGCCCGGGCCGCGGGCGTTTCCCAGGCGACGGTCTCGCTGGTGCTCCGGGGCGCGGCCACCGGCGTGGTCCTGGCCCCCGAGACGCGCCGGCGGGTGCTGAGCGCCGCCGAGGAGCTGGGCTATGTGCCCGACCCCGTCGCCACCCGGCTGGCGGCGGCGCGCAACGGCATGCTCGGGCTGTACACCTTCAGCACCACCTTCCCGACGGACGTGGCGCACTCCTACTACCCCGTGCTCGTGGGTGTCGAGGAGGAGGCCGCCGCGCAGGGCCAAGACCTGATCCTGTTCACCGGGGCGAGCCGCGCCGCCGACCCCACCAGCGACGCCGCCGCGGTGCGCCGCGTCCGCGCCGCCGACGGCTGCCTGTTCTTCGGCCGCCACGTGCCCCGGGACCCGATCCGCCGGCTGAGCGAGGACGGCTTCCCCTTCGTCTACATCGGCCGCCGCGAGGAGCCCGGCATCAGCTACGTCGGCGCCGACTACGTCTCGGCGTCGGCGGAGGTGGCCGCGCGCCTCGCCGCGCTGGGCCACCGCCGCGTCCGCTACCTGCGCGAGAACGACGACGCACCCGCTTCCACCGACCGCGAGCGCGGCGTCGCCGACGGGGCCCGCGGCTCCGGGCTGGAGACCGACGGCTTGGTCGAGCGCACCGACGGCGGCGACGTGGAGGCCCGGCTCGCGCGCTGGCGCGACGAGGGTGTCACCGCGGTGATCACCGAGGAGACCGACACGGGCGCTGCGCTGTCCGGGCTCACCGCCGCCGTCGCCCGCGCCGGCTTGAGCTGCCCCGGCGACCTCTCGCTCGCCCTCCTGGGCACCCCCGCCGCGGCGCCTGCAGCACCGGTCCCCGGGCTCGCCGGCGCGATCAGCGGCTTCGGGGTGCCCATGCGCGAGATGGGCCGCGCCGCGGTTCGGCTGCTGCTCGACCTCATCGAGGGCGGCCCTGCTCCCCGGTCGCACCTGCTGGCCTGCGAGCCCGTGGCCGGCGCGACCATCGGCCCTCCGCACCCGGGCCGCTGATCCCGCCCGCCACCGCGCCGACCCCACCACGCACCCCCGCTCCCCCACCCCCCGGCCCCGCATGACCACCGCAACCACCACGGAAAGGCGCGCGATGACGCAGAGCAGCACCGAGATCCTGGTCGTCGGAGGAGGACTCGGCGGCGTCGCCGCGGCCCTGGCCGCCGCACGGTCCGGCCGCCGGGTCGTCCTCTCGGAGGAGACCGACTGGATCGGCGGGCAGCTCACCTCCCAGGCCGTCCCGCCCGACGAGAACCCCTGGATCGAGCGGTTCGGCTGCACCGCCTCCTACCGGCAGGTGCGCGAGGGCATCCGCGCCTACTACCGCCGCGCCTACCCCTTGCGCGCCGAAGCCGCGGCCTCGCCCGAGCTGAACCCGGGCGCCGGACGCGTCAGCAAGCTCTGCCACGAGCCCCGGGCGGCCCTGGCCGTGCTGGAGGAGCTGCTGGCCCCGCACCGCGCCGCAGGGCGCATCACCCTGCTCACCGGCCACCGCCCCGTCGCCGCCCACACCGACGGCGACGAGGTGCGCGCCGTCGAACTGGACGACGGGCAGGGCGGGCGGCACACCGTCCAGGCGGCCTACGTGCTCGACGCCACGGAGAACGGCGACCTGCTGCCGCTGGCCGGCGCCGAGCACGCCACCGGGGCCGAGTCCCGCGCCGAGTACGGCGAGCCGCACGCACCCGAGACCGCCGACCCCGCCAACCTGCAGGGCATCACCTACTGCTTCGCCGTCTCCCACCACGAGGGCGAGGACCACACGATCGAGCGCCCGGCGGCCTACGACTTCTGGCGCTCCTACCGGCCCGACTTCTGGCCGGGGCCGCTGGTGGGCTTCGCCGCCCCCGACCCCCGCACCCTCGAACCGGCGATCCGCACGTTCGACCCCAACCCCGACGTCGACCCGCTGGACGTGGCCGCCGACCAGAGCGCCGACGCCGGCGACAAGGAGCTGTGGGGGTTCCGCCGCATCCTCGCGCGCAGGCTGTACCGGCCCGGCGCCTTCGACTCCGACATCACGCTGGCCAACTGGCCGCTGAACGACTACTGGCTCAAGCCCGCCCTGGAGATCGACGGGTACGCCGACGCCGACACCGTGCGCCGGGCCCACGAGGAGGCGCGCCAGCTCTCCCTGTCGGTGCTGTACTGGCTGCAGACCGAGGCGCCCCGCCCCGACGGCGGCGCCGGGTTCCCCGGCCTGCGGCCCCGTCCGGACGTCACCGGCGCCGAGCACGGCCTGGCCAAGGCCGCCTACGTGCGCGAGTCCCGCCGCATCAAGGCCGTCACGACCGTCACCGAGCACGACGTCGCCATGGACCTCGTCGGGCCCCGCGGCATCGTGCGCCGCCACGACGCGGCGGGGATCGGCAGCTACCGCATCGACCTGCACCCCTCGACCGGCGGCGACACCTACATCGACATCCCCAGCGTGCCCTTCGAGATCCCGCTGGGCGCCCTGCTGCCGGTGCGCATGCGCAACCTGCTGCCCGCCGGCAAGAACGCCGGCACCACCCACATCACCAACGGCTGCTTCCGGCTGCACCCCGTCGAGTGGAACATCGGCGAGACCGCCGGGCGCCTGGCCGCCTTCTCGCTGGACAACGGCACCGAGCCGCACGCGGTACGCGAGAAGGACGACCTGCTGGAGCGGTTCTCGGCCCTGCTGGACCGCACCGGCGTCGAACGGCGCTGGCCCGACGTGCGCGGCTACTGACGCCCCCCGGGGCCGCCGCGCGCGGCCCCTCCGCCACATCCCATCCCCGCCCTACGAAAGGTGCGGACATGACTCCCCGACCCCATCCCCCCTCCCATCCGCCCTCCGATCCTCCGTCCGGAACCGGCGGATCCGCCGGCGCGGCCGTGCGGATCGGCGTCGACGTCGGCGGCACCTTCACCGACGCCGTCGCCGTCAGCGCGCGCACCTTCGAGCTGCTCGGTCAGGCCAAGGTGCCCACCAGTCATCACCACGCCGACGGCGTCGCCCACGGCATCATGGCCGCGCTGGAGCGCCTGCTCGCCGACATCGGGGTCAGCGCCGACGACGTGGCCTTCCTCGCCCACGGCACCACCCAGGCCACCAACGCCCTGCTGGAAGGCGACGTCGCGACGGTCGGGATCGTGGGGATCGGCTCCGGCTACGACGCCTTCGCCACCGGGCGGCTGCGGTCCCTTGGCCGGCTCAAGCTCGACTCCGGTCGGCCGCTGCCCATCCGCTACGCCGGTCTCAAGCACCCCGAGCGGCCCGGCGAGGCCCGCGCCGCCGTCGACCGGCTGTGCGGGGAGGGCGCCGAGGTGCTGGTGGCGGTCGAGCCGTTCAGCGTCGACGCCCCCGAGGGCGAGGACGCGGTGGCCGCCGCGGCCGCCGAGGCGGGGGTGCCCGTCACCGCGACCCACGAGATCACCCAGCTCTACGGGCTCGGCAAGCGCGCCCGCACCGCGGTCCTCAACGCGGGCGTGATGCCGCGCATGCTGGAGACCGCCGACCTGGTCGAGCGCAGCATCACCAAGGCCGGGATCAGCGCCCCGCTGATGGTGATGCGCTGCGACGGCGGGGTGATGTCGCTGGCGGAGATGCGCTCCCGGCCCTTGCTGACCGTGCTCTCCGGCCCCGCGGCCGGCGTGGCCGGCGCGCTGATGGGCGAGAAGGTCAGCGAGGGCGTGTTCCTGGAGACCGGCGGCACCTCCACCGACATCAGCGTCATCCGGCGCGGCCGGGTCCAGATCCGCCACGCCCGCCTGGGGGGCAAGGAGACCTATTTGTCGGCGCTGGACGTGCGCACCGTCGGTATCGGCGGCGGGTCGCTGGTGCGGCTGGGAACGGCGCGCGGCGGCGGCGCCAAGGTCGCCGACGTGGGGCCGCGCAGCGCACACATCGCCGGCCTGCCCTACGCCTGCTTCGCCGAGCCCGGCGACCTGCGCGACGCGCGGCTCGTCCGGCTCAGCCCGCGCGAGGGCGATCCCGCCGACTACGCCGTCGTCGAAGGCGCCGGCGGGCGGTTCGCCCTCACCCTCACCTGCGCGGCCAACGCCGCATCCCGGGTCGCCGAGGAAAACTACGCCCGCGCCGACCCCGCTACCGCGCGCGCGGCGCTGGAGCCGCTGGCCCGGGAGCTGGGAACCGACACCGAGAGCGCCGCCCGCGCCGTGCTGCAGCGGGCGACCGACCGCATCGAGGCCACGGTGGACGGGCTGATCTCCGAACACGGGCTCGACCGGGACGTGTGCACCCTGGTGGGCGGGGGCGGCGGCGCGGCCACGGTCACCCCCCACCTGGGCGCGCGCATGCGGCTGGAGGCGCGCATCGCCGCGCACAGCGAGGTCATCAGCCCGCTGGGCGTGGCACTGGCGCTGGTGCGGGAGTCGGTGGAGCGCATCATCCCCGGCGCCGGCCACTCCGACGTGCTGGCGGTGCGCACCGAGGCCGAGCAGGCCGTCCTGCGGCAGGGAGCCGACCCCGCCGCGGTCGAGGTTGACGTGACCGTGGACCCGCAGCGCAACCTCGTATCGGCGGTGGCCACCGGCGCCACCGAGCTGCGCACCAAGGACCGCGCGCAGGACCTCGGGCCCGAGCTGGCCCGCCGAACGGCGGCCGCCAGCCTCGGCGCACCGCCCGAGGAGGTGCGCGAGCTGGCCGCCACCGCCCAGTACCGCGTGCTCGGTCACGCCCGGCGGCCCTCGGGCCTGGCGCGCCGCTTCGCCCGCGAGCGCACCCGCGTCCGCGTGGTCGACGCCGAGGGCGTGGTGCGCCTGCACAGCGCCGACGCCCGCGTCGACACCATGGCAGCGGGCGAGGCCGACGCACGGCTGAAGGAACTGGTGGCCGAGCGCACCTCCTACGGCGACGGCGGCTCCCGCGCCCCGGCCGTGTGGCTGCTGCTGGGGCCCAAGCTCGTGGACCTGTCCGGTGTGCTGGACGCCGGCCACCTGCTCGCGCTGGCCGCGACGGAGACCAGCGGGCGCATGCCCGACGAGGAAGTGGTCGCGATCATGGAGGAGCGGCGGTGAGCGCGCCGACGCCCGCCGGGGCCGCATCCGCCCGATTCGCCCCGGCCGAGCGCTACGCGGAGCTCGCCGCACTCGACGACGTCGACCTGGGCGCCCGCCTGCTCGCGGCAACGCCCACCCACGAGGGGCGCGGTCCCGACCGGCTGCGCGCGTGGGCGCGCGCGGCCATAGCGGTCGGAGCCGAGGCGGCGGACGCCGAGACCGCGGACGGCGGGGAGGGCGGGGAAGGCGGTGCCGCCGAGGCCCTCCGCTGCGCCGAACCCCGCGTCATCGAGTCCACCGGCGGACTCCGGCGCGACGAGGTGCTGCTCGCCGAGTACCGGCGCCGGGCGCGCGGCGGCGAGGTCGTCCTCTACACCGACGCACTCGACTACGCCCGCGCCGTCGCCGAGGCCGCGGGCTGGGCGGCGGACTTCCCGCGCGCGGCCGTCCGCACCGCGGCCCTGCACCACGAGCGCGCGCACCGGCTGCTGCACGGACCCCGCGGGCGTGAGCTGCGCCGGCGGCTCGACCACTCGGCGGTCGCGTGGGGGCGGCTGCGCATCCGCGGGCACGTGGTCGGCGCGGACGAGATCGCCGCGCACTCCTACGCCCGTCGGCGCGGGGGCATGCGGCGCAGCCCTCTCCTGCTCACCGCGGCCGTCGCCGCGACGCTCGCCCACGCCGGACCGCCGGTCCCGGCGCCCGTACCCTTCCCCGGAGGTCCAGCATGACCGCGTTCGCGATCCTCGCGGTGATGGCGGTGGGCGTGGGGCTGATGCTCACGCGCCGCCTGCCGACCGCATTCGCCCTCGTCCTGATGTCCGTGGCCGTCGCGCTCATCGCGGGCGCGCCGCTGACGGGCGACGAAGGCAGCGTCACGGGCACCGTCCTGCAGGAGGGCGCTCCGATGCTGGCGTCCACCATGGTCGCCATCCTGCTCGGCTGCTGGCTGGGCACCCTGATGTCGGAGACCGGCATCGCGTCCACGCTCGTCCGCAAGATCGTGGAGTTCGGCGGCGAGCGGCCGTCGGTCGTGGCCGTCGGCGTGTTCGCCGTGGCGATCATGTGCGGCACCATCACCGGTTCCGCCCCGGCGGCGATGCTCGCCGGCGTGGTGGGCATCCCCGCGATGATCGCCGTCGGCGTGCCGCCGACCGTGGCGGCGGGAACGGTGCTGGTGGGCATCGCGGCGGGGCTTCCCCTGGAACTGATCAACTGGCAGTTCCTCTCCGACGCCATCGGAGTCCCGGTCTCGACGGTGCAGCACTTCCAGCTGCGCATGTTCCCGATCGCGGTGGCAGGCGGCCTGGCCTACATCCTGGTCGAGATGCGCCGCCGCGGCGCCCGCCACACCTGGGCGGTGCGCGTCCCCGCAGGTGATGCAGGAGGGGGTCGGGACTCCGGCGGCGCGGGCGGATCCGATCCCGGAGCCGGCGAGCGCCCCGGCGTCCTCGGCCGCGCGGCCCGCCGCCGCGAGCGCCGCGGCGACGCCCCCTGGTACGCGCTCCTCACCCCCGTCGTGCCGATCGGGCTCGCCCTGGGCCTGGAGGTCCCCATCGTTCCGGCGCTGCTGACCGGCCTGCTCTTCGCGCTGGTCACCGCGGTTCGCTGGCGGGAGATGGCGTCGACGGCGCTGCGCACGCTGTACCGCTCCTTCGACGTGGCGGCGCCGCCGATCGTGCTGTTCATCGCGATCGGCATGCTGCTCGCGGCGGTCAACCTGCCCGGCGCGGTCGAGGCCCTCAGCCCGGTCGTCACCGCGATCAGCCCGAGCGGCCCGCTGCTGTTCGTCGCCGTGTTCGCGGTGCTGGTGCCGCTGTGCCTCTACCGCGGCCCGATGAACATCTTCGGTCTGGGCGCCGGTGTGGCGGGTGTGCTGATCTCCGGCGGCATCTACCCGCCGCCGGCGGTCCTGGGCCTGATGGCGTCCTATGGCCAGGTCCTCGGCGTCTCCGACCCGACCAGTACCCAGACCGTCTGGAGCGCCCAGTACGCCGGGGTGCGCCCGGAGCGCTCCATGCTCTCCACCATCCCCTACACCTGGGTGGTCGCCGTCGCGGGCCTGGCCCTGACCGTGTGGCTGTACCTGGTCTAGCCGGCCGGCGCGGCGACCGCGCCGGCCGGGACCATCGCCCCGCGGTGTACGCGCCGGCCCGGATCACCGGCGCCCTCGCGTCCGTCCGCTCCGGCGCGGAGGGCCGGCGGCCCGGCTATTGATCCCCGCCCCGCGCGCACCCGCGGGGCGGGTTTCTACCGCCGGCCGGATAAACCGTGACACGGCCCGCAGAACCAGGGCACATGGGAACCGCGCCGGCGGTTAGTCGGCGGGGAGCCGGTGCCCGGGTCCGGGACGGGACGGGGCGCGGCCCCGCGGGAGAACCCGCAGGCCGACGGCGGAGCGGAAGGGGGACGCGGCCGTGGAAGGGGAAGACACCGCGGCGTCGGGAGCGCGAAAGCAGACCGTCGTGGGGATCGTGGCCGAGCCGGTGGCGGCGCCGGCGAAGGTGGCCGGACAGTTGGCGCGCGAGCTGCCCCGCCTGCTGGCCGAGCAGGTGGACCGGAAGCGCGAGTGGCGGACCGTGGTCAGCCGGGAGCGGCTTCCGCCCAGCGACGCCTCGCACACGGCGATGATGGACGTGGCGGCCGAGCGGATGCGCCGGCACGGCTGGGACATCGGTGTGTGCCTCACCGACGTGGTGCTGCGCACGGACGAGCACCCGATCATCGCCGACGCCGGCCACGACAGCCGGATCATCGTCGTCTCGCTTCCGGCCTTCGGCGGCATGGCGCTGCGCCGCAACGTGCGCGGCGTGGTCGCCCAGCTCATCGCCGACATGCTCGCCCCGGACATGACCGTCCGGTTCCCCGGGCGCCGGCCCCGGGGCCGGCGGCTGCCCGCGCTCTCCCGGCGATTCCACCGCGTCGCCCCCGAGCAGCCCCGCGTCGACACGCGGATCCTGGCCTCGCGCGGCAGACTGCGGCTGCTCGCGGGCATGGTGCGCGACAACAGGCCCTGGCGGCTGGCGTTCGCCCTGACCGGGCCGCTGATCGGCGCCTTCGCTTTCAGCGCGTTCTACACGATCAACACCACGGTCTGGGAGCTGGCGACCAACATGGGAACGCCGCGCCTGGTGGTCGCCGCGTTCGGTTCCGTGGCCGTCATGGTGGCCTGGCTGATCGTGTACCACAACCTGTGGGAGCCGACGCGCGGCAGGCCGCCGCGTGAGCGCGGCCAGGCGGCGATGTTCAACGCCTCGACCCTGCTGACCCTGGGGATCGGCGTGGTATCCATGTTCGCCGTGCTCTACCTGGTCAACCTGGCGGCGGGATTGGTCGTGCTCGCCCCCGTCGTGTTCGGCCGCTACGTCGACGGCGGTCTCGACGCCGGCGACTACGTGTCCGCGTCGCTGCTGGTGAGCGCCGCGGGCACCGTTGCCGGCGCAATCGGTTCCGGCTTCGAGTCGGAGGCCTCGGTGCGTGAGGCGGCCTTCAGCCAGCGGGAACGCGCTCGCCGCGAGGCCCTGCACACCTCCGTCGGCGAGTAGGCGGCCTTCACCGGTCCGCCTCGGCGCCCACCGCCGCCCACCGGTGCCGCCCGCGCGGAACTCGGCCGCCGATCCGCAAGGCGCCGGGCGCCCGAACCGCCGCGTGTCGCCGACGCCGGGCGGGCCCCGCTCAGTCCCCGTAGCCGGTATTCACCAGCCGGGGCTGGCCGTCCTCGCCCTCCTCGACCCGGTAGCCGTCGTTCGTGGCGGTCGCCAGGATCTCGTGGCGGTACTTGCGCACGGTCCGCGCGCTCACTCCGAGGTATCCCGCGATCTCGTCCTCGGTGATGTCGGGAACCGTCTCCATGAGGTTGCGGACCTGCTGCTTGCGCTCCTGGGCGCTGGGGCGGGACAGCGGGCGGGCGCTGCGGCGCGGCGCGGACTCGCGGGAGGGCTCCTCGTACGCGGTCGCGGGTTCGGTCCCGGCCGCGGGCTCCGGGCCGGGGTCCGGCTCGGGTTCGGGCGCGAACCGCAGGTCGGCGGGTCCGGCTTCGCCGCCGGGCCCCGGTGGGGCCTCGGCCGCCGGAGGCCGGCCGTCCTCCTCCAGCCCCTCGGAGGAGGCGCCGCCCGGGGAGGCGGCGGGCCGCCGCACCGCGGTCCCCGTCTCGTGCCCGTTGCGCGCGGAGGCGCGGTCGCCGGGAGCGTCCTCAGTCACTGCATCCGCGCCGCCCACCGGACCGGGCGCCTGGAAGACGGGGGTGTAGGCGCGCTCGCCCTGGTCGGCCGCAGCCGCCTGCCCCGGTTCGGCGCCGGCGGCCGCGGGTCCGGACGCGGCGCCGTCCGCTCCGCCGCCGGCCGGGGGAGTCGGCGGCGAGGCGCCGTTCGCCGAAGCGCCGTTGACGGCGCCGACCCGCTCAGCGGCGGCCACGGCACGCCACCGCGTGCGGCCGTCGGCCGGCGGCGCCGGCGCCGGTCCCGCGGGCTCGCCCAGCAGCGCGCGGGCCTCCTCGGCGGTCATGGCCACCCGCGAGGCCGTCATCGCGCGGATGATGCGGAAGGCGGTGGGCAGGTCGTAGCCGTTGTCCAGCATCCACTTCAGGTGGCGCGGGGTGGCGCGCCGCCACCGGCGCGCGTACTGCTCGCGCAGCATCGCGTAGGCGAGCTGGCGCTGCTGCTCCCGCTCCAGGGCGTCGGGGTAGGAGGTGATGCCCGACCCGAGCATGAGGCGGGCGACCTTGAGCGTCGAGAGGGGATGGGCGATCCAGCGTCCGGCGGGGATGCGGTCGGCGGCCTTGCCGTGGGCGAGCCCGGCCAGGTGGCGCACCCAGGCGGCCACGCCCTCGGCGATGAGGATGATGACCACCGGCGGCCCGGCGTGGCCCAGGTAGGAGGAGGTGGTCCCCTCGCCCTGCGAGACGTTGAGCACGATGGTGATCGCCGAGAGCCCGTAGGCCGACCAGCGGTTGAGCGGGTGGCGGCGGCCCTGCCACTCCATGACCAGGTCCATCGCCAGGAAGTAGACGATGACGGCGTCGATGCCCAGCGGGAACAGGAACCGCAGGTCGCCGTCGTTGATCGCGGTGAGCTGGGTGTCCTCCAGCCAGGTCGCCGACTCGTACAGCGCGGCGTAGCTCATCGTGAACGCGACAGTGATGAGCAGCAGTGCGGCGGTCGCGATGAGGGCGGTGGCCACGAGGTAGCCGGTGTGCAGGCCGGAGCGGGCATCGGTGCGGGGGCCGCGCCGCGCGAGCAGGGCGCGCAGGCCGGAGATCGCGACGACCACCAGCACCAGCGCGGCCGCGGCGATCACCCACCACGGCACGTGGGATATCCACGCAGGCATCAGGTCTCAACTCCCGAATCAGGGCACACAGCACTGAACCCACGCGAGTCTGGCAGAGTCGAGTCTCGTTCACGTGACCGTGCGGCCACAGCGGGCCGTCCGCGCTGTGCGCGCGATGTGCGTCGGGGCGGCCGATCCGGCGCCGTCCCCGGTGGTCTGCGGTGCGTGCGGCGGCGCTGCCCGCGAACCCGCCCGGAGCGCCGCGAGGGCGAGCGGAGGGCGCGCCGCGGAGGGGCCGGACGGGCCGCCGCCCGCTGCGTCGGGGCGCGTCCGCCCGGTTTCCGCGACAGCATAGCCAGCCCGCCCCGGCGGACCCGGTGGCGGGGCGGGTTCGCCGCACCTGTGCGACCCGGACCCGGCGGTGAGCAGGACCGCCGCGAACCCGCCGTGCGCCGCCGCAGCTGTGGCGGCGCGTCCGAGCGGGGCGGGCGGGTCCCGCGGCAGGCGCGGGGCCGGGTCCGGACAGAATCCAGTCGTTAGGACGGCTTCATCAGGGATGCTCGTCCTATTAGACTCGCTTACATGCTCAGTGTCGACCGCCTGCGCATCCTGCACGCGATCGCGGCGAACGGCTCCCTCAACGGCGCCGCCGAGGCCCTGCACGTCACGAGCTCGGCGGTCTCCCAGCAGCTGTCGAAGCTGGAGCGCGAGGTCGGCCAGTCGCTGGTGGAGCGCAACGGGCGCGGCGTGCGGCTCACCGAGGCCGCTCAGATCCTCGTCGAGCACACCGGCCGGATCCTCTCGCTGGTGCAGCAGGCCGAGGCGGCGGTGGAGTCCCACCGCGGCGAGATCAGCGGCGCGCTGGAGGTCTCCTCGTTCGCCTCGGGCGCCCGCGGACTGGTCACGCCGGCCCTGGGCATGCTGGGCCGGGAGCACCCGAAGCTGCGTGTGCATTTGAGCGAGCTCGAACCGGACGACAGCATCCCCGCGGTGGTGCGCGGCGACTCCGACCTCGCGCTGGCCGTCGACTGGGACGGCTCGCCCATCGCCCTCCCCAAGACCCTGGTCAAGACCCCGATCATGGTGGACACGGCCGACGTCGCACTGCCGGTGAACCACCCTCTGGCCCACCGCGACCTGCTGGAGCTGGACGAGGTCGTCGGCGAGCCGTGGATCAGCTGGGGCAAGGGCTCCATCTGCCACGACTGGCTGGACGGCATGCTGCGTGCCCGCGGCGCAGAGCCCACCATCGCCCACAGCGTCCAGGAGCACCAGACCAAGCTGGCCATGATCGCCTCCGGCCTGGGCACCGCGGTGATGCCGCGGCTCGGACTGGGCCCGGTGCCCGAAGGAGTGCGGCTGGTGCCCGTGCAGCCCGCGCTGGTCCGCCAGGTGTTCGCCTTCTGGCGCAAGGACGCCGCCCGGCGCCCCGCCATCACCGCCGCCGTGCGCACCTTGCGCGGGGTCGCCGCCGCCCACGGCTGAGGCCGCGGCCCCGCGGACCGCGGCCGCTCCGGCCGCCCGCGCCGCCCCGCCCGCGCACGCGCACGCCGGAGGTGCTGGAATGTCCGCCATGAGAACTCTGGCCAAGGCCGCCGCGTTCGCGGGACGCTGGTTCGGCCTGCTCATCCTCGCGAGCGCGCTGCTGGGCCTGCTCGTACCGGACCAGGCGGCCCGGCTCACCCCGTGGATCAGTGCGCTGCTCGGGATCATCATGTTCGGCATGGGCCTCACGCTGCGGCTCGCCGACTTCAAGGTCGTGCTCACCCGGCCGCGGGCGGTGGTCCTCGGCCTGGTCGCGCAGTTCACCGTGATGCCGGTGGTCGGCTGGGCACTGGCCGAGCTGCTGCAGCTGCCCCCGCTGCTGCTGGTCGGCATGGTGCTCGTCGGCGCGGCGCCCGGGGGAACGGCCTCCAACGTCATCGTCTACCTGGCGCGCGGCGACGTCGCGCTGTCGGTGGCGATGACGTCGGTCTCCACCCTGCTCGCCCCCTTCGTGACTCCGCTGCTGGTGCTGTGGCTCGCCGGTTCGACGCTGCCCGTCGATGCGGGCGACCTGCTGGTCTCGATCCTGCAGGTGGTCCTCGTGCCCGTGGTGCTGGGCATCGTCGTGCGTGCGCTGTTCGCCCGGGCGGTGGGCAGGGTGCTGCCCGTGCTGCCGCTGGTCTCGGTTGCGGGGATCATGATCGTGGTGTTCGCGGTGGTGGGCGCCAACGCCCAGGCGCTGCTGTCCACCGGGGCTCTCGTCGTCCTCGCGGTGATCCTGCACAACCTGATCGGCCTGGCCCTGGGCTACGGGGCGGGCAAGGCGGTGCGGCTGCCCGAGTCGTCGCGGCGCGCCGCCTCGATCGAGGTCGGCATGCAGAACTCCGGCCTGTCCGCCGCGCTGGCCACGGCGCACTTCGAACCGCTGGCCGCCCTGCCGGCGGCGCTGTTCTCCGTGTGGCACAACATCTCCGGCGCCATGCTCGCCTCCTTCTGGGCGCGACGCGAAGCGGGCACCGGCGGCTCCGCGCGAGCGGCCTCGGGCTCCAGCGGGGGATAGCCGCGTGCTGCGCGCGCGGCACCGCGCGCGCAGCACGCACGGTCCGCTCGGCCGCGCCGGCGCGCGCACGGGGTGAGTAGCATTCGCTGTTGTGCCGCCGGACGAGCCCGGCGGCGATCGCCCGGCCCGGGAGGCAGCAGCATGGTCCAGTCCCCGTCGGCTTCGCCCTACCTGTGGGCGCTGCGCGTCGCCGCCCTGGCGCAGATGGCGCTGATCGCGCTGGAGTTCGCCACGGCGGGGCAGTTGGTGATGGAGGAGATGTCCGCTCTCGGGCTGCACGCCGGCACGGCACTCGCGGTGCATGTCGCCGGGGGTGTGCAGCTGGCGGCAGCGGTACTGCTCGTTCGCCCGGGCGGCGGCCCCTCCTGGCCGGCGGTACTCAGCGCACTCGCCTTCGGCGCCGGGTTCGCCCAGGCCTATTTCGGCAGCCACATGATGCTGGGTCTGCACGTCCCCACGGCCCTGCTGCTGGTCGTCCTGGTGATGACCGTCGCGGTGGCCGCGTGGCTGCCTTCGCTGCGGTACGCCGGGAAGTGAGTTTCGGTCCGCGCATTCTCGTGTGCGGCGCCGTTCTCGTGAATTCCTGACCGATCGGTCGATAAAAGCGCGGCCGCGGTCGGACGAGCGTGTTTCCCGAGGGGCGGCGGGGAAGAGCGCCGGAGGACTCGCGTCCCGGAAGGCCGGACCGCCCGGCACGCCGCCGGAATGGCGGCCGCGTACGACCGCAGCCCCGCAGCCGACAGGCCGGGGCCGCGGGCTGCGCAGGAGCGGGCCGCGGTGCTCCACGCGGCGGGCGCGGGAGCGCGCGGGCGGCGCCGGCCACCCGCCGTTTTCGCGACTGCCTCTGAAAATGCACGTCGCATTCCGTCTCCAGATGTGTTCTAATATGCTTTCGCGGCCGAGTCGGCCCCTCGCCCGGTGCGGTTCGCCAGTGGAATCCGGATTCCTGAATCCGCCGAGCCGCCGCATTATCCGCGGAATACGGGATTCGCCCCGAGCCCGTCGGAGCGACGGATGGGCCGGCCTTCCCGGGGTGTGTCTACGCAGCGTAACCGCCGAAGTGGCATCGCTTCAGCATGGAATCGATTGTGCACGCTGCGTGAGTCGGTTGCGGAGAACCCGCAACGGTGCTGCGGGGTATCCCGATGACTCCGGGCGCCCGCCGCCACAATGATTGAGAACGGCTGATCGCTTATCGACGAGAGGGCATCACCGTTGTGTCGGAACGGGCGCTAGACGTCGTGGCAGAAGAATTCCCACGATTCTCCGAATTCCATGGCTTCCATGTCGGGCCGCATCCGCTGCTCCGCGTCAACCTCACCGAGGCCGCGGACCTGTGGTCCCAGCGGGGCCGCGACGACAGCGGGCTCCTAGCGGAGCTCGACGGTCTCCATCGGGAGCAGGCCGCCGCGGCGCCCCTGCTGAGCGACCTGCTGTACGACATCGCCGGCAGGGTGGACCGCGCCCGGCGCCAGGCCGTAGTGCTTCCGCTGCGGCGGGCCATCCACAACGGTCGGATGCCCAAGGCCCCCGTCGACACCTCGGTGTTCGCCGAGGCCGCCGGCGGCGGCGCGGTCCGGGAATGGCTGGACCGCCAGGAGCGGATCGAGAAGCTGCGCCGCGAACTGCACGCCGGCTACGAGGAGACGCTCGACGAGGAGCGCCGGCGGCTCGCCGCCGTGCTGCACGACGGCTACCTCGGCCGCTCGCTCGCCGTCTCCAGCCCGCTCCTGCCCGAGGTCGCCGACCGCTACCGCACGGGCGGATGGGCCCGGCCCGGCAAGAAGACGCGCAAGGCCGAGGCGAGCCTGCTGCGCTACGCCATGCGGGCGGCCGCCAAGACCAGCCCCTACAGCCAGTACACCGCCGTCGAGTTCCTCACCGCGGAGGCCGAGCCCGCCTCCGAGCTGCGGATCGCCTCGGCCGTGCAGACCAACCAGGCGTTCCTGCGGCGCGTCGAGGCCGGCATCGCGCGGCTGCCCTCCGCCCGCGACCTGCTGACGCTGCACCCCTCGGCCGGCCTGCGGCACGTCGACGGCCAGCTCGTGGCCGTCGGCGACCGCGACCAGCTCGGCGAGGAGGCCGCCGCCGTCGCCGAGCGCTACGGCGAGGCCCAGGTCACCACCCCCGCCAAGCCCGCCGTCATGGCGCTGCTGAGTTGGCTGGAGAAGCGCCCGGACGCGAGCGCCACGTTCGCCGAGCTGGCCGCGGTCATCGAGCAGGCGGTCCCCGGCGCCGACGCCGCCGCCGCGGCGTCGTTCATCGAGCGCCTGCGCGGCGGCGGCGTGCTCGCCGCGGCGCCGCTGGTGGACGAGCACGCGCCGGACCCGCTGGAGCGGCTGTGCTCCTGGCTGGCCGGATGCGACCGAGACGCCCCCGGCGGCGGGACGGCCGCTGACGTGGGCGACCACCTCGACCGGATCGTCCGCGCCCAGCGCGACTTCGCCACCGCCGAACCCGATCGGCGCGTCGCCCTGCTGCGCTCCTCCCGCGCCGACAGCGAGGCCGCGCTCGGCCTCCTCGGCGACGACGTGGCCCGGCGCGCCGCGCCCGAACCGCTCTGGTTCGAGGACTGCCGGCTGGCCGACCCCGTCACCGCGGGCACCGCGGACTTCTCCGCGGTCCTGCGGGAATGCCGCGACCTCATGGGCATTCTGGAGATCTTCGACGAGCAGCACGTCTTCAGCCGGGTACTCAGCAAGCGCTTCACCGCCCAGTACGGCACCGGCGGCGAGTGCCCCGACCTGGACGCCCTGGGCGAGCTGTACCTGCCCGCCTACGGCGACGCGCTGCAGATCACCGAGGGTTTCGAGCACGAGCTGATCGAGACCGACCCCGTCATCGGCGAGCTGGTGGCCCTGCGCCGCTCCGTGCTCACCCCGCTGGTCGCCGACCTGCGCGCGGCCTCCTCCGCCGGCACCGCCGCGCCCGTGGAGATCGCGCCGGAGGTGCTGGAGCGGGTGCGGCGCGAGGTCCCCGCGTGGGTGCGCGACTACTCCTCCTCCTACAGCGTCTTCCTGCAGCCCCTGGGCGGGCGCCCGGCCACCGGCGCGGTGCTGAACAAGATCTACAACGGCTGGGGCAACTACCTCTCCCGCTTCCTCACCCACGCCCCCGCCGAGATCGCCGACGCGGTGCGGGCCACCCTCCGCGCGCACTACCCCGACACCGACACGGTGGCCGAGCTGCGCCCCGTCCAGGGGTTCAACGCCAACGTTCACCCGCTGCTCGCCGAAACCGAGCTCGACTTCGACCGCCGCGGCGGCGGCGACCGCATCCCCCTGGAGCGGCTGAGCATCCGCCACGACCCCCGCAGCGACCGCGTCCAGCTCTGGGACACCGCCACGGGCCGCCGCGTCCACCCGCTGTACCTCGGCTTCCTCATCCCCTACTACCTGCCGTCGCGGCTGGTTCCCCTCACCGCCATCGCCGGAAGCGGGTCGGTGATGTTCGAACCCCAGGTCAGCGCCGACCGCGCCGCGGCCGCCGACCGCGGCGGCGTCCGCCACTACCCCCGCGTCGCCTTCGGCGGCCTGACGCTGGCGCGCGCCCGCTGGCACGTGCCCGCCGAGTCGATCCCCCGGTCGCGGCCCGACGAGGGGGCCGCCGACTACTTCGTGCGGCTGAACGAGTGGCGCGCCGCGGCGGGCCTGCCCGACGAGGTGTTCCTGCACCCGCCCGCGCCCGAGCTCGACCCGGGCAAGGTCAACGACTACTTCAACTCCTACCTGGGCAACCGCAAGCCCCAGTACGTGGCCCTGCTCAGCCGCCTGCACGTGCGCCACCTGGAGCGGCTCCTCGTGGAGCAGCCCGGCGCCGAGATCGTGTTCGAGGAGGCGCTGCCCGCCCCCTCCCAGGCGCTCCCGATCGCCCAAGGCCGCCACACCGCCGAACTCGTCGCCGAGTTCTACCGCCCCGCCCGTCCCCCTCGGAAGGACGCCCACTGATGCCGCTGACCCGCGCCAGCCTGGCGATCGCCTACCACGCACCCGCCAAACGCGGTTTCGTGCGCGCGGTGCTGCTCCCGGCCGCGCGCCGCGTCCGCGCGGAGGAGGGGGTCAGCCACGTGCACCTGGCCCGGCACTGGCGCTTCGGCCCGCACATCCAGCTCGTCGCGACCGGCCCGGACCACGCGCGGCTGGTGGAGGCGCTGAACACCGAGCGGCCGCGTCTTGAGGCGGGCATCGCCGAGCACCCCTCCACCTACCGGCTGGATCACGAGCACTACCTGGCGCTGTCGGCGCACCTGGGCGAGACCGAGCTGGTGCCCCCGCCCTACGAGCCGATCTGGCCTGACAACAGCGTCCAGCTGTTCGACGAGCCGCTCGCGCCCGGGCTGATCGAGCACCCCGACGCGCTCGACCTGCGCGACGCGTTCTGCGAGGCCCTGCTGGAGCCGCTGGCGAGCGTGCTGGAGCGCGAGGCGGAGGACCCCGCCCAGCGGCTGGCGGGCGCCAGCGAGCTGATGGTGCTGCTGGCCGCCACCTACCCCGACGCCGGGCTCTCCCACGGCTACCTCTCCTACAAGTCGCACCTCGACGACTACATGCAGGACTACGACCGCGACGGCTCCACCCGCGCCGACTTCGCCGGCCGCTACGAGCGGGTCGCCCCCGCCTTCGAGAACCTGGTCGCCGACCTCGTCGCGGCGCCGACCCGGCCCTGCGCCTACAGCGGCGGCGATCCGGCGCTGGCCGCCTGGTCGAAGCGGCTGTCGCAGCTGTGGGAGAGGGCGCTGGAGCTGGCCGCGACCAAGGCCGTCGACCCGCTGCTGCACGAGGGCTACACCCGGCGCGCCACCGAGATGAACGACCACCTGCGGCGCAAGTGGGAGGTGGGCGACGACCGCGAGTACAGCGAGTTCCACGCCGCCCTGCGCCGCTACACCTACGACGACCCCGCGGCAGGACGCGACTTCGCCTCCTACCGCTTCATGGTCAATCTGCTCTACACCCAGTTGCTGGTCGTCGACGTCTCGCCGGCGGAGCGGCTGT
The DNA here is from genome assembly GCF_039531585.1 of Streptomonospora arabica. Taxonomy (NCBI): domain Bacteria; kingdom Bacillati; phylum Actinomycetota; class Actinomycetes; order Streptosporangiales; family Nocardiopsidaceae; genus Streptomonospora; species Streptomonospora arabica. The sequence continues at coordinate 586,343 of NZ_BAAAQI010000002.1, read as the reverse complement.
TCCTCTGCCACGCCGTGAGCGAGGCGGTGCAGTCCACCACCGGAGTCTCCTGGCGCGACGTGCTCAAGCCCGGCGAGGGCGGCGCCGGGCAGGACGCCTCCGCCGCGGCCGAGGCGGTGGCCGAATGAGCGCCGGCGGCACCGCCACCACCCGGCTGCGCCCGGCCGTGCACGTCGCGCCGGTCGGCGGCGGCCTGCTGTTCGTGGGCTGGCAGAAGAGCCTGGTCGTCCAGGGATCGGAGTCGCTGGGCGTGCTGTGGGAGGCGCTGTTCCCGCACCTGCACCGCGGCGTGGAGGTGGAGAGCCTGATCGCCGCGCTGCCGCAGAACGCCCGGCCGACCGCGCGCAAGCTGCTCGACGAACTGGAGGGCAACGGCTTCCTGCTCGACGAGGGCGCCGACGCCCCCGAGGAACGTGGCGTGCCGGAGCACCCCCACCACCGGCGCACCCTGGAGTTCCTCGGCTCGGCGGCCGCCGACCCCGTCGCGGCGCTGGCCCGGCTGCGCAACGCGTCCGTGTGCGTGTCCGGCGGCGGACCGGTCGCGCTGGCCGCCGCCCGCGAGCTGGTGCGGCTGGGGGCGGGCCGAGTCCTCCTCGCCGGAGAGCGGGCCGACGCCGAGCTGACCGCGGCGGCCGAGGAGTACGGAACCGAGATCGCCTACGGCACCGGCGAGGAGGCGGCGGTCCGCATCCGCGTCGGCGTCCCCGAGGCCGGTGCGGACGACGCCTGGTCGGGGGTGCCCGAGGCGGGCGTGGCCGAGCTGGGCTCGTGCGCCGCCGTCAGTCCGCTGCGCACCGGCGCCGACGAGCCCGGCCTGGGCGTCCTGCTGCGCAGGCTCGCCGGGCACGGCACCCCGACCGCTCCCGCCCCGCTGCCGGAGGTCGCCGCGCGGCTGGCCGGCGGGCTCGCCGCCCTGCAGGCCTTCTACCACCTCACCGGGGTCTCCACCGAGTACGACGGCATGGCCTATGTGGTCGGCGCCGAACGGCTCCAGGTCACCACCCATCCGCTGTGGCCCTCCGGCGGCCGCCGCGCCGAACCGCTCGCGAGCACCCCGCCGGTCGCGGCCGAGCCCGAGCGCTTGAACGACCTGTGCGACGAACGCACCGGAGTCTGCGCCCCCGCCCTGCCCGGCGACCTGGAGCAGACCCCCTTCGCGCTGGCCGAGGCGGCCGGCACCGGCGCGGCGCCGCCCGCGCTCGGCTGGGCCCACACGGGTTCGGCGGCCCGCTACCGCGCCGTCCTGGAGTCCGCGCGCCACCTCGCCGGAGCGGCGCCCGCCCTCCTGTGGGCGGTGGAGGACGCCGACGCCGCGGCCCCGGCGCGCCCTGCGGCGCACGCCGTCAGCGCGGCCGGCGCCGACACCGCGGGCATGCTCGTGCACGGGCTCCAGCGCCTTCTGGCCCGGTTCGCCGCCGACACCGAGCAGCGCGGCGCCCGCCTGGTCGAGGACCGGCCGGCCGGCCCCGTCGAACGCGGATCCTCACCGGAGACCGACGCCGCGCTGGACCGGGCGGTCGTCCTCGGGCACACCGGGTTCACCGCCTGCGTCCGGCGGCCCGCCGGCGCACCCGGGCTGCTCGCTCTGGCCGAGGTCGCCGACACGGCGACCGGCCGCGTCCTCGCCTACGCCGCCCGCCCCGACAGCGGTGCCGCCGTCGCCGCGGCGCTCGACCACGCAGTGGCCGTGCTCCAGGCCGGCGGCGTGCGCGAGGCCGTGGGCCAGGAGGCCGAGACTCCGCCTTCCGGCGGCGGGGCGCCGCCCGCACCCCCGTTCGACGCCGAACCGGTGCTCGCCGCACTGTGCCTTCCCGGCGAGGCCCCGCTCGCCGGCCGGTGGCGCGGCGAGCCCGCGCTGGACGCGCTCGGCGCCATCGGCTGGCTGGCCATCGCGCCCGCCCACGACGACGAGGGGGTCCGCGATGACCGCTGAGCCCACCACCGCGCCCCCGACCGTCCGGCTGCTGGGCGAGGGCCTGCTCTACGACACGCTCTGCGCCCGGCTGGGCGGCCCCGCCGGCGGCGACGGCCCCGGCGGCCCGCTGGACGTGCCCGCCGAGCCCGGCGAGGTCGTGGTGCTGGGCCGCGAGGGCTGGGAGCCCGAGCGCGACCTGGCGGAGCAGACCGCCGTGCGCTCGCGCGGCGCCCTGCTGCTGCCCGTGCGGGTGATCGGCGACCTGGGCGTCGTGGGGCCGTGGGTGCGCCCGGGCACGCGCGGCTGCCAGGTCTGCGCCGAACGCCGCCGCCGGCTGTGGCGCAAGCAGGACTTCACCCGCGAACCCCTGGAGGGGGCGCTACCGGCGCTGCCGCTGACCGCGTCGCACCTGGACCACCTCGCCTCCCTGGCCGCCCACGCGCTGAGCACCGGCCTGCTCGGCGAGCACGAGCTGTACGCGGCCCGCGGCGACCTGGCGGGGCAGGTGCACCGCGCCAACCCGCTGCCGGGCTGCCCCGGCTGCTGCGACCTGCCCGACGACTCCGCCGAGGCCGCCCGCCTGGAGCTGCGCAGCCGCCCCCAGTCCGACCCGGAGGCCTTCCGCACCCGCCCCGACGGCCTGCCCGGCAGCGCGCTGCGCGCGAGGCTGCACGACTGGCGCTACGGCCCGGTCGGCCACGTCTTCCGCGCCGACAACTCCGCCGGGGCCCTGGTCAGCGCGGAGCTCGCGCTCACCGGCGGCGAGTCGGGCGAGGGCGGATACGGCCGCGCCGCCACCTACCCCGCCGCCGAGTCGGTCGCCCTCTACGAGGCCGCCGAGCGCCTCGCCTCGGCCACCCCGCACGGCAAGCGCACCGTCGTGCACGGCAGCCAGAACGCGCTCCCCGACGCCGTGGACCTGCGCGAGCTGGGGCTGCACGACCCCGCCTACTACGACCACCCGCTCTTCCGGTTCCAGCCCTACGACCCCGACGCCGCCACCGAGTGGGTGTGGGGCTGGCGGACGGGCGCCCAGCATCCCGTGCTGGTGCCCGAGCACGTCGCCTACTGGCACGTCGACCGGTGGCGGCGCACCTCCCGCGGCGCCCGGTTCCTCTACGAGAGCTCCAACGGCGCCGCGATCGGGAGCAACATCGAGGAGGCGGTCCTCTACGGGCTGCTGGAGGTCGTCGAGCGCGACTCCTTCCTGCTGTGCTGGTACACCCGCCGCCCCGCCCGCCGGCTGGAGGCCGACGACGAGGTGCCGCAGCTGCGCGGCATGCGGGCGACCCTGCGCAGCCTCGGCTACCGCCTGCACCTGTTCGACATCGCCAGCGAGATCGGCGTCCCCGCGGTGCTGAGCGTCGTGGTGCGCGACGACGACGCCGGCCCCGTGGCCTTCTTCGCCGCCGGAGCGCACTGCGACCCGCGCCGTGCGGCCGCGGCGGCCGCCAGCGAGGCCGTGACCAACGCGGTCGTGCGCGTGCGCACCCCCGCCGAGGAGCGCGCCGAGTTCGAGGACGACGCCCGCGCCCTGCTGGAGGACCCCACCCGCACCCAGACGCTGCGCGAGCACACCGTGCTCTACAACCTGCCCGAGACGCGCCCGTGGTGGTCGTTCCTGGACACCGGGGCACCCGGCGTCACACTGGCCGAGGCTTACGGCGACTGGCGCACCCGATGGCAGCGCGACGACCTCACCGACGTGCTGCGCGAGGTGCTGCGGGCCTGCGGAGCCGCCGGGCTGGACCCGATCGTCGTCGACCAGACCGACCGGTGCACCCCGCGGGCCCCCGCCACGGTCAAGGTCGTCGTCCCCCAGACGCTGCCGATGACCTTCGGGCACGTGCACCGCCGCACCGAGGGCCTGCGCCGGCTCACCGACGCCCCCGTCGCGCTGGGCTACCGCACGCCCGAGGACTCCGCCCCCGACCTCGCGGCGCTCCCGCCGCACCCGTTTCCCTGAGGAGGCCGGCCATGACCGCACCGACCGGCCACCCCGCACCGGCCCCCGGCACCGACCGCGGCTGGGACGACGATCGGCTGCTCGCCTTCGCCGAGCTGCAGGCCCGCCCCATGCGGCTGGGCATCGACACCGACGGCGACGACCGCGCCCCCGTGCCGGTGCGCCCGCCCGCAGGCGCTGACGCGGACGTCGCGCTGCCCGGCGGGCTGCACCGGGACATCGGCGAGGCCGCCTACCCCCGCGGCCGCGCCGCGGACGGCCTGCCGGCCCACCGCCGCGTGTTCGGGGTGCTGGCCGCGAGCGGGGTGCAGCGCTTCGAGGTGCGCAGCGCCGTCAACCCGCACCGCGGCTACCCGGCCGCGCACTGCTTCTTCGCCGCGCAGACCTTCCTGCTCAGCGGCGGGGCGGCCTGGCACTTCGACACCGCCGGGCACCGGCTGCGCGCGGTCGGCGGCGCCGCCGACCCCGCCCAGGCGCCGAAGCCCGAGGCGATCGACGCCGCCGGCGGAGCCGTGCTGGCCGTGCTGTGCCACCCCCGCAGCATCCCCTCCCGCTACCGCGAGCTGCGCTGGGCGCTGGCGCTGTGCGAAGCCGGACACCTCGCCGAGCTGCTGGTGCAACTGGCCCGCGCTTACGGGCTCCCGGTGCGGGTGTGCCGGGACTTCCCCGACCGCGCGGTGATCGCGGCGATCGGCGGCGGCGCGGAGTGGATGCCCGCCTGCCTGGTCGAGCTCGGCGCCGCGCGTGCCGCCGACGCGCTGCCGGTCGCCGAGGCCGCCGAACCGGCCGCAGAGCCCGCGCCCGGGGATCCCGTGCTCGCCGTGGACCGCCGCGCCTGGAGCGGCGCTCCGCCGTCCCCGGCCGACCGCACGCGGCCCGATCCGCGGGCCGGCGCTGGCACCGGGCGGAGCTGGTCCCGGGTCGTCTTCGAGCGCTCCTCCGGGCACGGCAACAAGGGCTTCACCGCCAGCCCCGTCCCGCTGGCGGAAGCCGCGCTCGACGACGCGGCCGCGGCGCTGGCCGACGCCCTGGGCGGCCAGCGCGGACTCGGCGCGGGCGGGATACGCACGCTGCTGCTGGCCGACCGCGTCGCCGGCCGCGCGCGCGGCCTCTACGAGATCGACCGCACCGGCCGGACGCACCCGCTGGAAGCGGAGCCCGCCCCCGGGCTGGGCGCCGTTCAGCGCGCCTTCAGCTACCCGCTGACGCAGATGTCGGTCACCAGCTGCGCGGCCGCCCTCGTGTTCACCATGGACCAGCGCGCCCAGCTGGCCTCCGGCGGTGCGCGCCGCCTGCGCACCGCGCAACTGGACCTGGGTGCCGCCGCGCAGGCCGCCGGGCTCGCGCTCAGCGCGCACGGCGCGTTCCTGCGGCCCGCGCGCAGCTTCGACCCCGACCTGCTCGCCGCCGACCTGCGGCTGCCAGACGACCAGCTGCCCGGCTACATCGCCCTGGTGGGCGTCAGCCGGTTCACCGACCTGCTCTTGGACGTGCGCCCATGACCGCAGACCAGCACCCCGCCGCGCAGGCGGAGTCCCGGCCGGACGCCGCGGCCTCCGCGCCCCCCGAGTCCGCTTCCTCCGCCGACACGCCGCGCAAGTGGCGCGCCGTCCACGCCTACTGCCACCGCGGCAGGTCGGGCACCGACGCGCTGCTGGTCGAGGCGGTGGGTCCCGCAGTGCGCGACCTGCGTCGCCGCGGGCTCGTCCGCAACTGGTTCTTCATCCGCTACTGGCACGGCGGGCCGCACGTGCGGGTGCGCCTGGGCGGGCCCGACGGCGCCGCCCTCGACCAGGCGGCGGCCGAGCTGCGCGAGCGCCTGGCCGCCCACCTCGCCGGCGGCGGCCCCACCGAGGACCTGGACCCGGAGTCGTTCTACGCGGCCTTCGCGCTCGGGCCCGAGGAGATCGCCGAGATGGGCTGGCACGCCGACGGCACCGTCGTCGAGGCCGTCTACGAGCCCGAGACCGAACGCTACGGCGGGGACGAGGCCATCGGGCTCGCCGAGGACCTGTTCGAGGTCTCCAGCTCCCTGGCACTGGCCGTCATCGCCAACACCCCCGCAGAGCAGGCGCGCATCGGCGTCGCCCTGGACCTGCTGCTGGCCTTCTGCCGGGGGCTGTTCGAGCGCACCGCCGACACCGTGCGCTGGCTGCGCGAGTACGCGGTGATGTGGCGCTACCTGGACTCGGTGGTGGCGCGCCGCTCGGCGGGCATGCGCGCCGCCGCCGAGGCCACCTTCCTCGCCGAGTCGGAACGGCTCGTCGCCCGGCGCGGCCAGGGACAGGGCCAGGACGGGGGCGCGGCCGCGGTCGCGCAGTGGTCCACCGCGGTCGCCCGCACGGCCGACTGGCTGCGCCGCCGCGAGGAGCGCCTGACGGGCTCGGCCGACGCGGTCATGGTCTCCCAGCTGCACATGCTCGCCAACCGCCTCGGCCTGAACGCCTCCGACGAGGTCTACCTGGCGTGGCTGGCGTCCCTGACGGTCGCCGCGCCCGGCGAGCGGCCCGACTACTTCGCCGACGGCGCCGACGCGCCCGACCGCGCCTACCACGAGCAGGCCAAGTTCCGCCCCGCCGTGTTCGACGCGCAGCGCCCCTCGCCCGGCGCCCCGCTGGAGCGGCGGCTGGACTTCGCCAGTGGCGACCCGGTGGCGCTTCCCCTTCCCGAGCAGGACGAGCTGGCCCGCCCGCTGCACGAGGTGATCAGCGCCCGCCGCAGCCGCCGCGCCGGCCTGTCGGGACGGCTCGGCCGGGCCGACCTCGGCGCGCTGCTGGGCTACGGCGCCGGCTACGTCGGCAGCGAGCCCGCCGAGGTCGACGGCCGGCACCTGGAGCGGGGTGTGCGCGCCCACCCCAGCGCGGGGATGTCCTACCCGGTCGTGGTGCGCGCCGCCGTCTACGACGTCGACGGGCTGCGCCCCGCCGTCTACGAGTACCTGCCCCAGCAGCACAGCCTGCAGCAGGTCGGCCAGCTCTCCCCGCAGGAGGCGCTGATCGACAGCTCGCCGTTCTTCCTCGGCGACGACCCGCGCATCGACGTGGCCGACGCGCCCGCCGTGCTGTTCCTGGCCGCCGACATCACCGCCATGCGCCACCGCTACGGCCTGCGCGCCCACCGCTTCGCGATGCTCGAAATCGGCCATGTCGCGCAGAACACGGTGCTGGTGGCGACCGCGCTGGGCCTGCCCGCCGCCCTGGTCGGCGGGTTCTTCGACGACGCCGCCTGCGAGCTGGTGCAGTTCGACGGCTACGACGAGCTTCTGGGCTACATGGTCCCCCTCGGAGCCCGCCCCGACCGAGCGACGCAGCACAACCACACGGAAGGTGCCATGCAATGATCCCGCAGACAGAGCAGGAACCGCGGGCGGCCGCGGAGCCGGACGGCGGCGACGCCATCACCGTCGCCGGGGTCTCCAAGTCCTTCGGCCCGGTGCGCGCGCTGCGCGACGTGGACTTCTCGGTGCGCCGCGGCGAGATCTTCGGCCTGCTCGGCCCCAACGGCGCCGGCAAGACCACGCTGGTGGAGATCCTGGAGGGCCACGGCGTACCCGACCGGGGATCGGTACGCGTGCTGGGCCTGGACCCCCGCAAAGCCGGCGCGCGGCTGCGCGACCGCCTGGGCATCGTGCCGCAGCAGGCCAGCTTCGAGCTGTATCTGACCGTGCGCGAGCACCTGCTGGCCTTCGGCGGCTACTACCGCTCCAGCCTCCCGGTGGACGAGCTGATCGACCTGGTCGGGCTCGGCGAGAAGCGCCGCTCGCTGGTGGGGCGGCTCTCGGGCGGCCAGCAGCGGCGGCTGGACCTGGCGCTGGCGCTGGTGGGCGACCCCGACGTCATCTTCCTGGACGAGCCCACCACCGGGTTCGACGTCGAGGCCCGCGACCGGGCGTGGCGGGTCGTGGAGGCGCTGCGCGCCGCCGGCAAGACGATCGTGCTGACCACGCACAACATGGACGAGGCGCAGAAGCTCGTCGACCGGGTCGCGGTCCTCTACGACGGCTCGCCGGCGGCCATCGGCACCCCCGCTGAGCTGCTCGCCGACCAGGGCAGCCGGATCGGGTTCCGGGCCGGCGCCATCACACCCGCGGACCTGCCGGAAAGGCTGGCCGGGCTCGCGCGCGCCGAGGACGGCCGGATCGTGCTGGTGGCCCAGGACGCCGCCGAGGCGCTGCACGAGCTCACCGGCTGGGCGCGCGCGAACGACCACACGCTGCCCGACCTGGAGGTCAGCCGCCCCGACATCGAGGACCTCTACCTCTCCATCGTCGGCGCGCAGACCACCCGCCGCGATACCGCCCTCACCGCCCCGACCGGCGCACACACCACGGAGTAGGACCATGACCGCTGCCTCACTCGAACCGCGGCCGACGGTGCCCGCCGGGGTGCCCAACCCCAGCCGCAACTGGCCGGCGCTGCTGCTGCACGACATGCGCTATGGGATCACCAGCGCCGTCCGCACCCCGTTCCCGCTGGCGACGGCGCTGTTCCTGCCCCTGTTCTTCAACGTCATGTTCAACCTGCTGCAGGACGGCCAGACCGTCGGCGGCATACCGAACGTCAGCGCGACCACGGCCACCATCGTGGTGTTCGTCGTGACCACGTCGGGCTACTTCAACATGGCCATCGGCGTGACCGTGGCGCGCGAGAAGGGCGTGCTCAAACGGGTCCGACAGACGCCGATGCCCAAGACGCTGCACCTGATGAGCCGCATCGGCGTCTCCACGGTGATGGCCGCGGGATCGGTCCTGCTGATGGTCGCGATCTCGATGGCGGCGTTCGGCCTGGAGATCCGCCCGCTGGCGGTGCCCGGCCTCGTCCTGGGCTTCTTCGTCTGCTGCTTCACCTCGGCGGTGCTGGGCATGGGGCTGAGCCGCTTCATCCCCACCCTTGAGGGCGGCGTGGTGATCGGCACCGCGACACTCTTCCCGCTGCTGTTCCTCTCGGGCGTCTTCTTCCCGTTGGCCCTGCCCGAGCCGCTGCAGACCGTCGTCGACCTGCTGCCGTTCGCGCCGATGGCCACCCTGGTGCGGACCTCGTTCGACCCCGGCGCCACCGGCCTCGCGCTGGACCTGCCCGCGCTGGCCGTGGTCGCGGCCTGGGGCGCGGTGGGCCTGCTGGCGACCCTGAAGCTGCTGCGCTGGGAGCCGCGCCGCTGAGCCCGCCCGGTCCGCCGATCCCGAGGAGTCCCGGCGCGGCCCCCTCGGACCCCGCGTAGTCCGCGGCCACCGGGGAGCGCCCACAGAGAGGAGGAGCCGATGGAGGCGATCGAGGCGGTCGGAGCGGCCACCCAGTGGCTGCTGGCCCCCTTCGCGCGCGTCGGCGCGCCGTGGCTCGGCGGCGCCTCGTGGGGTCTCGCCGTCCTGCTGGTGGGCGCGGCCTGGCGGCTGCCGCTGTGGCCGCTGCTGGTGCGGGCGCAGGCGGCGCGGATCGTGCGCACACGCCTGCTCGCCGCGTTCGCCGCGGAGGAGGCGCCGCCGGACCGCGCCAGGGCGGCGGCCCGCGCGGAGGCCGAATTGCGCGAGCGCGGCCTGCGCCGGCCCGCCGAGGTGGCCGTCGGCCGCGCCGCCGCCGTGCTCCAGATCGCCGCGGTGCTGGTCGTCATCGTGTGGAGCCGTACCGGCGAGGCCGCGCCTTCGGCCGCCTTCGCCGGGCTGGACAGCCTGGCCGCGCCGCCCGCCGCCTCGTGGCCGGGCGGCGCGGTCTGGGCGCTGGTGCTGTGCGCCGCTGCCACCGCCTCGGGGATCGTCACCCAGCGCGCCGCCGGCGCGGCCGACGAACGGCAGCGCTTCTTCGCCACCCGGATCGCACCGGTGATCTTCCTGGGGCTGGGCCTGTTCCTGCCCGCGGCCACCGTCGTGGCCTTCGCCGCGGCCATGGTGCTCGCCCTGGCCACCGCGCTCGCCGCGGCGCGGACACCGGCCGTGCGCGCCCTCGGACCCGCCCGCCCCGGCGAGCCGGAGCAGGCCCCCGCGGCCGAAGGGGGGACGCCATGACACCGCAGCAGCGCACCGCCGTGCGCGCCGTTCGCCTGCACGCCGACGCCGACGGGCGGATCGGACCGGCTACCGACCTGGCCACCGCCGAGTGCCTGGCCGGCCAGGCCGCCGCGGGTGCCCGCGTCCATCTGCACACCGCCGCATTCACCGGCCCCCTGACCGAATGGGCGCACACGCTGGGGCGCGGAGCGCCCGGCGGGGTCGTGCTCGCCGCCGACGCGCCGGCCCGGCCCCTGGCCGACCTGCTGGCCGACCGGTTGACCGGCTGCCCGGCGGTCGTCTGCGGTCCCGACGGGCTTGCCGGCGCGCTCGCCCGCGTCACCGGGGCCTCGCCCGCGCCCGGTGCCTCCCCCTATGCCGCGCGCGTCCTCACCCCCGCCCAGGCGGGCCTCGCGGGTGTGCGGGCGCGCGCCGAGGACACGCTCGCCGACCTGGAGCTGCTGGCCCGCCGTGCGACCCGGCCGACCGAGGTCGCGCTGCGCCCCGTCTCCGCCGGGGACGGCACCTGGGCACCGGAGGGTGATCTGGTCGCCGGGCTCGGCGGCCTCGCCGACCGGCTGGCCCGTGCCCGCCTGGTGCCGCGGCCCCGGTTGAGTCCCGCGGAGCTGACCCCGGCGGCGGCCGAGGCGCTGGCCGCCGCGGGGATCACCCGGGCGACCCTTGCCGCGACCGCGCGGGCGGGGGAGGAGCACCGCCTGCGCGCGGCGTTCAGCGCGGCGAGCGCGGCCGGGCTGACCTGCGCCGTGGAGTTCACGGTGCCCGGCGTCGGAGGGGAGTCCGGTCGGCGTCCGGACGCCCTCGGGGCCGCCGCCGAACAGGTCGCGCGCCTGCTGCGGGCCTGCCCCGACGCGGTCCCCGACGCCTCCGCCGCGCTGCTGGCCGCGCTCGCCGCCCGCGCCGCGTTCGCGGGCGTCCCGCCGCACGCCGCGGCGGCCGCCGAACTGCGCCGCCACCGCCGGACGCTGCGCGCGTTCGCACACCGGGCCCTGGTCGGCGGCTACGGCGCCACCGCCATCAGCGCCGGCGCCCACGATCTGTGGTGGGAGCACTCCGAGCCCGTCGCCGCCCACGCCGGGTGGGCGGCCGACGTGGTCGCCGCGGGCGGTACCGTCCTCACTCCCGCGGAGGGGGCGGGCACCGTCGCGCACGCGCCGGCGGTGCCCGCCGACGCGGCGGGGCCGGTCCGCGGCTACGCCGAGGCCGACCCCCGCGAGCCGGGCCCCGGGGTACTGCTGATCCGCACCGAGGCCGACCGCGACGCGCTGCTCGCCGACGCCGACGCGGCCCGGCGCCGCGGTGCGCTCCCCGCGCGGCTGTTCGACCCGGCCCCGATGCTCGCCGGGCTGTGCCGCCTGGGCCGGGAGGGCTGCCCGGCCGAGCGCGGCCGCCGACTCTACGTCGACCCCCGGGGGCGGGTGCGCGGAGGCCCCCACGGCCCGGTGCTGGGCAAGGTCGGCGAGCCGCTGGAGGAGCTGCGGGCCGCCCTGCGCGAGCGCCCCACCACCGGTTGCGCCTGCCGGCCGCCGGGATGGGAGCCGACGTCACCCCGCCCCTGGCTGGACCGGGTGCTGGACGCGGCGCGCTCCGTGGCGGCACTGCGCGCGGCCGACGCGCGCGGTGAGCATCCCGCTCCCGCGCCCGCCCGGTCGGGCGGCGACGGCACGCTCGCCGTCAGCGGCCTGGGCGGCGCCCTCGGCCACACCGCCGCGCCCGCGCCCCGCTGGCCCGCAGGGCTGGTGCTGCTGCGCGACGGCGGCGCCCACCTGCTGCACCACGGCCCCTCGGGCACCTGGGCGAGCCTCCCCGCGCCGCTGGCCGAGCTCGTCGAGGTGCACCTGGACCTCGGCCCCGCGGCCGCCGACCACCTCGCCCGCCATCACGCCATGTCCGCCGAGGCGGCGGCCGCGGCTCTGGAGCGCGCCGCGGCGGCGCTCGCGCGGCTGACACCTTCGCCCATGCACGCGACGACGCCCGATACCAGCAGCACGGACGGAGGCGACCAGCCATGATCCCCCAGGACGGCGCGGCCGCGGACTACCCGCTGTGGCACCCGATGACGCCCATGGCCGCCTACCTGAAGGCGCCGGTGACCATCGCCGGAGGCTCCGGCGCCCGCCTCTACGACGACGAGGGAACCGAGTACCTGAGCGCCAACGCCGGCCTGTGGAACATCCACTGCGGGTTCGACGAGCCGCGCATCCAGGAGGCGGTCCGCGAGCAGCTGGAGGTGCTGACCTACAGCACGCTCTTCCGCTTCGCCCACGAGCCCGCGCTGCGGCTGGCCCGCCGCCTGGTCGACATCGCACCGGCGCCCGGGCTGACCCGCGTCTTCTACGGGACCTCCGGCGCCAGCGGCGTCGACGCCGCGCTCAAGCTGGCCCGCCGCTACCAGCGCCTGACCGGGCGCGGGGAGCGCACCGCCGTCGGCGCGCTGGCCGACTCCTACCACGGAACCCTCTACGGTGCGCTGTCGGTGACCGGCGAGGACCTGGACCAGGACGAGTACGGGGTGGACCGCAGCGCGGTCGTGCACGTGCCCACTCCGCTGGACGCCGCGACCGCCGCCGCCGCGCTGGAGCGGCTGGACGAAGCGGCCGACGGGCTCGCGGCGGTGATCGTCGAGCCGATCCTGGGATCGGCCGGCGTCCTCGTGCCCCACCCCGACTTCTTCCGCGGCCTGAGCGAGCTGTGCCGCTCCCGCGACATCCTGCTCATCGCCGACGAGGTCGCCACCGGCTTCGGCCGCACCGGCACGATGTTCTGCTCCGAGCAGTTCGGCCTGGAGCCCGACGCGGTGGTGCTGTCCAAGGGCATCAACAGCGGGTACCTGCCGCTGTCGGCGGTCCTCGTCCACGAGCGCGTCTGGGCCGCGTTCCAGGAGCGGGAGGCGGCCCTGCTCACCGGCGAGACCCAGGCGGGCAACCCGCTGGCCTGCGCCGCCGCGCTGGCGACGCTGGACGTGATCGAGGAGGACAAGCTCGTGCCCCGCGCCGCCCGGCTGGGCGCCGAGCTGTCCGCGGCCCTGAGCGAGGTCCTGCCGCGCGCCCGCGGCCAGGCCCGCGAACCGGTGGGGCGCGGCCTCATGCTCGGCGTGCACCTGGAGGGCAGCGGCACCGGGCCCGGCATGGACGAGGTCAGCATGGTCGTCGAGCGGTTCCGCTCCCTGGGCGTGATCGTGCACCCCTCCGAGCGCGGGTTCGCCCTGCTGCCGCCGCTGGTGGTCACCGAGGACGACGTGCGCACGATCGCCGAGGCCGCCGGACGCGTCTTCGACGAGCTGGACCTGCGATGAGTGCGGCGCCGAGCGGCTTCGTCTGGCAGGTGCCCACGCGCACCGTGTGCGGCGCGGGCGCCCTGGACGGCCTCGGCCCGGAGACCGCCGCCCTGGGCGGCGCGGTCGCCGCTGTCGTGGACGCCCGCGCGGCACGGCTTCCCGCGGCCGCGGCCGCGCTCGCCGGCCTGGCCGCCCACGGTGTGGCACCGGTGGCGGTCCACGAGGTCGCCGGACCGCCCACCTTGGGCTCGGTGCGCGGACTGGCGCAAGCGCTGGGGCGCACCGGGGCGGACGCGGTGCTGGCGCTCGGCGGCGGCAGCACCATGGACACGGCCAAGGCGGCGGCCCTGGCCGCGACCAACCCCGGGCTGCTCGACGACCCGCGGTGGGCCGCGCACGGAGTCGTCGAGCTGGACGCTCCGGGGGACGGCCGCGCCCGGCCGGGCCTGCCGACGCTGCTGGTCCCCAGCACCGCCGCGACCGGCTCGGAGCTGAACAGCGTCGCCGCGCTGCGCCACGCCGGCCGCAAGCGGCTGCTGGTCTCCGGGCTGCTCGCACCCGCCACCGCGCTCATCGACCCCGCGCTCACCGCGGCCCTGCCCGCCGCGCGGCTCGTGGAGGGCGGCGTCGAGACCCTGTGCCGCATCGTCTGCCCCTACCTGGCCTCCGGTGCCGCGCTGGGCACCACAGACGCGCTGGCCGAAGCCCTGGCCGCACACTGCCTGCGCACGGTCTCCGCCGCGTGCGGCGCGGCCGCGTCCGACGCATCCGAGCCGGCACGCGCCGACCTCGCGTGGCTGGTGTCGGTCTCGGCGACGCAGCTGCCCGGGCTCGGCCGGGAGCCGTGGGGCCACGTGCTGTGGTACCTGCAGGACGCCGTGGCCGACCTCGCGGGAACCGGCAAGGGGCCGGCGATGGCGGCGCTGCTGCCCGCCTACCTCGCCGAGGCCGCCGCGGGCGGGATCGGGGCCCGCTGGGCGGCCCCCGGACGGCTCGCCCGGCTGGCCGGTGCGCTCGCGCCGGAGCTCGGCCCGGACGCGCACGCGGACCTTCCGGCCGCACTCGCCCGCCGGCTGGCGGAGTGGAAGCTGCCCGCCGACCTGGCCGGACTGGGCCTGGACGGCGCCGCCGCCGAGCGGGCCGCCGCGGACACCCACCGCGCGTGGGGTCGCACGGGCCTTCTCGACGGTGTCGGCCGCGGCGAGCTGGTCGGCTTCTACCACCGCGCCCGCCCCGCGCCGGGCGCCTCCCAGACCCCGGCCGGGGGCACCGCTCCCGGCCGGTCGCCAGATACGCCCGCTATCCAGGAAGGGAGGTGAATTCCATGGACAAGTCTCTGACCGTCGACTTCGGTGACCTGGACCTGGGCGACCTGTCGTTCGACTCGGTCGAGGTCGCGACGGTGCGCGACGCGGTCGCGCTGCCCGAGACCGGTGCATCCTCCGCGTCCAGCTCGTGCGACTCCTGCTCGTGCTGCGTCGGGTGCTCCTGCTGCTCGGTCTGCTCCACCTGAGTGGGGTGACCCGTGGTCCCCGGAGTGTGTCCCCCGTCCGGGGACCACGGCCGATCGCCTTCCCATCCGCTTGTGCAAGAGAACGGAGAAACAATCGTGGACAAGACTCTCACGGTCGACTTCGGTGACCTGGACCTGGGCGACCTGTCGTTCGACTCGGTCGAGGTGGCCACGGTGCGCGACGCGGTCGCGCTGCCCGAGACCGGGGCGTCCTCCGGCTCCAGCTCGTGCGACTCCTGCTCGTGCTGCGTCGGGTGCTCCTGCTGCTCGGTCTGCTCCACCTGACCCCTCCGTCGCCGCGGCTCGCGGAGCCTTCGCGCTCACGCGGGCCGCGGCCCCCATCCCCCTTCACCGGTCCCCGTGCGGGGAGGAGGTGAGAACCATGGACGAGTCTGTAACCGTCGACTTCGGTGACCTGGACCTGGGCGACCTGTCGTTCGACTCGGTCGAGGTCGCGACGGTGCGCGACGCGGTCGCGCTGCCCGAGACCGGCGCCTCGTCGGGCTCAAGCTCGTGTGAGTCCTGCTCCTGCTGCGCGGTGTGCTCGTGCTGCTCGGTCTGCTCCACCTAGCGGCGCCCGCCGTGCCCGCCGGACCGGCGGCCTCGCGGAGGTAGCGGCGGCGCCGGGTCTCCCGGAACCCCGGCCGGGGTTCCGGGAGACCCGCTCTTGCCGGGCCCGCCTCGGCGCGTTCAGGACGGCGTCGGCAGGTCGGGGCAGCTCAGGAGTAAGAAGCCCCGGTCGCGGGCGTAGGCGAACAGCTCGGCCCGTGTCTGCAGGCCCAGCTTGTCCCGCAGGGCGGCGCGGTCGCCCTCGATGGTGCGCGAGCTGACGTGCAGCATCGAGGCGGCCGTGTCGATGGTGTGCCCGCTGGCCAGCAGCCGGATCACCTCGCGCTCCCGGGCCGTGGTGCAGTCGTCGGGGCCGGAGGCGAGCTTGCAGCCGATGCTGTGGTGCAGGTAGAGGTCGTCGTCGGCCACCGTGCGCAGCGCGGTGAACAGCTCGTCGACGCTGGACGTCTTGGGCAGGTAGGCGCGCACACCGCAGCGCATCGTCTCGCGGACCACTTCGGTCTCCTCGTGGCGGGTGATCACCACGACACGCGTGTGCGTGCTCGCCCGGGAGATCTCGTCGAAGGGGTGCACGCCCTGGAAGCAGAGGTCGGTCAGGAGGATGTCCTGCCGCGCTCCGCGTGCGGTCCGGTTGATGCCGGCCGGGCAGCTGACCTCGGCGACGACCTCGAACCCGTCGTCGGGCGCGAGAATGCCGCGCCACGCGGCGCGGCCCAGGGAATAGTGGTCGGCGACGGTCAGGGTGATGGGGTTGGGGGATCCGCGCATCGGAAGCGTCAATTCGCGCGTGCGGCCGGGTCACCTCCCAGGTGCGCGGGGGGTCTGCGGCGGTACCGCTGTTCCGACCGAGCCGAATCGGCCGTCATCGCACCGGTTTCTGGATTCGCCCGCGTTACGCACACGCTAGGACCCTTTCGCTCGCTCGATTTCCGCCCTGGGGCGGGGCCCCACGGGCGATCGGGTTTGCGGTCACCTGAGGTGACTGTGAAAGCGGCTGCGCAGGTGGTTCCCGCCGCAACTGCCGCCGATCCTGCTGCGCGACAGCTCGGTCAGGGCTCACCGCACACATCGGTACATCCGGGGCGTCTGATGTGCCGAATATGAATTCAATTGTTTTCAGTACAACGTCGGGGGGTCGCCCACTCCTTGTCTGCTTAACGCCGTATTCACTATGCGTTCGTTTTGTTGTGGCGGTTGTTGCTCCTGGTGAGGGGCGAATGCCGCCGTGCAGGGCACTACCGTACGTCTCAAATGGGGCAAATGCAATAAGAGGGACGAATGATGCTGGTCATGGGGCAAGGGTGAAAGTTTTTCATGTTACGGAATTGCGCTGCTGATCGGGTGCCACCCACGTCAGCGGAAGCGTCGTCCCTCGTCACGCCGATAGGCCCACACCGCCAGCACCGCGGTGAGCGCCGTCCAGCCGGCAAGCACCGCGATCGCCGTCTGCGACAGCGCGGTGCCGTCGGTCACCGCCCACACCGACAGCTCTCTGGCCGCGCGCGTGGGCAGCGCGTGCGAAGCGGTGTCCAGCCAGGCGGGGAAGGTATCGGGGGGCAGGAACAGCCCGCCGGCGAAGGCCATGGGGAACATCACCGCCTGGGCCGCCGGGAGCGCGCCCTTGATCGACATGCTGAAACCGATCGCGAACCCGCCGAAGAGGAACGGCAGGCAGCCGAACAGGATCACGGGCAGCGCCAGTGCCGCCGAGGTCGCAGGCAGCGTCGCCTCCGTCAGCAGCGGGGCCAGCACCGCGACCGGGATCACGGCCAGCAGGACGTAGGCGAACCCGTTCATCAGCCGCCCGGCCATGCGCGGCACCGGGCCCGCCGGCAGGGTCCGCAGGTAGGGGTCCCAGGCGCGGGCGCGCTCCTCGGCCACGCCCACGCCGAAGTTGAGCAGGCAGGCGTTCATCACGGCGAACACGGTGATCTGCGCCGTCGCCAGCGTGGCGGCCCGCGGGTCGTCGGCGATCGCGCCGTTGGGCACCACGAAGAACATCATCAGCACGGTCGGGAAGGCGACGTTGAAGCCCAGCGCGATGGGTACGCGGGCGGTCTCCAGGAACAGCAGGCGGGCGTGCTGCACGGCCAGGGTCATCGGGACACCTCCGCGGTTCCGGCGGCGGGCTCGGGGGTCGGGTCGCCGGCGGAGCCGTCGTCCGGGACGGCCTCCGCCTCGATCTCCAGGAAAGCCTCTTCGAGGCTGGGCCGGTGGATGTCCAGCCCGGTGAAGGAGGCTCCGCTGCGCACGAGCGCGCGCACGAGCGAGTCGGTGTCCTCGGTGTAGAGGACCTGGCGGTCGCCGCGGCGCTCCCGGCCCACAACGCCCTCCAGTTCGGGGACCTCGTCGGCCTCGAAGCTGATGGACCTGCGCGAGGCCGCCTCGGTGACCTCCTGCGGCGTGCCGTCGGCGACCACGCGGCCGTGCTTGAGCACGACGATGCGCTCCGAGAGCGCCTCCATCTCCTCCATGTAGTGGCTCGTCAGCAGGATCGTCCCGCCGTTGCCGATGTAGGAGCGGATGCCCTCCCAGACGGCGCGGCGGGCCGAGACGTCGAGCCCGGTCGTGGGCTCGTCCAGCAGCACGAGCTCGGGGCGGCCCAAGAACGCCAGGCCGACCGCGAGGCGGCGCTGCTGGCCTCCGGAGAGGCTGCCGGTCTGGCGCTTCTCCAGGCCGATGAGGCCGAAGCGCTCCAGCAGGTCGGCGGCCGGCAGGGGATCGGGGTAGTGCCGGGAGACGAAGTCGATCACCTCGCGCACCCGCAGCGTCTCCGGCAGGCCGGTCTGCTGGGGGGTCATGCCCAGGGCGCGGCGGCGCCGGGGGTCCTGGGGGGAGCCGCCGAACAGTTCGACCTCGCCTTGGGTGGGCCGGCGCAGCCCGCAGACCAGGTTGATCAGGGTGGACTTGCCCGCGCCGTTGGGGCCGAGCAGGCCCAGGACGGCTCCGGGGCCGATGTCGAGGCTGACGCGGTCGAGCGCCAGCGCTGTCCCGTAGCGGCGGGACACGTTGTGCAGCCGGGCGAGGGGAGGTGTCACGGGGCGCCTCCGGGGGGCCTCTCGGTGGTGGCTGATGCGGGGCCGTTGGCGCCCAGCATGGTCTGCAGCGCCTGGACGTACTCCTCCAGCGCGTGCCGCCCTTGGGCGGTCAGGGAGAAGTAGGTGATCGGACTCCGGCGTTCGTAGGTCTTGACGCTTCGGACGTACTCGGCCTCCTCCAGCTTGCGCACGTGCACGGACAGGTTGCCCGAGGTCATCTCGAGGATCTCGCGCAGCCGGGCGAACGCGAGCTGGTCACCGGGAGGCAGCGCCTGCAGGGTGACCATCACCCGCAGCCGCCCCTGCGCGTGGATCACGGGGTTGAGTTCCGGCAGAGGGTTCATCGTCGGTCCCCCAACGGACTCGGCTACGCCCGCCGTGCGCGGGCGGCACGGCGGACGGTGAGCAGAGCCGCGGCGGCGAGGAACCCGCCGCCGCCTCCGATGGAGAGCACGAGGTAGGCGTGCGGCATCCCGACGACCAGCCCCAGCGCGTCGGCGGCCAGGATCCACCCGCCCAGACCGAAGCGCAGCCGCTCGTGCTCCCAGGCGGCCGAGACCATCGAGACCAGCCCGATGACCAGCAGCGAGAGTCCGGCGAACGCGAGCCAGACCAGCGGCTCGGGCGCACCGCCGCGGTACAGGCTCCACGCGCAGACCCCGACGACGGCGAACCCGGCCACATAGGCCCATCCGATCCGCGCCCCGGCGAGCGCGGAGGGCCCGCGCAGGCCGCGGTTGAGGCGGATGTCGTGGCGCGTCGTGACAACCAGCGCCGCCAGGAGCGCCAGGAACATGGCCGCCCCCGCGATCGCGGGATGAACGCCGGACAGCACCGCCCGCTGCAGGTAGAGGCAGCCGTAGCCGGTGAGCAGGGCGAGGCCCCACACCGCATAGAGCAGCCGCCAGTCCGGGGCCAGTTCGCTTTCGGCGGTGTCGCGCTGCCGCTCGATGAGTTCACGCGACGCGGCCGGATCGAACAGCGCGTCCTCGGCGGGACGCCCGTCGTCCTCTGCTGTCATCACGCTGTCTCCCCGATCTCGCGTTCTATAGTGCCAACTACTTTGTAACACAAACTCGTTGGCCGCACCAGGACCGGGATGCGGGCGGGGAGCGGAGCCCGCCGATCGCGGACGTGCGCTGCGCTCGCACCGGTGTGAGCCGCGGTCGGCCGGGTAGCGGGCAGCCGCCGTAGATCGCCGAGGAGTTCCCATGACGATGCCCGAAGAGTCCGGCAAGAAGACCGAGGACACCGACCAGGCGCTCCCTGACGAGCGCGACCGCGGCGAGCGCGGGCCCGACACCCGCCGCGAGATGGAGGCCGAGCTTCAGGACGCGATGGAGCAGGCCGACACCGACCGCGAGGACTTCGAGGAGAGCTGAGCCCCGGCGCGCCGCGACCGCCGGTGGGGAGGGCGCGTCCGCGCCCTCCCCACCGGGTCGACGTCTCCGTTGCCTGCGGTCGGCGTCCGGGTCAGCTCGCCGTGCAGGTCAGCTCGGGCGCCCCGTTGGCGCCGCTGTGCGTGCCGGTGAAACCGAACTCGGTGCTCTGGCCGGCGCTCAGGCCGCCGTTGTGGCTCACGTTCTCGGCGGTGTAGGCGCCGCCGCTGCCCGCGACCTCGGCGTTCCACGCCTGCTCGACGCTCTGGCCGTCCGGGAAGTCGATGGCGACCTCCCAGCCGCTGATGTCGGAGCCCGCCGTTACCGTCACACTGGCCTGGAAGCCGCTGGACCACTCGTTGGAGACTGCGTACTCGGCCTCGCAGCCGTCACCCGGCTCGGGCGTGGGCTCGGGGTCGGGATCCGGCTCCGGATCGGCGCCCGCGGCCACCGCCATGTCGTAGGCGAGCTGGGGGACGAACTCGCCGGCTCCGGCGGCGCAGCCGTCGGCCTCGCCCGGCAGCTTCACCCACAGGAACGCGTCGATCGTCGCGTTGCCGGTGTCGGTCGTGCTCTCGGTGCCGATGGCCCGGCCCTCGGGGTCGCACCACTCCGAGCCCAGCGGGCCGTTGCCGTTGCGGCTGGTGTCGACGACGGCGCGCAGCCCGGAGTGCCCGGTGGCGGAGATGACCTGCTCGGCGTAGGAGACCTCGTCGCCGGTCCGGTTGTAGTTGGACACGTTGGTGGCGATGCCGTGTGCGCTGCCGGCGACGTCGGCGCCGTTGAGCCGCGAGGCGATCTCGCCGGGCGAGTGCCACTGGGAGTGGCCGGCGTCCATGTACACGCGGGCCTGGGAGGACCCGGCCATGAGCGCCTTGCCCGCGTAGGCCATGGAGTCCATGACCTGGCCCTGCTGGCCCTGGTCCATGCAGTTGCTCATCAGCGAGAGCACGTCCGGCTCCAGCACGATCGTGGCCGGGCGGCCGTTCAGCCCGGCGGCGACCTGGTCGACCCAGTTGCGGTAGGAGGCGTGGTCCGGCGCGCCGCCCCCGCTGTGGTTGCTGCAGTCGCGGTTGGGGATGTTGTAGACGACCATGATCGGGATCTTCCCGGCCGCCTGTGCCGCCCCGACCAGGGCGTCCACCCGGCCCTGGACCTCACCGGGGTTGTGCCGGGTGAACCAGGTGGCCTGCGGGACGTCGGCGATGCGGTTGGCGATGACGTCGGCGCGCGAGTCCTGGGGGTTGTCCCGGACCCACTGGGCCGAGGCCATGTCCGGGTTGACGTAGAACTGCGACTCGGCGGCCGAAGCGGGAGTCGGGCCGGCTGCCACCGCAGCAGCCAGGACGAGCGCGGCGCCGGCGATCGGGCGCAAGAATTCTCGGAACATGCACGAAGTCCTTTGTCGTTGCAGCGGCCCCCGTGGACAGTGGAACGCCCACGCCGATGGGAGCGCTCCCAATCTCGCTGGACTCTAAATCAGAGAACGCGTTATGTAAAGAGAAGGAAACATCCCGTCATCGGCCGCACGCCCGGTGCGCTGCACGCCCGGGCCCGCCTCGGCGCCGCAGGCGCGGGCGGCCTCCACAGGGGCCGCAGCGGGATCGGGCGGGTCCGCACCCTGTCTCTAGGCTCCGTCTCGCCAGGAGCCGGCAACCGGTCCGCCGGCGGTTCCTTCCGACGGCCTCCTCCCGCCCGGGCCGGTGGCCTTGCGCCGCAGCGGCTCCGCGTCGCCCACGCGGACGACGCGGGAGCAGTTCCGGCGGGTGGCCTTGACGAGCTCCCCGTTGGCGCGGTCGCTGCGCCGCACCCACGCGCGCGCCTCATCGAGGCTGCGGCCTCCGGTGAGCTGGCGTTCGACCAGGCGCGCCTCTCGGGTCTCGTCGTCGGCCTCGACGTACCAGAGGTCGGTCAGCAGCGCCCGGACCTCCCGCCACAGCGGCGCGTCCTCGGCGAGGTAGTTGCCCTCGGTCACGATCAGCCGGACGCCCGGCTCGACGGCCAGGCGGGCGGCGATGGGTTCGTCGGCGGCGCGGTCGAAGTCGGGTGCGTAGACCGGCGCGTCGGCCACGGCGTGCAGGCGCCGCAGCAGCGCCAGGTATCCGTGTACGTCGAAGGTGTCGGGAGCGCCCTTGCGGTCGCGGCGGCCGAGCCGGTCCAGCTGGGCGTTGGACAGGTGGAACCCGTCCATGGGCAGGTAGGCGGCGGTGTCGGGGCCCACCTCCGCGCGCACCTCGTCGACCAGGTACCGCGCCAGCGCCGACTTGCCCCCTCCCGGCGCGCCGGCCAGGCCGAGGAACGCCCGCGACGGGGCCCGGTCCGCCAGCGCCGCGGTCTCGGCGGCCAAGTCCTCCAGCAGCATGGCACCCACCCTAGGCAGAGCGTCCTCAACCGGGCACCGCCCGGCGGTGGGGGCGGCCGGTCAGCGCGGCGTCAGCAGCATCCGCCCGGCGAGCGCCAGCAGCACGGTTCCGGTGGCGGCCTCCAGCCGGCGCCGGATCGCGGGGCGCCGGAACCAGGCCCCCGCCCGCGCCACGCCCGCGGCCAGCGACAGGTAGATCGCGGTCTCCACGGTGACCTGGACGAGCGCCAGCAACGACGTCGTGGCGAGCACCGGCCGGCCCGGCGGGATGAACTGCGGATAGAAGGCGAACATGAAGACCGCCGCCTTGGGGTTGGCGAGCTGGACGAACAGGCCTTCGGAGAACGCCTTGGCGGCCGCGAACCGGGGAGCCGCCCGTCGGTCGTCGGCCGCCGCGCCGCCGGCCTCCCCCGGCCCGCCGTGTTCGGTGTCCGTGCCGTCGTCGGCCGCCCGCCGGGAGCGCACGGCCGAGGCCCATGCGCGGATGCCCAGGAAGGCCAGGAACGACGCGCCGGCGATCTGCAGTACGAGGTAGGCGGTGCCGGAGGCGGCGACCAGGGCCGCGGCTCCGAGGCTCGCCGCGATCGCCCACAGGAAGAGCCCCGATTCCAGCCCGAGCACGGTCGCCACGCTCGCGCCGAACCCGCGCAGTGCGGCCCGCCGGACGATCAGCGCCATAGCCGGTCCCGGCGAAACCGAGATCAGTACGACGGCGGCCAGGAACGCCGGGAGGACCGCAATGATCTCCATGGTCGCCGTCTCCCATCGCGAGCGGGCAAGCGGGTGCAGCCCGATGGTCGGGGCCTGCACGTCGGCGGGCAAGCGCCTGACCGGTTGCGGACACCTGTGTCGGGGCTCCCGGCCGCGGGCGCCGTGCCCGGCCGTGTGCCGCGGCATCGGCGGTGCCCGGCGCCGGCGCTGACGGGCTTTCGGCGCACCGCCGGTGGCGCCGGTCCCTCCAGTATGCTGGCGGGAGAAATCGGTTTCCCGGGGGGTGCGGCGGCGAAGGCGCGGCACGACGGAATCGGGGTCGACGTTGGACGAGGCCGCAGGACCCGTCGCCGGGCCGGCGGAGACCGGCGCCGGGCAGCGCCGGCGCGGTCAGACCGTCACCATCCGCGACGTGGCCAGGGCGGCGGGGGTCTCGCCGGCGACGGTGTCGCGGGTCATGAACAACCGGGAGACGGTGGCCCCGGACCTCGCCCGGCGCGTCCAGCAGACGGCGGCGTCCCTGGGCTACCGCCCCAGCGCCGTCGCCCAAGGGCTCGCCCGGGGGCGCACCGGCCTCGTCGCGATCACGGTGCCCGACCTGGGCAACCCCATGTTCCAGTCGGTCCTGCGCGGCCTCAGCCGGGCCGCCGGGCGGGACGGCTACCGGCTGCTGGTCACCGACAGCCACGAACTGCCGCTCGAGGAGCTGGTGCTCGCCCAGGAGAGCAGGCTCCGGGCCGACGGCCTGGTGCTGTGCTCACCGCGCAGCCACGACCGCGAGCTGGCGGAACTGGCGCACACCATCGAGCCGTTCGTGCTGGTCAACCGGAACGTCGAGGGCGTGGACGCGCCCACCGTCGCGGTCGACTACGCCTCGGGTGTGCGCGCCGTGTGCGCCCATCTGGGCTGGCTGGGGCACAGCCGGGTCGCCTACCTGGAGGGTCCGCGGGCGAGCGTCCCCAACCGGGAGCGCCGGGAGACGCTGGAGGCGGCGGCCGAGGGCCGCTTCGCCCTGCACGTCGTCGAGTGCGGCTCGATGCTCGAGGACGGCTTCGAAGCCGCCGACCGGGCCCTGGCGACGGGTGCCACGGCGATCGTCGGCTACAACGACCTGGTCGCGCTGGGGGCGCAGGGCAAGCTGGACGAGATCGGTGTGCGGGTCCCCGACCAGGTCAGCGTGGTCGGCTTCGACGACATCCCGCTGTCCCGCTACACGGCACCGCGCCTGACCACCGTCGCCGTACCGCAGGAGGACCTGGGGCGCGAGGCGTGGCAGCGCCTCGGCGCCATGCTGCGCGGCGAGGCGCCGCCGGCCGACGTGTGTTTCACCCCGCGCCTCGAGGTCCGCCAGAGCACCGGGCCCGCGCTCCGCTGACCCGCGCTTCTGCGCAGGGAGGCCGCTCCTCCGGCCGCCGCCTTCCGAGGGCGTGCGTGCCGCGGGCACGCCGTGCGCGCCGGCGGTCCGTCCGCTTCACCACCGTGGCGGCCCTCGTGCGGGGTTGACACGCACGTCACGGTCAGTAGGTTGGAAACCGGTTTCCGGCGAAGTGTAGAGCCGCCGTGTGACAGCGGGTGATGATCGGAGTCGAGGTGCCGGATGCGACACCGCCCGCCGCTGCGGCGGAGGAGGACGGGAAGGGCGCCGCCGAGCGGGGCGGCGGCACGATCCGCGGGCGCTGGGAGCGCGGGGCCGCCGCTGTGTCCCGGCCCGACCGCGTCGGCGCCCGCGGCGCCGCGGAGTCCGCGGTCCTGTCCGTCGGGCGGGAGCAGGCGGTGCCCGACGGGCGGACGCGCGTCGCCGCCGCAGACGGCGCGCTCGCCGGTGCGCCGCTGAGCGGCCCGCTTCCGCACCGTACAAAAGGCCCCGGGAAGGCCGCCGCCTTGGCGGCGCACGCCCCGCCCGGTCCGCGACCGCGCCGCATGCGGCCCACCGAACCCGACCGAACCCGCCCGTGCCGCACGATTCGAGGAGCGACATGAAACTGGACGGCATCCTGTTCTTCCCGGTCACGCCGTTCGACCGAAGCGGGGCCGTGGACCACGCGGCCCTGGCCGACCACATCGGAACCCGGCTGGACCACGGTCCCGGCGCAGTCTTCGCCGCCTGCGGGACCGGCGAGATCCACGCACTGTCGACCGCGGAGCAGGAGGCGGTCGTGCGCACAGCCGTCGGCGCAGCGGGCGGCCGCGCGCCGGTCGTCGCCGGTGCCGGAGGCAGCCTGGGCACCGCCGTCGAGCAGGTCGCGGCGGCCCGCGCCGCCGGAGCCGACGGCGTCCTGCTGCTCCCGCCCTACCTCGTCGGTGCACCGCAGCAGGGGATGGTCGACTACGTCCGGGCGGTCGCCGAGTCCGCCGACCTCCCGGTGATCGTCTACCAGCGCTCCACCATGGCGCTCGCCCCCGCGTCCGCCGCCGAGGTCGCGGCGCTGCCCAACGTCGTGGGGATCAAGGACGGGATCGGCGACCTCGACCGCATGCGGCAGAACGTGATGGCCGTGCGGGCGCGGGTCGGCGGCGACTTCCTGTTCTTCAACGGGCTGCCGACCGCCGAACTGACGGTGCACGCCTACCAGGGGATCGGCGTCGACCTGTACTCCTCGGCGGCGTTCGCGTTCGTGCCGGAGGTCGCCACGGCCTTCTACCGGGCGTGGCGCGTCGGCGACCCGCTCGCCGAGCGGCTCCTCGACGAGTTCTACCGCCCGCTGGCCGCCATCCGCGACCGCACGCCGGGCTATGCGGTCGCGCTGGTCAAGACCGGCCTGCGGCTTCGCGGCACCGACTGCGGCCCGGTGCGCGCGCCCTTCGTCGACCCCTCGGCCGCCGACACCGCGGAACTGGAGCGGCTCGTGGAGCACGGGCTCGCGGCCGTTGCGGAGGGGGCCCGCTGATGCGCATCGCGGGCGTCGAGGCCTCCGTGCGGCGGTTCCCGCTGCAGGACACCTGGGACGGCGGCGTCTCCCACCACGACCTCGTCGTCGTCACGGTCACCACGGACAGCGGAGCCGAGGGCAGCGGGTTCGGCTGGACCCCGCGCGTGGGCGGTGAGGCGGTGCGCGCGGTCGTGGAGCACGACTGCGCGCCGGTGCTGGTGGGGCGCGACCCCGCCCCCGCGCCGCGCTGGGAACAGCTGTACACGCACCTGCACGAGGCCGGCCCCGGCGGTATCAGCGCCATGGCCCTCGCCGCGGTCGACATCGCGCTGTGGGACCTGCGTGCCCGCGCCCTCGGGCTGAGCCTGGTCGACCTCATCGGCCGCCGCCGCGACAGCGTCCCCTGCTACGGCAGCGGGGTGAACCTGGACCGCGGGCTGGAGGAGCTGCTGGACCAGGTGCGCCGGTTCACCGCCGCCGGTCACAGTGCCGTCAAGATGAAGGTGGGCTCGGCCGACCTCGAACGCGACGTCGAGCGTGTCGCCCGCGTGCGCGAGCTCCTGGGGCCGCACGGCCGGCTGATGATCGACGCCAACCAGCGCTGGGACCTGCCCGGCGCCGTCCGCGCGATGGGGACGCTGGCCGGGTTCGACCCGTACTGGATCGAGGAGCCGCTGCCGGCCGACGACCTGGAGGCCCACGCGCGGCTGCGCGCGGCCACCGCCGTCCCCTTCGCGATCGGCGAGAACCTGCGCACCGTCCGCTCCTTCCGCGACGCCCTGGTGCGCGGCGTCTGCGACGTCGCCCAGCCCAACGTCGTGCGCGTCGGCGGGATCACCCCGTTCCTGCGCATCGCCGACCTGGCCGCCGCCTTCAGCGTCCCCGTGGCGCCCCACCTGCTGCCGGACCTGTCCGTCCAGCTGGCGCAGTGCGTGCCCGCCGTGTCCATGGTCGAGGACGTCGAACGGGCGTCCTTCGCCGACCTCGGCGCCTTGGCGCGGCCCTCCGGCGTGTCCGTGGGCGCGGCGGGCGGCACCAGCGACACTCCGCCGGGGCACGGGCTGGTGTTCGCGCAGCCGGAGGGGTGACCGGCGCGCCCGCCACGCGCGGCGCCTGAGCCCGCGCGGCCGCCGGGGCGGTCCCGCCGGTGCTCGCCTTCGCCCGTGCGCAGGCCGGTCAGGGAATCCGGTCTCCTCCGGGCCCCTCTGCGGGCATGCCGTCGTGGACCCAGGCGTGCAGGTGGTCGCCGGGGCAGGTGGTGCTGTTGACGTCGCGGTGGCCCTTGGCCGCCAGCCGCCGCCCCGCGCGGTCGCACGCCTCGTCGTAGAGCGCGCGGATGGCGGCCTTCGCGGCGGAGGTGGGGTCGTTCTGGCCGATGTAGCAGATGCCGATCCCGCTGGTGTTGTGGCCGAGGGCGTGGGCACCGGCCACCAGCCATCCGCGCCCTTCGTAGGCGCTGCCGGCGTCGTCGACGAGGAAGTTGTAGCCGATGTCGGACCACCCGCGGCCGTCCATGTGGAAGTCCTGGATGGAGCGGACCGTCTGCATGGCGGGCTCCGCTGAGTGGTGGACGACGACCTCGGTGCGGGCGTCCCACGAGACGCTGCTCCGATCGCGTGGGGCGCGGGCGCCCCACGCGGACCTGGCGATGATGTGGACCTGTGGCATGCGTCGACCCTGGCATTTCGCGGTGGCGGTGTGCAGACGGTCGTTCCCGGTCCCCGGTCTGCGGTCTGCGGCCGCGGGTTCGCGGCCGCAGGCCTGCGTCTCGGCCGCCCGGCCCGCCGCAGTGCCGGCGTCCCGATGCCGCGCTC
The DNA here is from genome assembly GCF_039531585.1 of Streptomonospora arabica. Taxonomy (NCBI): domain Bacteria; kingdom Bacillati; phylum Actinomycetota; class Actinomycetes; order Streptosporangiales; family Nocardiopsidaceae; genus Streptomonospora; species Streptomonospora arabica. Next base: position 558,933 of record NZ_BAAAQI010000002.1, on the reverse strand, counting down.
CCTCGCCGCCCGGCGCAGCGGCCGCGCGGGGGTGAGCGCCGCGGGCCCCCGCCCCGGCGCGGCCGCCGGCGCGCGGCGGTCAGACGAAGGCGACCCCGGCGTGCTCCCAGATGAGGACCTCCGCGTCGGCCGGGCGGCGCTGGGGTTCGACCCCCGGCACGCGCCACGTCGAGCAGTCGACGGCGACCGCGGGGAAGTCGCCGTTCGGCGACGGGGAGACCAGCCGCATCCCCTCGAACGCCCGGGACGCCTCGTCGGGAGTGCGCACCCGGCCCCAGTAGGCGCCGGAGGAGTGCACGCGGTCGGTGAAGGACCGAGCGGCCTCCTCGTCGTCGGAGACGATGTGGCTGTAGACCAGGCACGAGCCGGGCGCCAGCCGGTCGAAGTAGGCGCGCACGACGCCGAACGGGTCCCTGTCGTCGGGGAGGCAGTGCAGCAGCGACACCAGCATGACGCAGACCGGCTCGGTGAAGTCGATGATGCGTTCGGTGTCGGCGTCGCCGAGCACCCGGTCGACGTCGCACAGGTCGGAGGTGATCACGGTCGTCGACTCGTTCTCGGCGAGCAGCGCCCGGCCGTGCGCGAGGACGATCGGGTCGTTGTCGACGTAGACCACGCCGGCGCCGGGGTGGTGGCGCTGCGCGATCTCGTGGGTGTTCTCCATGGTCGGCAGGCCGGAGCCGAGGTCGATGTACTGGCGCACGCCCGAGCGCGCGACGTGGTCGACGGCGCGCGACAGGTAGTCGCGGTTGGCGCGGGCCATGGCGAAGGTCCCCGGGACCAGGTCTTCGAGTGCGATGGCCGCCTCGCGGTCGATCTCGAAGTTGTCCTTGCCGCCGATACCGGCGTCGTACATCCGCGCGATGGAGGGGCGGGACAGGTCGATCCCCGGGAGAGAAGGCGGGACCGTGTCGGAGGTGGCGAAGTCGCTGTCGTGCATGCGGTGGTCTCCGAGTTCAGGGGCCGAGAGCGGAACGGGCGCTCGCTGACGTCGTCGGGGGTGTGAACCCGGTGCCGTGTGGGGGCGCGGCACCGCCGGGGCGGCCAGTCTATCCGTGATCGCAGCCCCACGAACGGTGATCGGCGGATCGGGACCGCCCGCGGACACGGGGATCGGCGTGGCGGACCCGGCGCTCGGCGGCGGTCCGCGCGGGCCGCGTCCACGCCCCGCCGTCCGGCGGGGCCGCCGCTGCTCCTGCTCGCGGGCCGGCCCCGGACGCGGTACGGCTCGGGACCCGTTCGCGCTGCTCGGCGACCAGGCCGCGGACGCGGTCCCGGCTCTGCGGGGTCAGCGCCGCCGACCGGGCGGCCGGCTGCGCGATCAGGCGGCCGTCCGGTACAGCAAGGTCGGCGACGCGCTCGAAAACGACCTCCGGGAACGCCTCCACAGCGCGGGCCGGATCGCCCGGCCAGGCGCCGGGCGCCTGCTCGAACGCTCTCCGCCGGCCCGGCCGGCGCGGGCTTCACCGCTCCCGCGCCCCCCGGGACCGCCGGGACCGGGATGCCCGCCGGAGGCCGCGCCGAGCGGGCGGTCAGCGGGGGACGAGCCGGACGACCGGGTACTCGCGGTCGGACTTGGCCTGGTACTTGCCGTAGCGGGGCTGGGCCTCGGTGATGCGCTGCCACGCCTGCTCGCGGTCGGCGCCCCTCAGCCGGTGCGGCACCACCGGTACGGCGCCGCGGCCGGGCAGTTCGACCGACGCGCGCTCGGGGTGCGCCATCAGGTTGGCGTGCCAGTCGGGGTGCCGGCTACCGCCGCCCGAGGCGACGACCAGCCAGCCGTCCTCGTCATCGGCGAACCACGCCAGCGGGGTCTCCCGCGGCTGCTCGCTGCGGCGGCCCACCGTGTTCAGCACGAGCACGTCCATGCCCATGAAGGCGCCGCGGCCTCCCCGGACCTTGCGGCTCATCCGGGCATTCATCTTCTGCTGCACCCACCGCGACACCGGTCCGGGGGTTCCGGGCTTGCGCTCGCTGCGGCTTCCTGCCTGCTGGTTCCGTGCCATGGGACTACCTCCGGTCGGTCCGTCCGCCCCGCGGCGCCTGTACGCCCGCGGGACGCACTCGAACAGTGGGGCGCTACGCGCGGATCGGCTGCTGGATCCGCACCGTGTTGCCCGAAGGGTCGCGAAACGCGGAGTCGCGAACGCCCCAGGGCCGGTCGATGGGCTCTTGCAGGACTTCGGCGCCCGACGCCTGCACCTGCTCGAAAGCCGAGTCGAGGTCGTCGGTGCTGAAGACGAGCATCGGCAGAACGCCGTTGGCGAGCAGTTCCCCCAGGGCGTCGCCGTCGGCCTCGGAGCGGCCGGCGTGCGGTACCGAGAGCACGTATTCGAGGTCCGGCTGAACCGGGCTGCCGAGGGTGACCCAGCGGGACTGGCCGGCCCCCACGTCCTTGTGCAGTTCCAGGCCGAGCGCGTCGCGGTAGAAGCCGAGCGACTCGTCCACATCGGAGACGGTGATCTGGCAGTACTGGAGTGCGATCTTCATGCTGACAACGCTAGACAGGGGCGCTGCGCAGCGCTTCTCGATTCCTGACCGGTCCGGCGCCCGGCCGTCCGGCCGGGACCGAGCGGCCCGCTCACCGCTCGCGCGGCCACCAGATGGCGGGCGGCTCGGTCTCCTCCGGTTCCGGGGGCGTGGGCGAGCGGTGGTAGCGGATCAGCACCGCGGTGCCCCAGACCACGGGAATCCCGTTGGAGACGATCGGCAGCCAGGTAACGGCCTCGACGGTCTCACCGTCGAGCAGCAGACTCAGGGCGGTGGCCGCGTGCAGCAGCACGACGCCCAAGGCCAGGACGACCACGACCCAGACCCAGGCGTACTGCGCGCGGGTGGTGATGGTGTGTCGCCGTCGCGCCGCCATCCGGCCCTCCGCATCTGGGGCGGTGCTCCCGGGCTCCGCTGTCAGGGCTTGCGCGCCACTCCGCCGTACTGGTCCATCCCCCGCCGAGTGCCGACTTCGATGGGGTCGGGGCGCCACAGGGGGCACGGGACCACGCCGGGTTCGACCAGCTCAAGACCGTCGAAGCGGGCGGCGATGGCGTCCGGGCTGCGCAGCAGGTAGGGCACGGCGCCCTGCTCGTTGCCGCGCGCGACGGCCTCGTTGTAGGCCGGGCTGGTATCGGTGCCGTCGTAGACCGCCAGGTAGCTGCCGGACGGAAGGGCGTCCACGAGCCGGTGCACGATCGGCAGCACGTCGCCGTCGGGGATGTGCCCCAGGATTCCCATGAGCATGAGCCCGATGGGCCGGTCGAAGTCCAGGGTCGCGGCGGCGCGCTGCAGGATGGTGTCGGGCTCGCGCAGGTCGGCGTCGATGTAGTCGGTGGCGCCCTCCGGGGAGCCGACGAGCAGTGCGCGGGCGTGCGCTAGCACCAGCGGGTCGTTGTCCACGTAGACCACCCGGGACTCCGGCGCGATCCCCTGGGCCACCTCGTGGGTGTTGTTGACGGTGGGCATCCCGGTTCCGATGTCGAGGAACTGGCGGATCCCCGCTTCGCCGGCCAGGTGGGACACGACGCGGACCAGGAACTCGCGGCTGGTGCGCGCGAGGTCCACGATCTCCGGGAAGGAGGCGCGCACCTGGTCGCCCACTTCGCGGTCGATCGGGTAGTGGTCCTTGCCGCCCATCCAGTAGTTCCAGATCCGCGCCGAGTGGGCGACCGTGGTGTCGAGCTGCGCCGGGTTGTCGGACTCGGCGGGGGAGGGCCGGGAGAAGCCGTCTGTCATGGGTACCTGCCTCGGTCGGCGGTCTAGGGCCATCCCATGCGACGGGGCCTTCGACGCGGCCGCGTCCGAAAGCCCGCCCTCGGCTGGGATCCGTCGACTCCGAGAGTAGGCAACTCCGCCGCGCCGCGCACACGCGGGGGCGCACCGGCGATCCGGTCGGCGCGCGCACACCGCGGGGCCGGTCTCGCCGGCGGGCGGGGGCGGAGCGGGCCCGCGGCGCCGAGCCGATCGCGAACGGCGGCCGGTCACAGCTCGGCCGCGAGTGCGTCCATGTAGGCGGTGAACGCCTCGTAGGCGGGCTCCCGGTAGTCCTCCAGGTCGCCTCCGTCCGAGCCCGGCACGAAGAACTGGATCCTGTGCTCGATCCACGACTGCGGCAGCTCGGCGACGAAGACGAACTCGTACCAGTGCCCCTCTTCGAGGCCGTCGAGCCCTGCCGCAGCGTCCGGCCAGCCTTCCGGAGGCACCGGGAGGAAGTCCGACCGGGCGTCGGTCAGGTAGTCCGCGGCCGGTCGGCCCGTCTCGTACGGTTCGTGCCCGGCCACGCCCAGGGCCGCTTCGTTCGCGAACTGGAGCGCCAGGTCGTCGCGGGCGGCGTGGCCGAACTCCAGCGCGGCCGGCCAGTCGGCCGGCTCGATGTGGCAGCCCGCCCAGAACTCGCCTGACTCGCCTCTGGCGTCGATGTACTCCAGCTCGCCGTCGTGCGGCATCGCCGACTGGTCGATCAGCAGGTCGCAGACCGTGTCGAGTGCGATCGGCGGTGTCGGCTCCACGCCCTGGACGGGCGCCTGGGAGGTCTCCTCCGCGGCCGACGGCGAGGGCCGGGCGTCGCCCGGTTGCGCACCGCCGCATCCGGCCAGGACGAGCAGGCCCACCGCCGCGCCGGCCAACAGCCCCCTCATCCGCCGCTCAGCTCCGTCCCGTGCCCGCCCGGTTCCTACGTTCCGCGCCTCATGGTCCCCCACCGCCCGGGAACCCGCCAGGGGTCCGGCCGCCGCGGCGGCGCGAACGAGCCGCGGAACCCCGCGAGCCCTCGTGCGGCGAGCAGGCCCCGGCCCGGCGACGCAGCTCGGGGCCTGCCCCGCTGTCTTCGGCCGCCGCCGGTGCGGGGATCGGCATCGGCGGCGGCCGCGGGCCGCGGCGGCGGCGCCGGCTGGGACGGATGCTCCGCCGACGGTTCAGGTGGCGAAGTGGGCCGCGTAGAGCAGCCCCTCGTAGGCGGTCAGTCCCAGCCCGTACATCGTGGACGGGTTGATGCGCGGATTCGGCTCCGGGGTGGTCCAGACCCGGACGTCGGGTCCCAGCTCGGCGGTCCAGTTGCGCAGCTCGTTGCCCACCCACTGGTTGCCGGAGGCGTACAGCAGCCCGTTGTAGGGCGCGAGCGCGGGGCGGGCCGTGTCGATCGTGCCGGACAGGACCCTGTGCTCCTCCCACGAGCCGTTCGCGGAGTCGTAGGAGGTCCATCGCAGGTCCCGGTACCGGCCGTCCGACGCCTGGCCGGGGGAGTACATCACGTACAGCCGCCCGGCGAAGGGCGCCGCGGCCACCGGATCGTAGCCGGTCCGCCAGAGCCGCTCCCACGCGCTCCACCGGTCGAGCTCGGCGTCGTAGGCGGCCCAGTGGAGGTGGCCGTCGGGCTCGCGGTCGCGCAGGAACACGTACAGCAGTCCGTGGTAGGCGGCCATGGCCGGTGGCTGGTTGCTATGGGGTGCGGTGTCGAGGCGCTGGGGGCGGCTCCACTCGCCGGTCTCGGCGTCGTAGGCGAGCAGGTAGGGCGCCCGGGTAGACGAGACGTAGCCGCAGTACAGCTTGCCGCTGTAGGCCGCCGCGGCCGGTTTGGTGCCGCCCTGGGGACCGAGGGCGACGGGTGCGCTCCACTCCGTCCCGGTGAACGTCGTCCATTGGAGCTTGTCCGTCGGGGAGTTGTAGAGGCAGTGGAGGCCGCCGGCGTAGGCGTCGACGGCGGGGGCGCGGTGTCCGTCGAACGAGGTGTGCCGGTCGTGCAGCCACTCGCCGCTCTCCCAGTCGTAGCGGCTCCAGGCGAGGGTGCGGTTCGTCATCCTCGGCTGCGGAGCGGGTTCGGTGTCGCGCTTGTAGGACAGCCGCCCCGCCACGTAGGTCTCCGCCACGGCCTGGTCGCCGCCCAGGATGGACAGCGCGAACAGCACGTCGGTGATCTCGCGGCTGTCCCTGGTGCGCCGAGCCAGCAGCGGGGTGGCCTTCGGGTCGAGAACGGCGATGTCGGCCTCGTAGCCGGGCTCCAGGGAACCGATCCTGTCGTCCATGCCCAGTGCCGCGGCGCCGCCCCGGGTGGCCAGGTAGAACATTCGCACCGCGTCGAGGGGGTAGTCGCCGAGGGCGGCCACCTTGTACGCCTCGTTCATCGTGCTCAAGGGCGAGAAGCTCGTCCCGCCGCCCACATCGGTGCCCAGGCCCACGGTGATCGGCCGCCGCGGGTTCTTGGCATGGCGGAGCTGGAAGCCTCCGCTGCCCAGGAACAGGTTCGAGGTGGGGCAGTGGGCGATCGCCGCGCCGGTGGCGCTGCAGGTGTCCATCTCGCCGGCCGTCAGGTGGACGCCGTGCGCCAGCACCGCGCGAGCGCCGAGCAGGCCGTAGTGGTGGTAGACGTCGAGGTAGCCCGACCGCTCCGGGAAGAGCCCGCGCACCTGGTAGACCTCGTCGGGGTTCTCCGAGACGTGCGTGTGCATGAGCAGGCCCTCGGAGCTCTTCCACAGCTCCCCGGCGGTCTGGAGCAGGTCCCCGGTGCAGGAAACGGCGAACCGGGGCGTGACGGCGTAGACGCCGCGGGTGCCCGGAGCCTCGTGCCAGCGCTCGATCAGTCGCCGGGACTGCTCGTAGGCCTCCTCCGGGGACCGGTCGAGCAGTTCCTCGGGGGCGTTGCGGTCCATGAGCACCTTTCCGGCCGCGACCCGCATTCCGCGCCGGTTGGTCTCCTCGAACAGCGCGTCGACCGATTCCGGGTGGCTCGTGCAGAAGACGAGGGCGGTGGTGGTGCCGTTCCGCAGCAGCTGGTCGCAGAAGAGGTGTGCGATCTCGGCGGCGTAGGAGCGGTCGGAGAATTTCGCCTCCTCCGGGTACACGTACTTCTGCAGCCACTCGATCAGCTTCTCCCCGAAGGCGCCGATCATCGCGGTCTGGGAGTAGTGCACATGGGTGTCGACGAAACCGGGCGTGATGATCCTGTCGCGGTGGTCGACGGGGGTTACGTTCGGCGGCAGGTGCCGCTTGACGTCCTCGTAGGGCCCGCAGTGCTGGATCCTCCCGTCCGCGCAGATGAGGAGGCCGTCGCTCTCGTAGCGCATAGCGTGCTCGCCGGCGACGAGGAAGGGGTCGTCGCGGAACCACAGCAGTCGGCCCCGCAGCGCGACGGTCGATTCGGGGGCGGTCCTGTCGGGGCTCTCCGGGTTGCCGCAACGGGAGTCGTCGAGTTCGTGGGCGGTATCGGGGATGTCCGAACGGGCCAACTGTCACCTCCACAAGAGTCCGTCGTCCGCAGGGGAGACGGCACGGAGCGGTTCCTGAGGGCGGGATCCTGAGCATCCCGGAACGCGCAATCCAGTTATCCCAAAACAAGGTGGCAAATAATCGGCGCACTGCGATTCGGTCATTGTTTTGGAGGACTGGAATATGGATATGCGTTCTCCTGGCTGTTTTTCATCTTTTTTGTCGCCGGAGTCGGCATAGCAGGAAAATGATGTTTTGGTGGGTTTGGCGGTAGAATGCGATTCCGGCGTGGGCCGCACCGGCGCCCGGCATTACCGCGGCGGCCGCGGCGGATCCCCGGCGGCATGCCGCGCGCCGCCGGCGGCGTCACTCGGAGCGGGCCCGCGCGAGCGCGGTCAGCCGGTCGGCGAAGCCGCCCGGGGCGCGGGCGTCCTCGCGGGCCGAGGTGGCCACCGGCAGGTCTGCGGGGCGGCGGATGCTGTGGCCGCGGAGGTGCAGGGCGGTGACCAGCGCGTGGTCCTCGGCGTGGGGGAGCGCTCCGAAGCCCCCGGAGTCGACGTAGGCCGAGGCACGAACCCCGAGGTTGGCGCCGTGCACGTGCGGGTGCTCGCGGTCGCTGAAGCTGTAGGCCTCGGCGAACGCCGTCGCCAGGCCGGGCGGGCGCATCGACCAGTCGTCGACGGTGACCGTGCCCGCCACCGCGTCCCATCCGGCGTCGGCGTAGCGGAGGTGCTCGGCCAGCCAGTGGCGGGGGACGGTGCTGTCGGCGTCGGTGGTGGCCAGCCACACGCTGCGGGGCCGCTCCCCGCACGTGCATTCCAGGGCGGCGCGCATGCCGACCGCCCGCGCCGCTCCGACGCTGCGATAGGAGGTCTCCACCACGAGCGCCCCCGCGCGGCGGGAGAGTTCGGCCGTCGCGTCGGTGCACGCGTCGGCGACCACGACCAGGTGGCGCCGCTGCTCGTCGAGGCCGCACGCCGCGAGGGACGCGGCGGCGGCACCCACACAGCGCTCGATCGCCGCGGCCTCGTCATTGGCCGGAACGACCACGGCCGCCGCGCGGATCACGCCAGACCCTCCCGCTGAGCGGGTGACGGCGCGTCGCCCGGGCCCGCTGTGTAGACGTCCATGAGGAAATCCGCCTCGACGTGCGAGGCGACGGGCGCGAGCCCGCCGTGCGCGGCGAGCGCGCGGTGCGCGTCGTCGCCGGAGCGGGCGTGGTCGGGCGCAGGGTGCCGCCAGTGAACCGCGACCAGGTCCCCGCCCGGGAGCAGTGAACCTGTGGCCCGCTCCAGCAGGTGCCGAAGGTCGTCGTCGCTGAAGTAGTACAGCAGTTCCGACAGCACCACCAGGTCGAAGGAGGCCTCCGGCCACTCCCAGGGGACGCTGCCGCGCCGCACCCGCACATGGGCCTCCTCGGCCAGGGCGCGTTCGGCGCGCTCGGCCGCGACCGCGACCCGCTCCCAGGCGAGCAGCGCGTCGCAGCGCGCGGCGAGACCTTGTGTCAGCGCGCCTATGGAGCAGCCCGGCTCGAACACCCGCCCGTAGCGCTCGCGCGGCAGGGACGCGAGGGTCAGCGCGCGCTTGCGGCGCTCGTACCAGCGGGTGGCGAAACCCCACGGGTCCGCGGAGCCGGAGTACATCGCGTCGAAGTACCCGCCGTCGACGCTCACCGGAACACCAGCTCGCGGTCGCGGCCGAAGTGGCCGAGCATCCCCGGTTTCAGGACGGCGGCGTCGGCGGGGTCCGCGCCCAGCGGCGCGATCTGGGTCGTGAAGCACTCCAGCGCCGCCACCTTGCGGCGCCGGATGCGCGGCGGCAGGTCGATCCGGCGGGCCCTCCTCCAGGGCACGCCGGGGTGGCCGGGGTAGGCCCAGTGCCACATCCACACCGGGTAGAGGAGTGGCCGCATCCCGATCGCGGCGCCGGCGTCGAGCGCGGCCCGGCCCGCGGCGTCGTGGTCGGGGTGCAGGTCGCCCGGCCACGGCGCCGCGCACACGTCGAAACCCGCGCACAGTTCGCGCAGCCGCCCCGCCAGCGCGTCCCGTGCGGAACCGGTCCCGCCGTCGGGCAGGCCCAGCCGCACCACCTCCGCACCCTCGGCGCCCAGGCACCGCAGGGCGCGTGCCCGCTCCTCCCAGCGGCGTTCGGCCAGTCGCGCGGGCGAGAGCGTCGGGCTGCCTGGGTGGGAGCCCTCGCCGTCGGTGACGGCGACGACGCGCACCCTGGCCCCCTGCTCGGCGAGCCGGGCGAGCATGCCGCCGACCCCGAGGACCTCGTCGTCGGGGTGGGGTGCCACGACCACCACGCCGGCGGCCGCGGACAGGTCCAGGGGCGCCGGGCGGTCGAGCCCGGGCCACGCCTGCCAGACCGCCTCCCCGGTGCCCTCGGTGTCGATGGGATGGACCGTGGCGCCGTCACGCGACTCGGGCATTGCCGTCCTCGAAGCGGGGCGCCGCGGTGCTGCCGAGCTCGGCCAGATCGCGGTCGCCGTGGTGCTGGTGGATGTAGGCTGCCAGGTCCTCGGTGGCGCGGGAGTAGTCCGCGTCTGCGGCGAGCGGGCCGGCGCCGAGCGCCTCCCTGGTGCTGCGCAGCACCTCGGCGCAGGCCGCGACGACGACGGCGCGCGCCCGCATGGCCCGGACCCGGGCGCCGCCGAACCGGTCGCGCGGATCGGCGTCGACCTCGCGGGCCGCCGCGGCGAGCACGGCCTCGGCGGCGTGCAGGTCCCGGTCGGCGCCGCCGAAGTAGGCGCACGCGTGCGGATCCGCCCTGTCGGCGGCCACGCGTTCGGCCAGGGGCCGCGCGACGGCGAGCGCACCGCCGTACCAGCACGCCGCGACGCCGATCCCGCCGTGGTGGAAGCCCGGACGCTCCGTGTAGGCGCCGGCGGGCCCCACCGGCACGGCCGGGACACCGTCGAAGGCGAGCGTCAGGGTGTCGCTGGCCGCCATCCCGCCCGCCGCCCAGCTCTCCGGGTCGGCCTCCGCGGTGTCGGTGGGGACCGCGAACAGGCGCCGGTTCCCGTCGCCCACCAGTGCGCTGACCAGTCCGTGGGTGCATACCCGCGCTCCGGAGCAGAACCGCTTAGTGCCGCTCAGCCGCCATCCGAAACCCCCGCCGTCCGGCTGCGCGTGCAGGTCGGGGCCCGGCGGATGGGCCGCCCACACCCCCCACACGCTGCCCGGCTCGGGAACCGGGCCGCCGAGTTCGGCCAACACGGCTACGGCGTCGCAGTGCCCCTCCGCCAGGCGCGCCAGAGCCAGGTCGCGGCGCCCCAGGTCGCGCAGCGCCGCCCAGCGCCGCCACGTGTCCCCGAATCCGGGCAGCGGAAGGTCCAGGTGGCCGTCGCCGATCTCGCGCACCAGCCGGTCGGCGACCCCGAGGGGGCGCCCCCGCCCATCGCGCGGCTCGTCGGTATCCGCTCCGGCATGCGAACGCCGCGTCCCCTGCGCCCCGGACCCGGCCATCGCTGCTCCTGCGCTGCCTGCGTGTTCCACCCGGTCACCTCTGCCCCTCGGGTCCGAGGGCAAACGCCGTCGCGTAACCGCTGGTAATGCGCCACCGCCGGTGCCCGCTCATGCGAGCGGAGCGGTCTCCAGCAGGCGGGCCGTTCGCTCGCAGACGAGGCGGGCGAGCTCGTCGTCACCTGCCAGGGCCGACGGTGCGACCGGACGGGAGTCGCTGAAGAACCCGCCGTTGGGCTCGGGAGCCGTATCGGCAGCGGCCAGCGCCAGCGGAGTCCGCACCCCCTCCTCGACGGTGCGGGATCAGGGGCGTCCGTCATCGGGCACCACCTGGACTCGGCCGGCGAGCCACGACCTTTCCGTCTCGAGGAGGCTCAGCGAATAGGAGAACACCAGAACACCTCGCGCGCCGGCAGCGGGAGGGGAGCCTGCCCCTGCTGCGCTTCGCGGACAGCGGTGATGCGGTCCTCGACCTGCGCGAGCCTGGTGCGCAGCGCCTGGGCGTACTCCTGCTCCGAGAGGAGCGGGAGATTGGCGACGCCGATCAGAAGCGGGTGCGCTACCGGGCGCGGTTCCTCGATGAGAGCGAGCGCGTTGAGCCTCGCGGCCTCGCGTCCGGCAGGGGTGGCCTGGAAGACGCGGCGCGACTTCGCCGCAGAGGGCGCCTCGGGCACCTGGACCTGGACCAGGCCGCGCCTCTCCAGCTTGGTGAGCACGTAGTAGATCGACGAGAAGCCGATGTCCGTCCACTGCCGGATGCCTCGGCGCTCGATCACCTGCTCCAGGTCGTAGCCGTGCCGAGGACGTTCGACGAGCAGACCCAGGACGGTCAGCTCAGCGCGGGTCAGTTCCCGTCGGTATTCTGGTACTAGAATATTGCGGCGGGAAGCCCCTACCGCGGGTGGCCCGGCCGACATCGAGCAGTTGTTCAGCCATGGTGGCTGCGAGTGCGGAGGGCCGTGTGTCTCAGCGGCGGCCGTGCTTCGACGGCCCGCTGGATGACGACGTTCCGCTGTGCCGGCCGCCCGCGGCGCCGCTGGGCCCACGTTCCTTCTTGGGCACGTCGCGCATCTCGACGAAGGGCTCCTCGCCCTCGGGCCGCCCTGCCGCAAGTGCCCTGCCGCGTTCGATCTCGGCGTTGAACTCCTCGCCGAGCAGGACCGCGATGTTGGTGATCCACAGCCATACGAGGAAGATGACCACCGCCGCCATGCTGCCGTAGGTGTTGCTGTAGGAGGCGAAGTTCGCGACGTAGAACGCGAACGCGCCCGAGGCCAGCAGCCAGATCACGACGGCCAGCACACTGCCCCCACTGACCCAGCGGAACCCCCGCTTGGCGTTCGGGGAGGCCCAGTAGAGCAGGGCGATCATGAATACGACGACAAGGAGCAGCACCGGCCACTTCGCGATGCGCCATGCCAAGACGGCGACGGGCCCCAGGCCCAGCAGCCGCCCGGCCTGCTCGGCGAGGCCGCCGGTGACGACGACCGCCACCGCCGCCGCGGTCAGCAGGATCACCATGAGCAGCGTGACCCCGACCCGGATCGGCAGGGTCTTGTAGATGGGGCGCCCCTCGGGGACGTCGTAGACGACGTTGGAGGCGCGCATGAAGGCCGCGATGTATCCGGAGGCCGACCAGAGCGCGACGGCCAGGCCGATCAACCCGAATATCCCGGCCGAGGCCCGGTTGCGCTGCATGTTCTCGATGATCGTGGTGAGGAAGCCGGCCACATCGGCGGGTGCCGCGGAGAGGCCGTCGGTCAGCGCTTGCGTCGCCGACTGCCCGGCGAACCCCAGGAGCGAGACCAGGACCAGGATCGCGGGAAAGATCGACAGGAGCCCGTAGTAGGTCAGCGCGGCGGCGAGATCGGTCAGGTTGTCTCTGCGGAACTCGCCGAAGGTGCGCCGCAGAGCCCCGATCCACGAGCGCTTGGGCAGTTCGGTCGGCGCCGACGCCTCCGGGCTCGCGGGCGCGTCCTGGGAATTCCGGTGGTGGCTTCCGGCCATCGTCGGTCCCCCTATCCGGTTTGCGTGGGCGGCCCCACCGCCCCCTACGACGCTGCCGCAGCCCGCCCGACCCGGCGCGGCCGGTCCTCGCCGGAACGCGGACCGCTACGGCGGGGCGGGCGCTTGCGGCACTCGCCGTCCAGCGCTTCGGCCTAGGCGGCGGCTCTGCGAGGCGGTCCTCCCCGTCCCGACGAGGTCGGCGGGACCGTCCCGCGCGCGGGGCACGCCTCGGCGCGGCTTCGCCGACCCGGATTCCGCTACCCCGAGACTGCATCGGCAACCGTCTGTAAGCGGAGGTCGGGAGGCGGACGGAGAGGCTGCCGAACGGCCCGAGGCCTCTGCCGGGATGCGGGGATTACGGGTGCGTCGGCGGGTTGCCTGTGATCACCCGGGTGCCGGAGGCGCGATCCTGCAGGCTGCGGAAGGTGCGCTCGTCGTTGTACGCCATGACGATGCTGACGACTTGGCCGATCATGCAGGTCAGGTAGAGCGCGACGAAGACCCCTTCGCGGCTGGCCGCCTGCTTCCCGGAGGGGGCCTCGCCTGTGGCGCGGGAGACGACGCGGATGCCGACGATCCGCTTGCCCAGGCTCTGGCCGCGGCGGGCGGTGGGCAGCCAGCGTTAGAGGAAAACGCCGCCGAACGCCACCAGGATCCCCGCGCCGAACGCGACGGCCTTCAGCTGAGCTGCTCGGCCAGTCCGACGATGATGCCCTCGGGGCCGCGGACGTAGCAGAGCCGATAGCTGTCCTCGAACCGCTCCAGCTCGCCCACGAGTTCGGCGCCGTGGGCGCGCAGGCGGGCGATCACATCCTCGATGTCGTCGACCGCGAACATGATGCGGCGGATGCCCAGCGTGTTCGCCGGCGCGTCCTTCGGCTCGGGGCTGATGGCCTGCGGCCGGTGGAACTTCGCCAGCTCTACCCGTCCGTGGCCGTCCGGGGTCCGCAGCATGGCGATGTCCTGCCGGACGTCTTCGAGCCCGATGACGCGTTCCGCCCAGCGCCCTTCGAGCGGCACCTTGCCTTCCAACTCCATGCCCAGTTCGACGAAGAACGCAACAACGGCTTCAAGATCGTCGACCACGATGAGTACGTTGTCCATCCGCTGGATCGCCACGCTGGACCTCCTTCGCTCGGTGCGGCCACGGTGGCCGCATCCACCTCTGAGACGGAGCCGATAAGCCGTTCTCCACATCCCGGGCCGCATGGCTGCTCCGAGGATTCCCATGCTGTCAGGACCATCGAGTCTCAGCGAGCAGCCCGCCGCACAGCTCGGACTTCGAAGGCATGTCCCGGTGTCCGCGTCGCGGCCCCGGCGCCGGGCCATATAAGTCGTCCGGGGGTTGGGGCCGTGCGTCCGCAGGACCATTTCGGCAAGCGGGTCCGCAGATACTCGCCGGGCCGCCCGGATCCACCGCGCTGCGCGCGCCTGCGCCGGTCCGGTGAGGAGAGTCCCGCGCACGTTCCCGGGGGCACTGCCGCAGGCCGCATATCCGTGTACCGGGTCCTCGGCCACGACTCTTGCCGCTGCGCAGAGTTCCATCACATCGGCCGCAACACTCCTCGGAAGGGGCTCTGGATCCCTCGCGCGCTGTACGGCGCCGGGCCCCACCCGTCGGAGCCGCCCGATGACCAAGGGATTTTTGGCGGTGCCGACTGCGCACGCTGCGTGCAGACTCGGCACTCAGAACTTCAGCACACATTCAGCACAGCGGTAGCCCACCGGCTCCGCCGCATACAGCCGTACACAACAACGAAGACCCCGAGCCGGATTTCCCCTGCTCAGGGCCTTCGTTCAGGTCTGTGACCTGCGGCGCGCTCGGGAGGATTCGAACCCCCAACCTTCTGTTGTAACGGCTGCGCCCACCCGCCTGCGGGGAGGCGCCGCGTAGCGCGCTGACGTGGACGGGGAGTGCTCGCCGCTTCTCGGTGTTTCCGGCCGCGTCCTGACGCCATGTGCGATGAATGTGCGATGCGGGCAGGTGGCCGTCCTGGGGCTCACCAGCGCCTTCGGCACGTGAGGCTCGGCGCTCATCCGGCAGTGTGCAACGCCGATATGGGCGGGCAACCGATAGGCCGACCATAGTCGGGGTCGGGCTGACGCCCAACGGTGCCGCCGCCCCAGCAACCCCAGCCGCGAGCAACCACGGTCCCGGTCCGAGGTGCTCGGTCGCGCTGGTGCCGGCACCCGAGACAGTCAGGGTCGCGCGACCGAGTGCCTCGGGACCCAGAACGCCGGATGCCATAGGACGTTCTTGCAGACCACAAGACGACGCGTTGGTTGCCGTGGCTCTGACCCTAGTGTGATTGGACTACAACTCAGTCTCCTACCGCCACGAGCACACTAGGTCCGAGATACTCACTTATCAGTACGCAAGCAAGATCGATTGATTCATGACAAGAACCACGAGATGGGTTCCTTCTTTGGTGAATCCATCTATTCCTTGTGTTTCTCGCTGCCTCTAGTCTGTCTAGAGTGTTGTTATCGATGACGTCCGCAAGATTAAGAAATTCGGTGACGGTGGAAACGTTCTGCCTTGTGAGTCTATTCCTTCTTTCTCTATTAGGTGGCTCGAACCCAGGGTTGCGTCGTTCTCGCCGTAGATAGTGCTCCCACTTTTCTGAAATAACCGCTTCGCACACGCTCCATGAAAACACCAGAGACGCAGGCCTGTCGTTTGCTTGAAGACTCCATGCGGCTTGATTTGCGAAGGAAGCCAGCTGAGTCAAGCCGCCAAAATTATTGTCAATGCATTTATCTAGCATCTCGTAGGCGGCGTTCAGGACTTCCTCAGATAGGACGCCTCTGTATGCCTCTGCGGCGGATTCTGTGGCCTTGTCTCCAAATGGCACCTCGTTATTCTCTTGCAGTGTTATCGCAGGACTTGATCCAGTGCCCGAGAAATGCAAGATATTTCTATTGGTAAGGTTGATCAGCCGTTGATCTTGAGCAGCGCCTGCATGGTGTCCGCTGGCGTTGCACACCGGAAACCGGTGTCGTCGTCGAGCATCTCGGACGAGGCGTCATTGAAGATGGCGGGTGCTGCGCGCATGAAGGGGCTCGTGAACGCGCTGCCCTTCAGCTCGTAGCGGTCGGGCTCGGACTCCGTTGAGCACCATTCCCAGGTGTTGCCGCACATGTCGTAGATTCCGTACGGGCTGACGCCGCTGTGGTAGCGGTTGACCGGGGTCGTTGCGCCCATTCCGCTCTCACGGACGTTGCACTTGGCGGGGGTGCGCTGGCTGCCCCAGGGGTAGACGTCGCCGCGGGTTCCTCGGGCCGCTTTCTCCCACTGCTGGCTCGTCGGGAGCGACTTCGCGGACCAACTTGCGTATGCGGCCGCGTCCTTCCACGTGACGAACACGACCGGATGGTCGTTCAGATCGGCCGGCGGGTTCCCGTCCTGCCATCCCTCCGGGGCCGGATGCCCCGTCGCGGCGATGAACCGCGAGTAGTCGGCATTGGTCGTCGGAAACACGTCGATGTAGAAGGCGGGCAGGAACACCGGCTCGTCGCTATCGCCTGCGAGATAAACGCCCGCCTCAACGAGGGCCATGAGCTTTCCGTCGACGGGATGCCGCAATTGGTGGGGCTCGTCGGTGGGCAAGGGGGCGGGTTCGGAACCCGCCTGTTCCTCCCTCGCTGAATCAGTCGGCTGATTGGTCGCCATCGGACCGACGAGGCTCTCGAAGCGTGCTTGCACGTCCGCGCTGGAGGCGGCAAGGGATGTGTCCAGAGCTTGCTGATTCACGGGACGAGGGTGGATGTCCTTCCCGTTCTTCTCCCATTTCGAAACCATGCGCTCACTGACGCCGAGGTGGGCAGCGAATGCGCGTATGCTCATCCGCTTGGCTTCTCGGAGTGCGCGGACCTCACGGCCGGACCATATCTTGATGGTCGGGGTGGTCATCGATCCTCTCCTCCTGGGGGTGAGAGACTCGGTCAGAGCCGTTCCGGGGGAATCTCTTCGTATTCCTTGCGCAGGTCGGCGAACACGGTGTGGTCGCCTGGGAACTCGGTTCCGTCGATACAAATCACCGGTCGGACGCCGACGCTCGTATTCGTGGCGAACGCCGCTTCCATGCCGCCGAGATTGCTGAGGTTCACGGGGGCGTTGATCGTCTGCTCGTGCACCTGCTGCAGAAGTCGCATGGTGACGCCGGGAAGTACATCGGCATCGGGCCACATCACGTTTTCGCCGTCGAAGAACGCGATGTTCCACGTCGCTCCTTCGGATACGAACCCGGCCGTGTCGACGAACACCGCGTCGTCGAATCCGCTGAGCTGTGCGGTGCGCCGGTGGCGGAGCTGCCCGAACAACCCGATGTGCTTCACCAATGGCATATCGCGCGCATAGACGGCGCTTTTCGCTCGCATCGGCGACGGCGGAAGAGCGACCGCCGGGCGCGTGGTCACCAGGACGTGCGGATCGGCGTCGCTACCGGGATGGCCCATTTCCAACTGAGGGTCGAAGATCGTGACGCGAACAACGAAAGATCCGCTTTCGTCCGCTACGGCCGTTCGCACGAATTCGCGGACGCGATCCCGGTCCAGATCCGCCGCGAAGACCTGTCGGCAGTCCTTGACGAGTCGGTCCAAGTGGTGCGAAAGTCCGCGAATGTGCTGGTCGTCCACACGCATCGAAGTGAAGTGGCCATAGTTGACCAGCGCGAGTGTCTGAAGATCGCTGGGCGTGGCCGGCGCGCCGTTCAGTTGTGCCATGGCCACAGTCTGACAGCGCCCTTGCTGCACGGACAGGGGTTAAGTGCAGCGAAAGTTCAGTACTGAGGCGGCAACGGGACATGGGAAAGGTCCCGGCATCCCTTAGATCCTTGCCTTATGAGTGATGCGCGCCCAGCCGACCAGTGCCGTTCCTGCCGTGGACGAGGACGCAAGACCGTGCGTCCGCGCCGACTGGTCGTCGTGGGTCCGAAGTCGGGTGTTCCCGCCGTCGTGCGCTCCGTGCGTTGTAGCGCCTGCGCAGGTACCGGCGTGATTACCGCCGCCGCATGACTCGCGACAAGTGACCCCCGCGAGTGCGCGAACACTCCGGGGGCGTGGTCCCAACCTGACTAAGACAGGTGGAACGATGACAAGGCTAGCGCCGCCTCCCGCGTACTACTACCGGCCCCGCCACGCTCGGGCCTCCTACGTCCGCCCCTACGTACTCGTCCACGAGCGCCGTATGCGCGAACGCGAAGCGGCCGAACGGGCTCGGCGCGAAGAACGCCGCCGCGCTTCTGCCGTCGCTCTGGCTGGGGCCGGTGGGGTGGTGCTGGTATGAGCATCCCGAAAGACCCGCTGCTGGCGTTGCTGCGCTCGCGCTACGGCGAGCGCTGGACGATTCGGCGTACCGAACACCTGTGGCTCGCCACGGCCGTTGACCGCCACGCCGACCACGCACCGACGCTGATCGAGCCCGACGTCGAGCGGTTCATACAGCAGTTGGAGGATCCCCCGGCGCGTGCTGGGCGCTCGGCGCGGTCGCTGCTGTCCTCCCCGTGGGTGTCCGAACGGCTCTTCGAGATCGGTGACGGCGTGTACTGGAACGAGTTCCCGCCGCCCCAGTAGGTGAGCCCGCGCGGCCGGTAGCCCTGATAACGGCCTTCCCACCGGTCCGCGCGTTCGCGGGTGTGCGGCTCACTCTCGCTGACCTGGCCGAGTCGGGCCGCACACCCTCCCCCGAGGGCGCCGTGTCGTCGCGCGCCGCTTCCCCCGCCGTGCCGCTGTGGTGGGCGTTTGTGCTGCCCCGGCGGTGACAGGCCGAAACCCTCACCCGTATGCTGCTTGACCAGACGAGTACTAGAGTCACCGGACGGTTGTGATGTCGAGCCTGGAGTTCGCTCCGCCCAAGTACGCCCGCATTGTGCAGGCCATCCAAGCCCGCATCGAGGACGGGACCTATCCCGTGGGGCAAATGCTGCCCTCCGAATCGCAGTTGGTCCGCGAGTTCGGGTCCGGCCGCAGCACGGTCGTACGCGCGTTGCAGATCCTGAGTATGCACGGGTGGATCGAGCGGGAGCACGGGCGCGGGTCCTTCGTCAAAGGCATCCCCGCCCAGGCGAACGAGCGCTCGCGCGCCGGTGCAAGCGCCTTCGACGCCCCCGAGAACGCCGCCGACACCACGATCACCCGTGCCGGGCGCGCCGATGCACCGGCGGCGGTCGCCGAGGTATTGAACGTCCCGCAGGGTTCGCCGGTCATCATGCGTCAGCGGGTCATCTCCGACGAGGGCGCGCCGAGCGAGCTGGTGACGCTGTGGTTCCCGCTCGATGTCGCCTCGGGTACCGACCTGGGTGCAACCGACGTGATCGCGATCGGCGCACGTGAACACCTCCAGGCCGTCAAACAGATCCGTCCCGCGCGCATCGTGGAACGTCTTTCAGCGCGATTGGCGACAGCCGATGAACGCGAGCTGCTGGGCTCCTCCGACGAGGGGACTCCGGTGCTGGGCATCCTCGCCAGTGTCTTCGATGCCGGCGGCGATGTCGTGGCGGTTGCGGACATCGTGCTTCCTGGTGACCTGCATGAACTTGAGGACAGCTATCCCGCGACCTGACGCGACGCACTCACACCCGGCTTAACCACTTGATCGGTCGAGTTCGGTAGGCTACATTGCAGGCATCCACTTGATCGGACGAGTGGTTGACCGTTTGAGACGTTGAGGAGAATGCCATGGCTATTCAGGGTGCGCTGCCGATCGAGTTCGGGACGGTGTTCCCGCACGGCGCCTACGCCCTCGGCGTGGAGCAGATCACCGACTTCGAGACCAAGCGTCCCCAGCTCGACAAGAACACGGGCCTGCCGCTGTGGGCGGTCGACGTGATCGACGCCGACCCGGAAGCCCGCGGCAAGCAGAAGTCGGTCAAGGTCAAGGTGGCCGCCGAGCACTGCCCGACCCTGCCCGACGAGGTGCCCGGCCTGCCCTTCCGGCCCGTCGAGTTCGAGCAGATGTCGGTCATGCCCTACGTGGACGACTCCGGGAGGCGTCCCCGCGTCGCGTACTCGCTTCGGGCACGCGGGGTGAAGACGCCGGGCGGCAACGGCGCCGCCTCCCGCAAGGCTCCGGCCGCTGCCGGTGCGGGTGCCTCGGGATCCAAGGATGCGGGCTGACCGGCTCGCACGTGTAAGCGGGGCGGCCTGGTGCGCCAACACCTTCGGCCGTCCCTTCAGCCCCTCGTGTCCTCGCTCAAGACCACGGAAGAGGTGTGCCTTCAGTATGTCCGGTCAGCCTGCGCGGGTCAGCCTGCGCGAGATCACCGCGTTCATGGACGCCGTGCGCGCCCACCGCACCGCCGCCTTCAACGGTTCCGCCCCGCGCCCGGATGCGGCGCTGCTGGCCTGGAAGTCCTCCATCCTCGACCGCATCGCCGACCAGACCGACGACACCGAAACCCGCGCCGTCGCCGACGAGGCACGCGCCGAACTGGCCGCACTCCGCTCCACCGACGAAACCGAGTCCGGGGGTGGTCGGTGATGCTGCGCAGCTCCAAGGCGGGCGCCACCCAGGTCCAGCCCACCGCCCCGGTACCCGCCCAGACCATCCGCTTCACCACGCCCGTAGTCGAGACACCCGGCATCTTCCTCCTGACCGGCTGGCTCTGGCGCATCATCCGCGCGCTGGTGCTGCTGCCTTTCCAGTTCCCGGTCTCGGTCGCCGCTGTGGCCGTCTCGGTGGGTGCCTACCTCGGCTTCGGCTGGCTCGGGCTGGCGGTGCTGTGGACGGTCCTCGACCTCGGCCTTCTCGTGTGGTGGCGCCGCTGGCCGCACTCGTTCAAGGCACACGTGGCGCTGCGGGTGCTGGCCACTTGGCGCCGGTTCTGGATCTACCGGCGCCACTGGCAGCCCGTCCTCGTCGTCTCCGGGCTGGCCGAGTCCTACCTGGAACGCCAGTACCTCCCGCAGATCCGCGGGGTGACCTGCTCGGCGTGGGCGGACCGGGTGCGGGTGAAGCTGGTGGCCGGCACTTCTCCGTCCGAGTTCGAGAACCGGGTGGCCGAGCTGGCGCACGGCTTCGGCGCCCCCTCTTGCCGGGTGGAGGTGCGCGGGCCGCGTGACCTCATCCTGGAGTTCCCGCGCCGCGACACCTTGGCCGATCCCATTGACGCGCTATCCGTCCCGGACGATCCCCAGGATGTGGACCTGTCGGGGCTGCCGGTGGGCATCGGTCAAGACGGCGAACCCTGGAAACTGCGGCTACACGGAACCCACGTGCTCACGGTCGGTGTCACGGGTGCCGGTAAGGGCTCGGTGCTGTGGTCGGCTATCCGCGCGATGGTCCCGGCCATCGGCAAGGGCACCGCCGAGGTGTGGGCGATCGATCCCAAGCGGATGGAGCTGTCCTACGGCCGTGCCCTGTTCGCCCGGTACGCCGACGCCGCCGACGAGGCCGTGTCCCTTCTGGAAGAGGCCGTCTCGGCGATGCAGGAACGCGCCGAACGCTACGCCGGACGCCAACGGACACACGTGCCCTCGGTGCGGGACCCGTTCGTGGTGGTGGTGCTGGACGAGGTGGCGTTCCTGACCGCCTACCACCCCGACCGCGACATCCGCCGCCGCGCCGAGAACGCGATCGCCACGCTGACCAGTCAAGGCCGCTCGGTCGGCTTCTGCGTCCTGGCCGCGCTGCAGGATCCGCGCAAGGAGGTGCTGAACCTGCGCAACCTGTTCCCTGACAAGATCGCGCTCCGGCTGGACGAAGCGTCGCAGGTGGACATGGTCCTCGGCGACGGTGCACGCGACTGTGGCGCCAACGCCCACCTGATCGACCCCGACCTTCCCGGTGTCGCGTTCGTGAAGCTGGAGGGCTCCCCGGTACCGGTGCGGGTACGGGCCGCGTTCGTCACCGATACCGACATCGACCACATGGCCGCTGAACCGGCCGCTGCGGGGGTGGGGGACTGATGCCGACCCCGACCGGTAAGTCCACACGTGCTGAACGCCAAGCGCAACCGCTGGCGCGTGAGGCGGCCGAGCAGATCGCCGCGGACAAGGGCGTGTGCATCCGGCCCGTGTCCCTGCGCCGGACCGACATCGCCACGGGCCGGACCGAGATCGTGGATGTTCCGTGCGGCTCCACGTTGGAGTCCCGGTGCCCGGCCTGCGCTAAGCGCAAGCGATCCATCCGGCGGTCCCAGTGCGAAGAGGGCTGGCACCTGGCGGAGGATCCGACCGTCACGGCGGATGAACCGTCCGATGTTCAGCGGGCGTGGATCGAGCAGCGCGCTGTGGTGACGGCCGAGCGGGATCGGCTCGTGCACGCGGGCGAAGGTGCTCCTGACGAGGTGGCAGCGCTCGATCAGGCCATCGCCGACCTGGACGCCGAGATCACCGCCTCGGGCATGCGCGGGTCGGTCTCGCGCGGCTCCTCCTCGTCGGGCACCTCGCGTCGGGTGCGTTCTACGAAGCGGCGCCAGGACGCGCCGGATCTGCCCAAGCGGCAGATGGCCAAGACCACCGTGGGCCGGTCCTACGAGGATCCGGCCACGGGCCGCGTCTTCCGACCCTCGCTCTTCCTCACGCTGACCTGCGACACCTACGGGCGAGTGAAAGCGGACGGCACCCCGGTGGACCCGTCTACCTACGACTACCGGCGGGCCGCGCGGGATGCGCTGCACTTCTCCAAGCTCGTCGACCGGTTCGTGCAGAACCTGCGCCGAGTTGCCGGGTTCGACGTGCAGTACTTCGCCACCGTCGAACCGCAACGCAGGTTGGCGCCGCACCTGCACATGGCCACACGCGGCACCATCCCACGTGCCGAGCTGCGCCAGATCGCGGCCGCGACCTATCACCAGGTGTGGTGGCCCCGAGCCGACGAGGCCGTGTACGCGGGCGCGGACCTGCCGGTCTGGGACGAGTCGATCGGTGGCTATGTCGACATGGCGACCGGGGAAGTCCTGCCCACCTGGGAACAAGCGCTCGATGACCTCGACGCCGACCCTCACGCGGAACCGATGCACGTCGTCCGCTTCGGGCCGCAGGTCGACGCCAAAGGCGTAGTAGCCGGCACCGACGACGCCGACCGGTGCGTGCGCTACCTGGCGAAGTACCTGACCAAAGACATCGCCGAATGCCACGCCGTGGAGACCGACGCGCAACAGCGCCACGTTGACCGGCTCGTGCAAGCCCTGCGCTTCGAGCCGTGCTCGCCCAAATGTGCGAACTGGCTGCGGTACGGCATCCAACCGGACAACGCCAAGGCGGGCATGGTGCCGGGCTTCTGCCGCTCCAAGGCCCACCGCCGCGAACACCTCGGCTACGCCGGGCGCCGCGTGCTCGTCTCGCGCAAGTGGTCCGGCAAGACCGTCGCCGACCACAAGGCGGACCGGCTGCGCTGGGTCCTGGACGCCCTGGGCGTGGATCCCGACGCCGACCCCGACGAGGCGCACGGCGACGGCGCCGCTCCCGCGCTCGCCTCGGTCTCCTCCGGCGACCACGCCTGGGAACTCGCCCGGCCGACCGACCCCGATGTCCCACCGCGCGAACACCGCCTCCTGCGGGCCGTCGGCGAAGCGCTCAAACGCCGCGCCCAGCTCGACGCCGCTCGGCAACACCGCTCCGACGATCTTTCGGCAACTCCGGAAAGGGCCGCATGACGACCGCCGCGACCGCATCCGACACCCAACCCCAACGCGGCGCCGCCTACCGGCTCTGGTCGGTCTCCGACGCTGCGGCCTTCCTCGGTGTCCCGGCGAAGACGCTCTATGAGTGGCGCTACAAGGGCGACGGTCCGCCCTCGCACCGCGTCGGCCGATACGTGCGCTATGTGCCCGATGAAGTCCGGTCCTGGGTCTGCGCCCAGTAGAGAAGCAGGGGAGAGAACACGATGGCTCGGGTGTGGATCTACGACCGCACACGCGACAAGGCGTATCGCGATGCCGCAGCAAAGGCCAAAGCCGCGAAACGCAACCCTCCGGCTCGGTGGTGGGTCCGGTACTACGACCCTGCGGGCAGGCTGAAGAGCGGCGGCACCTTCGCAAAGAAGGTCGACGCCGAGAGTCGGCAAACGGACCTGCAGAACAGTCTCAGCGTGGGCACCTACCGCGACCCTGCGGCCGGAAAGGTGACGCTCGGCGAGATCGCGGAGAAGTGGCTCGGCGCGCGCACCGACATCAAGCGTTCGACCTGGTGGAAGTACCGGAGTCTGCTGGACGCGCACGTCCTGCCGCGCTGGGGTGATCTGCCGCTGACAGCGATTCAGAATGAAGACGTGGCCGTGTGGGTGGCCGCACTCCAGAAACCGCGCGACGAGGGCGGCAGCAACCTTGGCGCTTCCCAGACCAGGCGGGCGCACGGCGTGCTGTCGATGGTGCTGGACTGGTGCGTCCCCCGGCGGCTGACGATGAACCCGGCGCGGGGCGTTCCGCTTCCCAAGTCGAGTGAGGCGGAACACGTCTACCTCGACTATGTGCAGGTGGAAGCCCTCGCCGAAGCGGCTGCCTCGCTGCGAACCAAGTACGGCCAGGTCCCCGCCTCGGCGCACGTGAACCGCCCGTTCATCCTGCTCCTCGCCTACACGGGCCTCCGCTGGAACGAGGCTGCGGCGCTGCGTGCGGGTCGGGTTGACCTCGTCGGGCGGCGCATCCGCGTCGTCACCGCCTTCGCCGAGGTGGAAGGCAAGCTCATCGAACAGGCACCCAAGACCGGCAAGAGCCGCACCGTCCCCGTCCCGCCTTCGCTCGTCGACGAGTTGAAGCCGCTGGTGGAGAACCGCCCGGATGACGCGCTGGTGTTCAGCACGAATCGGGGCGCGGCGATGCGGCTGCGCAACTGGCGCAACCGGGAGTTCGACAAGGCCATTGAATCCGCCGGCCTCGACCGAATCGGCCTGACTCCGCACAAGCTGCGGCACACCGCCGCGTCACTGGCCATCGCGGCGGGCGCGGATGTGAAGGTGGTTCAGCAGATGCTCGGCCACGCCACGGCCACGATGACCCTCGACCGGTACGGGCACCTTTTCCCGGACCGCCTTGACGAGGTGGCCGAAGCCATGGACGCCGCGCGCGTGAAGGCGACCGCGAACATCGGCCCGGCGGCGTAGCCGCCCACCCTCGGCACCGGAGCCATGTGCGATGAATGTGCTACGCGGTCCGCGTGACCACTCCCGCAAGCCTCCGAACATCGAAAAAGCCCGGCCTGTCTGTGCAGGTCGGGCTCTTCTTAGCTGTGTCAGCTCGGCGCGCTCGGGAGGATTCGAACCCCCAACCTTCTGATCCGTAGTCAGATGCTCTATCCATTGAGCTACGAGCGCTGATTCGGTTGTGTGTCCTCCGCTCGGGGTCCCCGGGGGGCTCCCTGCGGAAGACGTGTACGACTCTACCACGGGGAACGGAGCGGTTTCGCCGGATTATCCGCCGGCGGCGGGGGCGTGTGAGGGACGTCCCATGGGGGCCTCCGCCGACCGGGGTGACCCGGCGGAGGCCCCCATGGGGGGCTGGTTCGTCAGGCCGTCCGTCAGGCCGTGGCCTCCTTCACCGCCTGGGACCACAGGTCGACGGCCTGGTCGATCTGGTCGGCGGTGACGATGAGCGGCGGGATCATGCGGACCACGTTGCCGTGCGGGCCGCAGGTGAGCAGGAGCAGGCCCTTCTCGGCCGCGGCCTTGTGGGCGCGGGTGGCGGTCGCGGTGTCCGGGGAGCCGTCGGGGGCGGTGAACTCGTTGCCGACCATCAGGCCCGGGCCGCGCACGTCGCCGATCACGTCGTGGTCGGCGGCCACGCCCGCCAGGCCGCGCGTGAGGCGTGCGCCCATGTCGGCGGCGTTGGCGACGAGGCCCTCGTCCTCGATGACGTCGAGGGTGGCCAGCGCCGCCGCGCACGAGACCGCGTTGCCGCCGTAGGTGCCGCCCTGCGACCCCGGCCAGGCCTTCTCCATCAGCTCGTGCGGCGCGGCGATCCCCGACAGCGGGAAGCCGCTGGCCAGGCCCTTGGCGATGATGGTGATGTCGGGGCGGATGCCCGCGTGCTCGTGGCCCCAGAAGGCGCCGGTGCGCCCGAAGCCGGTCTGCACCTCGTCGACGACGAGCAGGATGCCGTGCTGGTCGGCCCGCTCGCGCAGCCCCCGCAGGAACGCCGCCGGCGCCGGGACGTAGCCGCCCTCGCCCAGCACGGGCTCGACGAAGACCGCCGCGGTGTCCTTCGGCGCGCTGACCGTGGCCAGCTGGTAGTCCAGCTCGCGCAGGGCGTACTCCGTGGCCTCCTCCTCGCTCATCCCCAGCCGGTAGGCGTAGGGGAACGGGGAGACCACGACGCCCGGCATCAGCGGTCCGATGCCCGCGCGGATCTTGGTGCCGGAGGTGGTCAGCGACGCCGCCGCCATGGTGCGCCCGTGGAAGCCGCCCTGGAAGACGATCGCGTTCTGCCGGCCGGTGGCCTGGCGCGCCAACCGCAGCGCCGCCTCGACGGCCTCGCTGCCGGAGTTGACGTAGAAGAGCCGGTCGAGGCCGTCGGGCAGCACCCCGCCCAGCCGCTCGGTGAGCTGGAGGAGGGGCCGGTGCATGACCGTGGTGTACTGGCCGTGCACGAGCGTGGCGACCTGGCGCTGCGCGGCCTCGACGACGCGGGGATGGCAGTGGCCGGTGCTGGTGACACCGATGCCGGCGGTGAAGTCGAGATAGCGGCGGTCGTCCTCGTCGTAGATGTAGACACCTTCGCCCCGCGCCGCCAGCACAGGTGTGGCCTGCTTGAGCAGGGGGGAGAGCGCGGCCGACGGCTCAGCCATCATCAGACCTCTTCCGTAGGATTGTTGACAATCGACAGAGCTATGGAATCATCCCACATGAGGCGGTGTCCAGGTCCGTGCCTACCCCCGCGCGGATCCGGGCATCGCCGCCGGAACGAACACACCGACGGCGGCGGTTAGCCCGCGCTCGCCGCTGGGAAGGCGTCACCCGAGGTATTCGCCGCGGCGCCTTCGCACGTGCGGCGAACGCACCGTTACCACCAGCCCAGAAGGGGATGTAGCGCAATGACCTTGGCCGAACGGGAGACGCAGGTCGTCGAGCGCGTGCCCAAGCAGCTCTTCGTCGGCGGCACGTGGCGCGAGGCGCGCAGCGGAGCGGTGTTCAAGGTCGAGGACCCCTCCACGGGGTCCGTGCTGTGCGAGGTCGCCGACGCCGGAACCGAGGACGGCTTCGCCGCTCTGGACGCCGCCGTCGCCGCCCAGCCCTCGTGGGCCAAGCACGCCCCCCGCGAGCGGGGCGAGATCCTGCGGCGCGCCTACGAGCTGCTCATGCAGCGCCAGGAGGACCTCGCGCTGCTGATGACCCTGGAGATGGGCAAGCCCTTCGCCGAGGCCAAGGGCGAGATCGCCTACGCCGCCGACTTCCTGCGCTGGTTCTCCGAGGAGGCCGTGCGCATCGAGGGCGGCTACTCCATCTCGCCCAACGGCCAGGCGCGCTTCCTGGTCATGCGCCAGCCGGTGGGACCGTCCATGCTGATCACGCCGTGGAACTTCCCCATGGCCATGGGCACGCGCAAGATCGGCCCGGCCATCGCCGCCGGCTGCACCATGATCCTCAAGCCCGCTCAGCAGACGCCCCTGTCCGCGCTCGCGCTGGCCGACATCCTGCGCGAGGCCGGGCTGCCCGAGGGGGTGCTCAGCGTGCTGCCCACCTCCGACGCGGGCGGGGTCACCGAGCCGCTGCTGCGCGACGGCCGCATCCGCAAGGTCTCCTTCACCGGCTCCACGGGAGTGGGCCGCAAGCTGCTGGAGCAGAGCGCCGAGCAGGTCCTGCGCACCTCCATGGAGCTCGGCGGCAACGCCCCGTTCCTGGTCTTCGACGACGCCGACATCGACGCCGCCGTCGAGGGCGCCATGCAGGCCAAGATGCGCAACATCGGCGAGGCCTGCACCGCGGCCAACCGCCTCTACGTGCAGTCGGGTGTCGCCACGGAGTTCGCCCGCAGGCTCAGCGAGCGCATGGGCGCCCTCAAGCTCGGCCGCGGCACCGAGGACGGCGTCCAGGTCGGCCCGCTGATCGACGCCAAGGCCCGCGAGAAGGTGCAGAGCCTCGTCGACGACGCCGTGGGCCGCGGCGCCCGCGTGCTCGTGGGGGGCTCCGCCGGCGACGGCGACGGCTACTTCTACCGCCCCACGGTGCTGGCCGACGTGCCCCAGTCCAGCGAGCTCTCCACCACGGAGATCTTCGGCCCGGTGGCCCCGATCATCTCGTTCGACACCGAGGACCAGGCGCTGGCGGCCGCCAACGACACCGAGTACGGCCTGGTCAGCTACCTCTACACGCGCGACCTCAACCGCGCCCTGCGGGTTTCGGAGGCCCTGGAGACCGGCATGGTCGGGCTGAACCAGGGCATCGTCTCCAACCCCGCGGCGCCCTTCGGCGGCGTCAAGCACTCCGGCCTCGGCCGCGAGGGCGGGACCGTGGGCATCGAGGAGTTCCTGGAGACCAAGTACATCGGGGTCGGCGGCGTGTAGCCGCGGGCCGGAGCGAGCCGGATACGGCAGGGGGACGTCCGCAGCGTCGTGCGGGCGCCCCCTTTTTCAGTGCCTCTCGGCCGCCAGGCGGTCGGTCCGCTTCGGCGTGCAGGTCGCCAGGTCGTGGGCGAGGCGGAGCCGTCCCGTGCGGACCGGGGGTGCACGGCGCTCGCGCGTGCTCCGTCGCTGCCGCAACGGCGGCCCAGCTGGCCGGCGGCCCGGCGGACCGGCAGTCACCGGTCCGCCGCTCCCTCCGGCCGCGGGCCGCCGGCGACCGGCGGGCCCGCGGCCGGGCGCTCAGTCGCCGGCCGCCGGGACGCCGCCCACCCGTGAACGGCCGGTCGTGTTGATGCGATCGACGGTGTCGAGCATGTGCGACTCGATGAGCCGGAGCAGCCGCTTCTCGTCGCCCTCGGTTATGGCGTCCAGCAGCTTCTGGTGCTCGTCGACGAGCTCGGCGGCCTCGGGGTAGACGTCCTGCATCACCGTCAGGCACATGCGGGTCTCCACCAGCAGGGTCTGCGCCATGCGCTCCAGCCGCCGGTTGCCCGAGCAGCTCACCAGGGTCTGGTGGAAGGCCTGGTCGGCGTCGCTCATCTCGGTGCGGTCGCCGGTCTCGGCGGCCTCGACCAGGCGGTCCAGCGAGGCGGTCAGGCGCGCCAGCGCCTCGCCCCGGTTGCCGCGCATGATCAGCTCGCAGGAGGCGCGCTCCACCGCGAGGCGCGCCACGTAGATGTCGCGGACGTCTTCGGCTTCGAGCTCGCGGACGAACAGGCCGCGGTGGCGTTCGCTGCGCAGCAGGCCCTCCTGCACCAGCCGCTGCATCGCTTCGCGCAAGGGGCCGCGGCTCACCCCCAGTTGCGCCGCGAGGTCCGTCTCGCCCAGCTGGTCGCCGGGCGCCAGGTGGCCGTACATGATCGCCGAGCGGAGCTGGTCGGCGATCAGCGCGGCGGTGGACCTCCGCGGCACGGGTTCGAGCCCGCTGTGGGAGTTCATGGCATCCGTACTCCTCTCGTCCTCACGCGCCGTCGTTCGACGGGTGCCCGCTGCGGCGCCGCGGCGGGCACCCGGCTGTCAGCGTTCGGCCGCGGCGGCTGTCCCGGCCCCTGCGCGGAACAGCGTGCCGAGCCCGTCGCGGGGTGCGGCGGCGCCCGCCAGGCGCAGCCCCTCCCACACGCTGACCTGGTTGGCGGTCAGCACGGTCTTGCCCAGCCGCTCCTCCAGGGTGTCCAGGATCGCCGCGCTGTGCAGCGCGGTGTCGGGCACCAGGACGGCCTCGGCCTCGGGGTGGTCGCCCGCCGCGACCCAGTCCAGCACGTCGCCGGCCTCCAGGGTGCCGACCTCGGCGGCGGTGACGATACCCCGCCCCGCCCACGCGACGACCTCGATCCCGGCGGCGCCGAGGAACTCCACGAAGCGCTCGGCGACGTCCTCCGGGTAGCTGGCGGCGATGGCCACACGGCCGATGCCCAGCGTGGTCAGCGCGTTGACGAACGCGAACGACGTGCTGGACGACGGCGCGCCCGCCTCGTCGCCCACGGCGTCGGCCTGGGCGCGGGCGCCCTCCCAGCCGAAGACGAAGCTCCCGCTGGTGCAGGCCCACACGGCGGCGTCGACGCCGCGCGCCCGCAGCTCGCGCGCGCCCTCGCCGAGGACGTCGGAGCCGCCCACGTCCAGCAGCGCGTCGACCCGGTGGGCGTCCTCGCGCATCAGGGTGTGCACGAGGTGCAGGCGGACGTCGCCGCCCAGCAGTTCCTCGAACACCGGGTAGTCGTCCTCGGCGCTGTAGCCGGGGTAGAGGAACCCGACATGTGCCATCTGGCTACACCTGCCCTTCCGGGGCTCGCTGTGGTTGAAACCGGCCGTCACGCGGCGGTGCTGCGGGCGGTTGCGTCGACGAGGTGCTGGCCGTGGGCCACCGGCTGCCGGCCCATGGCCTGCAGCGCGGCCCACATGGTGACCTGGTTGGCGGCGATCACCGGCTTGCCGAGCATGCGCTCGAGCGGCGCGATGATGTCGTAGGTGAGCACGTTCGTGCAGCTGATGAACACGGCTTCGGCGTCGGGCCGGTCGGCGTCGCGTACCGCCTGGACGACCTCGGAGTAGGTGGTCTTCCAGATGTGGCCCAGCAGGCCCAGGCCGACGCTGGAGACGGGCTCGACCCCGTGCTCGGACAGGAAGTCCAGCAGCCGCTCGGTGACGCTGTCGACGTAGGGCGTGACGACCGCGATGCGGCGAACGTCCAGCGCCTCCAGCGCCTGGATCGTCGCCCCGGAGGTGGTGACCGCAGCGGGCGCGCCCGCGTCCAGGATGCTCTGGCGCAGGCGCTGCTGGCCCTCGGCGCCGTGCACGAAGCTGCCCGAGGCGCACGCGTAGCCGACGACCAGCGGTTCGGGGGCCAGCAGGTTACGGGTCGCCCGCGCCACGTCGTCGCCGTCGCTCAGCGCCGAGGCCTGGTCGACGGTCACCGGCACCGGCACGAACGGCAGCCGCGTGACGTAGAGCGATACGTCGTCGGGCGCCCAGCGCCACAGCTCGCGGTCCAGCGCGAAGTCGTAGGGGGCCACGATGCCCACGCCGGACTGCCACGGGGTCTCGGCCAGGGCGGAGAGCTCCACCACGTCGGCGGAGCCCGCAGGCGTGGCCCCGTTCGCGTCCGTGCCGGGGTCGGGGGCGGTCTCAGGGTGCTTGAGGAGGACCCGCTCTTCCTGTTCGTCGCCGCTCACCGGTTCTCCGGCGGTCCGATCGGTCCGCATTGGTCACTCACCTCCTTCTCTGCGTGTTATCGGTTTCGGGGCCGCGGGTGTGCGGCCCCCGGGGGAGGCGCGAGCGCTGTCAGCTAGTCCTCCAGCCGCCGGTAGGTGAGGCGCTCTCCGATCGCGCCGGAGCGCCAGACGTCGTGGCAGGCCTCGGCCATGGGGCCCAGGCCCTCGACGATGCTGGCGTAGACGTTGCCCGGCACCCAGCCGACGTCGCCGTTGAGCAGCAGGTTGTTGCGGCCGTAGAAGATGGCGAGGTCGATGACCCCGGGCAGGTGGTCGATGCCCTTCTCCTCCTTGAAGCGGCGGTCGAGCATGCCGCCGGGGAAGGAGAAGTAGACGACGTCGCCGGGGATGGGGGTGACCGTGGGGTTCTCCTGGCCCGGTTCCTCGGCGGCGAACCGGGGGACCATGGCGTAGACCTCGTTGCGGGCGTACTTGGCGTGGTAGATGTCGCTGCCCTGGGGGAGCGCGTCCCACACCGCGTCGCAGGTGCGCGGGGCGTCCTTCTCGAGCAGCTCGGCCACGCAGGAGACGCCGCGCTTCTCCAGGCTGATGGTCATGTACCTGGGCATCGTCGGTTGGGCCTTTCTAACTGGGCACCGTGACGCACCGCCGAGGACACGGGTCGGGCGTTCCCGGGCGGGAGACGGGATGAGGCCGGGGCCGGCCGGCTCGGGAGGCCGGGTGCGGGGCCGCCGCGGCTGAGCGCGGACGGCGGTCGGCCGATGATAGGACTTATCGTGCTTTGCAGGCGGTGATGGGCTGTGCCGCAGCCGCCCGTGGCGGGCGCTGCCGGTCGGTCGAGTCGTGTCAACTTGTCAACGCGCAGCCCCCTGATCCCCGGCGACGCGACGCGACGCGATGCGATGCGGGGCATCAGGCTCGACGGTGCTGATTGTCGACAATCATACGATCGAAAAGCCCGACAGGGCAACGTTCGGGCGGGTTGGCGTGTTACGTCGCCGCCGCGTTCGCGGTGCCGCGCCGACCGCTCCACCCCCGTGCGACAGCGGGGGCGGCGGCCCGGAAATTCCATCGGGCCGGCGCCGATCGGACGGGCAGGGGCGGACGGGTGCGAAGCGGGCCGCCGGGGCGGCCGGTGAGCGGTGCGCAGCGCGCGCCGATCGGCCCTGCTCACCGCCGTTTCGCCGACTTCCCGCATATTGTTGACAATCCTACGGGCTCTGCCTAGCGTTTCAACCGCATTCGCGGTACCCGACCATTGGACGGCGGTGATCGCGGGTAGGCAGAGCAGCGAAACCGCTTGGCCGACCACGTCTGTTGAACCCGGAGCCGCCCGCAGTGACACCCGCAACACAGCCGCAGACCCGCCTCGCCGTCCTGCACGGCGGCGAGCTTCCCCCCGGCAGCGCGCGCCTCGACGACCACCCCGGGCTCGCGTCCGTGCGCTACGCCACCGCCGACCGCCTCGGCGAGGTCCTGCCCGGCGCCGACGCCCTGTTCGTCTGGGACCTGTTCTCCGAGGCGCTGGAAGCGGCCTGGCCCAAGGCCGACAGCCTGCGCTGGGTGCACGCCGCCACCGCCGGGGTCGACAACCTGATGTTCGACGGCCTCGTCGGCAGCGACGTGGTCGTGACCAACTCCCGCGGCGTCTTCGACGAGCCGATGGCCGAGTACGTCCTGGGCCTGGTGATCGCCTTCGCCAAGGACCTGCCCGCCACGCTCGGCCACCAGAGCCGCCGCGAGTGGCGCCACCGCGAGACCGAGCGCGTCGGCGGCAAGCACGCGCTGGTGATCGGCACCGGGCCCATCGGCCGCGCTATCGCCCGCCGGCTGCGCGCCGTCGGCATGACCGTCGAGGGCGCCGGCCGCACCGCGCGGCCCGAGGACCCCGACTTCGGCACCGTCGTCGAAGCCTCCCAGGACACCGCGGCCCCCGGCCTGGCCGAGGCGCTGCCCCGCGCCGACTACGTCGTACTGGCCGCGCCGCTCACCGACGCCACCCGCGACCTCGCCGACGCCGCCTTCCTCGCCCGCATGCGGCCCGGCGCCCGGCTGATCAACGTCGGCCGCGGCCCGCTGGTCGACGAGGACGCGCTCGTGCGCGCCCTGCACGCGGGCTCGATCGCCGGGGCCGCGCTCGACGTCGCACGCACCGAGCCGCTGCCCGCGGACTCCCCGCTGTGGGACGCCCCCGGCGCCCTCGTGTCGCCGCACATGTCCGGCGACGTCGTGGGCTGGCTGGACGAGCTGGTCGACCTCTTCACCGACAACCTGGACCGCTACCTCGACGGGAATCCGCTGCGCAACGTCGTCGACAAGTCGCGCGGGTACGTCTCCGGTCCCTGACACCGCCCTGGACCCCCCGGGTCCGCGCTCCGCCCACCACGTGCCGACGTCAGGAAGGACTGAGATTGAGTACCAAGTTCGAGGGGCTGGACCAGGGCGACGCCGAGGCGCCGCGGGACGGGGCGGACGCCGCCTCCGCGCAGGCCGACTCGCCCGCCTGGATGCCGGCCACCGAGCTGCTCGGGGCCTACGCCCGCGGCGAGCTGTCGCCGGTGGAGGCCACGGACGCCGTGCTGGAGGCCATCGACCGCGGCAACCCCGCGCTGAACGCCTTCTGCCTGGTCGACGCCGACGGCGCCCGCGAGGCCGCGCGCGGGTCCGAGGAGCGCTGGCGCCGCGGCGAGCCGCTCGGCCGCCTGGACGGCGTGCCGACGTCGATCAAGGACATCATGCTGACCCGCGGCTGGCCCACCCTGCGCGGCTCGCTCAACACCGACCCGGACCAGACCTGGGAGCAGGACTCCCCGGTGGTGGCGCGGCTGCGGGAGGAAGGCGCGGTGTTCGTCGGCAAGACCACCACCCCTGAGATCGCCTGGAAGGGCGTCACCGACAGCCCGCTGTACGGCGTCACCCGCAACCCGTGGGACCTCGACAAGACCCCCGGCGGCTCCAGCGGCGGCGCCGCGGCCGCCGTCGCCGCGGGCATGGGCCCGCTGGCGACGGGCACCGACGGCGGCGGGTCGGTGCGCATCCCCGCCAGCTTCTCCGGCGTCTTCGCGATCAAGCCGACCTGGGGCCTGGTCCCGCACTACCCGGCCAGCGCCTTCGGCAGTCTGGCCCACTCCGGACCGATGACACGCACGGTCGCCGACGCGGCGCTCATGCTCGACGTCATCACCCGGCCCGACTACCGCGACTGGGCCCGGCTGGCCTCGCCCGCGTACTCCTTCGCCGAGTCGCTGGAGACCCCGATGCGCGGGCTGCGCATCGCCTACAGCCCGGCGCTGGGCCACCTGTCGGTCGACCCGGAGGTCGCGCGCATCGTCGCCCGGGCGGCCGCGGCCTTCGAGGAGCTGGGCGCGGTCGTCGAGCAGGCCGACCCCCCGGTCCCGGAGTCGCTGGAGCACTTCCAGATCCTCTGGTACACCGGCGCCGCCAAGGCCACCGAGGCCCTCGGCGACGCCCAGCGCGAGCGGCTCGACCCCGGGCTGCGCGAGATCGTCGAGGAGGGGCTGACCTACTCCGCGCAGGACTACCTGACCGCCATGGCCACGCGCATGTCCATGGGCGAGGCGATGGGGCGCTTCCACCGGGAGTACGACCTGCTGCTGACCCCGGCCATGCCCATCGCCGCCTTCGAGGCGGGCCTGGAGGCGCCGCCCGGCTCGGGCGAGCGCCGCTGGACCTCCTGGGCGGGGTTCAGCTATCCGTTCAACATGACCCAGCAGCCGGCCGCGAGCGTGCCGTGCGGCTTCACCGGGGCCGGCCTGCCGGTGGGCCTGCAGGTGGTGGGCCCGCGCCATGCCGACCCGCTGGTCATGGCGGCCTGCCGCGCGTTCGAGACCGCGCGGCCCTGGGCGCATTTGCGCCCCTGAAGGGCCGGAGCGCTCGGGAGCACCGGAGCACCGCGCGTCCGGCGCACCGGAGGCGCCGCACGCGCGGTACCCCGCGCCCGCCGGACGCGCCCGGTGCGCCCGCCTGCGCACCGGGACTTTCGTCCGCACCTTTCGTGGCTTTCGGCAGTGCCTGTTCCCCGGTCGGCGGCTACCGTCGTACGCGGGCAGGTATCACGAGCGAAACGAGGCGTCGATGACGACCGCAGGTGCGCGGGGCGCAGAATCCGGTTCCGACTCCATCCGCGTCTTCCTGGTCGACGACCACGAGGTGGTCCGGCGCGGAGTAGCCGCCATGCTGGAGAGCGAGCCCGACATGGAGGTCGTCGGCGAGGCGGGCACCGCAGAACAGGCGCTCGCCCGCATCCCCCTCGCCGCACCCGACGTCGCGATCCTGGACGTGCGGCTGCCCGGCGGCTCGGGTGTCAGCGTCTGCCGCGAGGTCCGCTCCGACCACCCCGGCATCGCCTGCCTGATGCTGACGTCCTTCGCCGACGACGACGCGCTCTACGACGCGGTGATGGCCGGCGCCGCCGGCTACGTCCTCAAGCAGATCCACGGCGCCGACCTCGTCGGCGCGGTGCGCACTGTCGCCGCCGGCGGGTCGCTGCTGGACCCGGCCAGCGCCGGGCGCATGCTGGACCGGCTGCGCGAGGGGCCGCCCGAGCCCGACCCGCTGGCCGAGCTCAGCCCGCAGGAGCGCCAGATCCTCGACCTGATCGGCGAGGGGATGACCAACCGGCAGATCGGCGAGCGCCTGTACCTGGCGGAGAAGACCGTCAAGAACTATGTGTCCAGCCTGCTCTCCAAGCTGGACCTCAAGCGCCGCACCCAGGCGGCGATCCTCGTCGCGGAGCTGCGCAGCAAGCGCCGCTGAGCCGGGCGCCGGCGCGGCTCAGGCGGGCACTCGGGCGCCCTGTCGGCGGCTGTGCAACGGGACGCTCCAGCGCAGCGTGGTCCCGCCTCCGGGGACCGGATCGACGGTGAACTCCCCGCCCAGCGACAGGGCCCGCTCGGCCAGGTTGCGCAGCCCGCTGCGCCGGCCGTTCTCGGGGATGCCGCGCCCGTTGTCGTCGACCTGCAGGGTCAGCCGCTCGTCGGCCTGCACCGACACGTGCACCTCGGAGGCGTCGGCGTGCCGGGCGACGTTGGAGAGCGCCTCGCCCAGTACGGCCAGGAGCTGCTCGCCGACCTCGTCGGGCACCGACGTGTCGATCGAGCCCTCCAGCCGCACGCCGGGCTGGCAGCCCAGCGAGCGCGCGCTGCCCTCGGCGGCGGTCAGGATCCGGTCGCGCAGCGACGTGTGCTGCGGCTGGGACGGCAGCTGCAGCGCGAAGACGGTGGAGCGGATCTCGCGGATGGTCTCGTCCAGGTCGTCGATGGTGCGCTGGACGCGGTCGCCGGCCTCGGCGTCGCCGATCAGCCGCACCGTGCTCATGAGGGTCATCGCCGAGGCGAACAGCCGCTGGATCACCACGTCGTGCAGGTCCTTGGCGATGCGGTCGCGCTCCTCCAGCACCACCAGCCGCTCGGCGTCGCGGCGGGCCTCGGCCAACTCCAGGGCCACCGCCGCCTGGGCGGAGAAGGCGTCGATCATCCGCTGCGTGGCCTCGTTGAAGGGGGAGCGGGCGCTCATCTTGCCCAGCAGCAGCACGCCGCGCGTGTGCTCGGGGGTGCCGATCGGCACGAGCAGACCGGGGCCGAAGCCGCGGTGGGTCAGCATGGGGCACTTGGCCTGGCGCAGGTCCTGGATGGTGGCGGGCTCGCCGTTGCGGTAGACCCAGCCGCACTTGGTGTCCTCCATCGTGACCGGGCTGCCGATGACCTGCTCGGCGACCGGGCCGTCGGCGATCTCGGCCACGAGGTCGCGCTCGCGGGAGTCGGGCAGCAGCACGATCGCGACGTCGGCGTCGGACATCTCGCGCGACTGCTGGGCGAGGTAGCCGAGCACCTCGTCGCTGTCGGCACCGGAGAGCAGCCGCGTGGTGACCTCGGTCGAGGAGGCCAGCCAGCGCTCGCGCAGCCGGGTCTCCTCGTACAGCCGGGCGTTCTCGATGGCCACGCCGGCCGCGGTGGCGAGCGCGGTCACGATGGCCTCGTCCTCCTCGTCGAACTCGCCGCCGTTGCGCTTCTCGGTGAGATAGAGGTTGCCGAAAACCTCCTCGCGCACCTGGACGGGAACGCCGAGGAACGACCGCATCTTCGGGTGGCCCTCGGGCATGCCGTGGTACTCGGGGTGGTCGGTGAGGTCGCGCAGCCGCAGGGCGGAGCGGTCGCGGGTGGGTACCGAGAGGATGCCCAGCCCCAGGGGGAAGACGTGCATGCCGTCGGTCTGGTCGGTGCTCAGGCCGACGGGGATGAACTCGGCGAAGTTGCCGTCCTCGTCCAGCACGCCCAGCCCCGCGTAGCGGGCGTCGACCAGGGTGGCGGCGGCCTCGGTCAGCCGGCGCAGCACGGTGGCGAGGTCGAGGTCGCTGCCGATGGACAGGACGGCTTCCAGTAGGGAGTGGACGCGGTCGCGGGTGGACAGCGCCGATTCCAGCCGGATGTGGAGTTCGGAGATGAGCTCGTCCAGACGCATCTTGGGAAGCAGCGAGCGTTCCGGGATGTCAGACATCGGATGCACACCTCCGGGTGCATACGTTATCGCGGAGTGCGATCGTCGTTGCCGGAAACGGCGGATTCCCGAGGAGGAACCCGTCGGCGGGAGGCGGCTGAGGAGGCAATCGGCAAACAGAAGCGACAGGAGACGGGGGCCGGGGGACAACACGCGGACGGCGCGGGGAACGGCGGGCTGAGGGGGCCCTGTTCCCGTCACCGCGCCCGGGCGTCGCTCGGTCGGAGTCCCCGGCGTGCCGGAGGCCCGGACGCCCGGTAATCGGCAGGATACGGCACGCGCCGCGAAGAATCATTCGCGAACGGTCGGAAACCGCGGCCCGGGACGCGCACGGGCGGCGGCCGTCCGCGTCTCCGCACCGCGTGCGGTCGGCCCGCTGGTCACTGGCCCTGCGCGAAGCCGCTCCCGCGCCCGCCGGAGCGGCCGGGGACGAAACGGTTATAGGTACAGATCCGGGAACGGCGGCGGGTGACGGCCGAGAAAATTCCTCGATTCGACGGTTGCTTCCCGTAGTGATCATGCTACGGTCGCGTTCAGTTGAGGCCGAGCCCACGTTCCGGGCCACCGGCCGGTTCGAGTCACCGTGGCCGAATTCGCGGGACAGCGACTACGCTTTCCGCGTCCCACGTTCCGTGAGCCGACGACAGCTACCGAAGGGGAACCCCCATGCCGCGCACAGACCGCTCGCGACGCGGAGCACGCGTCGCCGCGGGGGTGCGCACAGCGCGGGGTACCTCGGGGATGTGGCCGTCGGCCCGCCGGTGGCTGGTCGTCGCCGGGCTGCTTTCGGGTGCCTGGTTCGCCGGTGCCGCGTGCGCGGCGGCGGACGAGTCGCCCGTCGGCGGACTCACCGGCTCGGCGGCCTCCGGGCAGGCTTCTCAGCAGGGAGGGTCGGCGGCGGAGGCCGTGCAGGATCTCGACCCGGCCGCTTCGGGCGGCTCCTCCGCGGACGGCGGCTCCGGCCGCGCCGCGCCCGGCGACTCCGGCGACAGCGCCGGCGGTTCCGGGGAAGGCGCCGCTGCGGACGGCACGGGTGCCCAGGTCGTCGCGGACGGCGTGGACACGCCGGTGTCCGCCTCCGTCGGCTCCGACGCCGACTCCGGCGGCGCATCCGGCTCCGAGGCCTCCTCCGACTCCGACGCCCGCGCCGACCGCCGCGGCCCGACGTCCGGCTCCGCGGACTCCGCCCAGGGCGGCTCCGCGACCGGGCGGCTCACCGGCGCCGTGACGGCCGTCAGCGAGGTCAGCCGCGACGCCGGGCGCACGGTGCCCGTCTCCGTCGCCGCCTCCGGCGGCTCCGGCCCGGCCGCGGCGGTCTCCGCGGCCGCGGCGAGCGAGGCCGCGGCCTCGTCCCACGGGCTTCCGGGCTTCGGCGTGGCGGACCTCCGCCCCGCCGGGTTCGGCAAGGCCGGCGTCATCCCCGGCCTTGGGCTCGGCAAAAGCGCCGGACCCGGCGCCGGCTCCGCCGCCGACCGCACTCCGGACAACTTCGATCCCCGGCCGGCGGACCGCGGCACCGCGTCCGCGCCCGCCGACCAGGGGAGCGTCCGCGCCCACCCGGGGTCCGCAGCCGTCGCCGACTACGCCGACGTCGCCGTGTACGGCGGCTCGGCCGCCTCCGACGACGACGGTTCCGCGCAGGATGACGGCGGCGTCGACCGCCCCGAGCCGGCCGCCGCGGTGGGCTCCGGCGCGAACACCTTGCAGCCCGGCGGCGGCATGTGCGCCGGGTACCTTCCGGCCGCGGACTCCGCCGTCCCGGCCGCGGGCGCTCTCCAGCGCGCCCGCCAGGCGCTCGCCGACGTCCCGCGGGACCTGGGCGAGCAGCCGACCTTCTCCCCCGACTAGGACCTCCCGCCCCGGGACGCGGCGATAGCCCCCGCATCACGCGGTGCGCTGCCGCACACCCTGTCTGGCGCCCGGCTACCGGTCCAGCGGCATCTGCCCTCTGGGGGCTGACGTGAGCCCCGTGCCCGTGTTCGAGAGCGAGCCTTCTCGCCTCCGCCACGAGGTTCACGTCAGCCCGAGGTCCGCCAGATCCTCAGGTTGATCCCGGCATCCACCGTCCCTGCAAGCCACGCACGGACGCGGAGCGCCGGGGAAGTCCCCGAAGTCATCCCAGAACCGCAGAGGGTGCCCCCGGCCAGGGCAGCCAAGCGGAATTACGGACGCATCATCGTCCATCCCCGAAGCAACCGATATTCCAACGATCCGGAAGGACGTTCCATGTTCCAGTTCGCTCGCCAGTCCGCCAAGGCCGTTCTCGTGGCGGCCAGTGCCGCAGGTGTCGCCGCTCTCGGCGCGGGTTCCGCCGGAGCCGACGACCTCGGCGCGCTGAGCGCAACTGACTCCCTGCCGCAGGCGACCCCGGCCACCGCGGGCCTGCCCGCCGGCCTGGGCGGCGGCGCGGAATCGCTCGTCTCCAAGGTGCAGGAGGCCGACCTGCGCACGGTGCAGCCCGTCCCGAGCACCCCCAACCTGGGCACCCCTGCGGGCGACGTCTCGCACGTCGCCCCGCAGGCGCAGGCCCAGCTCGACTCCGTCCACAACACGATCGCCCGCGCCCGCAACACCGTGGGCCTGAGCCACGGCACGGTCCACCACTCCGCGGGCGTTCCGAGCGTGCCGGGCGTGGGCAACCCCGCGGGTGTCCTGCCGACCGGAGCGGTCGACGGCCTGCTGGGCGGCGTCACCAGCACCGTGCCGCTGGGTGGTGCTGCGGGTTCTCTGCCGCTGAGCAACGAGGTGCAGCACCAGGCGGGTGCGGTTGAGGGTGCCGCGTCGACGCTGCCGGCGGACGCCGGTGTTGCGGGTGTGCCTGCTGTGGGTAACCCTGCGGGCCTGCTGCCGGCCGATGCGGTCAACGGCGCGCTGGGTGGTGCTGCGGGTTCTCTGCCGCTGAACAACGAGGTGCAGCACCAGGCGGGTGCGGTTGAGGGTGCCGCGTCGACGCTGCCGGCGGACGCCGGTGTTGCGGGTGTGCCTGCTGTGGGTAACCCTGCGGGCCTGCTGCCGGCCGATGCGGTCAACGGCGCGCTGGGTGGTGCTGCGGGTTCTCTGCCGCTGAACAACGAGGTGCAGCACCAGGCGGGTGCGGTTGAGGGTGCCGCGTCGACGCTGCCGGCGGACGCGGGGGTTCCGGACGTGCCCGCCGTGGGCGACGCCGCGGACACCGTGCCCACCGGCGCGGTGAACGGCGTGCTGGGCGGTGCGAACGGCAAGGTCCACCAGGCCGCCAACGGCGTCGTCCCCGGCGTGGGCAACCCCGCGGGCCTGCTGCCGACCGGTGCGGTCAACGGCCTGCTGGGCGGTGCGGCGGGTTCTCTGCCGCTGAGCAACGAGGTGCAGCACCAGGCCGGTGCGGTCGACGGCACCGCCACGACGCTGCCCGCCTACGACGTCGCGCCCCAGCAGGGAGACCCGCTGGGGATGCTGCCCACCGGCGACCTGACCGGCCTGCTCGGCGAGGACGCCTTCTCCGTGGTGCCCGGCGCCACGACCGAAACCCTGCCGCTGAGCAACGAGCTGCCCGCCCCGACCTCCGTCCAGGGCCAGCCCGCCGAGATCGCGGGTGAGGCCGTCGGCTCGGCCGTCGAGCAGACCGCCGGCACGGTCCTGCCCAACACCACCGACGAGGTGGACACCCTCGCCGGCGAGCTGCCCGAGCCCTCCACCGAGAGCGTCGAGGACCAGCTGCCCGAGACCCCGGTCTCCGTGGAGGGGGTAGACACGGAGGCCGTCGAGTCCACCGTTCCCGCCACCGGCCAGGTGCAGGACGCCGCTGACACCGTCACCGAGGAAGCCCCCTCGGTCGGCGAGGTGGCCGAGCAGGTCGACATCAGCGAGGCCGCGGGCGACGTCACCGAGGCCGCGGCCGGCGGCGCCGGCGCGACCGGTGTCGTGGACGTCGTCGAGGGCGTCGGCACGCCGGCGCTGTAACCACCGGGCGCTTCGACCGAGCGCTCCGCACTGGTCCACCTGACCGTGCACCGCGGCCGATTCCGTCGGGGCCGCGGTGCACGCCGGCCCCGGGTGACGGGTTGCCGGCCGGACGCACCGCCCTGGGAACTGTGGGGGTTCCCAGGCCGGATTCCCGGCCAGGCACCGTCGCCCGGGGCCTTTTCACGTTGTGCCGCCCGCACCCGTTCGGCGGAAACCGCCCCCGCTCGTGAACCGTCCGGGGCGTGGGCGTCCGCGAGACCGGGGCAGCGGGACGCGGCCCGCGCTCTCCGGGCCGCCGCGCGCACGGCCCCGCGGTTCCTTCTTCCCACGTCGCTGCGGCGCCCTGCCGCGCCGCCCCCGCTGTCCGGCCGCCCGCAGGGCGTTGCGACCCGCCGTTCCTCCCTGGGCGCAGCGGCGCCCCGACCCGGGCAGCCGCGCGGGACAGCCCGCGCGGCTGCCCGGGTCGGGGCCGGGCACCGGAGCGAACGGCTCCGGTTCCGGAAGCAGTGCACGCGCCGGGCGGCCCGCCCCTGCCGGCCGCGCGCACGGCCGCGGGTTTCGTTGCAGCAGGCACCGCCGACATCCGACGGTGCCTCCGGGCCCCGCCCGCTGCCTCGGGCGGCACTCCCGCCGGGTCGGGCGGCCGCCCGCCGCCGGTCGGTTCGGCGCCGCGCCATACGAAAGCCGGCGGGCCGTCGGAGTCGACGGCCCGCCGGTGGCGTGGCGCGGTATGGAGTCGTCCTGCCGGGGAGCCGTGCCCGCCCCCGGCGGGCGGCGTGCCCGGGCGCCGGCGCCCGGGCACGCTCGCCGCGTTACGCCTCGTGGTGCGGCGAACCGGGCGTGCCTGCCTCGGAGGTGTCGTCGGCCTCGCCCGTTGCGCTCTGCGAGACCCACTCGTCGGCGGAGCGCTGCCAGTAGCCCCAGCCGTTGTTGACCTCAAGCTCGCGGTCGGTGCCGGTGACGTCGACCGGGTCGCCGCGCAGGCTCTCCTCGTAGAACCACCGGGAGTCCGGGACGCTCATGTTGATGCAGCCGTGGCTGGTGTTGGCCTCGCCCAGCTGGTAGTTCCAGTCGGCCGTGTGCAGGAACTCGCCGGAGTTGGAGATGCGGACGGCGTAGGCGACGTACTCCTCGTAGTAGGAGGGGTCGTCCTTGGAGACGCCGAGCGTGTCGTTGCTCATCCGGTAGTCGGTGTGGAAGGCCATGGTCAGGTGGGTGCCGGAGGTGGTGGTGTACTTGTGCTGGGTGGCCATGCCCAGGCTGACCGGGAACTCCTTGATCTTCTCGCCGTCGCGCTCGACGACCATCTGGTGGGAGTCCTCGTCGATCGACGAGATCTGCGAGCGGCCGACCTCGAACTCGAGCCGACGGTTCTCGACACCCAGCACGCCCTCGGACGCCGAGACGCCGGCGAGGTTCAGGTTCACCGTGACCTTCTGGTGCGGCTCCCAGTACTCGGCAGGGCGGAAGACCGCCTGCTTGTCGCCGAACCAGTTCCAGGCGCCCTCGGCGGGCTTCTCGGAGCGGACCTCCATGGCGGCCTCGACCTGGGCCTTGTTCTTGACCGGCATGTCGAAGTCGACGACGACCGGCATCCCCACGCCGACGGTGCTGCCGGGCTCGACGTTGATGCTCTTGATCTCCAGCCGCTGCCCCTCGACCGCTTCCACCGTGGAGAACTCGCTGATGAACTCGGTGCTCTCGCCCTCGCTGTTCTCGGCGACAGCGGTGACGGTTACGTCGCTACCGGGGTGCATCGTCCAGTCGCTGACCCACTCGGTCTTGCCGTCGTTGTAGGTGCCGGTCATGCTCTCGTCGGTCTCGTCCTCGGAGAGCTTCTGCTCGACCGTCACGTCGGTGATCTTGCCCTTGTCGGCGTCGACCACGATGGGGGAGTCGGTGCGGACCTCGGAGCCGCCGTCCTCGGGTGTGATCGTCACGTCGGCCGCGGCGGCCGTGGGCTCTTCGTTGGCCAGGTCGCCCTCGTCGGTGCTGCAGGCTGCCGCCGCCATCAGGACGGCGGCGGCAGCGGCGCACAGCGCGGCAGTGGACCGGCGTGGAAAGCGGGTTGTCACTTCGGGGGTCCTCCAGGTCGTCGGTTAGCGGGCACGGTCCCGAACGTGGCAGGGAGGGAGGTAATGCCACCGCGACTCGGCGGTGCGGCGTATCCGCCACTGTGCGGTGCGGGGACGGTGGTACCCGGTTGTTCTGACGCGCGAACCCCGGTGGCTGGTTCGCACAAATCACAGATTTCCTCGCAAAATGTGCGGCCGAGGGGGTGGCCGTTCGCGGCCGCGGGCGCCGGATCGGCGCAGAGTACGGGCGATCCGGTCACAGCTGCGGCTCCGTGGACTCCTCGGCGCTCTCCGTTCCCTGCCCCAGCCCGTTAGAGCAGGGGTTGGAGGTCGCGTCGCGGCCCTTGATGGGCTCGGACCCGGCGTCCGCGGGGCCGGGGGACGCGCTTTCCCCGGTGCCGGGCCGCGCCGACGCGGTGCCCGCGTCCTGCGGGGCCTGGGAGCCGCCCGATCCGTTGGCGTCCTCGGCGCCGGCGTCCTCCGCGCTCTGCTCGCCGGTGACGAGCCGGCGGTCCTCCACCGGGCGGTCGTGCCGGATGGCGGAGAACAGCCGCGCGGCGGCGTCCTCGTCCCAGACCACGCGGTTGGGATCGTAGGGGGCGCGCGACCACGGCACCGTGTAGAAGGCGATGTCGGACAGGCTGGTCCCGGCGAGCGTGGAGGCGATGGAGACCATCGTCGGCAGCGTGAAGTCGTCGTCGGTGCCGGTGTGCTCCGACAGCGCCTGGAGCATGCCGGTGGCCTGGCTCGGCTGGGTGAGCAGGTGGGTGCCGTCGACCTCGTCCGCCAGGGCGCCGAGGAACATCTGCTGGCGGTCGATGCGCCCGATGTCGCCCCCGTTGCCGATCTCGTAGCGGGCGCGGACGAAGGACAGCGCCTCCTCGCCGTCCAGCAGCTGCTGCCCGGCGTCCAGGTCGAGCTGGGCGCGCTTGTCGTGCATCGGCCGGGGGATGCACATGTGCACGCCGCCGATCGAGTCGATCATCTCGCGGAACCCGACGAAGGTGACGTGCGCGAAGTGGTCGATGCGGATGCCGCTGAGGGACTCGATCGTCTTGACGACGCACGGCGGACCGCCGTGGAAGAGCGCCGCGTTGATCATGCCGTGGTAGCCGGGG
Source organism: Streptomonospora arabica (assembly GCF_039531585.1). Classification (NCBI taxonomy): domain Bacteria; kingdom Bacillati; phylum Actinomycetota; class Actinomycetes; order Streptosporangiales; family Nocardiopsidaceae; genus Streptomonospora; species Streptomonospora arabica. Next base: position 514,450 of record NZ_BAAAQI010000002.1, on the reverse strand, counting down.
GTGCCGTCGGTCTCGCCGTAGGCGTCGCACTCGGGAAGCCGGACCAGGGAGTCGCGCGGGAAGTTGACCACGGTGACCCGGCCGTCGGCGGAGATGTGGGCGAGCATCAGCGCGTCGGAGCGCTCGCCGACGAAGTCCCGCCCGCCGTAGGCGGCGTTGCCGCCCTCGCGGCCGTCGGAGCCGATGAACAGGATGTTCAGGTCGTCGCCGATCTTCTCCGGGCGGTCCTCCTCGTCCAGCGCCGTGTCGAGGTCGTGGCGGACGATGTTGCCCTGCAGCGACCGGAAGTACCCGTAGGCGGTGCCGGCGCCGCCCACCAGCACGATCACGACGGCCGCCGCTATCAGGGCAGCGACGCGCGAGGGCTTGCGGCGCCGCGGGGCGGGGGAGACGGGGGCGCTCTCAGCGGGCGCGGCGGCGGCCCCGGGTCCTTGCGCGCCGTCCGCGGTGCCGCCGGGGGTGGGCGCGCCGCCGGGTTCCGCGGCCGCATGGTCTCCTTCTTCCCCGGCGGCCTCCGTCGCCGCGGGGGGTTCGCCGGCCTCACCGGCGGCACCCGTGCCGAGCGGCTCTCCGGCCGTCCCGGCCTCCGCGGAGCTTTCGGGCCCCGCGTTCTCGCCGGACTCCTCGGAGGGGCGGTGCCGCTCCGCGTCACCGGGTGCGCCGGGCGCCGGGGAGGGGCCCTCGTCTTCGGGATCGCGCGGGCCGGAGCCCTCGGTGCGTTCGGATCCGGCGCCGGAATCGGCGTCAGGGGCGTCGTCGGGCATGCGAATCTCTTCGTGGGCAGGGGGTGGTGGTGCGCCGGGGGACCGGGCACGCAGTTTCGGACCCGCTGGGCCGGAGACCGACGAGGGCGGTAAGAGAGGGGGGTCCGGCCGCGGTGCACAGGACGGCCGCAGCAGTGTAAGGAGATCCTACGAGATGCCTTGCGCGCCCGCGTCGGCGGATTGCGGGTGTTCGTCACCTATGCCGGGATCGCGGCGATAATTTCCGCCACACCTATTACCGCGAGAGTCGAGTCCGAATCCCGGCCGGGAGGCGCGCGGCGGCACACGGGTCTCCGCTCGGTCGGCCCTTCTCCGGCTCGGCCGCACCGGCCCCGACCGCCCGCGGCGGTCGGGACGCTCGGACGGCGCGCATGCGGACGTGCGCGCGTGGACGGCAGCGGCGACCGGGGCCGAGGAGCGCGCCCCCGGCTCGTCTCGCCCCCTGCGTCCGCGGGAGCCCCGGTGTCCCCGGAGCCCCGCGGGCGCCGAAGGTCAGCTGCCCTTGCGGGTGCGCATGCTCGAAACGGCGCCCACGCCGACGACCGCCAGGACCAGCTGGGTGATCAGCTCCCACCAGTCGATGCCGGGGGTGTCCGCGTATCCGGCGAAGGCGGCGATGGCCGTGCCGATCAGGGCGGCCACGATGCCGACCACGACCGTCAGCCACACCTGGATGTTCTGCTTGCCGGGCAGGATGATCCGCGCGAGTACGCCGATGATCAGTCCGATGATGATCGCGGTGAAGATGCCGGTGATCTCCATGACGGTCCCCCCTTGCGGATTCGGTAGTCCGTCACTGTGGTTCTTTCCCGAACGGGCGATCGGATGCGTATCGAACGCGGTCGCGAGTCCGGCGGCGGGGTTCCGGGCGCGGCGGTCGGCGGAGGGGGCACCGCGGTCGGTGCCGGGAAAGCCCGGCGACCTGCTTCGCTTCCCACACCCCGGGTCCGCAGCGGACTTCGGCAGGCCGGGCGTCAGATCCCGTCTGTCCAGCGCAACCGCCGTTTGAAGGCCAGGGCGTCTCACTAAGAGTCGAAGCCGTTCTCTTCCGTCTCGGTAGCCGGGCAAATTTTGGCCGAATCCGGCCAAGATCGTCCCTTGTGTCCGCGATAGTGAGTCTTCTGGCAGTCATTTCGTATTTGTGAAACCCGACGTCAGGCGAGCCGCAGGGGGTGACTGGTCTGTCCGCCCGTCCGCCGCGGCGGCTCGGCGGGTCCGGTCTGCCGTTGCGTATCGGGTCTGTCGCGCGCCGTTAACTTCACTTATCGTTTCGTCTCATTCACCGAACGTCGGTGGATGCGGCGGGACGGGCTCACGAGGTCCAGCCCGCCGGGGATTCGCGTCCGGTCCCGAGCCGGGCGCAGTTGCCCTTTTCTCATCCCCGCTCAAGGAGTAAGGCACGTGCGAAAATCCCCCCACTTCATGGCACTCGGCGGCATCGCCCTGTCCGCAGGGCTGATCGCAGCGGCCACGACCGGCGCGGCGGCGGAACCCGCTCCGACGGTGGCGCCTGAACAGCTCCAAGCGATGCAGCGCGACCTCGGGCTCACCGCCTCGGAGGCCGAGCAGCTCGTCAAGGACGAAGGTCGCGCCCGTTCCCTGGAGAACGAGCTTCGCGACGACCTCGGCGCCAAGTTCGGCGGTGCCGTCTTCGACAGCGACACCGGCGAGCTGACCGTCTCGGTCACCGACTCCGACGCGGTCGAGACCGTCGAGGACGCCGGAGCCGAGGCCGAGGTCGTCACCTACGGCCAGGACACCCTCGACGAGATCGTCGGCGACCTCAACTCCAGCGCCAAGGAGGCCGGGTCGGGTGTGACCGGCTGGTACTCCGACGTCGAGGCCGACACCGTGGTCATGACCGTCGAGAAGGGCGCGGCCGCGGCCGGCAAGGAGTTCCTCGCCGACGCCGGCGTCGACAAGGGCGCCGTCAAGGTCAAGCAGAGCGCCGAGAACCCGAAGACCTACGCCGACATCGTCGGCGGGAACGCCTTCTACATCAACGGCACCTCCCGCTGCTCCATCGGCTTCGCCGTCACCACCGGGTTCGTGACCGCCGGCCACTGCGGCAGTCCGGGCGACTCGGTCTCCGGCGCCGGCGGCGGCAGCGGCAGCTTCTCCGGCTCCGTGTTCCCCGGCAGAGACATGGGCTACGTCACCACCAGCGGGTGGAACCCCACCTCGCAGGTGAACAACTACTCCGGCGGCACCGTGAGCGTCAACGGCTCCAGCCGGGCCCCGGTGGGCTCGTCCATCTGCCGTTCCGGCTCCACCACCGGCTGGCACTGCGGCACCATCCAGGCCCGCAACCAGACGGTCCGCTACCCCCAGGGCGTGGTCTACGGGCTGACGCGCACGAACGTCTGCGCCGAGCCCGGCGACTCCGGCGGCTCGTGGGTCAGCGGCGACCAGGCGCAGGGCGTCACCTCCGGCGGCTCGGGCAACTGCTCGTCCGGCGGCACCACCTACTACCAGGAGGTCAACCCGATCCTGGACCGGTGGGGTCTGACGCTGGCCTGACCCGGCCGCGGAGCCGCTCCCGCTGAGGGAGCCTCCCTGCCCCCGACGGAACGAAGGAGGGCGGCCCCGGTGCACCTGCCTGCGCCGGGGCCGCCCCTTCGTGTGCCGCGGGGACGCCGAGGCATCAGGCCTCGTCGTTCCAGAAGGCGCTGTGCGCGTCGTCGCCGGCGTCGGCGCCCTTGCCCGTCTTGGACCGGCGCGCCTGCTTGGCGGGCTCCTCCTCGGCGGACTGCTTGCGCCGGATGCGGCCGCGCGGCGCCGGGGCCTCACCTTCGGAGGCCGCCGGCGAGGCGTCCTTGGCGGCCGGGGCGGACCCCTTGGCGGTGGACGGCGAGCCCTTGCCCGAGCCGCCGCCGGAGGAGGCGGCCGAGCCGGAGGGACCCGGGCCCGCGGTCTTGTCCGCCGTCTTGACGGCGGCCGCGACGCTGCGCGGGGCGCCGCCGGCGTGGATGCTCAGCGCCTCGTCCTCGACGTCGAGCATCTTCTGCACGTTCTGCGGCACGGCGGGCAGCCGTTCGTTGCGGAAGTGCGCACCCAGCACCTCAAGAGCGTGGTCGCACAGCAGAGGGCGCATGACCGCCGGCTTGGCGCCGCTGAGCTCCTGGAGCTCGGGGAGCCACAGCTCGCGCAGCAGCCGGATGATCGCCCGCATCCGTTCGCGCGTGCGGCGGTCGGAGATCGCCACCGACATCATCTCCGCTTCTGCCAGAGCCGGTGTCGGTTCGGCGCCGTCGGACTCGGCGGCGCCTTGGCGCTCGGCGATGAACAGGCCGGTCAGCTGGCGCGTCGACTCGCGGGCGGCGACGCGGTTCTCGCCCTTGCGGACCTGCCGGCCCTGTGCCCAGGTCACAACGACGCTGGTCACGAGGCTTATGGCCGCGCCCGTAAGGACGAGCAGCATGTCGTACACGGAAGACCTCCGAGGGGGAATGCGGGGCGGGCCGTTCTCCACGGCCTCGCGTGATCCGTGAGGATTCGCGAACGCAGCACGGATTGTCAAGTTCGCGCGAAGGCGTGAAGGGGCCGCCTGGGCACGGACGCGGAGGTCGGCGCGGTCGTGCTTCGATACGGAATCGCCTCCCCGACCGGCCTTGACACATCGACGGCCGCGAATATGAACTTGCAGCGGCGTGCCTCCGGATTACGCCCGCGAGCGGCCGGAGGGGACGACGGGCCGGGGCGGCCGCCGATGAGGGGAGGGCGTGCCGCACTCCGGTCGCGTGGCCGGTCCCGGGCCTCCGCGGTCCGGGACCGGTTCTCGGCCGCCGCGCACCCCGGCCGCGCTCCGGCGCCCGCGCGTGGGCGGCGGCGCTGCGGCGCCGGACTACCGCAGCTCGCGCTTGAGGATCTTGCCGGTGGCGCTCATCGGCAGCGACGCGCGGAACTCCACCGAGCGCGGGTACTTGAACGCGGCCAGCCGGTCGCGGCACCACGCGACCAGCTCCTCCTCGGTCGGTTCGGTGCCGGCCTCAGGCACGACGAACGCCTTGACCTCCTCGCCGCGGGTGTCGTGGGGCACGCCCACCACGGCGGCGAGCGAGACCGACTCGTGGGCGATCAGCACCTCCTCCACCTCCCGCGGATAGACGTTGAAGCCACCGCGGATGATCATGTCCTTGGCGCGGTCGACGATGAAGTAGTAGCCGTCCTCGTCGCGCCGTGCGATGTCGCCGGTACGGAACCACCCGTCGCGCATCACCTCGGCGGTGGCCTCCGGGCGCTTGTAGTAGCCCTTCATGACGTTGTGGCCGCGGATGGCGATCTCCCCGGGGCCCTCGCCCTCGACGGTCTTCCCGTCACCGTCGACCAGCTTCATCTGCACACCCCACACCGGGAACCCGATCGAGCCGGGCTTGGTGGGCCCGGACAGCTGGTTGAAGCTGGCGGTCGGCGCGGTCTCGGAGAGCCCGTACCCCTCAAGGATCTGCACTCCGAAGACCTCGCGGAACTCCTTGAGCACCTCCAGCGGCAGTGCCGCTCCTCCCGAGACCGCCGACTCCAGGGCCGGAACCTCCAGGCCGCCCGCGCGTACCGCCGACAGCAGCGCCCAGTACATGGTGGGTACGCCCGCGAACAGGGTGACCCGCTCCTCGCGCATCAGCGACAGCGCCTCGACCGGCTCGAACCGGGACATCAGCACGAGCTTCGCGCCGCGGCGCAGCCCGGCGTTCATGATCGAGGACTGTCCGAAGGAGTGGAACAGCGGCAGCACCGTGAGCGTGGAGTCCTCGCCCGGCCGGCTGGGCACCAGCTCCTCGTTGACCACCGCGTTCATCAGCATGTTCTGGTGGCTGAGCTCGGCGCCCTTGGGGCGGCCGGTGGTACCGCTGGTGTAGAGGATGACGGCGGTGTCGTCGGCGGCGGTCTGCACCGACTCGAAGCGGTCGGAGGTCCCCTGCAGCGCGGCCCACAGCGTCTCCGCGCCCTCGATCGAGGACTCGGTGGCCAGCGGCGCGGTCGGCAGGACGATGAAGTGCTCGGTGCCGGGGACGGCGTCGAAGGCCTCCTTGCCGCGCCGGCCCAGGGGGAGGTCGGGCGTTCCCTCGAAGCAGAAGAGCGCCTTGGCGTCGGAGTCCTCCAGGTAGTAGGAGATCTCGCCCGACTGGGAGAGCACGTTGAGCGGGACCACGACCGCTCCCGCCTTCAGGGCGCCGAAGTAGACCAGCGGGAAGTAGGGGAGGTTGGGGCACGCCAGCGCCACCTTGTCCCCGGGGCCGATCCCGCGCGCGACCAGCAGGTCGGCCACCTGGTTGGCGAGGCCCTCGACCATGGAATAGGGCATGCGCACGTCCCCGTAGACCAGGGCCGTGCGATCGGGGTGCTTCTGTGCGCTGTCCTCCAGCACGATCGCCAGGTTGAGCATGGGGGTCCTCCTTGCGAGCGGGGCACCGGTGTGTCCTGTGCCATAGTCGCAGAGAAGGATACCGACCGGTAGGTATGAATGGGAGGCGGTCGAACCCCTGAACCCCTGCCGGGACGCCGCCGGCCGCGCCACCGCCCCGACCGGGCGGGGAGGCCGGGCGCCTCAGCCGGCCGCCACGAGAGCCCGGTGAGCTCCGGGCTGCGCTGCCACAGCTCGGCGCGCGCCGCCGGATCGCAGGCCAGAACGTGCGCGCACGCGGGCCTTGTCCGGTCGAAGAAGCCGCCCGTCGTCCCAGCGAGATCCGGCGACGCGGCGAGCCGGTAGGCGGACTCCACGCCTGCTTCGGGGCTGTCGGAGTGCCGCCCGATCTCGGAGAGCACCATCGTGGCCGACAGTGGCCGGGTGCAGGCTGTTCACCTCGCCGGCGGGCAGGTGCTCGGCCAGCGCGAAGTCGGACATGGTCTGGGCGAGCTTGCTTCGCCCGTAGGCCCGCCTGACGTCGTAGCCGTGTTCCAGCATTAGGTCGTTGAAGTCGAGCGGGTGCATGCCGCGGCCCGCGTGCGCGCCGACGCCGGCGGCGGCGAGACCGCGCCGACCGGCTTCGCCGGTCCGGCGGCCATGGTCGACCCGCATCGCGAGGAGGCCGTCGGAGCGGTGCGGAGCCATGCGCCGCACCTGCGCGAAGCCGACGGCGGCGACCGGCCGCGGCCCGCAGCCGGTCGCGCCGTATCGTTCCGCGGCTCGGCGGAATCCGCTTGACCTCGACTGTGCTTGAGGTAGCAGAGTACGGAGTACGTCGGAGGCGCAAGGGGGAAAGAAGGTGCGGCCGATCGGCGGCGCGCGCCGCGGGCCGCGTGATCCGCAGCGACCGGCCCTTCGCGTCCTCCGAGCCCTTCGAGCCCGTCAAAGGAGCAGGCCATGGCGACCACGTCGGCGTCCCTCTTCGACTCCGCCTACGAGAGCGACACCGCACCCTGGGTGATCGGCGAGCCGCAGCCGGAGGTGTTGGCGCTGGAGCGGGACGGCCGGATCCGCGGCGCCGTGCTCGACCCCGGCTGCGGTACCGGCGAGCACACAATCCACCTCGCGCGCCTGGGCTACGACGTGCGGGGGATCGACTTCTCGCCCCGCGCCGTCGAGAAGGCCCGCGCCAACGCCGCCGAGCAGGGGGTCGACGCGGAGTTCGCGGTCGCCGACGCCTTCGCTCTCGGTGAGGCGGAGCAGCGCTACGACACCATCCTCGACAGCGCCCTGTTCCACGTCTTCGACGGGGAGCACCGCACCGCCTACGTCGCGTCCCTGCACGCCGCCTGCCGCCCCGGCGGCGTGGTGCACATCCTCGCCCTCTCCGACGCCGAGCCGGGATTCGGGCCGCGGATCGGCGAGAGCGCGATCCGCGACGCCTTCGGCGACGGCTGGGAGCTGGAGGAGCTGCGGCCCGCGCGCTACCGCTGCGTCGTCGTCGGCGACGACGCAGCCGCTCACCTGGACGTCGAACCCGACACCAAGGTCGACCAGGCCGCCTGGCTCGCCCGCGTCCGCCGCCTCTGACGGCCGGGGCGGTGTTCGACGGGGCCGTCCCGCCGGACTCGCGGTGCACGGCCGGGCGGCCTGGCGGCGTTCAGACCTGCGCGCCGGTCGGTGCGCGCCCGTGCCGGGGGTCGTCTCCCACCGCCGGCTTCGGGCCGGGCCGTTCCGCGGCCGGGCGGCGCCTCCGCGGCCGCTTCAGCGGCAGCAGGGTCAGCGCCCCCGGCAGGCTCGCGACCAGGGCCAGCACCCCGTAGACCACCGCCGCGCGCAGGCCGAGTTCAGCGCCGAGCCCGACGGCGGCGAAGCCCAGCGCGGCAGCGGACTCCCGCGGTCCCCAGCCGCCCACCCCGATCGGCAGGCTCATCGCCAGCAGGGCCAGCAGCAGGGGCGGGAGCAGATCGGCGACCGGCGCGTCCGCGCCCGCGACCCGCGCGGCGACGACGAACAGGCACAGGTGCCCGGCCAGCGCGGCCGCCGACAGCCCCGCGATCGCCGGCCAGCGCTCGCGGGCGAGCAACGCCGAGCGCGCCTCGATCGTCCACGCCCGCGCGCGGCGCAGCAGGTGCCGCCCGCGTGCGGACCGCAGCAGCCAGACCGCCGCCGCGCCGCCCGCCGCCAGGACGAGGGCGGCGGCCGCGACCGCCGCCGAAGCCGAGGGCAGTGTCCGGGCGGCGGCGGTGAGCAGGTCCGGCCGCACAACCAGCACGGCCGCCGCGACCGATATCAGCACCGCCTGCCCGGCGGTGCGCTCCAGCACCACCGCACTCACCGCACGGCCGGCGCCGCCCGCGCGCTCGGCGGCCGAGGTGCGGCCGTGCTCGTAGGCGCGGTGCACGTCGCCGAGGACGCCCGCCGGCAGCACCGCGTTGAGCAGGAGTGCGCGGTAGTAGTCGGCGACGGCGCGTGCCGGACCGAGCCGCAGCCCCATTCCGCGCGCCACGACCATCCAGCGCCCGGCCGTGGCGAGCGTCGTGACCGCCCCGATCCCCAGCGCGGCGGCCAGGGCGGGCCCGCCGATCATCCCGACCGCGCGCACGAACGGCTCGGCGCCCAGGGTCCGTGCCACCAGCGCGAGCACGGCGGCGCCCAGCAGCACCCGCAGCCAGGGCCCGATCGCGCGCATCGCCATCCCCCCGGTCGCGTACCCGGTCCGCTGCGCGGTCCCGCACCCGCGGCCGCCGCAAGCGGATCCACTCCCCGTCCTACCCGCTCCGCGCACCCGCCGCCCCCGGAACCGCCGGTAAGCGCGACCGCACAGCGGCCGGAGGTGGCCACCGGTCCGGACCCGCAGGCACGCCGCCCGGCGCCGGCCCGGTCGCATGGGCGCGGTCGGCGTTCCACGGCACCCCTCGGCGTCGCGCACGTGCGAGGCGTGGTCGGGCGGGCGCCCGGCCGCTGAAGCCGAGACGGGTCCCGCGGCGTCCGGATCTGCGTGCGCCGCCCGGCGTGGCGGGCACGGCGGCCGCGGGGCGGCCCGCGGATGCGCTCGTCGTCGCGGAGGCCGTCTCAGGGTGCCGAACCCGGCAGCGCCAGGAGGTCGCGGTGGCCGACCAGGGCGCGCAGGCGGCCGGAGGCGCACTGTCCGAGGCGCTCGTCGAGGTAGCCGGCCGCCGCGGACGCCAGGTCCGGGCGCTGTTCCACAGCGGCGGCGACGCGGCCGCGCAGCCATTCGGCCGCCAGAGCGGCGTCGTCGGCGCCCAGCCGCCACGGGCTGGGCCGCTCGCGCACGTGGGCGCCGAGGCCGCCGAACGCGGCCGCCGCCGCGGCGGGAGCGTCCGGGCCGAGCAGCCGGCGGCCGGCCACGGAGCGGCGCTGGTGGGCGTTGAAGGCGTCGGCGATCGGCCGGTCGAGCGGGTGCGCGGGGTCCAGCTCCACCCGGCCGTCGACGGAGAGCGTCAGCAGCGCGGGGCGGTCGGCCGCCGTGCAGGCGCGCGCCAGCCGCGCGCACTCCTCGGCCGTCAGCAGGTCGAGCAGCGCCGAAGCGGTGACCAGCCCCGCACCGGAGAGCTCCGCGTCCTCCAGCCGGGTCAGGTCGACCGGCCGGGTCTCCGCGGTGACGGGGCGGCCGTCGGCCGATCGCGCGGGCAGACCCTCGCGGGCGCGGGCGAGCAGCTCGGGGTCGCGGTCGTAGAGGACCCAGTGCTGCGGGCCCGCCAGGAGCGGCGCCAGCCAGCGCCCCATCGACCCGGTCCCGCAGCCGAGGTCGGCCACGACCAGCGCGCTGTCGCCGGTCGGGACCGGAAGGGCGGCGCGCAGCGGTCCGAGGAGGCCGGTGGACCGGGCGGCCGCGTCGGCATTCTCCCGCAGGCCCAGCCAGTCGGGCGTGAACCCGCCGTCTCCCGGCGCGGCCCTCACCGCGGCCCCCCTTCGACCCGGTGCAGGACGGCCTCCATGCGCGCGGCGGCCGCTGTCCACGGTTCAAGCGCCGAGCGGCGGCGCTGCGCAGCGCCGCGCAGCCGCTCGCGCAGGGACGCCGATCCCAGCCAGTCCCGCAGCGCGCCCGCCAGCGCGGGCGCGTCGCCGGCGGGGACCACCACGCCGGGCGCGGTACCGTCCGGCAGGATGCCGAGCGTGTGCGCAAGCGCGCCCCCGTCGGTGGTCAGCACCGGGACGCCGCGTGCCAGGGCCTCGGTGACGGCCATTCCGTAGGTCTCCCAGCGCGACGGCAGCACCGCCAGGTCGGCGGCGGCGTAGGCCCGCTCCAGGTCCGCGCCGCCGAGCGGCCCGGACAGGCGCACCCGGTCGGCGATGCCGCGGCGGCCGAGCGAGCGGCGCAGTTCGGCGGCGTACTCGGGGGCGCGGTCGGCGGGGCCGGCCCACTCGCAGGTCCAGTCCAGATCCGCGACGGCGGCCAGCGCCTCGGTCAGCACCTCGTGGCCCTTGCGCGGTGTCAGCGAGGCGACGCAGAGCAGCCGTGTGGCACCGTCCGTGCCGTGCGCGAGGGGAGCCGGATCGGTCCCCGGCTCCACCGCGTGGGTGCGAGCGCTGTCGAGACCGTGGTGGTCGGCCAGCCACCGGGCCGCCCACGCGCTGGTGGCGACGACCGCGGCGCAGGCCTTCAGGGTCGCGTGCTCCCGGGCGTCGAGGTCCGCGGCGAGCCGGGAGGAGAGCCCGGTTTCGGCCGCCAGGGGCAGGTGGACGAGGGCGGTGAGGCGCAGGCGGCGGGCGTGTTCGGCGACGGTCTCGGGGACCCCGCAGCACACCAGGCCGTCGGCGAGTACGAGGGAGCCGTCGGGCAGCGCGGCCAGGGCGTCGGCCAGCCGCGCGCGGGCGGCGGCGTCGGGCCGCGGCCAGGTGCCCGGTACGGCGGTCTCGACCACCGGCCTGCCCGCGTCCCCGAGTGCGCGGCACAGGCGGCGGTCGTAGACGTTTCCTCCGCTGGGGGAGGCGGTGTCGTCGATGCCGCCGGGTAGGACGGCGTGCACCGCGGCGGGGCTCCGGGCGCCCGGGCCGCCGGGCGCGGCACCGTTCACAGCGGGCGCTCGTAGGAGGCCCGGGCGACGTGCGACTCGTGCAGTGTCACCGCGATCCGCTCCAGGTCGCGGGCGCCCTCGCCGAGGCGCCCGTCCGCGACGCGCTCGGCGAGCCGGTCGGCGACCACCTTGGCGAGGTACTCGGTGGTGGTGTTGACCCCGGCGAAGACGGGCTCGTCGTCGAGGTTGCGGTAGCTCAGCTCCCCGAGCACCGCCCCCAGCTCCTGCGAGGCCAGGCCGATGTCGACCACGACGTTGTCGGCGTCCAGCTCGGTCCGGAAGAAGGAGGCGTCGGCGGTGAACGTGGCGCCGTGCAGCGCCTGCGCGGGCCCGAACACCTCGCCGCGGAAACTGTGGGCGACCATGAAGTGGTCGCGGACGGTGACACTGAACACGGCTGCTCTCATCCCCGCACACACCCCCCGGTATGCGCCCGGAGGCGCGTCCCCCCGACGCGTCGCCCGCGGTGCCCCCGCCACTCGACAGCGGAAGCGCGTGTCCACCCCCGGCACCACCGGGAGACCTCATTGCAGGCCCCGCGCGAACCCCCGGTTGCCGGGGGCCTTGCGCACTCTGCAGCGCGCAAGGCCCTCTTACCTACGCGCTACTCGCTGATGACGACGGTGCGATCGAACGCGACGAACTCGGCGAAGTCCCTGCCGACCCGCTCGACGGCCTCCGCGTTGGGCGCGATGTACGCCCAAGCGACGTCCTTCGGGCCGCCGACAAGGGAGTAGTACTCGGCCTGCCCCTTCCAGGGACAGGTTGACACGGTCGGGCTCGAATCCAGCATCGACCAATTGATGGAGCTCGGAGGGAAATACCGGTTCCCCTCGATCATGACGAGATCCTCGGCTTCCGCAGTCGCGATGACACTGTCCTTGAGCGTGGCTTTCATGTCGTCCTCTCGCTCAGCTTCGATGGATGACTCTTAGGGCTGGAAGACGCGTTTCTTCGCTACCCGTTCGTGCTCCGTCCACATTTCGTGGGGGTGTCCCAACTGCGGCGCGCTCACCTCATCCAGCCATTCAAGCTGATGCGTTGAGATGTCCAGACCGCTGGCCGCGAGGTTTGACGTGAGCTGGTCTACGCTCCTCGGTCCAACGATGGGGACCACCCCCTTCGACATTGACCACTTGATAGCCACCCGCTCTGGAGTCGTATCGAGTTCCCGGGCCACGGTCTCGACGGCATCCAGAATTTTGGCCTTGGCGGGGTCGTCCTCCTTGTGAAGGAACTGGCTGATTGAGCTCTGTGCGCGACCTGTTGCGCCCCGCCGGTACTTGCCCGTCAGAAGACCACCGCCGAGAGGCGAGAACCCGAGGACGCCAAGGCCGAAGGCCTCTGCCATCGGCACCAACTCCCGGTCGGCGCTACGCTCGACGAGGCTGTACTCGGCCTGAATCGCCAGGAGAGGGGACCAACCCTGCTGCTGCGCCAGGGTAACCCCCGTTGCCACACGCCATGCGGGGAAGCTGGAGAGGCCGGCATACAGAATCTTGCCGGCGCGCGTCAGATCATCGAAGGATCGCAATATCTCTTCAATGGGTGTGGATGCGTCGGCCACATGGGCCCAGAGCACGTCGACCCGGTCGGTGCCCAGTCGACGCAAGCTCTGCTCGAGAGACTGGACCATCGCCTTTCGGCTGTTCCCGGTTGATTGGAGGCCGCTGCTTGCCGAAGACCCCATGGTGTACTTTGTCGCCAGAACAATATCCTCGCGATCCGAGGTGATAATATCTGCGAGGTACTCCTCAGCCTCCCCCGACTGATAGTTTGAAGCGGTGTCAATGAAATTGCCTCCCGCTTCTCTATAGGTGTCGTACATCGCCTGAGCCTCGGGTAAATGCGCTCCATGCCCCCAGCCCGTGCCGAAATTACCTGTCCCCAGCGACAGCTCCGATACTCGCAGCCCCGATCCTCCGAGAAATCGGTATCGCATACGTCTCTTTACTCCTCGCGTCGATCCGGCATGAGTGGGCTCCTCCCACCCGGCAGCTTGCGCTGTCAGACATCCATCGTTTCCGTAGCTGGGCGTATAGTCCATAACATGGAGTCCAGTAATGTTTACCGATCGTCCAGCGCTGAGGTCACCCTCGATGCACATGACCCCATCCGGGACGCCCTAGCGCTGGCCCGCCCCAAGACCGTCGCTCCCGTCCCGCTCCGCGCGGCGGCGCCGTGGGGGGCTCGGTTCTCCCCCTTCCCGCACATCAAGCTCGGCGTGATAGTGGAAGGCGAATGCTGGCTGTGCATCGACGGACTGGACCCTCTTTTCCTGGGCACAGGCGACTTCTATCTTCTCGGCAACCCGCCCCCTTATGGGCTCGGGAGCTCGATTGAGGCGGCCCGGGCCCGCGACTCGAACGGGCCGCCCCGCACGGAGGTCTCCGCGAGTGGACCAACGATTTCTCAAGGCTCCGCAACGTACACGTGCAGCGTCGACTTCGAGTTTCAGGATGCCGATGCATCGACCCTCTTCTTATCGCTCCCTCCGGCCATGCTTGTTAAAGCAGGAGATACCGACGGAAGGTCGCTCTGGAATATTGCGACCCTCCTCGTCCACGAGATTGAATCTCAAAAGGCGGGCCGGTCTCTGGTTCTTGAGCATCTGGCCCAGATTCTTCTGGTGTATATGCTGAGGTCGCACGCCGGTTCGTCCCATGAGCCCCTGGGATGGCTCGCGTCGGTCGCCGATGACGGGATCGGGGCGGCGTTGCGAGCCATACATGCCGAACCGCGCCATCGCTGGACGCTCGAAGAGCTCGCTGAAACCGCGATGATGTCGAGGTCGGCATTCGCTGCGAACTTCAGAAACAGGGTAGGAAGGCCTCCTTTGGACTACCTCATCGAGTGGCGAATGCAGCTGGCGCGTGCCGCGCTGCGCACGGAGGACTCCCTCACAGCCATAGCAGGGGCCATCGGATACAAATCCGAAAGTGCTTTCAGTACCGCTTTTCGGCGCGTTGTCGGGATGTCACCACGAGAGTTTCGCGTCTCACTGCATGCGCAGCCGAGGGACCGCAGGGCGGGCAATTCCGTGCCGGTGGGGACGCCCGATGCTTACGTTCTGCCCAGCGACGACGGCTGAGCCTGGACCGAGAATCTATTTCAGCCGTCGGCCGCGGGGTAGGCGATGCGGTGGCACAGGGGCGGCAGGGCGCCGTCGGCCAGGCGGGCGAGCACGTCCGGCAGGTCGGTGAAGGCGCTCTCGCCCGTGATCAGCGCGTCGAACGCGGCGTCGGCGAGCAGGCGCAGCGCCAGGTCCATGCGCTCGGCGTAGCCGCGTCCGCCGCGTGCGGCGGCGGGCGAGACGGTGCCGACCTGGCTGGAGCGGATGGTCAGCCGACGGGAGTGGAAGTGCTCGCCGAGCGGCAGGGCGACCCGGCGGTCGCCGTACCAGCTGAGGTCGACCACGGTGCCCTCCGGTGCCAGCAGCTCCAGCGAGCGGGACAGCCCTTCCTCGGTCGCGCTGGCGTGCACGACCACGTCGCAGCCCTCGGCCGCCTCCCCCGGAGCGGCGAAGCCGACGCCGAGCGCGTCCGCGGTGCTCGCCCGGGCGGAGTCGGTGTCCACGAGCTGGACCCGCGCGCCGGGCAGGCCCGCCAGCACTCCGGCTGCCGCGCAGCCGACCATCCCGCCGCCCACCACCGCGATCCTGTCGCCGACCAGCGGCGCGGCGTCCCAGACCGCGTTTACGGCGGTCTCCACCGTGCCCGCCAGCACCGCCCGGTGCGGCGGGACGCCGTCGGGCAGCGGGGTGACCGCATCGGCGGGAACGACGTAGCGCGTCTGGTGGGGGTAGAGGCAGAAGACGGCGTGCCCCAGCAGCTCTGGAGGTCCGGCCTCGACGCGGCCGACGTTGAGGTACCCGTATTTCACCGGGCCGGGGAAGCCGCCGTCCTGGAAGGGCGCCCGCATCGCCGCGTACTGGCTCTCGGGCACGCCGCCGCGGAAGACCAGCGCCTCGGTGCCCCGGCTGACGGCCGAGTAGAGCGTGCGCACCTCGACGTCGCCGGGTCCGCGCTCGGGGAGTCCGGCCCGCCGGATCTCCCCGGAGCCGGGTCGGCTGATCCAGAACGCGGATGCGGAGCGCGTCACGGTTCCTCCCGGCGGGTGTCGGGCGATGCTGGGTACGATACCCGGTACGTGAGGGCGCGACCCGGCGACGAGGCGCGGGTGCCCGGCGGGGAGGCTGCGTCGATGCGGGCTGCGGGGCCAGAGCCGAGGGCCGGACGGCGACGGCACGCCGGGTGCGGCCGCGCGGCCGTGCGGGAGGCCAAGAGCCCGACCGGCCGCGCACGCGCCGAAGGCGCGCCCCTGCCGCTGCCGGGGGCCCAGACCGTCGCGGCGCTGGCGGCGTTCGTGCTGCTGGCGGGACTCTCCGCGGCACCAGGGCTGGGTGCGGCGGGCTGGACGGCGGGGTCGCTGTGCGTCGTGGGCACGTGGACCGCCTACACGGCCGCCCAGCGGCGCCGGCATGCCGGACCCGCCGGCCCCGCGGACGCGGTGACCCTTGCGCGGGCCGGCCTGATCGCGGGAGTGGCCGCGCTCGTCGGCGACGGGCTGTTCGGCGGCGATGCGCCGAGCGGCCTGCTGGCCGGCCTTGCAGCGGTGGCGCTGGCGCTGGACGCGGTGGACGGCGCGGTGGCCCGGCGTACGCGGACGGCGTCGCCGCTGGGCGCGCGGTTCGACATGGAGGCCGACGCACTGCTGCTGCTGGTGCTCAGCGTGCATGTGGCAGTGTCGGTGCTGGGCTGGTGGGTGCTGGCGATCGGCGCGATGCGCTACGCGTTCGCCGCGGCGGGCCGCCTGGTTCCGCGCCTGCGGGCGCCCCTCCCGCCGTCCGACGCCCGGCGGGCGGTCGCCGCTCTCCAGGGGATCGCGCTGGTGGTGGCGGCGTTCGAGGTGCTGCCGGTGCCGGCGGCGACAGCCGTGACCGGAGGCGCGCTGGTGCTGCTGGTGTGGTCCTTCGGCCGCGACACCCTCCGCCTGCTGCGCACCGGCCGCGCGGAACCGAAGGAGGCGGCGGGAGGACGCGCTCCGCGAGAGGGCGCTTCCGGCGCTGCCGACGGGTGAGCGCCTGTGGAGGCCGCGGGCACGGCGGGTACCGCCCGGCGGCCGCTGCGGTTGCCGGCGGTGCGGTGACGCGGTTCTCGGAGAGCGGTGTATCAGGCGACGGCGGTCGCTCGCCCGGCGCGCGGTCCTCGGCGCGCCTGCCGGTGTGCGGTCTGCCGCGACGGCGCGGGGGCTCCGGCCCCTTCGAACGGTGCCCCGGGCCCAGGCCGGCTCAGGACTCCCGCCTGCCGGAGGGCTCCCCGCCGTCCGATCCCGCTCCGCCGTCCGAGACCTCCCGGGAGGGCCGGTTTTCCTCCCGGCCCTGCCCCCTCTTCGGGGACCCGGGCGCCTCCCGGTCCTCCCCGTCGCTTCTGTCGGCCTCCAGCTCCGAACGCGCCTCGGTGCCGTCGTCCGCGCCGGGGTCGGCGCGGACCGGGGTCTCCACCCCGGTGCCGGTGACCTTCCGCGCGCGGGCGCGGGCCTGCCTGCGGCTCGGCTGCTCCTTGTCCTCGCGCAGCACCGGCGCGTACTCGCGGTCATGGGTCTCTGCGGGCTCGTGGCCGAGCGGCTCCGACACCGTCGCCTCCTTTCTCGGCACGGCCGTGGACGGACCACGGCGCTGCCGCGACCGCTACCCGCGATCGGGAGCGCAATGCCGCCGCGATCACCGGCCGCAGGGGACCCCCTCGGCGCCGGGAACCCTCTCGGCTCCCGGGACCGCGTCGGGCTCGCGCATTCGCCCTCCGGCCGGCGCTCGGTCTTCCTGCGCGCGGTCCGGCCCGTGCGGCCGCCGGCCTCGCGGGGGCCCCAGCGCGGCGCCTGCAGCGGCCACCAGCGCAGCGGACGCGAACGCGGCGCCGGGGCCGAAGGCGTCGCTGACGGCGCCGACCGCGGGCGCCGCCGCGGCCTGGCCGGCCGCGATCGCCAGGAACGCGGCGCCGACGCCGCACGCCGGCGCGTCGGCGTAGACCTGCGTTCCCCAGAGCAGCAGGACAGCGGTCAGCGCGATGTAGACGGCGCCGAAGAGGCCGCCCGCGATGTGGATTCCCGGCGTGCCGCCCGCTGCCAGAACGAGCCCCGCTGTCGCGGCGGCCAGCGCGAGCATTCCGCCGAACCACGCGCGGCGCAGTCCGGCGCGGGCGGCGACGTCCCCGGTCAGTGCTCCGAGCAGGCCGGCCGCGCCCAGAACGATCCACATGCCTGTGGAGGCGGGCTCGCTCGCCCCCTGCGCGACGGCGACGTCGCGGCCGAAGGTCCACACGGCTGAGCTGGCCGCGCCCATGACCCCCGCTGCGGCGAGCATCCGCAGCGCACCGGCCGGAAGCCCGCGCGCTGAGGACGTGCGCGCCGGCAGGTCCCGGCGCTCGGGCGCGGAGCCCGCTCCGGCCCCTGCCCGGGCCCCCGCCCCGGCGCCCACTCCGTGGCCGCCCGCTCGGGCACCGGCCGCGCGTCGCCGGCGGTGGGACGGGACCACCGCCGCCGTCCACAGCGTCGCCGCGGTCGCGGCGCAGGCGAACGCCGCCCAGGACAGCCGCCACTCCTCGGCGAACAGCAGGGCGACGGGCCCCGAGACCATGACGCCAAGCCCGGTTCCGGCGTTCACGACGCTCTGCACCCGGTCGGCGCGCCGGGGCTCCACCCACCGCGCCACCGCGCCGGCCAGCGGCGGGGACACGGCGCCGCTGCTGACCCCCGTCAGCACCACGCCGGCGGCGAGCACCGCGGCGCCGGGCGCGGCCGCGATCAGCCCGGTGCCGGACGCCGCCGCGGCCCCCGCTGCCACGGCCACGGCGCGCGGCCCCCACCGAGGGGTCGCGGCCGAGGCCGCGACGACGGCCGCGCAGTAGCCCGCGTAGCTCGCCGAGGCGATGGCGCCGGCCGCCGCGGCGCTGAGGCCGAACTCGGCGCCGAGCACCGGCACGAACAGCCCGTATGCGAAGCGCGCGAGCCCGTAGCAGGCCGCGATGAGCGTGATCCCCGCCGCCGCGAGCCGCACCGCGGGCACGGTCCCGGCTCCGGCTGCCGGCGCCGGTGCGGTGGAGCCGCCGCCGTCTGTGCGTCGCCCCGTCATGCTTCACCCCTCCGTGGAATAAACCGATCGGTATACCTCTCAGGATGGTCGGTCTCCCGGCATAGGTCAACCCACCGGTAGGTATAGTCAGGAGTATGGCGACAGCAGCGGACACGACACCGGCCGGACGGCGCATCCTCGACGCAGCGGGCAGCCTGTTCTACCGCGACGGCATCAACGCGGTCGGGGTGGCGCTGGTGGCCGACACCGCCGGCGTGACGAAGAAGACCCTCTACGACCGCTTCGGCTCGAAGGACGAGCTGGTGGTGCGCTACCTGCGCCGGCGCCACGAGGACTGGTGGGCCCACCTGGAGGAGCGCCTGGCCGCCGCCCCGCCGCCGCGGACGCCGGCGCTGATGGACGCCTACCTCTCGCACCCCCGGCTGGAGGTCGAGCGCGGCTGCGCCTTCATCAACGCCGCCGCCGAGCTGCCCCCCGGCCACGCGGGCTGGGACGTCATCCGGGAGCACAAGCGCGCCGTGCGCACCCGCCTCGCCGACCTGATCGCCGAGGACGCCCCGGGCGCCGACGCCGAGGACCTGGCCGAGCACGTGTTCCTGCTGCTGGAAGGCGCCATCGCGCACTGCGGCATCGACGGCGGCGAGGCCAGGATGCGCACGGCCCGCGACCTCGCCACCCGACTCCTCCGCCAGTCGGCCGGCGGAGCGGCCGGGTAGGCCGCCACTGCGGGCCGGGGGACGGGCCGGACCGGCGCCGCCGCACGGACAACCCGCCGCCGTCTGCGCGCGTCCCTCCGGATACCGGCGGAGACGCGTCTTCGCCCCATTGTTGGAGGTGCCGTGCGCGTCGCCGTCCTCGCGGCCGGACTCCTGCTCGCGGCCGGATGCTCGCAGGGAGCGGCGACCGGCGTTCCGCGGGCCGAGACCTCCCCCCTGCCCGGCAGTGGGGCGACGCCCTCCGCTCCCGGGCCTACGGGTGCGACCGGGTCGCCGCCTTCCGCACTGCACGCCGAGGCCACGGTGTCCGAGCCGCGCTCCGCACTCCCTCCCGAGCCCGCGCCCACGGGCGGAACGGGCGGTGTGCCCTCGGTCGAGGAGCAGATCGAGCAGTGCACCCGCCAGACGGGCCTGCCCCGCGCCTGCGAGGACAAGATCCGCTACGGCATACCGTGACGGGATCGCGCAGGTCGGCCGCGCGGCCCCGGCAGGCCGCAGCCCTGGGCGCGCGGCCGCCGCCGGAGCGGTTATCGGCTTGGCGGCCCTTCGGCGCGGGGCGACCGGTTATCGTCGTTCCACGGCGGAACGTGTCGGGGCGGCCGACCGCACCGAGTACGGGTCATGGCGCGATCCTCGAAGGAGTGACCAGTGACGCACCTGGCAGTGGGCGAGCACGCCGCCCGCGTCATGCAGCGCGAAGCCGACCGGCGCGGGATCGCGCTGGAGCCGGAGCCGGACGGCGCTCTGCCCGAGGAGATGCCCGCTGAACTGGCCCCATGGGCGTGCAAGGTCGCCGGAAAGGGCTGGTGCGTCTTTGCCGCGCTCGACCCCGGCAGTGAGATCACCACCCCGGCCGAGCGCGACTTCCTGCCAATCGCCCGGGTGCTCGCCAACTCCTGGCAGATCATGGACGGCACCGGCTCCGTGCGGGTCACCACGATCCCCGGGTGAGCCCCTCGCGCCGGACGCGGCGGCGCTCGGGTTCCAGGCCGCGTCGATTGGGTGTACGGGTGTCCGCAGGGTCATGAGCGGGTAAAAACACCAGGTGATCATCATCGGTCCGGCCTCGGCGGTCCTCCTGTTGATCGTCCTCGGCTGGCTCATGCGCGAAACCGGCTGCCTGGAGTTCCTCGGCTGCTACGCCTTCGTCCTCCTGCTCATCGGAGCGGCCTACCTCGGCGAACACCTCGGCTGGTGGGGTCCCGTCTTCTGACCCGAGTCCCGCGCGGGCGTGCGCGACCGGCCGCCCCTGCACGGGGAGCGGAGCCAGGCGGATTCCCGCGGACCGCCCTCGAAAACGCAGTCCGCAACACGGCGAAGCGGCGGCGCCGCAACCGCGGTTATCGCACCCCCGTGTTCGGACGGGCCGAGAAGCCGCTCGGTGCGTCCGGCCGCATGCGGACCCGCGTCCGTGTATGCGCGGGGGATGTGCTTGAGTGGACGCCGCTTTCGCAACCGTGGATGGAGCAGCCCCGGATGAGCGACACCACCCGCAAGCCGGCCCCGATCGGGGAGTACATCGGCACCCGCTACTGGCATGTGGCCGCGGTCGCCGTGCTGGCGTGGGGGGTGGCCGCCTTCCTCCTCCTCGGTCCGGTGCCTGCGTTCGGGGAAGGCTACGGTGAGTGCGGCTTCCTCTGGGAGAGCGGGATCGACTACCCCCTCGAGCATTGCATCGGGGCGGGAGCCGATCAGACGGTGTACGCGGGCATCGCGATGCTCGTCGCCGGGCCGGCCACGGCCTTGTGGCTCTGGAGGGCGGTACTCCAGGAGATCAAGCGTCGCTTCCCGCGGGACTGAACCGCGGTTGATGGGGCTCCCGTCCCCTCCGGCCCGTGGATACGGCGGGCTTGGGCGAGGGCGCTCGGCGCGGCCGCAGACACCACCGCGGCCGCACCGGAGGCGGCGGCGCGCATGGGCGCGGCGATCCTCGTATGCCCCATAGAGGACGGTGGATCGCCGACTGCAACGAGAACTGCAACCAGGGCACATAAGAGGGGTCCTGCCGCTGTGCGGCAGGACCCCTCTCGCCTGCGGAGGCTCGGGGATTTGAACCCCGGAAGGGCGTGAACCCTAACCGCATTAGCAGTGCGGCGCCATAGACCGGACTAGGCGAAGCCTCCTGGCCGGATCAACACTACCGAGCGCCCGGTGCTCGGCGCAAAACGAATGACCGGGGGCCGCCGCCGGGGCCGGGTCAGGTGGTCGCGCGGTCGATGGTGAGGTCGGCGTCCTGGCGGAGCTTGTTCACCGCGCGGGAGAGCGTGCTCTTGACGGTGCCGAGGGTGACGCCCAGCCGGTCGGCGATCTGGACCTCGGTCATGTCCTGGTAGTAGCGCAGCACGACCATGGTCCGCTGCCGGTCGGGGAGCCGGCTGATGGCGCGGTGGACGGAGTCGGCGAGGTCGGTCTTCCAGGTGGGGTCTTCGATGCGCTGGTCGGGGATGTCGCTGGTGGGATAGATCGACATGTGCTGCCGGCGCCATTCGGAGATCTGGGTGTTGACCATGGCGCGGCGGACGTAGCCGTCGCGGGCGTTGGGGCTGGCGATCCTGTCCCAGGCGAAGAAGGTCTTGATCAGGGCGGCCTGCAGCAGGTCCTCGGCCTCGGAGCTGTTGTTGGCCAGGGACCGCGCCATGCGCAGCAGTGCGGGCCCGCGGTCGCTGACGTAGGCGGAGAACTCTTCGTACCTCGACTTGTGCGCTGTTCCCGTCACGCGATCACCGCCCCGGAGTCGGTAGGGCGCGCACGCGGACCGCTGCCCGGAACGCATCCCCGGCTCACATCGTCACCGTGGTTTCACTGTGTCACGGCGGGAGTAATCGGCAGCTCTCATCGGCCTCATCTCTACACAAATGGGACGTTCGGTGCCTTGCTGTGTAGGGGATTCGAGTTGTCGCAGGCCATGGTCGCCCGGGCGGTTCGCACGGGGAGCTCCCGCTTCGCGTGGCCGCCGCGCCGCGTCACCCTGGGTCATCGGCGGGAGCGCGGTGGTCGGCCGCCGTTGCGGCCGCGCACCCGGTCGGGCTGCCCCGAGGCCGCCGTCCGCGGTCGGCGGCGCGCCGACCGCCCTTTCCGGTACCGCTGCGGCCGCGACATGCGGCGACCCCGGCGTGTGGCGCCGCGGCCGCGCCGCCCGCGGCGACAATGGGGCCAGGACACCGAAGGAGGCGGTATGCCGGTCGATGTGCGCGCCCGACGGCGCTACACAGCCGCTGTGCTGGGAGAACACGCGGCTCCGGAGCCGACCGGGGTGCCGGAGGCCGACCCCGTCGTCCGCGGCGTCGTCACCGATGTGTCCCGGCACGTGCTCGGCGTGGCGACGTCCCGGGGTGAGGAGCGGTTCCTCTTCGAGGCGGCGACGACGTTCTGGCGCGGCGGCGAGGTCGGCGTCTCGGACCTGCGTGTCGGCGACGACGTGCTCGTGCGGTGCCGCGCCGGCCGGTGGGTCGCCGAGCGGATCTGGGCGGGCATCGCGCGCGTCACCGGGGTGATCGCCGGACGCTCGGGCGAGGAGCTGGAGGTCGACACCGGCCACACGGGCGGACGCCGCGCGGTGGTCGTGCCCTACCGGGTGTCCGGCCGGATCGGCGTGCGCCATCCGGTGCCGGAACCCGGCTACCTGTTCGACGCGATCGGCGTGTGGGAGGACGGCGCCTTTCATGCGTCCGTGCCGGCGACCACCCAGCCGCCCTTCGCGGTGTGGGACGCGGCTCCGCCCAAGGCGCCGGCCGCCGTCGGGGGCCGGGTGCGGGGCACGGTCTCCTGGTACGACCCCGCCGTCGGCGATCCGGCGCAGGGCGACCTGCGCGGCGCCGCCTATCCGGCCCTCGACCGCGAGAGCGACTGCGGTCCCGAGTGCGACCGGGTGCGCGCCTGCCGTCCGCTGCCCCTGCTCTCGCTCGGCACGACCGTCGGCGTGCGCAACGAGTGCGCGGATCGCTCGGCGGTGCTGCCCCTGGTCGACTGCGCCGCCGTCTCGTCCCGCTTCTGCGACCGCTGCGCCGACTGCGGCGGCGGCGAGGAGGGGCGGATCGCACAGCTGACCCTGGCAAGCTTCCTGGCACTGGGCGGTCGGCCGGAGACCGGCTGCTTCGCCGCGACTCTGGCGGTGGGGTGACGAACGTGCTCGACGCGGTCCGCGAGACGCAGGTTCTCGTACTGGCGGCGATCCTGCTGGCGGGTGCGGCGGCCAAGCTGGCCGACCGCTCTCCGCGCGGCCAGGGCCCCGCGGTGCTGCTGCCCATCGCGTGGCGCAGGCCGGCGACCCTCGGCCACGGCGCGGCCGAGGCGGTGGTCGCCTCGGCGCTGATCGGTGTCGGCGGGGCGGCGGGTGATGCCGCGCGCGTGGCTGCCGCCGTGCTCTTCGCCGGCGGCGTGGTCGCGCTCGTGGTCCTGCGGCGCACCGCGCCCGAGGCCGGGTGCGGCTGCTTCGGCGGGCTCAGCACGACCCCGGTGGACTGGCGCAGCATCGCGCGCAGCGGCCTGCTGGCGGTGTCGGCCCTCGTAGCGGTCGGGGTCCCCGCCACCGCGGCCGGGGCGGCGATGCGGATGTCGGCCGGCCACGGCGCGGTGCTGGCGGTGGAGGCGCTGGTGATCGGCGCGCTCTCCCCCGAGCTGGTCGAGTCGGCCCGCCGTGCCCTGCGCCGGGAGCCGTGCGCGGTGCGCGAGGTCCCGCTGCGGCGGACCCTCGCCCGGCTGCGGGCAAGCGACGTGTGGCGCGTCAACACGGCGGCGGTGGAGGGTATGGAGCCGGTCGACGTGTGGCGGCAGGGCTGCTGGCGGTTCCTGCTGTTCCCGGGCCGGCGCAGCGGCCGGGCCGTCGACGTGGTGTTCGGGGTCCCGCTGGAAGGCCGTCGGCCCGCTGTGCGCGCGGTCATCGCCGACCGCGAGACCGGCACGGTCCTCTCGGCGCTGGGCGGCCCCGCGGACGGCGGGACCCGCACCGTAGGAAGGGCCCGCGGAGGGCGCGCCGCGCAGGAGGCGGAGGGGGCGACCGGGGAGCCGTCCGCGGCGACCGGCTCGGCGGCCGCGGAGGAGGGGGACGGCACCACGGCGGCCGACTCCCAGGTGCCCGGCTGAGTCGGCGGGTCCGGCGCCGCCGGCCGGGGTGGTCGGCCCGTGGGCAAGCGCGGCCGAGCGGTGGAGCCGGTGTCCTGCACGGGAGTCGGCGGCGCCCCCGCGGTTCCAGAGGGCGCAGGCGTGGTGGTCGCCCTCGTCCGCATCCAAGCCGGGGTAGACGCCCGTGTGCTCGGGGGTGTCCATCGTGGTGGGCCGCCCATCTAACGCTGTACCCGGCCGGGGCGGGCACCGGCTGCCGTCGTCCACAACACGAAATCCTGCGCGGGGGCGGATCGTGCTTCCATGAGCGGTCGGTCGGCGCCTTCGGCCCCGGTGGCACCACCCCCGGATCATGGGTGGCAGGGGGGCGGCCATGCGGGGGCCGATGGCCGAGTGTTCCCTCGCGGAACTGCTCTAGGAGGTGATGGAGGGCCGGGCCGCGACCGCGCGGCAAGTGCGCCGCGGCTCCTGCCCGCCTTGCGCGCGTGCATGCCGGAGCCGCCGCGCCCCGCGCCGGGCCTCACCGCCGGTGTGGGACCGGGATCTCCTTCAGGGGGTCGCCGCCGTCGGTGAACAGCCGGCCGCCGGGGGCGAGGGCGGCGGCGACGCGCCGCAGGGCGCGCCGACCGGCGGCGGGATGGCGGCCGTCGAACGCTCCGACGCGGATCGCGAAGGCGATGTCGAAGAGGGCCTCGCCGGGTTCCGGCGCGAAGTCCTCGGCAGCGACCTGGCGGAGGCTCATCCGGCCGGAGGCGATCTCGGCGGCGGAGCTCGCCTCGGCCTGCGCGACGGCCGCGGCCGAGCGGTCGATCGCGAGGATGTGGCCGGACTCCAGGCGGGCCGCGACCGCTCGGGCGGCGGCGCCCGGTCCGCACCCGATCTCCAGGATGCGCGACTCCGGTGTGAAGGGAAGCGCCTCCACGACCCGGGCGAGGCGCGGTGAGAGGCCGCCGGGCACGACTTCCTCCTCAGGTCGGCTCGCGCGCAGGGCGCGGGTAGAACGGGGCGCCGGCTGGTGGGTGCGGCGCCGGTCGATGCCTATGCGGGTGTCTAGCGGTTTCTAGGGCATGTGCTAGATCGCCCTAGAGACCTCTAGCGACGGCCGTGCCTCGGTCTCTCTCGTTCCGTCTAGCGGTCTCTAGCGGAAACACAAGAAACACCGATACCACCCGACACACTCCGCCCCCGGTACTCCCTCAGTCCGGCTGGCGGCGGAGGAAGCGGCCGAAGTGCGGGACGGTGAACGCGATGGTGCCGCGCTCGGCGCTGTAGATGAGGCCCTTCTTGATCAGGCTGTCGCGGGCCGGGGAGAGGCTGGAGGGCCGACGGCCCAGGGAGGTGGCGACCTCGGTGGTCTGCACCGGCTCGTCGCCCAGGGACGCCATCGCCCGCATGTAGTCGCGCTCGGCCGGGGTGGCGCGTTCGTAGCGGCTGCCGAAGAAGCCGACCGCAAGCTCCTCCTCGGCCTCGGGGGCCGCGATCTCGACGTCCTCGGCGGTGATCGGGGTGTCCAGCGCGTGGTCCCAGGTGACCTTGCCGTAGGCCTGCACGAAGTAGGGGTAGCCGTCGGAGACCTCGTAGAGCGCTGCGAGCGCTCCGGGGTCGAAGGAGACTTCCTCGGTGTCGGCCGGCGCGGTGAGCGCGTAGTCGGCCGCGTCGCGGCTGAGCCGGTCGATGCGGGTGTAGCGGAACAGGCGCTCGGAGTAGCTCTTGCTCGCCGACAGCACCGCGGGCAGGTGCGGCAGCCCCGCGCCCACCACGATCAGCGGCCCGCCGTTCTGCGAGAGCTCGTGGCAGGCGGTGCACAGGGCGGAGACGTCGTCGGGCGTGATGTCCTGCATCTCGTCGATGAACAGCGCGATGCCCACACCCAGGTCGGTGGCGACGGACGCCGCGTCGAGGAACAGCTCGACCAGGTCGATTTCGAGGTCGCCGGAGTCGGCCCGTCCGCGAACGGCCGGGACGTCGATGCCCGGCTGCCAGCGCGGACCGCCCTTGGCTGCCTTGGCGCCGGACTTGCCGGATGCGGCTTCGTCCTCCTTGGCCTGGGCGAACGCCTTCAGAACGCCCAGCACGTGCTCGATGCGGTCGGGCGCGCGGTGGCGCGGCGCGAGCTCGCGTAGAGCCATGTGCAGGGCGGCCGCCAGCGGGCGGCGGATCGACTGGTCGGGGCGGGCCTCGATCTTGCCGGTACCCCACAGGCGCTGGATGGCCATCGACCGGAAGGTGTTGAGCAGCACGGTCTTGCCGACGCCGCGGAGCCCGGTGAGCACCGTGCTGCGCTCGGGCCGCCCCCGGGCCACCCGTTCGAGCACGACCTCGAACTGGCGCAGCTCGCGCTCGCGCCCGGCGAGCTCGGGGGGACGCTGGCCGGCGCCCGGGGCGTAGGGATTGCGCACGGGGTCCATGCCATCGGACTCTATACGCGGCTCTAGCGCTGCCTCTAGAGAGCGGTAGAAAGCCGCAGACGACGGCGCGTCCCAGTCGACCCGGCGCAGTGCGCGGCGGTCGTCGAACGGGGAGTGGGGGGCGCGCCCGACCCCGGTGGGTCGGGACGCGGTCCGACCCCTGACGTGCGCTGCCGTGGTCATGCCCCCCACTCCAATCTCGAACAGGTGTTCGATCACTGGGAACTGTAGTGGATGAGGGGTCCGGTGCGCCACCCTCCCGGCGGCGGGTTGTGTACGGGTGTCCACGCGCCGTCGCGGGGACGCGGACGCCCGTGCGCCGATCCCCCCGCCGCCCGCATCCGCGCCCGTAGGCCCGGGCCCGTCCGCAGGCCGTCGCGCCCATCCGCCCCCGCGGTCCGCGCCCGCTCAGGCCAGCAGCCTGTCCTCGCGTTCCACCGCTTCGCGGGTGAAGGCGGCGACGGTGTCGCGGTAGTCGTCCTCGGAGTTCGGCCCCAGCGCGGTGGTGGTGCCCAGGTACCCGCCGTTGCGGTACACGAGGCTGTACAGCCACACCTTCTCGCCGCCGATCGCGGTCTCCACGGCGAACGCGCGCGACCCGTCGGCGATCTGCTCCATATCGACCTCCTTGAGCCGGTAGGAGGTCGTCGACCCGTCCTTCATGGTCGCCTCGTAGCTGTCGCAGCCCTCGGGCGGCGAGGCGGAGACGACCTCCTCGGCCGTCTCCTCCGGTACCGCGATCAGGGTGTGGGTGATGGTGTCGTCGCCCCGCGCGAAGGTGGCCAGCGACGTGGGCGCCTTGCGGACCTCGGGCAGGTCCGCCCACTGGTTGGCGGCGTCCATGCACTGCGGCTTGTCCAGCTCGGCGGTCTTGCGCAGCTTGTCGGTCTGCTTGGTGGTCGACAGCTCCGAGTAGGTGCCCGTCTCGCTTCGCTGGGGAACCACCTTTGCCTTTTCGAACTGCACCAACTGTGCCTTGTGCAGCCGCTGCGCCTCGCCGGCGCGGGCGTCGCCGCCCTCGCTGTCGTCCCCTTGGGCGCCGCCGCAGGCGGTCGCGGCGGCGAGAGCGAGCACGGCGAGTGCCGCAGTCGTCGCCCTTCGTGCTGGCAGGGGGTGCTCCATGGTGCTGTTTCCTCTTCTATGCGATATTGCCGCTGAGGTCCGCAGGCGCTTCTCTCCGGCGGTGATCGCCGAAAGTAGCCTGGGCATTGCACAGAGTATCGAGGAAGGATAACGGTGTCGGAGCCGAATTCGCCATATCTCCGGGACGCGCTCGAAACCATCCCCGCCTACAAGCCCGGGCGCAAGGTGGTCTCGCCGGGCGGCCGGTCGGTCAAGCTCTCCTCGAACGAAAGCCCCTACGGCCCGCTGCCCTCCGTGCGCGAGGCGGTGGCCGCCGCGGCGGCGGACCTCAACCGCTACCCCGACGCCGCGTCCGCCGAGCTCACCGCGGCGCTGGCCCGCCGGTTCGGCGTCAGCGAGGAGCGGATCGCCCTGGGCGCGGGCTCGGTCGGCCTGCTGCAGCAGATCCTGGCGGCCACGGCCGAACCCGGCACCGAGGTCGTCTACGCATGGCGCTCGTTCGAGGCCTACCCGCTCCTGGTCGAGCTGTCCGGCGCCGCGCCGGTGACCGTCCCGCTGCGCGGCGAGGCCCACGACCTGGACGCCATGGCCGATGCCGTCACCGCCCGCACCCGCGCCGTCTTCGTGTGCAACCCCAACAACCCCACCGGTACCGCCGTGCGCGAGTCCGAGCTGGCCGCGTTCCTCGACCGGGTGCCCGAGCACGTGCTGGTCGTGCTCGACGAGGCCTACCGCGAGTACGTGCGCGACCCGCAGGTGCCCGACGGCGCCGCGAGCTTCGGCGACCGCCCCAACGTCGCGGTCCTGCGCACGTTCTCCAAGGCCTACGGGCTCGCCGCGCTGCGGGTCGGCTTCCTGATCGGCCCGCCGCGCATCGCCACCGCCGTACGCAAGACCCTGGTCCCCTTCGCCGTCAACCACGTCGCCCAGGCCGCCGCCGTGGCGTCGCTGGCCGCCGAGGAGGAGCTGCTGGAGCGCGTGGCCGCCACGGTCAAGGAGCGCGAACGGGTGCGCGACGCGCTGCTGGCCGACGGCTGGGAGGTCCCCACGACCGAGGCCAACTTCGTCTGGCTGCGGCTGGGCGAGCACACCGGGGACTTCGCCGCCGCGGCCGAGGCCGAGGGTGTGGCGGTGCGCGCGTTCCCGGGCGAGGGCGCGCGCGTGAGCATCGGCACCGCGGAGGACAACGACGCCCTCCTCGCCGTCGCCCGCGAGTTCCCGCACCGCAACCGCGACTGACCGGCCGGCGGCCCGACGCACCCGCCGGGCCGTCCCGGCGGCTCGACGGCCCGATCGGCCGCGCGGTGGCAGGCCCCGCGAGCTCCAGCCTCGCCTCGCACGAACGCATGCACGCCCGTTCCCGCGCAACGCGATCGGGGGCCGGCCGCCGTGGACAGCGGCGGCCGGCCCCCGATCCCTTTGGAACGTGCCGGAAGCGGCTACTTGCCCGCCTTGTCCTTGTCCAGCTTCTCCAGGATCAGCCGGTAGAGCTGGCGCGGCCGCCCCGGCTGCAGCGTGCGGTTGGGCGGCAGCGGCCAGGCGAGCCCCTCCTCGACCAGGGTGCGCAGCAGCCGCCGGGCCGTGCGCGGGGTCACGCCCAGCATCCGCCCGGCGTTCTCGGCGTCGACCACGAGGGGGCCGTCCTCCTCGGCGATCTTCTCCGAGAGTCGCAGCAGGGTCTCGCGCCCCTTGGTCCGCAGCGGCTCGGCCGCCTGGCGCTGAGGCGCGCGCTGCGCGGGCACCAGCGACCGGCCTTCCCGGTCGACCGCGAAGCTCTGCCGGGTCGCCTGTGCCCGGCTCAGCGCGGCGCGGGCGTGGGTCTCGGCGTCCTGCGTGGTGCGGCCCATGCCGATGCCCACCTCGATCGCGATGCCCAGCTCGGCCTTGATCCGCTCCACGAACGGCGGCTGCCGGAACCCCTCGGTCGCGCTGACGAGCGAGCCGCGGGTGGCGGTCACCATGAACGTGTGGTCGTCGACCGGGTGCGCCGTGGCGTTGATCCGGTGCGCCTCCTGCAGCAGCAGGCGCTGCAGCGACAGCCGGAGCTCGTCGCGCCAGTAGCGGGGCGTCGAGCGGCGCGAGGAGTCGCGCAGCGTGGGTACGTCGACGATGACGACGCCGAGCTGCGCCTCCTCCAGGCGGTGGTGGGCGCCCAGCAGCCCGGCGGTCTGCAGCGCGCTGCGCACCCCCGCGTTGGTGGGCCGCAGGCGCATCACCGGGACGCCCATCGACTCCAGCCGCTCGGCGACGCCGCGCACGCAGGTGATGGCCATGCGGGTGGACTTGCGCCGCCACAGGCCCTCGTGGAACGAGGTCAGCTGGGCCGTGCTGGTGAGCTCCTCGTGCACGTGGATGCCGTCGACGGGCAGGTCGACCTCGGAGTAGGCCTCGACGACGTCGGTGCGGCTGAGGACGTCGAGGCTGGCCCGGGTGGGATCGAGCCGTTCGTCCAGGGTGGCCCGCAGCAGGGCCTCGTGCAGGCTGGCTCCGCCCAGAGGCACGTAGGTGGCGGGCATGGTAAGCACGCCCGCTTTCCGCGCGAACTCGTAGGGGACGGGGCTGGCGAACAGATACGCGTCGATCGCCGACCCCAGGCGCAGCACCTTGTCGGTCGCCTCTTGCTCATCTCGATACGCGGCGGCGATGAGTCTGGCGTTGAGCGGTCCCGTGGACCCCGGTCCCATGAGCATCACCCGCTCGACCACTTCATGGGGACCGATGACACCAATCGTCAGATCGCCAGTTCGCTGCGCACTCACCTCGGGCTGCTCCCCGCTACCATTCCACGCTCTTCACTATGTGCGCCCACTGGTTTTCCCGAACCTGTTCCCTGTCACGGCATGGTTGCCGAGATCGTACCCATTGTGCGGGGCCAATGAAGATCGTTTCACACAGAACGCCGAAAGCCCGGGTGGGAGCCGGACACCCCCACCCCGGCCTTATCTGCGAATTCAGTGACTATTCGGTGCCTTCACGCACAACGTCGGCACCCAATGCGACCAGCCGCTTTTCGAACTGAGCGTGACCGCGGTCGACCAGATAACCGGGCGCGACCACGGTCTCGCCCTCGGCGACCAGCCCCGCGAGCACCAGAGCGGCGCCCGTGCGCAGGTCGTGGGCGACCACCGGGGTACCGCGGAGCGCGGTGTGGCCGTGGACGATGGCGCGGGTGCCGTCGACCTCTATCTTCGCACCCATCTTGGTGAGCTCGTCGGCCAGCGCGAACCGGCCGTCGTAGATCGCCTCGTGCAGGTAGCTCTCGCCCTCGGCCATGGTGGCCAGCGCCATCAGCGGCGACTGCAGGTCGGTGGCGAAGCCGGGGTAGGGCGAGGTGACGGCGTTGATGGGCCGCAGCGGGGCGCCGGCGTCGCGGCGCACGTGCAGCACGGCGCCCTGCTGGGCGAACTCCACGCCCATCTGCTCCAGCTTCCAGCGGGCGACGCCCAGGTGCTCCAGGTGGGCTCCGACGAGGCTGACCTCGCCGCCGGTGGCCGCGGCCATCATCGCGAAGACGCCGGCGTCGATGCGGTCGGACATTATGGTGTGCTCGACCGCGGCGAGCTCCTCGACGCCCTCGACGGTGATGAAGCCGGTGCCGCCACCGCTGATCTTGGCGCCCATGCGGGTCAGGAACTCGATGACGTCGATCACCTCGGGTTCGAGGGCCGCGTGCTCGATGACCGTGGTTCCCGGGGCCAGCACAGCCGCCATGATGAGGTTCTCGGTGCCGGTGTGGGAGGGCGTGTCCAGGTAGAGGTGGCCGCCCCGCATGTTGCCGGCCTCGATGTTGATGTGGTTGCGGTCGTCGTCCTCGGTGACCTCGGCGCCGAGGCGGGCGAAGCCCCGGTAGTGGAAGTCGAGTTTGCGGCTGCCGAGGTTGCATCCCCCGACACCCTCGATCCGGGCGCGGCCCATACGGTGCATCAGCGCCGGTACGAACAGCACGGACCCGCGGAACCGGGACGCGATGTCGGCGGGCAGAACGGCGCGCTCGGGGTCGTTGAGCTGGGAGGCGTCGATCACCACCGTGCGCTCGGCCTCGTGGAACTCCACCTTGGCCCCGATGTGCTCGGCGAGCTCCAGCGCGCGGTGGACGTCCTCGATGAGGGGGACGTTGCGCAGCACCGTGCGCCCCTTGGCCGCGAGCAGGGCGGCGCCGATCATCGGCAGCACGGCGTTCTTCGCGCCCTGGATGAAAGCCGTCCCGTTCAAGGGACGGCCGCCGCGGACGCGGTAACGAACCTCCTGGCCCATGCTCATGTGCTCCTTCGTGAGGCTGTTTAGGTGTAGGGGTCGTTCTCGTCGGACATCGGTGCGTTCTCAGACGCGGATGCCAGGTGGAGCGTTCCGACGAGGCGGGCTCAACCTGGTAGCCATCGGCGAGTGTCCGGGCTCGGGTTCAGGGCGCTGACTGGCACTACGAGTCGTGTGCCCGCTGAGGCGGTCCTCATGCCGACTGCGGCAGGCAAGGCGTACTTCGGGCGTAATACCAGGTGGCGCGCCGGTTCCGGAGATGGCGGGTTGTTGGGGCGCCCTTTGCGGGGTGCTGGGCTTCCCGGCGTCCGGGCAAAGGGCGGCTTCCACTGTATGTCCTGCGCGTTCCCTTCGCAGACATCGTGCTTCGGATCACCCGCGCGCCGTCCGCGCAGGAGCGGCGCCGCGGCCGCCGCCGCGCCCGTGACCGGCCCCGACGCGCGCAGGGGCCGGCCGGAGCGGTGCGGTCCGCGCGCCGTGGTGTGCGCAGGCCCGCACGCGAGTACCGGGCGTGTCGCGGCCGGGCCGGCCGCACGGGCCGGTCAAGACGGCTCCAAGGTTCGCTATCCGGGTCCCGGCGGTTGCACAGCGCTGCGCCGGCGGCGGCCCGGACGGGAGGGGGCGCCCAGCGGTGCACGCGCCCGCGCACGGGCCCTGAGCGCCCGCGTGCGGGCGCGCTTACACCCGGCCGGGTAGCCCGGCCGCAGGACCTGCGCGCCCTAGCTGAGCTTCGCCAGGCGGTCGAAGAGCCCGTCCAGCCGCCGCACGAAGCGCTCGGGGCGGCAGACCTCGTCCAGCCGCTTTTCGTCCAGTGCGACGCCGCGCTCGGCGGCCTCCGCGCGCAGCGTCTCGCGGAAGGGCGTGCCCGAGTCCCAGGTGCCCATCGCGGCGGCCTGCACCAGGGCGTAGACGTCCTCGCGCGAGGCCCCGGTCTCGATCAGCTCCGAGACGACGGTGGAGGAGTAGATCAGCCCGCCGGTGGAGTCGAGGTTGGCGCGCATCCGGTCGGTGTCGACGACCAGCCCGCTCACCAGCCGCGTGGTCACGTGCAGCAGGTAGTCGGCGGCGATCGCGGCGTCGGGCAGCGAGATGCGCTCGGTGGAGGAGTGCGAGATGTCCCGCTCGTGCCACAGCGGGATGCCCTCCATCACCGGCACGATCTGGGCGCGCACGTTGCGCGCCATGCCGCAGATCCGCTCGGAAAGGATCGGGTTCTTCTTGTGGGGCATCGCGCTGGAGCCCTTCTGGCCCTTGCCGAAGGGCTCCCACAGCTCCCGCACCTCGGTGCGCTGGCCGTGGCGGACCTCCAGGGCGACCGCCTCGCACACGGTGGCCATGATGGCCAGGCACGAGACCCATTCGGAGATGCCGTCGCGCAGCACCACCTGGGTGGACACGTCGGCCGGGCGCAGGCCCATGCGCTCGGCGACGTAGGACTCGATGCGCGGATCGATGTTGGAGTAGGTGCCCACCGGGCCGGAGATGGCCATCACGCCGACCGCCTCGCGGGCGCGGCGCAGCCGGTCGCGCGAGCGCGCCAGCCCGAACGCGAAGTCGGCGACGCGGTGGCCCCACACGTCGGGTTCGCCGTGGATGCCGTGCGTGCGGCCCACGCGCAGGGTGCCGCGGTGCTCCAGGCCGTGGTCGCGCAGCGCGGCGACCAGGGTGTCGGCCTTGGCCAGCAGGATGTCGGTGGCCTCGACCAGCTGGGCGGCCAGCGCGGTGTCCAGCAGGTCCGAGGAGGTCATACCGAAGTGCACCCAGGCGGCGGCCTCGCGCGGCTCGGTGTTGTCGGCCCAGGCGGTGAGGAAGGCGATCACGTCGTGCTGGGTGACCGCCTCGATCTCGGCGACCCGCTCGGGGGTGGGCGGCGGTGCGGCGCGCACCGGCTCCACCGCGTCGGCGGGCACGGTCCCGTCGTGCGCGTGGGCCTCCAGCACCAGGGTCTCGACCTGGCACCAGAGCTCGTACTTGTGGGCGTCGGAGAAGACCCGCCCCATCTCCGGAAGGGTATAGCGCTCGATCACCCGCCCATTTTCGCAGGTGCTCCCGGTGGTGGGGCCGTCGGCTCAGGCGGTGCCGGCCGCCGCCCGCTCGGCGATGTCGGTGCGGTAGAAGCTGCCGCGCAGGTCGATGAGCTCGGCGGCCTGGTAGGCGCGCTCGCGGGCGCGGGCGAGGGTGTCGCCCGTGCCGACGACGTCGAGCACCCGGCCGCCCGCCGAGGTGAGATCGCGCACCCCGCTCCAGGCGGTGCCGGCGTGCAGCACGTAGGCGCCGTCGAGCGCCGAGGCGGCGTCGATACCGGTGACCGGGTCGCCCTTGGCCGGCTCGGCGGGGTAGTTCTCGGCGGCGATCACGACGGTCACCGCCGCTCCGCCGCGCCACTCCAGCTTGGTGCTGGAGCTGAGGCCGCCGATGTCGGCTGCCTGCAGCAGCCCGCCGATGGGCGTGGCCAGGCGGTCCAGCAGCACCTGGCACTCGGGGTCGCCGAAGCGGGCGTTGAACTCCACGACCCGCGGCCCCTGCGAGGTCAGCGCCAGGCCAACGTAGAGCAGTCCCTGGTAGCGGATGCCGCGCCGCGCCATCTCGGTGAGGGTGGGACCGACCACGGTCTCCATGACCTCGTCGACCATGCCCTCGGGCGCCCAGGCGACCGGGGCGTAGGCGCCCATGCCGCCGGTGTTGGGCCCGCGGTCGCCGTCGTAGGCGCGCTTGAAGTCCTGGGCCGGCAGCATCGGCAGCGCGTGGATGCCGTCGCTGATCACGAACAGCGACACCTCGGGGCCGTCCAGGTACTCCTCGACGACGGCGCGGCCGCACTCGCGCGCGTGGCGCTCGGCCTCGGCCCGGTCCTCGGTCACCACGACGCCCTTGCCGGCGGCCAGCCCGTCGTCCTTGACCACGTAGGGCGGCCCGAACGCGTCGAGCGCTTCGGCGGCCTGGCTGGGCGATCGGCACAGGCGGGAGCGTGCGGTGGGCACCCCGGCGGCCTCCATGACCTCCTTGGCGAAGCCCTTGGAGCCTTCCAGGCGGGCCGCCTGCTGGTCGGGGCCGAACACCGGGATACCGCGCTCGCGCAGCGCGTCGGCCACCCCCGCCACCAGCGGCGCCTCGGGTCCGATCACCACCAGCTCGGCGCCGATCCGGGAGGCCAGCTCGGTCACCGCGAGTCCGTCGACGGGGTTGATCACATGGTTGTCGGCGTGTTCGGAGGTTCCGGGGTTGCCGGGAGCACAGTGCAGATCGGTCACCCCGGGGTCGAGTGACAGGGCGCGGACCAGGGCATGCTCGCGGCCACCGCCGCCGAGGACCAGGGCTTTCACTTCACGGACCCTTTGTTTGTCGTGGGGAGAGCAGGGGACAGGTCGCGGGGTCAGACCAGGGAGCGCAGCTCGAGGGTCTGGTCGCGCCCCGGACCGACCCCGATCGCGGAAACCGGGGCTCCGGCCATCTCCTCAAGGGTACGCACGTAGGCCTGCGCGGTCTTGGGAAGCTCCTCGAAGCTCCGCGCGTGGGAGATGTCCTCGTTCCAGCCGTCAAGGTACTCGTAGACCGGGACCGCGTGGTGGAAATCCGTCTGTGTCATCGGGATCTCGTCGTGGCGGGTGCCGTTGGCCTCATACCCCACGCACACCGGGATGCGCTCCAGTCCCGACAGCACGTCGAGCTTGGTCAGGAAGAAGTCGGTGATGCCGTTGATGCGGGTGGCGTAGCGGGCGATGGGCGCGTCGAACCAGCCGCAGCGCCGGTTGCGCCCGGTGGTCACGCCGTACTCGCCGCCCTTCTGGCGCAGCCAGTCGCCCCATTCGTCGTGCAGCTCGGTGGGGAAGGGGCCGGAGCCCACGCGGGTGGTGTAGGCCTTGACGATGCCCACGACCTTGGTGATGCGCGTGGGACCCAGGCCCGCCCCGGAGCACGCCCCGCCGGCGGTCGGCGAGGAGGACGTCACGAACGGGTAGGTGCCGTGGTCGATGTCCAGCAGCGTGCCCTGGGAGCCCTCAAGGTAGACGGTCTTGCCGGCGTCCAGCGCCCGGTTGAGCTCCAGGGAGGTGTCGGCGACGAAGGGGCGCAGCTCGTCGGCGTAGCCCATGTACTCGTCGAAGACCTGGTCCAGCTCCACGCCGCGCCTGTTGAAAACCTTGGTGAGCACCTGGTTCTTGTCGTTCAGCGCGAGTTCGAGCTTCTGGCGCAGGATCTTGGGGTCGAACATGTCCTGCACGCGGATGCCGGTGCGCGAGATCTTGTCGGCGTAGGTGGGGCCGATGCCGCGGCCGGTGGTTCCGATGCGGCCCTTGCCCAGGAATCGCTCGGTGACCTTGTCCAGCGCCCGGTGGTAAGGCATGATCATGTGCGCGTTGGCCGAGACGAGCAGGCGCTCGGTGCTGACACCGCGTTCGCGCAGGCCGCGCAGCTCTTCGAAGAGCACCGCCGGGTCGATCACGACGCCGTTGGCGATGACCGGAACCACGTCGGGGGAGAGGATGCCCGAGGGGAGCAGGTGCAGGGCGTACTTCTGGTCGCCGATCACCACCGTGTGCCCCGCGTTGTTGCCTCCCTGGTAGCGCACCACGTAGTCGACCCGGTTGCCGACCAGGTCGGTGGCCTTACCCTTGCCCTCGTCTCCCCACTGGGCTCCAACGAGCGTGATCGCCGGCATCCGGGTCTACCTCTTCATTCGTTCGACCGAGCGTGGATGGTCGCGTGCACCGCACATGAGCAAGCCCCTGGCGCAAGCAAGCGACAGGGGCCCTTGCGCATTGAGCGTACACGACCCGTGCTGAGGCGTTAAGGGACGATCCCCCCGTACGGGGGCGGTGAGCAGTGGGGCGTCGGCGCGCCGCCGGCCGGGGCGCCGGAGGGGCGTCGGCCACCACCGGTGGCCCCGGCCCGGCGCGCTAGGCGTTCAGCGCCTCGGCGGCGGTCGCGCTGCTCTCGCGCAGGAAGGTCGAGCAGCGCCGGGCCTCCTCGGTCTCGCCGATGGCCTCGGCCGCGGAGGCGAGCATGTGCAGGGCGCGCAGGAAGCCGCGGTTGGGCTCGTGCTCCCACGGGATGGGGCCGTGGCCCTTCCACCCGGCTCCGCGCAGCTGGTCGAGCCCGCGGTGGTAGCCGGTGCGCGCGTAGGCGTAGGCGGCGACGTCCTCGCCGGCCTCGAAGGCGCGTTCGGCCAGGGCGGCCCACGCCGCCGAGTAGGCGGGGAAGCGGGCGGCGACCTCGGCCGGGTCGGTGCCCGCGGCCAGCGCCTCGGCGGCTTCGGGGGTCTCGTTCAGGTGAGTGGCGGGCGGCTCGCCGAGCAGGTTCTGTTGCAGGTCCATGCCTCCATCCTGCCAGCGCCGCCCCGCCTGATGGCGTGCCCGGCCGCCCGCGTCCGCCCATGGAAGTGTGGCGACCGGGCACGCGCTGGCCCCCGGTTCGTGGGGAACCAGGGACCGGCCTGTGGCGGGCGCTACTTCATCTTGTTGCCCGCGGACTTCAGCTGCCGGCAGCCCTCGACCACGCGCGCGGCCATGCCGGCCTCGGCCGCCTTGCCGTAGGCGCGCGGGTCGTAGGACTTCTTGTTGCCCACGTCGCCGTCGACCTTCAGCACGCCGTCGTAGTTCTTGAGCATGTGGTCCGCGATGGGCCGGGTGAAGGCGTACTGGGTGTCGGTGTCGAGGTTCATCTTCACGACGCCGTAGTCGATGGCCGCGTGGATCTCGTCAAGGGTAGACCCGGAACCGCCGTGGAAGACGAAGTCGAAGGGCTTGGTCTTGCCGTACTTCTCGGACACGGCCTCCTGGGCCTCCTTGAGGACCTCGGGGCGCAGCTTGACGTGCCCGGGCTTGTAGACGCCGTGCACGTTGCCGAAGGTGAGGGCGGTCATGTAGTAGCCCTTGTCGCCGGTGCCCAGCACCTCGGCGGTGCGCAGCGCGTCGCCGGGGGTGGTGTAGAGCTTCTCGTTGATCTCGCCGACGACGCCGTCCTCTTCGCCGCCGACCACGCCGACCTCGATCTCCAGGATGGTCCGCGCGGCGTTGGACGCGGCCAGCAGTTCCTGGGCGATCTCCAGGTTCTCCTCCAGCTCCACGGCCGAGCCGTCCCACATGTGCGACTGGAACAGCGGCTGCTGCCCCTTGGCCACGCGCTCGGAGGACTCGCGCAGCAGCGGCCGGACGAAGCCGTCGAGCTTGTCCTTGGGGCAGTGGTCGGTGTGCAGGGCGATGTTGACGGAGTACTTCTCGGCGACGATGCGGGCGTACTCGGCGAAGGCGATCGACCCCGTGACCATGTCCTTGACGGTCGCGCCGGACAGGAACTCCGCGCCGCCGGTGGACACCTGGATGATGCCGTCGCTCTCGGCCTCCGCGAAGCCGCGCAGCGCGGCGTGGAGGGTCTGGCTGGAGGTCACGTTGATGGCCGGGTAGGCGAAGCCCTGCGACTTCGCGCGGCCCAGCATCTCCGTGTAGACCTCTGGGGTAGCGATAGGCATGGTGTTGACTCCCTGGTTGGCCTGGAGTGTCTTACGAGCGGCCCCGGCTGTCTCCGCGGAACCGCCTCTTGTGCGGAAATACCCAGTGGGTTGCCGGAGCAAGTATCGCGAAGTCGGCGTCGGAACGAAAGGTCTAGACCAAACCGGCGGCCGTGCACCGCCGCGCGGGCGCCCCGGTTCCGGCGGCCGCGCCCGCACGTGCGCCGATCGTCGAGACCGGTCACCCTACGTGTTTTCGACGGCTTGAACGGAGCGCAGGGGCGCGATTCGGACATATATCTGGCGTCCTACCGTCGAATGTCCGCGGTGATACACGCTACATTCAGCAGCGTGGGACGACATCGCAACGATCCGCGAGGCATCGCCCAGATGGTGGCCATCGGCGGAGTGATCGTGCTGTTCATCACTCTCGTGATCCTCGGCGGATTCTTCCTGTACAAGTCGCTGCCCTCCGGGAGCGACGCCGCCGCCGTACCCGAAGGCGCGGCGGGCACCACCGCCGACGCCCAGGCCGAGGAGATGCAGACCGGCACCCTGTACATCAGGGCGGTCGGCGAGTCCAGCGAAGTGGTGGTGACCGTACCCGGCGGCGACGTCCTCGCCGACACCACCCTGCGGACCGATGAGTACCTGAGCTTCACCGAGGAGCGCACCCTCAGCGTGACCATCGGTCGGCCGAGCGAGGTCGAGGTCTACGTCCACGGCGAGCGCCGGGACGTCGCCGGCGAGGACCCCGGCTACAGCTTCGCCGTCCAGCCCTGAGCACTCACCCGGCACAGACCGCGGGCCGGGCGCTCCGCCTGTGCCGCCCGCGCGCTCAGACGTCCAGCTCCTCCGGCCGGAACACCGTCCGGTAGTCGAGCCCCTCCGCTTCCACGCGCGCCCGTGCACCCCGGTCGACGATGACCGCGACTCCCACGACCTCGGCCCCCGCCTCGCGCAGCGCCGCGACCGCCGTGAGCACCGAACCGCCCGTCGTGGAGGTGTCCTCCACCGCCAGCACCCGGCGACCGGCCACATCCGGCCCCTCGATCCTGCGCTGCAGCCCGTGCGCCTTGCCCTCCTTGCGCACCACGAAGGAGTCCAGCCGCCGCCCCTGCGCGGCCGCGGCGTGCAGCATCGCGGTCCCGACCGGGTCGGCGCCCAGGGTCAGACCTCCCACCGCGTCGTAGCCCAGGTCGGCGGTGGCCTCCAGCAGCGTCCGGCCCACCAGCGGCGCACTCTCGCCGTCGAGGGTCACCCTCCGCAGGTCCACGTAGTAGTCGGCCTCCTGGCCGGAGGAGAGCGTGACCCGGCCGTGCACGACGGCTTTATCGTTGATGTGTCGAAGGAGTTCGTCGCGGTCGCTCATGATCACCGAGCCTAGGGTGCGCCGGCCACCGCTCGGAGCGCACGGGCCCGCCCGCGCCCGCGGCGGCCAGCAGCCGAGCAGCGGATCGGAGCCGAGCGATGGCTGAAGAGCGCGAGCACGCGGACGCGCACGTGCGCGTCGAGACCACCAGCGACACCCGCGAATCCGCCGACGACCTCGCGCGCTCGGTGGTCGACCGGCGCCTGGTCGCCTGCGCCCAGGTCGAGGAGCCCATCACCAGCTACTACCGGTGGGAGGGCGAGATCTGCGCGGACCGGGAGTGGCGCGTGGTGATGAAGACCGCGCGGGACCGCCTGCCCGACCTCGTCGAGCACCTGCGGTCGGTGCACCGCTACGACGTCCCCGAGATCATCGCCGTACCCGTCGAGGGCGGCAACCCCGGCTATCTCGCCTGGCTCGTCGAGGAGACCCGGCCCTGAACACCGACAGCCCCGGCCTCATCCTGCTGCACAGCCCACTGGAGGACCCCGCGCGGCTGCGGGGCGCGCGCGACGCCCTGCGCGACCGCGGCGCGCACGCTGACCTGGCCGAGATCACCGACGACGACGGGCCGCCCTACGCCGCCCGCTACATCGCCCGCGCCGCGCTGGAGATCCGCAGGCTCGCTCCGCCCTCGCCGGTCGTGCTGGCGGCCCGCGGTGCGGCCGGGCCGCTGCTGCCGCAGATCGGCGCCGCCCAGCGCGCGGCCCACCGCCCGGTGGCCGCGTACCTGATCGCCGACTCGCTGCTGCCCCAGCACGGCTCGCACTCCCGCGCCGAGCTGCGTGCCGCCCAGCTCGGCGACGGAGTCCCCGATCCCGGTGCGGCGGGCGCCGAGCGCGAGCGGCCGGCGGAGTTCTACACCGAGGCGCTGCCCATGGCCGCGGACTGGCCCGACGCGCCCTGCGGCTACCTGCTCACCGGCGGCGGACCGGCCGCCTGCGCGCGGCTCGCAGGGCTGCGCGGCTGGCCGGTTCTGGACCGCGGCGATGCCGGCGCCCCCGAGGGGGACGCCGGCGACGAGGCGCTGGCCGCAGGCCTGCTGGAGCTGCTGAGCATGCTCTGAGTCCGCTGCGGGGGATCGCCGGGGACCGGCGGGCGCGAGCGCGAACGGGCGGAGTGCGCGGGCTCCGCGGGGACGGCCCACGACCGGAACCGCCGGGAGTGCCGCCGCCCGGATGCGCCCGCGTAACCCGCCGCATCCGGGGGCGCCGAGGGCACGCCGCGCCGTTTCCGACGCGCCGCCGTCGCGGCATTCGGGTGCCCGGAACCGGGCGGGGCCCGGACCGGCGTCGACCCGGGTGCCGCGGCGGCGCCCCCCTCCGTGCGCCGCCGCGGCTCGGCTCCGCCGAAGCGGATGCGGAGGCGCGCCCGCCTCCCCATGCGGACGCGCCTCCTGGGGCGCCGATGCGCCCCCAGCCGCCGGCCGGCGTGTGCGGCCGCCCTCTCCTCGGGGCCAGAAGACCGCCGCCATGCCGGTGGCTGAGCCGGAGCCGTGAGCTCCGGCACACGCCGGCCGGTGGCGCCCGCCCCTCAACGGGCGCGTTCTCGGCCGGCGGGCCGCCGGCCGCGGGCCCCGCCCCCCTCTGGCGAAGCCGCGCGCTCCGGCGGCGTCGGGAATCGTCTGATCTGTCGGTGGCCGGTGGCCGGTGGCCGGTGGCCGGTTGTTGGCGGTCAGTCGGTGTCGTCGGTCGTCCGTCTCCCCAGGTCCTGCACCATCGCCAGGGCCGATGCGCAGGTCGGAGGCAGCGCCAGGCTCCACACGCGGGCGCCGTGCTCGTCCCGCGCAACCGCGTGCAGCCGCGGCAGCCGCTCCCGCAGCTCCGCGTCCGCGGGAGCGAGCGCCGCTATCCTGCTGCGGCCGACCAGGGCCAGCGACTCGCCCCGGGCGAAGAACCGGCCCAGCTCGTGGCCGAGCACGATCAGCCGCGCCGTGCGC
The DNA here is from genome assembly GCF_039531585.1 of Streptomonospora arabica. Lineage (NCBI taxonomy): Bacteria > Bacillati > Actinomycetota > Actinomycetes > Streptosporangiales > Nocardiopsidaceae > Streptomonospora > Streptomonospora arabica. Next base: position 472,932 of record NZ_BAAAQI010000002.1, on the reverse strand, counting down.
CGCCAGGGGTCCAGCCCTTCGGGCAGCGCCACGGCGACCAGCCGGTGCGCCGCCGGTCCGCCCGCCGCGGGATGCGGCGCGCCCCGGTACAGCTCGCTGATCCTGGTGCGCAGGTAGGCGGCGTTGGCCAGCCCGGTCAGCGGGTCGCGGCAGTCCTCGCGGGAGCGGCCGCCGTCCTCCCACCCCGCCGCCAGGGCGGTGACCATGTCGAACGGAGGCTGGGCGTCGCCCAGTGCGTCGAAGAGGGCCGCGAGGTCGTCGAGCGCACCGCTGATGGTCGTGCCCGCGCGCGCCCGGGCCTGTCCGAGCCGCCCGCAGGCCTCGGCCAGCCCCTTCCCCTCGACGACCGCGGTGCAGACGGCGTCGACGGCCGGTGTCCACCAGTCCTCGTGCGGCTCGGCCCGCCGCTCGCGGCTGCGCCTACCCCACACCTCGCGCAGCCGCCGGCCCGTCGTCAGGCCGTCGCACAACTCGAAGCCGCCGGTGTCGCATCCCCACATCGGTGCTCTGCTCCCGTCGTCCGGTGCACGGCGCCTCAGCGCCTTCACGCTTAATCACGGACTTGGGTGGCGGTCATGACGCGAGTGCGGGAACATTTTTTGCGGAAGGGCTCCTGCGCCCGCGCCATCCCCTCGGATCGCCCCCTCCAGCAGGAGCCCGCACGACCTGTCAGCCCCGCCGAACACGGCCGAACCGGGGCGGGAACCACACACTGCGGACCGCAGAGCGGAAGGGCGGCGCATGACCGAACCCCACGTCGAGGACACGGAGTTGCTCGTCGGTGACGGTGAGCTGCTGACGCGGGTTCGCGAAGGCGACAACGAGGCCTTCGAGGAGCTCTACACCCGCCACGTCGGCGCAGCCCGCGGCCTCGCCCGCCAGCTGGTGCGCAGCGAGAGCGAGGTCGACGACGCCGTCGCCGAGACCTTCGCGCGCGTACTCGCGCTGCTGGGGCGCGGCGGAGGGCCGGCCGACGGCTTCCGCCCGTACCTGCTTACCGCCGTGCGCCACGTCGTCTACGACCGGTTCCGCGGCGAGAAGAAGCAGGTCGTCACCGACGACATGGACGTCTTCGACTCCGGCGAGCCGTTCGTCGACCCGGCGCTGGCCGGACTGGAGCGCTCGCTGATCGCCCGCGCCTACCTGTCGCTGCCCGAGCGCTGGCAGGCGGTGCTCTGGTACACCGAGATCGAGGGGGTCAAACCGGCGGAGGCCGCCACCAGCCTCGGTATGAACCCCAACAGCGTCGCGGCGCTGGCCTACCGGGCGCGCGAAGGGCTGCGCCAGGCGTACCTGCAGATGCACCTCGCCGGGGGCGCCGCCGAGGCCTGCCGTCCGGCGGTCAGCAGACTCGGCGCCTACGTGCGGGGCGGGCTCGCCAAGCGCGACACCGCCGACGTCGACCGGCACCTCGACGGCTGCGGAACCTGCCGCGAGGTCTACGCCGAGCTGATGGACGTCAACGTCGGCCTGCGGGGGATCGTGCTGCCGCTGGTGGCCGGCCCGGCCGCGGCGGGCTACCTCGCCGCGGCGGGCGGAATCCCGGCCGGAGTCGCCGGATGGTGGCAGCGGATGCCCAAGCGGGTGCAGCAGGCCACGGCCGGCGGCGGAGCCGTCACGGCGGCGGTGGCCGCCGTCGCCTTCGCGCTGGTGAGCGCCGAGGAGCCGATGGACCCGCCGGAGGCCCCGCCCGCCGTTGCCGCGCCGCCCGCGCCGGAGGAGCAGCCTCCCGCGCCCGAGCCGCCGGCTCCGCCGCCCGCCGGCGATCCGCCCGACAGCGCCGAGCAGCCGGACCCGCCGGACCCGCCGGACCCGGCCGACGACCCGCCGCAGCGGGAGGTCAACGCGAGCGCGCCGCCGCCTGAGGAGAAGTCCGAGGCGCCGCCGGAGGGGCCCGGGCCGCCGGAGGCGCCGGAGGCCCCGGCTCCGCCGCCGGACGTCCCGGACGCCCCCGAAGCTCCGAACCCGCCGAACCCGCCGAACCCGCCGGGCCCGCCGGAGGCGCCCGAGCCGCCGCACTTCGACCCGCCCGGTCTCGGGAACCCGCCCGCGGAGCCTCCGCCGTTCGACCCGCCCCAGTTCGATCCGCCGGGCGCGGGGCAGCCGCCCGCCGCCCCGCCTCCCGGGGCAGGGCGGCCCGCGCCGCCCGGAGGCGCCCCCGGCGGCGGACCGCCGGCGCACCCGCCCGGCCTGGGCAAGGGCGGCCCGCCCGGCGGCTTCCGTCCAGGTCAGAGCAGTCAGAGCGCCGGTTTCTCCGCCGCGGCGGGCACTGCCTCGCCGGCCGGTCCGCTGCAGGGGCCGGCGCGCGCCGGAGCGGACCGGCCGTACGCCGTGCACAGCCCGTCCGCCGCTCGGGCGGTCCGGCCCGCCCGCACGGTCGCGGGTCACGCCGCACCGCCTGCCTGGGGCGACATGGGGCCGGGGAGCGGCGGCCGGTGGCGAGGCGGCATACAAAGCCGCGCAGACTTGGCTAGGCTGTGGCCCGGCCTGTCCAACGGCTCAGCGCCGGACGCCGACAGGACCGGGAGCGTGGTAATCGCCCCGGCAGACCAACCAACGGGAAGGGGCGGTGTCGCGTGGATCGCTGCGCGCTATTCGTAGACGCCGGCTACCTCCTCGCCGACGGTGCGATGGCAGTGCACGGAACCCGCAACCGCGATTCCGTGTCATGGGACTACGCGGGACTCGTGCAACTCCTCAACGAAGTGGCACGCGACCGCACGCAGCTCCCGCTGTTGCGCTGCTACTGGTACGAGGCGACCGCCGACGGCCGCCGCACCCAGGAGCAGGACGGAATCGCGGACATCCCCGGCATCAAGTTCAGAGCCGCGCGCATCCGTCCCGGCAGACGGGAGGGCGTCGAGAGCTACGTCCAGCGGGACCTGACCACGCTCGCACGCACGGGGGTGCTGTGCGAGGCGGTCCTCGTCAGCGGTGACGAGGACATGGCCCAGGTGGTCTCGGACGTCCAGGACCTCGGCGTCCGCGTCACCGCCGTGCACATCTCGGTCGAGGGCAACTGGACGATCTCGCGGTCCCTGCGCCGCGAGTGCGACGACCTGATCGAGATCGGCGCGGGCCACCTGCGCCCGCACGTCACATTGCTGGCGGGCGCGGGAGAGGACGACGCGGCCGAGACCACGGCGCCGCTGAGTAACGGGCGCTCGCACAGTCCGCCGGAGATGCCGCGGCGCCCGGTGGCCGCCAAACCGCAGCCGGGCCGGGTCGAGCCCGCCGCGGCGCCGTCGGGCGGCTACGAGCCCGCCTTCGCCGGTACCGGCGGGCAGCCGGCCATGACCGGCAGCGCCATGGACCAGCTGCGTGCGATGCAGCAGAGCATCGCCCAGCAGCGCGGCGGCGACCACCTCGCGCCGCAGGGCGCCGGCGGCGTCGATCCGCAGCGCTCACCCTCGGGCCCGATCGACGCCAACGGCTTCCCGTCGGGCGGGCAGACGCCTCCGCACATGGGCGGGACCGGCGCGCACAGCAGTATGGCGGGCGGCCAGCAGCCGGGGGGCGACCCGGGCTACGGGATGCCCGCCAACACCGGTCCGCACCCGGGCATGCACGGCGCACAGACCCCCTACGGACCGCCGCAGGCGCGCCAGGCGCCTCCGCAGCACCAGCCGGGGCCGCCGACCGGGGGCCACCCCCCGCAGCAGCCCCACCCGACCGGGGGGCACCCCGTCCCGGGCCATCCCACGGGCGGCCACCCCTCGATGAGCGGCCACGGGTACGACCGGGAGAACCCGCCCGCCCGGAACACGCCACCGCCCGCACCGGATCCCCGGTACGGGCCGAACACCGGCGAGAACCCGGGGTTCGGAGGTAACACCGGGCCAAACCCTACTTTTGGGGCCAGTACGGAAGTTGACTCCCGGTTCGGGAGCCCCGGCGGAACCCGGTCAGGTTCCGCCGCGGGTACTGGCCCCCAGCCCGACCACCGCCTCCAGCACGGCCCGTACACCGACCCCACGCCCAGCGTGGGGCCGCCTCCGCCCGGAGGGTCGTCGCACTCGATGGACGACGCTGTGAACGTCGCGCGCCGGGAAGGGCACGACTTCGCGGAGTCGATCGCCCGCGACGCCCCCGCGCTGTGGATGGAGGCGGTCCTGGTGCGCCGCCCGCGGATGCCCTCCGACCTGGAGGCGCGCCTGCTGCAGGGATCGGCGCTGCCGATCGACTTCCTGCTGCGCGACGAGGTCCGCGAGGCCCTGCGGCAGGGGTTCTGGGGTGCGCTGGAACGCGCGGCCCGGGGGTGAGCGGCGGGCGCGCCCACCGTGCAGCGATGATGTTGGGGAGCGAGGGAGGGTGGCAGTGACCCGTGTGACGACGGCCGATCTCGACCGGCTGGAATTCCGTGCCGTCCAGTCCGGCGACCATGTCGACGTCGCACTGGAGCTCCTCGGCCTGGCCAACAGCGTCGACTCCGACAGCGAGATCTCGCGCGCCGAGGTCTTCGTGCGCGCCGGCGAGCAGTGGGAGATGGCCCAGGAGTTCGAACGGGCCTCGGCCGCCTACCAGCGCGCCATCGACGACGGCGGGACGACGATCGTCGACGCCCGCGCGCTGCAGGCCGGCGCCCTGCTGGAGCTGGACATGATCGACGCCGCCTACTCCCAACTGGAGCGGCTGCGCACCGAGGGGCCGCGCAACCTGCCCACGTTCATCCACATCGCCGAGACCCTCCAGGCCCACGGCGACCTCGGCGGCGCCCAGACCTGGGCGACCCTGGGCATCGAGCGCTTCCGCCACCAGGACGTGTCGTCCTACATCCACGACCTGCTGCTGGAGCTGCTGCGCGCCAGGTTCCGCATCCGGATGGACCTGGGACTCGGCGAGGACGCCTTCGACCGCCTGCTCGACGACTGGAACCAGCACGACCACCCCGACGGCCGCTGAGCGACCGTCGGGCGACCGGGCGGCCACGCGGCTGCAGCCGGCACACCATCGCCGATCTTGTAGCCATCGAGAACGGAAGTCGCTTTCCTTCGCGCTGGCTACAAGATCAACGGGGTGCGGTCGCTGTCGGTCGGCGGTCACCCGGTGCCCAGGAGTCCGTGAGGCCGGGCCGCCGACGCCGGCCCGGGCCGGCGTCGGCCGGGGCCGCGGGCGGTCGACGCCGGGCTCGACCTGGCCGCACTCCGTGCCGTCGGTCACCGCGGTCGCGATCTCCCCGCGCAGCCGGGCCGAGGCGGCCGCAGCGATCTCGGCCAGGCCTGGATTCTCCAGTGAGCGCCCGCCGAAGGCCTGCATCACGCGGTACTCCGAGCGCCGCTCGTCGTCGAGGGGAAGCGGTACGCGGAGGGCGGAGTGGGGCACGACCGCGATGGTGCCGCGCGCCGACTCGCCCTCGGCGCAGGCGGGCCCACTCGGCGGCGAAGCGCCGTCGCGGCGGCCGCCGGGGCCCTCGGCGGAGTCGTGGCGGCCTGGTCGGGGGCCGTGCCCCTACCGCGTTCCGCGACGGGCGTGGCCGACCTGCGCCGTGTCGGGCTGTGGCAGCCCGACGCGGCCGGTCCGCTGGGTGCGGTCGCCGCGGCGGTCCTCGGGGTGGCGCTCCTGCGCGCTGCGGCGGCCGCGCGCGTGCTGCGGCTGTGCGCTCGGAGCGCCCGCGTCAGGCCGCTCCGGCGAGTTCGCGGCCGCGGCTGTAGGCGTCGAGCAGGCTCGTGCCGCGGTACTCCGCTCGGGCGATCCCGGCCAGGTGGTGGTCGGCGTTGACCGCGACGCTGTGGGCGACATGGCCGAAGAGCGGGGCGTCGGACATCGAGTCGCCGTAGGCCACGCAGTTGTGGAGGGGGAGCCCGGCCGAGGTCCGGGCCTCCTCGACGATGCGGACCTTGTCCTGCGGCACGAGGACCGCGTCGGGGTCGAGCGGGCGGGTGAACGGCAGGGGCGGGAAGCGGGACGCCGCGACCTCGTCGAACCCGAAGCCGAGCAGCCGCCGGGCGAAGAAGTCAGGGGACAGCGTGATCACGATCGAGTGCTCGCCGCGCTCCCGGATGTCGGCGCACACCTCGGCGATCCCGTCGAGGAAGGGCGCGCCGGAGAACGCCTCCTCGACGTGGTCCTCGGTGAGCTCCGACCACAGGGCGTGCAGGGTCGCCGAGAAGGCCGTGGTGTCGATCTCCCCGGCGCTGAACGCGCGCTCCAGGTCGAGCAGCTCCGCCTCGGTGCCGCAGATGCGCGCGACCTGTACCGCTGCGCTGGTGCCGCGGATGAGGGTCCCGTCCATGTCGAAGACGTGCAGGAGGCTCATGCCCCCCGTCCTACCATCCGGCCCCCGGCGGCGGCCCGTCGTTTTCCCGGCCCCGTTCCCGCGCCCCCGGCGGCGCGCGGCCCGGCCGGTCCCGGGTCCGCGCCGGCCTCCGCGGCCCCGCCCGTTGCGGGGGCTGGGCCCGCCCTCTGGCGCCCGCACCGGGCGGCCGGTGGCGTTGCCGGTCACAGACGTATGCGGGGGTCAACGGCCGGTGCCGAACGGTCGGCGCCCGCCGTGTCCGATCCGACGAGGTCTCGGACGATCCATGTGCGATCAGACAATCGCGGCCCGGCGCCTTGCGGCAATCGGACAAGTGTGCCGTGCGCAGGACTCGGCGCGGTATCGAAGGCGTCCTCACTTCCATATCGGTCATTGCCCGCAACCGCGATCGACCGGGAGTATCCATGCATTGCCCGACGACCGGCCAGCACAGAAGGGAGCGCCGATGGATACGTCGATGCTGGCGTCGATCGCCACGTTCGCCGCGTATTTCGTCGTCATGATCGCGATCGGGATCGGGGTGTACAACCGCACGAGGTCGCAGTCGGACTTCGTGCTCGGCGGCCGGAAGCTCAACAGCTGGGTCGCCGCCCTGAGCGCCAACGCGAGCGACTTCAGCGCCTGGCTGCTGCTCGGCCTGCCCGGCGCCATCTACCTCTCGGGCCTGGGTGAGGCCTGGATCGCGGTCGGACTGGGTATCGGTTTCGCCGCCAGCTGGTGGCTGATCGCCGGGCGCCTGCGCGTCTACACCGAGCGCGTCACCGACGCCCGCAGCGGCGGCGACTCCGACTCGCTGACGCTGTCCTCCTACCTCGAGAACCGCTTCGCCGACCGCAGCGGCGTGCTGCGCCTGGTGTCGGCGGTGCTGATCCTGGTGTTCTACCTCTTCTACGTGGCTTCCGGGCTCGTGGCGATGGGCGGCCTGTTCAACCAGGTCTTCGGGATGCCCAGCGCCCTCGCGATCGTCGTCGGCGTGTCCATCGTGGTCCTCTACACCTTCCTCGGCGGCTTCCTCGCCGTGAGCCTCACCGACGTGGTCCAGGCCGCGATGATGTGGATCGCGCTGCTCATCGTCCCGATCGTGGGCATCGTCGCGATCACCTCCGACCCGGCCCGTGAGGCCGGGAGCATCGCCGACGTCCTCGGCGGCGTCGAGGGGAGCATGGGCGACGCGCTGGCGCCGATCGTCATCATCTCGGGCCTGGCCTGGGGCATCGGCTACCTCGGCCAGCCGCACATCCTCGCCCGGTTCATGGGCATCCGCGCGGCCACGGACGTCCGCAAGGCCGGCGCCATCAGCGTCACCTGGGCCTTCAGCGCGATGTTCATGGCGCTGGTCCTCGGCTTCACCGGCGCCGTGTACTTCCAGACCCCGCTGAACGACCCGGAGCAGGTCTTCGCCCAGCTCATCCAGGCCCTGCTCAGCCCGTGGGTGGCCGGTCTGCTGCTTGCGGCGATCCTGGCCGCGGTGATGAGCACCGCCGACTCCCAGCTGCTGGTCGGCGCCTCGGCCGTCACCGAGGACGGCTTCCGGCTGTTCCTGCGGGGCCGCGTCTCGACGATGGCGCTGGTGTGGACGAGCCGCTGCGCGGTCATCGCGATCGCGGTCGTGGCCGCCGCCATCGCCCTGTCGGGCAACAACACCATCATGGGCCTGGTCAGCTACGCCTGGGCCGGGTTCGGCGCCGGGTTCGGCCCCGTCATCCTGCTGTCCCTGTACTGGCGCAACATGAACCGCGCCGCCGCGCTGGCCGGCATGATCGGCGGCGGCGTGACCGCCATCCTGTGGGACGTGCTCGACAACGACGGCGTCCACCTGGGCCCCCTCTCGATCGACGCCTTCGGCACCGGTCTGTACGCGATGGTTCCGGCGGTGGTCGTCAGCCTGATCGGCATCTTCGTCTTCCAGTACGTCGGCCGTGCCACGCCCGAGATGGAGGCCGACTTCGACCGGGTCGAGATCGAGTTCTCCTCCCCCGGCACCGCGTCCGCCCAGCGCTAGTCCGCGCACGGAGCGACCGCTGACGGCGGCCGCACACGCCCCTCCCGGCGTGTGCGGCCGCCGTCGTTCTGCCGTGGGCGGGCGGAAGCGGCGCGGCGCTGGTCCCGGCCGTGTCGGCTCCGCCATGACAGCCGGGCTCTGGCGTGTAACCGGGCGTACCGGTAAAACGGTTGTATGTCCTCCACAACCGCAGATCCGGTCGCCTGGTCGCGGGTCGACGTCTCGGCCGGACTCGGGGTCGGCGCGGTACTCGCCGAACCGGGCGGGTACCGGCTGGAGGCGGGCGAGACGGTCGCCGACGGCGGCGACCGCTTCTCCACCCGCGTCACCGTGCACGCCGACCTCGCCTGGTCGAGCCGCAGCGCGCGGGTGGAGGTCCTCTCCTCCGGCGGAGCGAGCGCCGTCGAGCTGGCGCGGCAGGCCGGCGGCTGGTCGGTGGACGGGGTGCGCGTGCCCGAGCTCGACGGCTGCGCGGACATCGACGTCGCCGCCACCCCGCTGACCAACACCCTGCCGATCCGGCGGCTGGGGCTGCGCCCGGGCGAGTACCGCGACATCTCGGCGGTGTGGGTCGACGTGCCGAGCCTGCGGGTGCGACGGCTCGGCCAGCGCTACACCCGGCTGTACCCCAGCGAGGGCCGCGACCGCTACGAGTACCGCGACACCGCCTTCGGGGCCTTCGTGCTCTCGGTGGACCGCGACGGCGTCGTGGTCGACTACGAGGGCCTCGCGGTGCGCGTGCACTAAGAGCGCGCGGCCGCGGCGGGGCGGCGCCGAGCGCCCTACTCCAGGCCCGCGATGGGCCGCCGGGGCTTCACCGGGCGGGAGAGGAGTTCCGTCAGGTAGTCGAAGAACTCTTGGGCGTCGACGTCCTCCACGACCGTGGCGTTGGGCTCCAGGCCGTGCACGCCCCACGACATGGCCGAGTATCCGCGGGTGATCTCGCCGCTCGTCTCCACATCGACGTTGTAGCGGGCGCTGGCCCGCACCAGTTCGGGGTGCAGCAGCAGCGCCGCGGTCAGCGAGTCCGGGTGGGTCGTGCCGTCGATGCCCACGCTGCGGTCGAACTCCAGGGTCGGCCCGCAGATGCGGGTGAAGAACCGCGCCAGCGGTGTGCCCAGCTCGGCGATCCGGGCGAGCTGGGCCGGGCCGAACACCGCCCGCTCCAGGGTGAGGGGGTGCCAGGGCACCACGACCGTCTCGAAGCCCGCCGCGAGCACCGCCTTCGCGGCCTCCGGGTCGACGTAGAAGTTGAACTCGGCCGCCGGGGTGATGTTGCCGCGCCCGTTGTTGGAGCCGCCCATGATGTAGAGGGTCTGCACGTTCGCGGCGAACGAGGGGTCCTTGAGAGCGGCGGAGGCGATGTTGGTCAGCGGGCCGATCGCCGCGACCGAGAGCTCGCCGGGGTTCTCGGCGGCCAGCCGCACCAGCGCGTCCACGGCGTGCTCGTCCGCGACCGACAGGTCGGAGACGTCGGTCGAAAGGCCGCCGGCCCCGTCGCCGTGCACGTTCTCTGCGCTGACCCAGGGGCGCATCAGCGGTCGCCGGCAGCCCGCGTGCACCGGCACCTCGCCCAGCCGGCCCGCGGCGTTGAGGGTGAGGAAGGCGTTGCGGATCTGGCGCTCGAACCCGACGTTGCCCGCGACCGTCGTGACGGCCCGCAGGTCGGCCTCGTCGTCCAGCAGCCCGACCAGCAGGGCGACGCAGTCGTCCTGGGCGGTGTCGGTGTCGATGACGAGCGGAACTGGCATCGCTGCTCCCGTGGCCGGTCGGGGTCCGGTCTGCGCCTAAAGGCTAGCGCCGCGGTCGGCGCGCTTCGCGTCGAGAAAACTTTCAGAGGACTCACGATTTCGGTCGATGTCCGACATCTGGCAAGTTTTACCGGACACTCTGGGGTTTGGGAGCGCTCCCGACTAGACTTGCAGCAGGCCGGGAGGTCATCGGGGTGGAAATCCCGTGAAGATCGTTTAACCGGCGCAATTGTGTATACAATCTGCTGAGAAGGTTGTCGAAGTGCCGCTGGTGCGGCAGAATTCGGCGATGGATGGTGGTTCCTCTGGGGCTGGTGCGACCAGGTCGCCGCCCAAGGCCGGTGCGAGCGCGGACCGTTCCCGGCCTATCGGTGCGACGGTCCGGCGGCCCGATCGGGGCGGTTGGTCCCCCCTGGCCCGAGGAACGGCAAGCACCCTAAGGCGGTGGCCCGATATGGCCCAGGTCGACGGAGTGGACGACGACGTCGGAATCTACACGCTGCAGGCGTTCCGCACATTCCCCGGGACGCCTGACAAATGCCGTGAAGCCCGGCTCTGGGCGCGCACGCGGATGCGCCCCTTTCCGGACGTCGCCGACGCGGTCGAGCTCGTCGTCAGCGAGTTCTTCGGCAACGCCATCCGCCACAGCGCCTCCGGCGAGCCGGGCGGCGCCGTGTTCATCAGCCTCGTCGGCCTGGTCTCGGGCGCGCTGCACCTGGAGGTGCACGACGAGGGCCCGCGGAGCGACCTTCCCCGCACCGCCGCCCGCGTGGTCTCGCCGGACCTCGAACGGCCCGACGGCCGCGGCCTCTTCCTGGCGGCCGCGCTGACCAAGGAGTGGGGCCGACTGCCCGTCCAGGGCGGTCCCGGCTACGCCGAGCGCGGCTACACCAGCATTTTCGACGCCGTCGGCGAGCACGACGGCTCCGAGCACACCGGCCCCATGATCACCTGGGCCGACTTCACCACCGCGGTGCGCACGGTCGGTGCCGCGGCCACCGCGCGGAACATGGCGAGCTGACTCCGCCCGCGCCCGTTCGGCGCAGGCGGGTGCGGTCGCCGGCTACGGTGCGATCTCCGGGCTCCTGGGCTGGCGGCAGTCGGTGGTCAGCGCGCGCACCAGTGCGACCATCATCAAAAAGCCGATCACGAAGAACGGCAGCCCCACCACGATGATCACCTCGGTCAGGGCGTCCAGGCCGCTCTGCCCGGTCGCCGCCAGCAGCGTCGCCGCCACGACGCCCTCGGTCACCGCCCAGAACACCCGCTGGCGCACGGGCCCCGCGGTCTCGCTGCCCGAGCAGAGCATGTCGACCACCAGCGACGCCGAGTCCGACGACGTGGTGAAAAAGATCGCCACGATCACCACCGCGAAGCCCGACACCAGGGTGGTCAGCGGGTAGTTCTCCAGGAACGCGAACAGCGCGCCCGGGATGTCCTGCTGGTCGACCACCGCGTGGACCAGTCCGCCCGGGCCGTTCATCTGGATGTTGAAGGCCGACAGCCCGAAGACGCTGAACCAGATGATGGTGAAGGCGGTGGGCAGCCCCAGCACGCCGAAGATGAACTGGCGGATCGTGCGCCCCTTGGAGATGCGCGCGATGAAGATGCCCACGAACGGCGACCAGGTGATGGTCCACGCCCAGTAGAAGACGGTCCAGTCGCCCTGCCATCCGCTGTGGCTGAACGTGTCGTTCCAGAAGGAGAGCGGGATCAGCCAGCTGGCGTAGATGCCGACGCTCTCGATGACGCCGCGCACCAGGTACAGCGGCGCGCCGGTGACGATGATGAACAGCAGCAGCCCGACCGCCATGACGATGTTGATGTTGGACAGCCGCCGCACGCCCTTGTCCAGCCCGAGCGACACCGAGGTGACGGCGATGAGGGTGATCACCGCGATGATGACGACCTGGGAGGTCTTGCTCTCCGGTACGCCGAACAGTGCGGACAGGCCGCTGTTGATCTGCAGAGTGCCCAGCCCCAGCGAGACGGCGACGCCGAACAGCGTGCCCATGACGGCGGTGATGTCGATGACGCGTCCGATGGGGCCGTTGATCCGGTCGCCCAGGAAGGGGTGGAAGATCGAGCTCACCCGCACCGGCAGTCCGCGCTTGTAGATGAAGTAGGCGAACGCCAGCGCCGGCAGGCAGAAGATGGTCCAGGTGTGCAGGCCGAAGTGGTAGAGCGTGTAGGCCATGGCCTGCTCGGCGGCCGCAACGGACTGGGGCCTGACGTCGCCCTGCGGGGGCTCGGCGAAGTGGCTGATCGGCTCGGCGACGCCCCAGAACATCAGGATGGTGCCGATGCCCGCGGCGAACAGCATGGCGAACCACGTCAGCGTGCCGTACTCCGGGCGCTGATCCTTGCCGCCCAGCCGCACGCGGCCGTATCGGGTGAGCGCGAGCCCGACCAGGAAGATCAGAAACGTCGTGACGCCGAGAATGTAGAACCAGCCGAGTTTGGTGAGGATCCACGCCGACGCGGAGCCGAACAGCGCGTCGATGGCGTCGGTGAACGCGATCGATGCGACGACGAACACCACGGTCAATCCAGCCGAAACGGAAAAGATGACCGGGTTCGTCTGGAGCCCGAGCCTGCGGCTGAGTTTCTGCACCATCGGTTTTCCTTTCAACGGACCGCCGGTGAGGACCGCCTCTCCCACGCCGCGCGACCTGGAGTGATGCGGAACCGGGGGTACAGGCGCCGATCCGCAGGGGCGGCCGCCGCGTGCGTCCGATTGAGATCATGGCATATGGGGGACAGCGCGGGTCGGGCCTGTCCACAGCCCGCGCGTCGGAACCGATCCGCGATATATGGAGAAATTCGGTTAAGCTACGCGAATCGGTAATCGCGCGGCCGGACCCGCCGGTTTGCGCATTCGGACCCCCGCCCTGAGAGGGCCGGGCGCGGGGGCGTTCCTTTCGGTGGGCGCAGATGCCCGCGCACAGCCGCTGACAACTCCGCCACCGGGGAGCCGCTATCCCGGTCGCGGATCCGGCACCTCGGCCGGGCGACCGCCGTCCGCGGGACGGCGCACCGGTCGCGCAGAAGCCGGGGCTGCGGTGCGACGGAACTCGCTCGGGTTGGCGCCCCGGACCCGCTTGAACGCCGCGCTGAACCCGAACGGGTCGGAGTAGCCCACGGTGCGGGCGATCGCCGCGACGGTCGCGGCCTCGCGCTCGACCAGCAGGTCCGCCGCCAGCGCCATGCGCCAGCGGGTGAGGTAGGTCAGCGGAGGTTCGCCGACCAGGTCGGCGAACCGCTTGGCCAGGGTCGACCGCGACACCCCGGTGCACTCGGCGAGCGCGGCGACCGTCCACGGTGCCGCCGGCTCGGCGTGCAGGAGGCGCAGCGCCTCGCCGACCACCGGGTCCCGCTGGGCGGCCCACCAGGCCGGGGGCTCGCCGCCGGGCCGGTCGAACCACTCGCGCAGCGTGCAGACCAGCATCCAGTCCAGCAACCGGTCGAGCACCACCTGCTGGCCCGGCGTGTCGACGGCGACCTCGGCGGCGAGGTGGTCCAGCACGGCGTCGCCCGTGCCGTCGGCGTCGGCCCGCAGCACGACGGGCAGGGCGTCGAGCAGTCGGCGGCTGATCTCGCCGTGCACCGGATAGGCGCCGACGATCAGGGTCGTGGGACCGCGGCCGTCACCGTCGCCGCCGCGGTCGTTCCAGCCGAGCCGGTGCCGGGTCCCGCCCTGCTCGGGCGTCGCGCAGTGCTCGCCGCACGCGACCGGCTCGGCCCGGGTGCCGACCTCGTCGACGAAGGTGAACGTCGCGGGACCGCGCACGACGACCGTCTCGCGGGCGCGAAGCGGCTCGGGCGGGCGGTCCTCCGGCACGATCCAGCCCGCTCCGGTGAGGACGGTGCACAGGGTCAGCGGCGCGCCGTCCACGAAGTGCAGCGCCCAGGGCGGGGACAGGGCCGAACTGCCGAACAACGAGCCGTGGGCCCGCACCCCGCGGATCAGGTCGCTGAACACGTCCACCTCAGCCAGGTTAGACGAATACGCAGGCGGTTCGGCTTCTGGCCCATGGTTCCGCCGGCGCCGGGGGTGTTGAATCGGCGTCATGGGCAACGGCACCACCGCGCCCCGGGCGTTCGCGCCGCAGCGGCCGAGCCGCTCGGCCGTCGTCCTCGACGCCCCGCCCGAGCGGGCGGGCGCTGTCGGCCGACGACCCCGCATCCGTTCGCACCCGCCTATCGGAAGGGCTTTGATGAGTACCGACGCCGGTTCGCTGACCCCGGAGGACCTCGACCTCCTCCGGCGCCCCCTGCACGGGTTCCTGACCGTGGCAGGGGGGCCGGTCCCGCCGCAGCCCCGGCCGGTGTGGTTCGAGGCCACCGCCGAGGGTGCGATCCAGCTGTTCACGGAGACGGAATCGCTCAAGGTGCGGCGCCTGCGCCGCGACCCCCGCGCCTCAATCGTCGTCGCCGCGCCCGTAGGGGAACGCGAGCGGTGGGTTTCGGTCGCCGGCCGCACCGCGGTCGAGCCCGACGGAGCGCACGACCTGTGCAGGCGCCTGGCCGCTCGCTACTGGGACCTCGACGACCCCGCACGCGCCGGCGACCTCGCCGACGTGCTGGCCGCGGACCTGCTCCGCCTCGTCATCCACCCGGAGACCGTGCGTCGCTACACCATGTGAGCCCGCATGTGAGCCCGCATGTGGGCCCGCATGCGGGCCCCGCATGTGACCGCCCCATGCGCCCCCGACGGCGACCGGCGGTCGGTTCACCTGCGCCCCGCCCCGGCGCGGACACGGGCCCGCGCCGGGGGTGGGGACGGGTTCTCAGGGATCGGTGGGCGGATCGGCCGTGGCGTGGTCGGTGTCGTCGGCGTCGCCGCCGTCCCCGCTCTCCTCCGTGTCGTCCTCGGGTTCGGGGTGGGGTTCGGGGCTGTGGTCGCCGGTGGGCTCGGGGGTCCAGGTGGACGGAGGATCGGTCTCGTGCTCCGGATAGCCGGTCGCGGGCGGCCCGGTGGGCTGCTCGGTGCCGTTCGAGCCCCCGGAGGGCTCTCCCTGCGGTGCGTCGGGGGAGGACGACTCGGAGGCCGTGGCCTCCGGCAGCTCCTGGCGGGCGGGGTCGGCGGTCCCGGGCCCCAGGCCGGGCAGCAGGTCCCAGGCCAGCCAGCCGGCGAGGCCGAGTGCGAGCAGCAGCAGGGCGGCGGCCGCGCCCCACTCGGCGCGCCTGCGTCCGCGGCCGCGCCCGTGCCCGGCCGCCTCGCGCGGACCGTCGCCGGGAGGCCCTGCCGGCGGTCCGGACCCTCCGCCCGCGGGCTCGCGGTAGCCCCCTCCGCCTCCGCCCGTGGAATCGCGGTAGGCGGAGTCCGCGCCCTCGGGCGTAGGGAAACCGCCGTCGGCCGCTCCGGAAGCGGGACCGGCCGGTTCCCGGAGAGCGGGGTCGGCGGCCGTGATTTCGCGCTCGGAGTCCGCCGCACCGGCGCCGCTCCGCTGCCCGCCGGGACCCGCAATCTCTGCCGCGCCGCCGGCCGCCGCGGGATCGCCGTCGTGCGCCCCGGAGGCGCCGGCGGCCGCAGCCGCGGCCGCACCACCCGGCAGGGCGAACGTCGCGGTGTCGGCGACGCGGGGGCGCTCCTCGGTGGCCGCGCTGTAGCCGTCGTGCAGGACGGCGGTCACCGCGGCGCTGTCGAGCGCGGCCGGGTCGCGGCCGATCAGCGTGCTCAGCGCCTGTACGGCGGTCGGGCGCCGGCCGGGGTCCTTGTCCAGGCACGCCGCGAGCAGCGGCCGCAGCCGTTCGGCCACGCCGTCGAGCCGGGGCGGCTCGTGCAGCACGTTGTGGATGATGTCGTGGACGGTGCCGTCGCTCCCGAACGGGGTGGCGCCCGTCGCCGCGTAGACCATGACTCCCGCCCACGCGAACACGTCGGTCGCGGGCTCGAGGGCCCTGCCGCGGATCTGCTCGGGGGCCATGTAGGCGGGCGTACCCGAGATCGAGCCCGTCTGGGTGAGGGTGGCGTCGGTGGAGCGCGCGATGCCGAAGTCGATGACCCGGGGACCGTCCGGACCGAGCAGCACGTTGGCGGGCTTGAGGTCGCGGTGCACCACTCCGGCCTCGTGGATGGCCACGAGCGCGGTGGCCGAGGCGATGGCGAGGCGGTCCAGCGCGCTGCCGCGGTGCGGGCCGTCGCGCCGCACCGCCTGGCGCAGCGTGGGTCCGTCGACGTACTCGCTCGCGACATAGGGCGGATCGGATTCGAGGTCGAACGACAGCACCGCGGCGGTGCAGAACGCCGCAACGCGGCGGGTGGCCTCGACCTCCTTGGCCAGGCCTGCGCGCACGCGGTGGTCGGCGGCGGCCCATTCGCCGCTGAGGACCTTGACGGCGGCGCGCTCGCCGTCGGGTCCGGTGCCGAGGTAGACGACGCCCTGTCCGCCGCGGCCGACCTGGGCGATCAGAGTGTAGGGGCCGATGCGTTCGGGGTCTTCGGGACGCAGTGGACTGGTCAAGCGCGGACTCCCCTCCACGCGGCGCGGCCGTGCCGCGCTTTCACAGGAACCGCGCCGGGAACGGGTGCGCCGGGCCCGCGGCCCCGGTGTCAGAGAACCACAACCCGGCCTGACCCGCCCGCCACACAACACTTGCCTGTGCCGAGCGGTGCAGACTCTCCGCGGCCGCCGGAGCACGGGAAGGCGCCGGCGCGGGCGGCGGGTGCCGCGGCCGGACCGGTGTCCTGCCCTGCACGGTTTCCTGGTAGGACGCCGCCCGCGCGGTGCCGGTTCACCCCGTTTTGCCGCGCGGTCTTGGGGCCGCCCGCGTCCCGGACTTCCAGGGCCGACTGGGAGCGCTCTCCTGGCGTTTTCGCCGGTCAGGCGCAAATCGGTGGCGACTACCCTCTCCCGCACGGAGCCCGGGCGATGCGACCATGGGGCCATGCGAGCGCTGGGTGAGCCCGTCGACGTCGACGAGTCGGCGTGGCCCGCGTTGGAGGAGGAGTTCGCGCGCAGCTCCGTCCCCGTTCGCGTGCTGCCCGCCGAGGCTCCTCGCCGCGGGCGCTCGGCCCTGCTGCAGATGCGGGTCACGGTCCGGTCGGCGCTGGGCGCCATCGTGGTCCACTCGGGCGGTCTGCTGCTCGACTGCGGGTGGCTGCGGGTCTTCGGCGGAACGGGGACCGGCCACCCCGGGGCGCTGCCCAGCCTGGCGCGGATCAACGGGTTCCCCGTACCACCCGACCCCGACTGGCGGCCCGAGGGCGGTCTGGTGGTCGCGCACGACGTGCTCGGCGGCGTGTTCGCCGTCAACGGCCCCGACGCCGACGAGGCCGGCCGGCCCGGCGATCCCGGCGAGATCGCCTACTTCGCGCCCGACACCCTGGAATGGGAGCCGCTGGAGCTGGGGCACGGGGCGTGGCTGTCGTGGGTGCTCTCGGGCGGCCTGGAGCACTTCTGCCGCGAGCTGCGCTGGCCCGGCTGGCGCGAGGACGTCGACGGCCTGGCCCCGTCCCACGGCATCCGGGTGGAGCCGTGCCTGTGGTCGGGCGGAGCGCGCGGCGGCATCCACCGCGCCGAGCGCCGCCCCGTTCCGATGTCGGAGCTGATCGGCCTGTACCGCGAGCAGACCGCCCGGCTGGGCCTGGCGGCTCCCGGGTTCCTCGGCCACACCGCCCACTCCCGGACCGCCGAGGCACCCGACCGGTAGCCCCGGCGGGAGTCCGCGGGGTCGCCGACATCCGTGTTGTCCGCCGCCGCCCGGGCGCGGTAGGAACGGCGGCATGACGACCCTCGGCGCGGTGCTCCGCCCCCAACTGCCCCCCGAACGCCTCCGCTCCGTGGTCCGCACGGCCGAAGAGTCGGGCCTGGACGAACTCTGGCTGTGGGAGGACTGCTTCCTGGAGAGCGGGATCGCCACCGCGGCCGCGGCCCTGGCCTGGACCGAACGGTTGCGGATCGGCGTCGGCCTGCTCCCCGTCCCGCTGCGCAACGTCGCGTTGACCGCCATGGAGGCGGCCACCCTCCACCGCCTCTTTCCGGACCGGCTCACCCTGGCCGTGGGCCACGGCATACAGGACTGGATGGCGCAGGCGGGCGCGAAGGCGGCGTCGCCGCTGACCCTGCTGGACGAGTACACCGCGGCGCTGCGGGCGCTGCTGCGGGGCGAGCGCGTCACGACCGAGGGCCGCTACGTCCGCCTCGACGGCGTCGCCCTGGACTGGCCGCCCGCGACCGCGCCCCCGCTGCTCGCCGGTGCGCTCGGGCCCCGCACGCTCCGGCTGACGGGGCGCGTGGCCGACGGGACCGTCCTCGACGCGCACGTGGGGACCGAGGGCGTGCGGGAGGCCCTGCGGATCGTCGGTGAGGGCCGTGCCGAGGCGGGCCGGACCGGCGACCACGCTGTCGTGTCCTATGTCCTCACGGCCACGGGGCCGGGCGCACCTGAGCGGCTGGCCGCCGAGCTGGAGCACGAGGGGATCTCCGCGGTCCCCGACGTCGCGGTGGCCGGGGACGCGCAGGCCGTCGCGGACGCGGTCCGGCGCCGCGCGGAGGCCGGTGCCGGCACCGTGGTCCTCCAGCCCACCGCCGATGAGCCGGACCCCGAGGGCTTCGTGCGGTTCGCCGCCGAGGAGGTCCGTCCCCTGGTCGGCTGATCCGCCGACCGGAGGTCCGCGGCGGGCGCCCGGGCGGTATGGGATGCGCCCGCCGCAGTGACGGCCGCCGCCCCGCCCGTCTTCGCCCCGCCGGCCCGCCGCCTCGGACCCCGGCCGGGGTGCGGTGGCCGCCATCCGGCCCCGCCTGCGACCGTGGAGCGCCGCCCTGTCTCCGCAGTCGATCCGTCACGCTTGGTGGCTCGCTCGTCTCACGGGCCCGGTACCCGCGTTACGCAGCGCAATCGTGTGTCGCGGCCGGTGCGCCCGCGACCCCTCCGTCCGCCGGTCCGGCCGTCGTGCCTGCTCAGCCCGCCGACGCCGCCGAGAAGCCCGGCAAAGCCGTCAATCCGCATTCCGAATCCGGATGATCGCGGCAGACCATCCGGAAGCTGTGGCGGCGAGGGGAGGAGTTCGATACTTTCGGTTCTTCACCTAAAAAATACGAACGGTGATCATCGATGCGGATCGAATCGGCATTGGGTGCCTCATTCCAAGGGCGAGTGCCGCACTCTCCGGATGCCTGCAGTGCGGCCGCATAAGGGCCTGAAGCCCTGAACTGGGCATACCACCGCAAAGTGGGTGCTCTCCGGCCTCTTCCATAGAGACGCCTACACTCCCGGAAAGCCGCTCTGAACACCGGAGACGTCCCAGATCGGGACGGGTTTTGACGATTCGGTAACGGCGTCTGTAGGGTTCACCACCGAGTTCTCCCACGCATCTCCTTCCCCTCCCCACTCCCATTGAGGTGCCTATCGTGACGAACGATTCCGCCACTATCTACGAGCGCATTGGCGGCCACGAGGCGATTGCCGCCGTGGTCGACGACCTCTACGTGCGCATTCTCGACGACCCGCAACTCGCGGGATTCTTCACGGGAACCAACCTGGCCAAGCTCAAGGGCCGCCAGGTGGAGTTCTTCTGTGCCGCCCTGGGCGGCCCGGACGTCTATGACGGCGGCCCCATGGACGAGGTCCACCGCGGCCGCGGCATCGAGCAGTCCCACTTCGACCAGGTGGCCGCCCACCTCATCGAGTCGCTCAAGGCCGCCGGCGTGCCCGGCGCGACCGTCGACGAGATCGTGGGCGTCGTCGCTCCGCTCTCCGACGACATCGTCGGGGGCTCGGGCGAGAAGGCCTCCGCTGCGGCCGACTGAGCCGCACGGCACGACCCTCCCGGGTGGTCGGCCGCCGGCCCTGACGGGCCCGGTGCCGCCCCCGCGGAGGACCCAAGCGCACCACGGCCGGGCACCGGAGCCGCACCCGCGGATCCGCGCCGCCGCGGCCCGCGGTGCCGGCCGGCGCCCTGCGCCGACCGCTTCTGCCATATGCCCCCGGTTGTGCCGGACGCGCCTCCGAACGGACGCGGCGGTCCCCGGGTGCACTCCGTAAGGATCTGATACGTGGATGTCACGCGGCTGAAGGACAGTTGGAAGAAGGTCGCGGCCTACGGCGACGAAGTGCCGCTCTTCTTCTACTCCACTCTGTTCCTCACCCACCCCGAGACCCGGCGGCTGTTCCCCGTGAGCATGTCGGCCCAGCGCGACCGGCTGGTGGGGGCGCTCGGGCGCATCGTCTCCGAGGTCGACCGGCTCGACGAGCTGGTGCCCTTCCTCCAGCAGCTGGGGCGCGACCACCGCAAGTTCGCCGTCGTCGCCGAGCACTACCCGGCCGTGGGCCAGGCGCTGCTGCACACCCTGTCGCACTTCCTGGGCCAGGAGTGGAAACCCGAGCTGGCCGAGGACTGGAGCGAGGCCTACGGCCTGGTCGCCAAGGTGATGACCGAGGCCGCCGACGAGGCCTCCAGCAGCACACCGCCCTGGTGGGACGCGCGCATCGTCAGGCACGAGCGCCGCACCGCCGACGTCGCGGTCCTGTCCGTCCAGCCCGAGTACGAGCTCGACTTCACCCCCGGCCAGAGCCTGGCCGTGGAGTCGCGCCTGCGGCCCAACGTGTGGCGGTACTTCACCCCCGCCAACGCGCCGCGCCGCAACGGCACCATCGACTTCCACGTCCGGCTGGTGGGCGGCGGGCCGGTCAGCACCGCGCTGGTCCAGGGCGTGCAGGTGGGCGACACCCTGCGGCTGGGGCCTCCGGTGGGCGACCGGCTGAAGCTCTCCGGTGCCCGCGACGTGCTCATGGTGGCCGGCGGGACCGGCCTGGCGCCGTTCAAGGCCATGCTCGAACAGATGCGCGCCGAGGCGGGCGGCGGCGGGCCCGAACGCCGGGCCCATCTGTTCGTCGGCGCGCCCTACGCCCGCGACCACTACGATTACCCTGCGCTCCACGAGATGACCGGGCAGTGCCCGTGGCTGCGCGTCGTGCCGTGCGTGTCGCGCGAGCCGGCGCGTCCGGGCGCCGAAGCGGGAGACGCGGTCGACGTGGCGCTGCGCTACGGGCCCTGGTCACAGGAGGACGTCTACGTCTGCGGCTCGCCCGACATGGTCACCGGCACCGTCCAACGCCTCGCCGGGGCGGGAGTGGCCACGGAGCGCGTCCGCTACGAGGACTTCGACAGCACCAGCACGAGCGGAGGAAATCCGTGACCGCACGCGAGGACACGGGTCCGATGAACCGGTCCCACCAACGGCTGAGTCCAGAGCGCGTCCGTGCCGAGGAGTTCTCCCGTACCCCGCTGGGACGGCGCGGGTACAACGAGGAGGAGGTCCGGCGGTTCATCGGCCGTGTCGCCGAGGACATCGCCGCCAGCGACGCCGAGAAGGCCAGCCTGCGCGCCGAGATCGACCGGCTGCGCAGGCGCTACCGCGAGCAGAACAACTCCGCCGCCGCCACCGAAGGGCCGCCCGCCGACGCGGTCAACCTCCTCTCGGCGGCCCAGCAGCAGGCCGACGCCTACGTCGCCCAGGCCCAGGAGTACTGCCGCCAGCTCACCGACCAGGCACGCCAGCAGGCCGACGACATCCTGGTGGAGGCCCGCGACCAGGCGGGCGTCGCCGCCGAGGAGGCGGCGCGCGGCTACCGCGCCAGCGCGGGCTCCTCCTACGACGCCGACCTGGAGGAGATGGAGCGCCGCGTCGCCTGGATCCAGACGTTCTGCCGTGCGGTGCAGATACAGATGCAGGCGGCCAGCGACGCCTTCTCCAAGGAGATCGCGCGGCTGAGCGAGTTCACCTCGGAGAGCGCCGTGCGCACCGGCGCACCGGTCGACGCCGAGGGGGCGCACCGCTCGCGGCACGCCCAGCGGGACCCGGAAACCCACAGCGGGATCGGCCCCGATCCCGAGGACATCTACCGGCAGCGCACCCCTGCGCAGACCGACCCCGGCCGGAACCCCATCGACGGCATGCCCACCGCCTGGCCGCAGCGCGGCTGACCGGCGCGGCTGACCGGCGGCGCCGGTCGGCCGCCCCGCGCTGCGCGGCGTCGCGCCGCCGCGTACGCGAGAAGCCGTGCCCCCCGGGGTGGCACCGACCCGGGGGGCACGGCCTGCTGTGCGAACAGCGAGTGTCTCTAGTCGGACATCATCCTCTCGTTACACGGCGGGGTGGGCGTTGGCCAGCAGTTCCTGGAACTGGGCCGAGAACCAGTGCCCGGCAAGGGGGGCGTCCGGCAGTGCGCCGGAGGGGTTGTTGCCGTTGCGAACGTTGCCCTCGTAGGTGGGGTCGCACATGCGGTCGAAGCCCTTGCCCTCGTCGTTGTCGATCTCCTCGCTGGAGCCGTCGGACTCGCCGGGCGGCTTGATCCAGGTGTAGGCGTCGATGCCGGAGGCGGGGGCCGCCTGCGGGCGCTCGCCCAGGCCCGCGCCGGACTGGTTGCACCAGTTGCCGACGTGGATGCGCCGGTCGATCCGGCTCTCCTCGACGAAGGTGTTCAGGTCGTTCGACGAGCTCGGGCCGTCGGGGCGCTCGGAGCCGCCCCAGCCGTTGCGGGAGGTGTCGATGATCGCGCCGATGTCGGAGTCGAAGCCCTGCGACACCGCCTCGGAGCGCAGCGCCTGCGCGAACGACTGCGAGTCGATGTACTGGTTCCAGTCGACCCAGTCGGACTGGCGCACCTGCTGGCCGTTGACCGTGTCGCCGACGTCGAAGTGCGGCTCGATCAGGGCCGAGTAGTTGGCGGTGTTCACGGCGAAGCCGTGCACGTCGTCGATCGTGGCGCCGGCGGTGGTGGCGGCCTCGCGGAACACCTCGACGGAGGGGCCGAGGTTGGTGTCCCAGCCGATCCAGCCGTGGTGCCCGGCGTCGACGTAGTTGTACACGTTGGAGATGTCGCCCAGCTCGCTCAGCGCGTAGCCGACGCCCTCGACGTAGTTGCCGTTCTCCAGCATCGTGTCGCAGTTCTCGGTCGCGGTGTCGCGGCTGCCCACGTTGGTGACGAGGTTCGGCAGCGAGTCCGGCTCGATGATCGTCGCAATGCGCAGGTCCGAGTACTTCTCGTCATCCATGATGTCGGCGATGACGTCGATGTACTCGGTCTTGTAGCGGCCGATCTCCTCCTGCCCGAGCTCGCCGTTGGAGGCGAGCGCCGCACAGTCGCGGCCGGGCAGGTTGTAGATGACGACCTGGATGGTCATCGGCCGGCCGCCGGCCTGCGCGACCGCCTCGTCGAGGTGGTCCCGCAGTCCCATGCTGCCGGTCGTCGGGCTGTCGTTGCCCTCGATCGCGCCGATGCGGTCCATCCAGACGGCCGTGGACTCGTCGGCGATCGCGCCGCCGCCCGGCTCGCCGGCCGCCTTCTCCGACCACACGGGGTTCACGTAGAGGTCCGCGCCCTCGAACGGGTTGTCGACCCGCTCACCGGGCTCGGGCTCGGGGTCGGGAGTCTCGGACGGGTCCGGGTCGGGCGTCTCCGTCGGGTCCGGATCGGGCTCGCCGGTACTCCCGTCGCAGGCCACCCCGTTGAGCGTGAACTCCGACGGCACATCGCCGGCGCCGCTGCCGTTGAAGCCGAACTGGACGCTGCCGTCGGTGTCCAGCGTCCCGTTCCACGAGGTGTTGGACACCGTCACGTGCTGCCCCGACTGGTTGAAGTCGCCGCTCCAGCCGTTGGTGACCTGCTGGTCGCCGGGAAAGTCCCACTCCAGCTGCCAGCCGTCGAGGGAGTCGCCGAGGTTGGTGACCGACACGCTGGCCGAGAACCCGCTGCTCCACTCGTTGGTGACCGAGTACTCCACCTCGCAGCCCTCGGCCGCGTAGGCGGGGAGCGCCACGCCGAGCGCGGCGGCACTCATCGCGAGTGCCGACACGCCCGCCACGGTTTTGCCCGACCGCCATCGGGCGCGCCCGCTCTGGGGCTGTCCTGTCATTGGTCCTCCTTGTTGTTGACCCGCCGACCGGACCGCTCCGATCGCCGAGCCGTCTGGGGATGGGGAGGGTTGTGCTCCGGGGCCCCGAGGGGCCCGGTCGTGCGGCCGCCGGATCCTTGGCCTCCGGCGGCCCGTCCGGACCGGCGTTCAATGCTCCGCCGCCGTTTCGACCCGGAACACGAGGTCCCGCCGGTCCGGAGGCCTGGTGGGTGGGCGCCCGGGTGCCGCGGCCGCGGAGACCGCCGCGGCACCCGGGCGCCGGCATCAGCCGAACAGGTTGTCGTGGGCGGCGAAGGCGGTCGCGATCTCCGCCTGGGCCCAGAACCGGTGGTAGGTGAAGGTGGGCGCCTCCCCGTCCGGGTTGTCCAGGTAGGTCTGGACCTTGTCCCACTGGGGGTCGTCCCGGTAGAAGGAGCGGATGGAGGTGAAGGTCGCGCCCGGCTCGACCGGGTCGCCGTTGGCCATGGTCCCGGAGAAGCCCTCGGGGACGTAGACCTCGTCGTCGAACCGCTCGTAGTCGCCGCGGCTCTCCTCGACGGCGATGCCGATGTCGTCCTGGTTGGCGATCAGGGCGTCGAGCAGGCCCTCACCCGTGGTGCGGGCGTCGGTGTCCCCCGACCCCGCCGCGTAGTAGAGCAGCGTCTTGGCCAGCGCGGCCGCCACACCGACGTCCTGGCCGTGCGAGGTGACCTCGACGTGCAGGTCCGGGTTGCCCGTGGAGGACCCGTCCCAGGTGTCGGGCTGGCCGGACCAGCTCATGTCGGCCGGGACGGCGAAGTCCCCGCCGCCGTTGAGCCGGGTGTTCTCGATGGCCCAGGGCACCCAGTCGGCCAGGATCTCGCCGGCGCGCTCGTTGCCGGTCTCGTAGTAGAGCTGGGCGACGCGCTCCATGCCCCACACCTGGAAGCCGAACCAGTTGTTGGACGGCGGGTCGTGCCAGACCGGCTGCCAGTCGTAGTACATGCCGTAGAACTGCGACTGCTGCACATCGGCCGGCGGCTCCGCGTAGCTGCCCGCCCAGCTGTTGGTCGCACCGCCGGCGATACCGCCTTCGGAGGACTGCAGCCACTCCATGAACTCCAGTTGGCGCTCCATGCTGGTGGCCCAGTCCTCGGACGCGGTCGGCGACTCCGGCTGCATCTCCGCGGTCTGCGACAGCGCGTAGGCCGCCATCGGGTTCTGGTAGCCCTGGTGGGCGGAGCTGCCGCCGATGCGCCAGGCCCACGGGTACTCCGCGGACTCCATCGCGCCGCCCCACGCGTAGTACCAGGACATCAGGTAGTGGGAGCTGTTCTTGCCCTGCCCGGCCGCGCACTCCTGGGCGCCGACGCAGTCGCCGACCTCCTTGAAGTACTTGTCGAACATGGCGTAGCGCAGGTAGTCGCCCATCTTGGTCGCGTCGGCGACCACGTCGTCGACGGCACCGGCGTTGCCCTGCTCCTCGGCCCACTTGTCGGCCCAGTAGGCCACCTGCACCGCGCGTGCGTCGGCGTCGGGCGCGTTGGTGTAGCGCCACTGCTCGGAGTAGGTGTCGTCGTCGGTGAACAGGTCGAGGAACCCGTTCTCGCCGCCGTGCTCGAACGTCTCGCACGAGGGGTGCGGGACGGTCTCCCACACCGACTCCTGCGACCCGCGCTGGAAGGTGTTGATGTAGGCGGGCGCGTTGTCGGTGCCGTCGCCGCAGAAGCCGTAGCCGTAGGTGTTGTCGACGTCGAGCAGCCAGTGCATGCCGTAGACCTCGTCGGTCCCGTACGTGCTGCTCAGCTCCTGGGCGAGCGGGTCCTCGCCGACCGGCACGCTGTCGTCCAGCGCCGAGGGGTAGCCCTGCGGCGAGTCGTGCTCGGGGATGTAGGTCGCCGGGGACGACGGGTCGTAGGAGCCGTTGGTGGGCTGGTCCTGTGTGCCCGGGATGATGTACTCCTCCAGCGACGTCCAGGCGTCGTTGAAGGGCTGCCAGTCACCGGTGACGCGGCCGTACTCGGCCTCCAGCCAGAGGTAGTAGCTGAACGCCTCGGAGGTGGTGTTGTGCCCGTGGTCGGGCGCCTCCACGATCAGGGTCTCCACCGAGTGGTAGGGCACCAGGCCGCCGTCGAACTCGCGGAAGTACCCGCTGGCGGGGTCCTTGATCTTCTCGTACTGCTCCAGGAACGCCGCCTCGTAGTCCGAGGTGGTGGCGTCGATCTCGGTGGCCTCGACGGTCGCCGAGCCGTAGCCCTGCCCGGATGCGGTGAACGTCGCCGACGCCAGCTCGCCGCCGTTGTCGGCCGAGGAGACGGTGACCTCCTGCTCGGTGTCCCAGTCGTCGGCGGTGAACGTCATCTCGCCGCCGCCGGAGACGCTGAGGTCGGAGCTGCCGTCCGTGCGCGCGACGCTGACGTCCACGGCGGAGTCGGGCGCGTTGGACAGGGAGACGTCGAAGGTCGCCTCGCCGCCCTGGCGCACGCTCACGTCGGCGGGGGTGGCCACGATCGCCGGCTCGTCGATCACCTCGACGGCGACCGGGCTGGAGGTCGTCTCGGCCCCCGCGTCGTCGACCGCGGTGGCGGTCACCGAGTAGGGGCCGGTCGCGGCGTCGGACCAGGTCGCCTCGTAGGGCGCGGAGTCGTCGGTGGCGATCTCGGTGCCGTCGGCCTCGAAGACCACGTGGTCGATCGAACCGTCGCTGTCGGAGGCGTCGGCCGCCAGCGGGATGTCCTCGCCGGCCAGGAACGAGGCGCCGTCCTGCGGCGAGGTCAGTCCGACCTCGGGCGGAGTGTTCTCCCCGCCGCCGCCACCGCCGCACGTGGTGCCGTTGAGCGTGAACTCCTCGGGCACGCCGTTGTCTCCGCCGCCGGCCGAGCCCTGGAAGCCGACGGTCGCGGACTCGCCGCTGTCCAGGTCGGGGTTCCACGCGGGCGGAGTGACGGTGACCTGGTCGCCGTCCTGGCTGAACTCGCCGCTCCAGCCGTTGGTGACCTGCTGGCCGTCGGGGAACGTCCAGC
Organism: Streptomonospora arabica; assembly: GCF_039531585.1. Classification (NCBI taxonomy): domain Bacteria; kingdom Bacillati; phylum Actinomycetota; class Actinomycetes; order Streptosporangiales; family Nocardiopsidaceae; genus Streptomonospora; species Streptomonospora arabica. The sequence continues at coordinate 446,078 of NZ_BAAAQI010000002.1, read as the reverse complement.
CGAGCGACCAGCCCTCGACCGGGTCGCCCTCGTTGTTGACGGTGACGCTGGCGGTGAAGCCGCTGCCCCAGTCGTTGGTGATCTCGTAGTCGACGGAGCACTCCGTCGCCGCGAACGCGGAGGTGGCCGGTGCCAGGGCCGCTACCAGCCCTGCCGCCGCTCCGCCCGCTATCAGCCGCGCTAACGGCCATCGCGTCAAGAGCCGGGAACCCATGGTGATGAGGTACCTCCAGTTTCCGTGCGTGTCCCGGCCGATGGGGCGGGGACGGGGGGATGCCGCCGCGAGCGGGCGGGTGAACCTGGCGGTGGGTACGGTACTTAGGCGGATACGCTGCGTAGCCGCGCGGGTCGGCCGCTGTGGGCGCGGCCGGGGCGAGTGTGCTGGGAGGGGTGGAGGTGCGCCGGATGCGGTCGCCGCACCCGGCGGTGGGGGATGTGGGGGATGCGGGCGGGGACGGGGGATCGAGCCGGGGCTCGGGCGCGGAAGGGGAAGCGGGGGATGGGGTGGGGGATGGGAAGCGGGGGATCGGGGTCAGAACGCCGCGAGTCGGATGGGAGCGCTCCCATTCCTCCTGGTCACGGCGATCTTCTCATCTCGGTGATGCGCGTCTCCGGTTGTCATGATGTCGGTCACTTCTGGGAGCGCTCCCAATTACGGTAACCAGATCTAACTCGCGTGTAAACCGGTTGTTTCGCATTTCCCGCTCGGCCTGCCCGGGATCGCCGTACGGACGGTGATCCCCGCAGGCAGCGCCTGCGCGCGCGGACCTGGACCAGTCGCGCGAATGCGTCGTCGACATCCGCCGCCGGCCGGTCCGGGGCCTCCCCGGCGGCGGCCTGCCCCGCATAGAAGCAGGGTCCGCGGTGAGCCGGGCCACCGCAAGTTCCGCGGCCCGGCGCGGCAGGGCCGGCGCCGCGGGCACTGAGTCGCCGAGGGGTGCGGGGGACGCGATGTGCCGAGCGAGTGCGGTGTGGGGAGCCCGCTCGCCGCCGAAGAAGCGGAAGAACGCCGCCCGGCCCGCCTCGGCCCGCTCGGCGATGTCCGCGCGCCGGGACCTCAGAAGTCCAGCGACGTCTCGTGCGGTGTCGTCCGGGCGGTCCCCGCGCCGTGGGTGCGCTTGCGCATGCGCCGCACGTGCACCAGGCGCGCCAGGCGGATCAGCGGGCGCACGAGGAGTTCGACGCTGCCCGCGACGAAGCACCAGGTGCCCGCCACCTGCCACGCGGGAAAGAAGAACATGACGCTGCCGGCGGTGAACCACACCGCGATGAGGATGTCGTTGACGATGCTCGCCGCCTCGTAGCGGTGCCGGACCACCAGCTCCTCGGCGCCGACCCGCAGCACCAGGTCGGATCCGGTCCTGCCCTCCGACTCGGAGTCGGCCATGGCCACGCCCCCTTCGTCGCATCCCCCGTCGCGGGACCCCTGCCCCGCTCCGGCCGCTGTAATGCGCCCCAGCGGGGCAGGCGGGCCGGTCGGGGGCGGGACACGGCAGAGGGCGCGGCCGCCGGGCCCTCAGAACGTCGCGTGGCGCGGCCAGTGGTCGAGCAGGGAGGTGTCGCCGAGGACCTCGATCCGCTCGTCCGTCCAGGGGATGCGGCCGAGGAACGCGAGCAGCAGGTCGGCCGCCGGGCCGCGCAGGGCCGTGTCCGCCTTCTGATGGCCGTGGTGCCAGGTCACACCGTCCGGTTCGCGGTGGATCATCCATTCCCCCGCCTGACCGAGGCCGCGCGGGTCAGTGGCGTGCAGGTGGAGCTTCTGTCCCTGGCCGCGCAGCGCTTCGGCGGCCTCCGGGCGGGCCTCGGCCGCGCCCGGCCCCGTCACCAGGTCGAGCCACTCCGAGATTCCGTCGGCCGCAACGTCGGGGGCCACCTCGTAGGGCTCGCCGACGGTCATGGCGACGTCGGCGCGGTGGACGGAGGTCTCGTGCACCATACGGCGCAGCCAGAACCCGGCCTGTCGGCGGCGCCCGCTGAAGTTCCAGACCGGCACATCCGCCCCGGCGTCCTCCACCGCGTCCTACAGCTCTCCGCCGCCGGCCCAAAGCCACTCCGCCAGCGCTCCGGCCTCGTCTGGAGCCGGAAAGTCGCTGGGCGAGGCCAGCTCTGCGGGATGGGATACGCGGCGCCGCACCGTGTCGGCGCTGAACCGGTGAGCCCGCCCGATGTGGCGCAGCAGCTCACGCAAATCCCAGTCGGGGCATGTCGGCACCGCGCGCCAGGGCGACGACCCCCTCGGTCTGGTCGGCGAGGGCTTCCGCGAGGCGTTCTGTAGTCAGCACGCCCGCGAAGCTACCCGGTCCGGGCGCCGCGGAGTGCGCCCACGGGTCGGCCGCGCGGTCCCGGCGCCGACCGGATGCGGCCGCCGAGCGGGACTGTCAGGCGTAGCCCCAGGTGGCCGCGTACTTGGCCAGCTCCGGCGAGAGCTCGTCGGAGGTCTCCTCCTCGCGGGCGGCCTGGATGCGCCCGGAGCGGATGTTGGCGCTGCGGTCGCCCAGGTTCGCGCCGAGGCTGCCGTGGTCGTGCTCGCCGTAGTCGAGCATGTCCGGTTCCCACTCCACGTCCAGGTAGGCGCACAGCTTGCGCAGCGTCTCCTCGGGCTCGGAGGTGAGGTCCTCGTAGCGGATCGAGTGGCCGTCGAGGGTCGTGCGCGCCTTCTCCAGCGGCTCCAGGTACTTCAGCACGTTGGCTTCGAGCTTGTCGCGGGTGGCGGTGTTGTTCTTCCGGCGGGCCAGCGACCCGACGATGCCCTCGGGGTGGCGCATCAGGAAGATGAACTTGGCGTGCGGCCAGGCGTAGCTGAGCCGTTCCCACGCCCACACGTTTCCGGGCGTCTTGTCGACGATGACGTCCTTGCCGCTGCGCTCCAGCTCCAAGTGCAGGATGCGGTCCCACAGCACGTGCTCCAGCTCGTGCCGGTCCAGGTCCAGCTCCAGCATCGACTTGGCGGAGAACTCCTCGGCCAGCTGCACCTCGACGGTGCGCAGGTGCAGCTCGTGGGGTGCGCGGATGCGGGAGTGGCTGTTCAGGATCATCCGCAGCAGCGTGGATCCGGAGCGGACGGGGCTGATCACGAACACCGGCGAGCCCACCTGGCGGGAGGCGATCGGCACGCCGTAGTCGTAGGAGAGCGTCTTCTTGGGCGGACGCTTCGCCTTCACGCCCGGGTCCGCGGCGGCCGGAGCCTTGGCAGCCGGAGCTTCGGCGGCCGGAGTCTTGGCGGCGGGTGTCTGATCGCCGTCGGGCGCGGCCGGGCCGCGTGCCGTCAGCGACTTCGGCGGGCGCAGCGCCTCGCCGAGCAGGCGCGCCCTGCGCTTGAGACCGGAGCGCACATCGCCCATCAGCCGCCGTCCTTCCTGTTCGCGGAAACTCGCCTCAACCGACCCGGCCGGAGGCGTAGCGGCAGACGGCGACGCAGGGGGCGCGGGAGGGCTCGATGACGCACGACGCTATGCGTCAATAGTGAGTGAAGTGTAAAAATAGTATAAAGGGAAAATAACGGACGTAAGCCTGTGTGCGCAACGCGGGTAGGGCGGAAACGCGGAACCCGTGAGGATGCGGCGCATTCCGGTACTTCGGCGCCCACAGAGAGCACCAATGGGATGTGCTGGGGCGCCCCGCGGGCGAGTCGTCGGGCGCGCGGCGTACCGCGCGTGCCGCCGGAGCGGCCCGAACCCTTTGCCGGGATCTGTCCGGAATCTGTACCGCAGGTGGGCCAGCGTACCCTCCATGCGCCCCTGGCGCGCGGGTCAGGAGATGAGAGACACCGGGCTCAGGTCTGCCCGCCCGCGCCTTCGCGGTCGCGGCGGCCGTTGCGGTGCAGCCTGCGCAGGCGCACCGCGGCGACCGCCACGAGGCCGGCCCCCAGCACCCCCGCGAGCGCGCCGACCACGGTCAGACCCGTCTCGGCGCGTGCGAGGGCCGTGGCCAGCGCCACCGCCGCGAACGCGCCCATCGCCAGCCCGGCGATGATCTGGATCCGTGCCTCGGTGTCGGTGTCCGCGCCTGTGCCGCTCGCGCCCATGCGCCTCTCCCTTCGCCCGCCTCCGCCGGTCCGGCCGCCCGCCGACGCCCGGGATGACGTGCGTCGAACCCGGTCACCCCTGGGAGTACCGGCTCAGCCTCCGGCTGAAACACCCCAACGCCCTCTATGGTCGTGACGGCCGCCCGCGGCGGTCGTCACGGTCGCGTCCGTGACCGCCGCCAGAGAGATGCTGGAGTCCGAGGCAGCGAGCGCCGGCCGCGGCTCCCGCCTCTTCGACGGGGTGCGGGGGCGGGGAGGCCACTGACCGCCTGGCCGAGGAGAGCAGTCCCGACAACCCGGAGCGGCATGAGTTCCGGCGCCCGCGCGAGCTGAGCGCCGCCGTGTACCGCGACCGGTACGTGCGACCGCACGAGTTCGGCGGCGGTGACGGCGCGCACGGCGCGGACGGGCAAGGCGCACGCGCCCAGCGGCGCGGGTGGCACCGGCGTGGGCTGCGCGCTGCTCGTGCTGGCCTCCGTGGGCTCCGTCGGCGCAGCCGCGGCCCTGGGGTGGTTCGCCGCCACCGTGCTCGGCTGACAGCGGCCCGCAGGGGCCGGGAGGGCGTGGTGGGCGGGCGCTCGGCTACAGCTCGGCGGCGCGGGCGGCCGTGAGGTAGGCGCCCCCACTCGGCGACGGGGAGGGAGAGGTGCCCTGCCTACGGGTGCTTCGAGTCGCGCACGGCCGCACCTGCGGGGAGGTCGGCCACGTCGAGGCGGCCCTCACTGACGCCGTTGTAGCTGGACGTGCGGAAGGCGGAACGGATGGCGGCAACGCCGCCGCAGTTCGGCTCCTGGCCAGCTGCAGCCGCTCTTCTCGAAAGCACGTCGCGCACGGATCACTCTCCCGGGGAGGCAGCCACGTCCGCGATGAACTCGGCGGTCCGCTTGGTGCTGAGTGCGAAGCCCTGAAGGTCTCCGAATGTCACGCTATACCGTTCGGTCTCTCCGTGTTGATCCAGGAATACCGAACATGCCGACGTGCCGATCCACGCAATGGGGGAGTCCAGCGGTCCGGGGAAAGTCCACGATCCTAAACGGGATGCGAGGCCGGCGTGTGAGCCGATGCCGAACGGTACGACCTGAACGTCGCCGTCGGCTCACCTTCTGTGCGAAACGCCCTCTTCCCGCCGGTCCACGCTTTCCGCGACACCTGTGCGACCGGCCAAGGTCCGACTGCCCGGCCTGCCCGGCGGCGGCTACACCCTCCGCGTGGAGCGGACCGCAGACGCCCATGACCCTGACCTGCCGGGACGGCGGCGAACCCGAGGCCGGGATGCGGGACGGCCGAAACCGTACGCACCTGATCCCCGGCTCCGAGCGGTCTGGAGGCCGACGCCCAGGCGGGCCGCGGTCCGGCTCTGGTCGATGCCCTGGCCACCGAGCGGGACGGCAACGGTCGCCCGAGCCCACCGCCGTCAGGTTCCACGTGGCCTACGGCCTCTCGGGAAGCCGTTGGTTCGGCGCCTGAGCCCCCCGGCCCCAGGCGCCGAACCCGGCCCCCCACGTGACCCGAGACGGTGCTCCCCCACGCTGTCTCGGGCCGCGGCTCCAATCCCTGCAAAACCCTGAAGGAAGGGAACCTGGACTCAAGATTACCGCTACTCCGCACCCCGCTGGACCCTTTTCCCCGGCTTCCCCGGGGGAAAATTCGAGCCCATCCGAAGGCGCGCTGAACTGCGCCGCCGGGGGCGCTGGGAACGACGTCCACGTGCGCCCGCATACGCACCATTCCGCCGTTTCTGTTCCGGTAATAGGCAGGAGCGGGATCGCCGATGGGAGCGGCCCTTGCCCGGACGGCGCGCACCCGCCATGCCGCGCCCGCCGGGCTGCGCGGGGCAGGAGCGCCGGAGCGGCCGACCGCCGAGTTCGCCGCCGAACACCGCACGGCCGCGGCGATCCAGGAGCGCCAAACGCCGCCCGGCCGTCTGGTTCGGCGAGGCGGCCCAGGCCTCCTGGGCCGCCACGGACCCGGGGCTCGTCGACGCGCCCGACACCGACGCCCTCCTCCCCGCCCTGTGGGCCGGCACCGCCGCGCCGGGCCGTCCGGCCTCTGCGGGCACGGCGGGCGCCGACGGCTCCGCCCTGGGCGTCCCGAGCCGGGGGCGCAAATCGCGTACCCGTACGTATGCAGGCGCGTCGACCGACACGGCCCCCTCCGGCCCGCCCTCCGCGGCGCGGCGAAGTGAGTCGCTCCTGCGCAGCCGCGGCTCCGCTCCCTACGGCTCCGGGGGCGGCCGCCGAGCCCGCGCCGACCCCTCCGCCCCGCCTCCCCCGGCAGTAGGGACCATCGCTCTTTCCGGGTCCGCCGGAGCTTTTTCAGGGCCTGCGCGGGCCGGGCGGCGGGTCCGCATGCCGGTCGGCCGCCCCGGCGGAGGCGCTTCGCGCCGCCGCTTCCTGGCGACCGCCGAGCGGACACCGCGCGCAACGCCCAAAACGATCCGGAAACCGAGCGAGCGACCGAACAGGAAGGGTGCCGACCGAGTTCCGGCTACCGGTTATACAATGCCGAGTTCAATCGCCGTGAAAAATGCGGAGGGTCGTCGCCGCACGAGAAATAGCCGTCCTCGTTCGGTCGCAAACGGGCTCGAAGGGTTTCGAGGGCGGGATTTCGCACGCCATCGAACTGAAAGAGTCGCCGATTGCAGCGGCACGGTCGTTCTCCGTCGAAATCCACAAGTCCACCGAGTTCGGTTCCCATCGCGGCGAGACGAAGCCGACGCACGGAATCGGGGCGGAGGGCGACGGAGACCCGCCCCCGAGCGCATCCCCGCGTCGTCGAAGGCGGTCGTCGCCGCGGAGTCGCGGGGCCGCATGACCCGGAGCGAGGGATACGCCGTCTACAGCGGCGATCCCGGCGACGACCCGACTCGCCGGAGCGGCCCCGACGCCGGGCCGAACGCGTTCCACGTCGACGCCCCCGGACGATTCGACGAGAATTTCGCCGGCATCCACGGAGACGACGCCAAGGTGAAGCCGACGTCTGAGCCCGAGCTGAAGTAACCCGCGGCGACCGGCGCTCGCGGGCCTCCTGGGAGAGCTTCCCCAGAGGGCCGCGAGTTCCGCCGCGCGGTTTCCGTACCCCGTCCGCGGACGGGATCCTCATACGTCCGATGATCGCGGCGTCGGTAAACCGGCGGCCTTGCCGCGAGGACAGCGGAACATATCGCGCGGGGCGGGAAGTACTCCCGCCGACGCACAGCGAACGGCGGCGCTCCTGACGGAATTACGGCATCCTGAATTCCCCGGAGCCGAGTACCGGTCGGTCCGCACCACTACCGCTGTATGCGGAGGCCTCGTGCACGTCGATCCCCCCGATACACCGCGACCCGCCTCACCACCAGCGCCGACGCCGCCGGTCCCCAACCCGCCCCCGCCTCCGCCGCCTCCCCCCGGCCAGGGGGCCGCCCAGCGACCGCTGTGGCGCAGAAGGCCCCTCCTGTTCGGCTGCGGGGGGATCGTGTTCCCGCTGCTGTGGATGTGGCCGCTCATGGTGGCGGGGAAGAAGGCGGCGGACCGGATCTTCAAACCGCGCAACCCCTCCATCGCGCGTGCCGACGACCCGCTGGACCTGCTGCAGACCATCCGCGCCGTCGCGGGGTTCGTGGTCGTGGTGGGCGTGGCCGTCTACTTCGAGGACACCGAGTCGGTGGAACGCGCGGCGTCGGGCCGGAGCCTGCTGGAGTCGATCGCGGCCGCCTTGGCGGCGCTGCTGGTCGCCTTCGCCTACTTCCTGGTCCGGGCCCGCGGGCAGCAGGTGCGCGCCGAGCTGCTGCGGCGGTTCCTGCGCTACTCCGTGGTGTCCGTCGCGCTGTTCGCCGGCGCGTACCTGCTGTTCTTCGCGGTGTCCGCGTCGGGCATGCGCCTGGTCGACGAACTGGGCCGGGACCGGTGGTATGTCGGAGTGATCGCCTTCGCCGCGCTCTTCATCGGAGGCGGCTTCGTCATGGGGTTCGTCTTCTGGTCGCTGTTCATGGTCGCCAAGCACGCGTTCAACGCCGGCGACGTGCACCCCATGCTTCCGTGCTTCTGCGCCCCCATCGCGTCGACGGGCCTGGCCGTCGTCGGCCTGGCCCGGCTGGCGGGCCCCACACCCTTGTGGCTCAGCCTCGCCCTCTCGGCGGGCGGCATCCTCACCGTGACCGCCCTGGGCGTCGCCGAATGGCACCGGCTCAGCAAGGGGCACGGTTTCACCCTCGACACCGTTCCCGCCCCCGCCGCGCGGCCCGATCCCTAGCCCGGCGCGTGCGTGCAGCCCTTGCGGGCGCGGGTGGCTCGGCGGAGAGCGGGGACCCACCGGCGGGAGCCGCCCCCCGTGTGCCCGGCCCGCGGCCGGCCTCCCGGCTCACTCCTCCATGGCGCGCAGGAGGCGGGCCGTCGCGGGGTCCGCGGGATAGAACGTCTCGATCGCTATCTCGTCCAGCGTCACGTCGCGCGGCGAGCCGAACACGGTGGTGGTGTAGAGCAGCGCGAGGTCGCCGTACTCCGTCGCCATGCGCAAGGGCACCGCGAGGTCGTCGGACGCGTCGGAGGCGGGGCCGTCCTCGGCCGGGTCCCCACCGGGGCCGGGGTATCCCTCCAGTTCGGCGAGCAGCTCGGCCAGGCCGGGCGCGGCGGTGCGGTCGAGCTGCCGGCGGACGCGCCGCAGCACGTGCCGGCGCCACCGGCCCAGGTTGCGGATGCGCGGCGCCAGGCCGTCGGGGTGCAGCGTCACGCGCAGCACGTTGATCGCGGGCTTGGTCAGCTCGGGCGGCACGCCGTGCAGGAACGCCGACATCGCGCGGTTCGCCGCGAGCAGTTCCCAGCACACGTTCACCGCGAGCGCCGGGTTCGGCTCCTGGCCGGTGAGGACCGATCGCACCGCGTCGCCGGCGGCACCCAGATCCGTGAAGGGGCGCTCGGGGTGCGCGGGGGCGAACCCGGCCGCCAGGTACAACGCGTTGCGCTCGCGCAGGGGGACGTCCAGCTCCTCGCACAGCCGCTCGATCATTCCCCGGCTCGGGCTGGCCCGGCCGGTCTCGATGTAGCTCAGGTGCCGGGTGGAGACGTCCGCGGCGAGCGACACGTCCAACTGCGAGCGCCGCCGGTGCTCGCGCCAGCGTCGCATCAGCGCTCCTACCGGCTCGGTGGTGACCGTCATGCGGCAACGTTCCCGCACCCGCGGCGGAGCGGCAATGACCTCCCGGGTTATCGACGGGCCGCACCGGTGCCGCCAGTCTCGGAGTACACGGCCGGTGCCGCACCGGCGCCGGCCGCGGCATCCGGAAGGGAGAACACGCCATGACCACCGAAACCGGTACGACCGGCGACGACGGCACCGAGAGCCGCAACGGCGGGGGCACCGCATCGGCCATCGGCCGCTACCTGGAGTTCTGGAACGGCCCGGCCGCTGAGCAGCGCAGACTCGCGCCGGGAGTCTTCACCGAGGACGTCGACTACCGCTCGCCCGTGGCGATGATGTCGGGAACCGAGCCGCTCGTCGCGTTCCGCACGCAGTTCATCGAGCACGCGGGCGACGCCTCGTTCGTCGCCCGGCGGGAACCGGAGCAGCACCACGACCGGATCCGGCTGCTGTGGGAGATCCGGCTCGCCGACGGCACGTCGTTCGCGACCGGCACCGACGTGCTGACGCTCGCCGCGGACGGGCGCATCGCCTCGGTCAGCGCTTTCCTGGACCGCGCGCCCGAGGGCTTCGAGCACGAGGACCACGCGTGACCGCAGGCGGACACATGTCCGAGAAGGCCGCCGACGTCCACCGGTACGAGGCTTCGGCGGGCGGTTCGGCGGCGGAAGAGCGGGAGCGGGGGAGAAAGGGAGCGCAGGCATGCTGTTCATCGAGGTTTTCGCACCTCAGGGTGCTTTGGGTGCCGAGGGGCGCGAGCTGCTGGCCACGAGGCTGGTGGAGCTGGACGACGGGGTGGACCGGGGTGAGTACCACCCGGAGTCCGTCGAGGAGAACTCGCGCGCGTACACGCAGGTCGTCGTGCACGAGCCGCTGACGTGGTTCGCCGGGGAGCACAAGGTCGGCGCCGACTGGCCGCAGCGCTACGCGGTGCGGGTGCGGCTCCCGTCCCCCTGGGTCAAGGAGGCCGCCGGGGAGTTCGTCGAGCGCTACAACCGCATCGTCGCCAACACCGTGCGGGATGTCCGGGGACCCGGCGCCGAGCCGCAGGTGTGGGTCGAGGTGCACGGCGTCCGCGAAGGGACGCTGGGCCTGGACGGGCAGGCGATGGGTTCCGAGGCGATCACGCGGCTGTTCACGGGCTCGTGGCGGGAGTCCGTTGAGGGCCGGGGACCCGTTCCGGGGCCGGAGCCCGGGACGGTGCACTGCCCGGTGTGCAGCATGGTCGTCAAGCTCGACGGCTCCGCGATCACCCTGGACCACGAGGGCGACGTGTACGGCTACTGCAGCAAGCACTGCCGCAAGGCCCACGCCGAGGAACTGGGAGTCCCGGTTCCGGCGTGAGGGGAGGGGCGCGGAGCCGACCGTCGCGGGGCGCCGCGGACAGCGGAGACGGCGCGCACGGCGGGCGGCCGCGCCCTGCCGGCGGGGATGAGGGCTGCCCGCTGCTGGTGGTGTGCGGGGAGCGGCGGACCTGAGTATCCGGGTATGCGGGTACGGGTATCGGGGGTCGACGTGCAGGTGGGTGCGGGGATGGCGGGGACGGGGGCTCGAACCTCTACGAACCTTGACATGCAAGCGTTCACTTGCCTAATGTGTTCGAGGGTGGGAGACATATTCAAGGCCCTGGCCGACCCCACGCGGCGGACCATCCTCGACGAGCTGACCGAACGCAACGGCCAGACCCTCTTCGAGATCTGCGCCCGGCTGTCCACCAAGCACGGGATCGGTTCGTCGCGGCAGGCGACCTCGCAGCATCTCGACGTTCTCGAGGAGGCGGGCCTGGTCGCGACCAGGCGCGAGGGCCGATACAAGTTCCACTACATCGACACCGGACCGCTTGAACCGATCGTCGAGCGGTGGCTCAAGAAGACCGGCGAGGACGTGGCCGGCGGCCGCCCTGACACCGGCGCGGATACAGAGGGGACAGAGGGACCGACATGAGGATCAACCTGACGAGCGTGTTCGTCGACGACCAGGAGAAGGCGCTGCGGTTCTACACCGACGTGCTGGGCTTCGTGAAGAAGCACGACGTCCCCCTGGGCGAGGACCGGTGGCTGACCGTGGTCTCTCCGGAGGACCCCGACGGCACCGAACTGCTGCTCGAACCGAGCGGCCACCCGGCGGTAAAGCCGTTCAAGGAGGCGCTGGTCGCCGACGGAATCCCGTTCACCTCGTTCGCCGTCGACGACGTCAAGGCCGAGCATGAGCGGCTGCGCGGGCTCGGCGTGCGCTTCACCCAGGAGCCCGTCGACATGGGTCCGGTCACCGCGGCGGTGCTCGACGACACCTGCGGCAACCTCATCCAGATCGCTCACCAGGCGGTATAGCGGGGCAATGGGGCTGCAGCGCGACAGCGGGACACGCGGCGGAGCGGTGCCGGGGGGCCGGAGGCAGAGCCGGCGCTGATGGAGGGCGGGCAGCGCCGTCCGTGTCCCGCGCCGGGTCAGGCCGTGCCGTAGCTCGTGTCCGCAGCGTCCTCCGCGAGGAGGGCGGCCAGCCGCTTGAGTACCTGTAGCTGTGCCGGGTTGTACAACTGCACCATCGCCTCGGCCATCGTGTGTTCAGCGTGCTTCGCACCCCGCGGCGCATCCGCCGCCGGGTCCTTCGACCACGGATGCTTCTCGCGCGCTCTGCGGACCGCCGGCAGCATGCGTGCCGCGAGACGGTCGATTGCGGCATCGTCCGCGTCCGGAGGGAGTGCCTCGAACTCCTCATCGGTGTGGTCCGGTTCGCTGAGCAGTTCCCGGAACTCTTCTGTTGACTCCTCGCTGAGTACGGTCGAGTAGATCAGCAGCAAGGATCGCTGTCTGTCGGAGAGGCCGCGAGAGACCGGAGCGAACGCAGGCGGGACGTAGGCCGGCGCGCGGTGGCGCAGGATGACGGCCAGTTCCGCCCGCACGCGGTTGAGCCGGGCGACCGTCGCCTCCAGTTCCGCATCCAGCGCGCGGATCGCCTCGTCCGGGTCCTCGTCCGCTCGTCCCATCGCCGCCACCTCTGACAGCGGGACTCCCAGATCGCTCAACCGCTTGATCTGCAGCAGGCGGATCAAGTGGGGGACCTTGTACTGCTTGTATCCGTTCGCTGTTCGCTCCGGAACGTCCAGCAACCCGATCCTGTGGTAGTACCGAACGGCCTTCACCGTCGTGTCGGCGAGTTCGGCAAGCTGCTGGGTGCTCCATGCCATGCGACGCCTCCCCTCGCTCCGTTATTGCGCGCGGTTTTGCCCCCCACGCTCATATGCAGTCCACACCCTGCCCCAAGGGCACGGTCAAGGCGGCATCCCCGATGCCTCGCGGTTGCCGGGGCGACCGCCGTTGCGGTCGGTCACCGGCAGATGGAGCCGGCCCTCGTCGGCCCTCGCCGCCCCGTGTCCGGGCCGCGCTTGACCCTGCCCCGAGGACATGGTCTGGAGTGGTGGTCGGCCGCCTGCGAGACGCGTCTCGACGTCCCTGCCGCGGGCTGCACCACTGTGCATCGTGTGAGCGGACAGCACGTCGGCGCGCATCCGCGGCGAGGCGGCCATCCCGGTAGCGGAATGCCGAGTACAGCGCCAAGCGGCTCCTCAGCCGACTCGACCACGGAGCAGGACACATGCGATACCTCCGCACGTCTTTCCAGATCATCCGCGCGAACCTGCGCACCTACGCGGTGCTGAACGCGTTCATGTACGGCCTGTTCCTCATCGGTATGGGGGCCGCGCTGATCTTCCCGGACCTGAACGCCGCGCAAGTCGCCTCCCAGCAGGAGGACGGGACAGCGGACCTGGTGGCGGCGCTGCTCGGCAACGTCTGGCTGTTCAGTCTGACCATCTTCGCGGTCAACGTGCTGACCGTCGCCGTGGCCACCATCCTGCTGCCCTCGATGATCGTGCCCTTCGCCGGCATCGTCGCTTTCACGTACCGAGCGTTCAACTTCGGCGTGACCCTCGCTCCGGTCGACGAGACGACGGCGAGACTTCTGGTCCCGCACTCTCTGACGATCCTCATCGAGTTGCAGGCATACGTCCTCGTGACGCTCGCCGCCTACCTGCTCGGGAGGGCCTGGCTGCGCCCGAACACGGTCGACGCTCGGAACCGCCGTCAGGGATACGTCCGCGGGCTGCGGCAGGTCGGCTGGGTGAGCCTTCCCGCGCTGGTTCTGTTCGTCGTCGGGGCGGTCTATGAGGCCGTCGAGCTCATCTACATCGTTCCGCCTCTCGTTACAGGCTGATTCCAAGGTGTCGGCATCCACAACCGGCGACCGCTCGGCCGAACCCGCCGTCTTCCCCTCCGGCGGTCCGACCGGTCAGCTTCCGGTGCCAGGCAGGGCAGGCTGGGGCAGGACAGAGCGGCAGCGCGTCCTGCAATGTCGGGTGGGACATCCCCGGCACCGGGGGCCCACCGCTAATCTCCGGCCGCCACGGCCACCGCGGCCACCGCTTCGACTTCCACCAACTGGTCCGGGTATCCCAGGACGGCCACACCCAGGAGCGTGCTCGGAGCGTCGTGGTCGCCCATGTGCTCGCGGACGACCCGCCACGCACTGACCAGGTCTGTCCGGTCTGCGGATGCTACGTACACGGTCGTCTTGACGACGTCGTCCAGAGTGGCTCCGGCGCTGCTCAGGGCCTGACGCAGGTTGCTCATGACCTGGCGGGCCTGGGCGGCGACGTCGCCGCCCGCGACCGTCCGCCCGTCGGCGTCCAGCGGGCAGGCACCCGCCGTCCAGACCGCGCGCACCGGCCCTTCGCCTCCCTCGGCCAGGTCGGCGTAGGCGGCGTAGGCGTAGTCCACCGCCGCCGCGAGTTCGCTGTCGCGGACCAGCCGAACGCCGGCGCATGGCCGCGTGCGGGCCGCTCCGCCGGAATCTCCGCCGGGACGTCCCCGCTCACCGCGAACGTGCTCATCGGAAGGTGCCGCGGACTGGTCCGCGGAGTGTTCGGCGGACTGCTCCTTGGACTGCTTCACGGACTGTTCCGCGGACTGCTCTGCGGACCGCTTCACGGACTGCTCCAGGGATTCGGCCACGAACCATCCCTTTCCCTCCGTGTACGCTTCGCGGTCGTCGCTGTGCCGCCGGGCCAGGCGGCGTTTCAGATCCGCGTAGCGCCGCGCGAGCCCGTCGTCACCGCGCAGCGCGTCGCGGAACGCGATCTGCTCGGCCCATCGCGGGTGCCCCGCTCGAATCAGATGCAAGTGGGCCTCGCGCCGCTCTCCGGCGGCGTCGGGCTTGACGAAGAAGCGCCGCCAAGGCCGTCCGTCCAGTTCCGGAGGAACAGCGCACCAGCCGTCGGCGGCCAGTCGCTCCGCGGCCCGGTCGGCCGCGGTGTCCGGGTCGCCGACGGAGGCGGCCAGGTCGACGATCGGCTTGGCCGCGAGCCCGGGCACAGCCGTGGACCCGACGTGCTCGACCCCCTCGACCAGCCACGGAGCCAGAATCTCGGCAAGGCGCGCGCGCTCTGCGCCGGCCCGGACAGGCCACCGGGGGTCGTAGGAGACGACTTCGGCCGACTCGTGGGCCCAGGTCGGCTGATCGTCGCTCACCCGGACACCCTAGCGCCGGACCGCCGCGCCCACGCGGGGTCCGAGGGCGGTGCGAGCGGGCCGCGTGCGCTCGGCGGGGAGCTTCGTGCGGCGGGCCGCGGCCGACTGCCGCAGTGTCCCGGGGCGGAGCGCACGGCGCACGTGGTGCTCGGCGGACCGTCGACCGGGGCCCGTACCCCGGCGGACCCGGCGCCCGGCATCCCGGCGCCCGGCATCCCGGGGCGTCAGATCCGTACGGTGACCGAGATCCGCGGGATCCAGTCCGACGGTGTCGGAGCCGCCCAGACGAAGCGGCACCGAGCGCACGCCTTCTCTCGACGGGCCGCAGGGCGCTACGCGTCCCCGCCGTTCCTCACCGCCGGGGCCGACCGCGCCTCGCGGCGGGCGAAGGCGGGCGCGCGCTCGGGGCGTACACCCACCCCGACCAGGTGCGCCGGTATCGCCGAAAGGCGCGGCATCGCCCGTACCGCGGACAGCAGCAGCTTCGGCGGAGCAGGGCGCCGACCCGCCAGGATCGGTCCCAGCAGGCGCCTGTGCAGAATCCGCTGCAGGGTCTGGGTCACCACGGTGGGCAGGCGGCGCCGGCGGCGCACCGCGTCCAGGGTCCGGTCGGTGACGCGACCGGCGCCGAGCGGCCCGGCGAGCAGGGTCGCGGCGGCCACGGCGTCCTGGACGGCGAGGTTGATGCCCACCCCGCCCAGCGGCGACATGGCGTGCGCGGCGTCGCCGATGCACAGCAGTCCGCCGGTGTGCCAGCGGCGCAGCCGGTCCAACCGCACGTCCAGGTGTTTGACGTCGTCCATGGACTCCAGTTCACCGACGGTGTCGGCCAGTTCGGGCATCAGCCCGACGACGTCGCGGCGCAGCGCCTCGATGCCGCGGGCGCGCAGGTCGGCGTCGGTGCCCTTGGGTCCCAGGTAGGCCATCTGCAGGTAGCCCTTGCGGGGGATCGGGACGAGGAGCGCTTGTCGGCCGATGCGCGGGGTCAGGAACGGGGGCACCTCGCCGCGGGCCGGCACCCGGAACCACCAGGCGTCGAACGCGACGGGGTACTCGCGCACGGTCAGACCGGGGTGGCCGCGCGCCATCGACCAGCGGCCGTCGCAGGCCACGGTCAGGTCGGCGTGCAGCTCGCCGGGGCCGCCGGGCCCCTCGTAGCCGACGCCGGCGATACGGCCGCCCTCCTGCAGCAGGCCGGTGGCCTCGGTGCTCATGCGCAGCGTGAAGGAGGGCTCCTCCGCTCCCGCCTCGGCGAGCAGGTTGAGCAGGTCCCACTGCGGGACCATCGCGATGTAGGGATGGTTCAGCCGCAGTCGGCGGAAGTCGCCCAGGACCAGCTTCCGTCCGTCGGGGCCGTCGAAGGACAACTGCTCGACCTTGCTGTGCGGCAGGGCGGCGAAGCGCTCGCCCAGGCCCAGGTCGTCGAGCAGGCGGATCGTCGTGGGGTGGACCGTATCGCCGCGGAAGTCGCGCAGGAAGTCGGCGTGCTTCTCCAGCACCGTGACCTGCACTCCGGCGCGGGACAGCAGCAGGCCGAGCATCATCCCGGCCGGTCCGCCGCCGATGATCGCGCAGGTGGTCGTCTCGCTCATCTGTGAACTCCCTCGTTCTCGATGCGAGCGGCGCGCGGGGCCGTCCGGCCCTCGGCTCGGCTGGACCGCCCCGGCCCCCCGGCCCGCAGTCGGCCGGGTGCGCCTCCGATCGACATCGGTCGATCTCTACAAACGTAGAATTCTACGGGCGTAGATGTCAACGCCTGTGGAGTTTTTACGTGGAGGAGCGTGCTCTCGGCGGCCGGCGTGCCTGGACAGGGCTAGAATTCCCCATGTAGGGAAATCAGAGGAGGCGCCGTGACCACAGGGGACGCTGAGGGGGCCGACAGGCGGCCGGGCGGGCGCAGGCCCGGGAGGAGCGGAACCAAGGAGGCGATCCTGGCCGCGGCCCGCGAGCAGTTCGCCGACAAGGGCTACACCGGCGCGACCTTCCGCGGTATCGCCGCTCAAGCCGGCGTCGACCCGGCCCTGGTGCGGCACTTCTACGGCACCAAGGACCAGTTGTTCGCCGCGACGCTGGCGCTTCCCGGCGAGGCGCTGGGCCGCCTCCAGCAGGCCTTCGAGGGCGGCACCGAAGAGCTGGGCGAGCGGTTCGCCCGCGCGTACCTGGGCCTGTGGGAGGACCCGGAGACCCTTCCGGCGCTGAAGGCGATCGTGCGCACCGCCCTGACCACCGACCAGACCGCCGACCTGATGCGCGACTTCCTGCAGGAGCGCATCCTGGGAGAGCTCGCTTCGCGGCTGGGCGACGACCAACCGCGCCTGCGGGCCGTGCTGGCGGCCACGCACCTTGTCGGCGCGGCGGTGGCCCGCCACGTGATAGGCGTCGAGCCGCTGGCCTCGCTCGACTTCGAGAACCTGGTGTCCCTGCTGGCCCCGAACCTGCAGAGCTATCTGACCGGTGACCTGCCCGAACACGCCCGCCTTTCGTGACCGGCCGGCGCGGTGGCGCACGCGCCCACCGCCGCCGACTCCCGGCGGATGACCGCGCCGCCGGCCGGAGCGCCCGGTTGCGCCCTGCCATACTCGTTCCATGTCCGGTCAGAGCGTCCCGCCCCGCCACCGCGCCGCCGCCGGCCTGCTGCGGCTGGCCCGGGCGGGGCACGCACAATGGCTCTTCGGCAACCTCTACGAGGCTGTCGTGAAGGTCCCAGACCTGCTCGCGGAGCGCGCCGGGGAACCCGCCGAGGGAGCGGGATGCGGGGGCGGCGGCGCGCTGACGCCGCTCGGTCCGGGCAGCCCCGTGCGCTACTACGCGGCCGCCATGCCGGCCACGACCCCCGCTGTCCTCGTCGCGGCGGCCATGGGCTGGGACAAGCCGGAGAGCCGGCCGTGGCTCGCCGCGGCCGCCGCGTGCTCGCTCTCCGGCAGCGCGGCGAGCGTCTACCTCGTCCGGGCGGTCAACCTGAGGCTGTTCTTCGGCGACCGGGCGCTCAGTACGGCTGAGCGGGAGAGGCTGCTGCGGACCTGGTACCGGGTGAACGCCTTCCGGATGGCCGCGGCCGGTGCGGCGCTGGCGGCCGCGGGCAGGGGAGGCACCCGGCTGCTCCGCCGCTGACCGGCGGGCGCGCCACGGGCCGGGATACCGCAGGATCGCCGGGACACGGCTGTGGGCGGTGGTGACGCCCAGGTGCAGCGTGTCGCCGATGGGGGCGGCGTGCTCCTCGACGCCGCCTCCGCGAGCCGTGCAGCCGCCGGGCGACGGCGGCGTTCGTGTGGCCTGGGCCGCAGCGCCCGGGTGCGGAAACCCGCAGCACCGCACGGAGGCCGCGGCCCGCCCGCGCCGGCGGGCGCGGACGGACCGCGGTCGGCGGGCGGTCTTCCCGCCGACCGGTCAGGGCCGGGGCGGAACCGCCGCGTCCTGCCGTTCCCCGGCGTCCTCGCGCTGCGCGTCGGGGCCGGGCGGGCGGGAGCCCTTCGTTCGGGCGCGCCATCCCAGCAGTACGTCCACGGCCAGGAACAGCAGCAGCGACGCGCCCAGCAGCGGCACCGCGAAGCCGATCAGCGCCAGCAGGAGGACGACCGCGAGCTTGTAGCCCAACGGAAGAGCGCGGAAGGACCCGCGCGGGAAGGGGCGCCCGACGCCCAGCGCGCCCGACCGGGTCGGCCGCCGCTGCCACCACATGCGGTAGCCCATGACGATCACGGTGATCAGGCCGCCGGCCAGCGCGGTGAGCAGGAGCTGGTTGGCCGGGCCGAAGAGCGTGCCCATGTGGGCGTCGATCCCCCACGTGGTGAGCTTGGCCATGAGGGGGTAGTCGGCGAACCGGACGACGTCGGTCACCTCCGCGGTCTCCGCGGAAACCGCCGCCGAGTCCCCCTGAGTGGGCCAGCCGCTGCCGATCTGGTTCACCACGTACGTGGATTCGCCGTCTTCCGGCAGGGCCACCTCGACGGGGCCGTCCAGGCCGGCCTCGCGCGCGCTGGCCAGGACGGCGTCGACCCCGGCGTCGGCACCCGCGTTCGCGCCCGCGTCGCTGGAGGCGGCCGGGGCCGCGGTCGAGACGGCGGGCGTGGTCCAGGCGAGCCGCTCCCGCAGGTCGCCGATGTTGGCGCCGGCGTACTGGGACCAGGTCATGCCGGTAGCGGACAGGAACAGCAGGCCGACCAGCAGCCACAGGCCGGTGGCGCCGTGGATCGACATGGACCGCGCGCGGCCCCGCGAGGTCCCCGCGCCGGGCACCAGCACGCCGCGCACGCCGCCGCCCGCGCGCCACCTGCGCGAGACCCACAGCACGACGCCGCCCAGCGCGACCAGCCACATCCAGCTCGCTGCCAGCTCGCTGTAGTGGCGCCCGAAGTCGCCCATGTGCAGGCTGCGGTGCAGCACGTCGGTCCAGGTGCGCACGGGGAGGGCGCCGCTGGTGCCGTAGGTCTCCATTACGCCGAGGACCTCGCCGCCGTGGGGGTCGACGAACACGGTCATCCGGTGGCTGTCCTCCAACTCGGGTGCGTTGAACAGCACCCGGGTGGAGTCCTCGTCCGTGGTGGCCGGGCGGACCGCGTCGAGCTCCGCGTCGGATACCTCCTCCTCGGCGATCTCCACCTGCTCGCTGAGCGCGAGGGAGTCGCCCGAGGGCGCCACTCGAAGCTGCTCGGCGTAGACCGCCTGCTCGATCTGGGGTGTCCAGACGTACAGCAGTCCGGATACGGCGGCGACCAGGATGAAGGGGGCGACGAACACCCCGGCGTAGAAGTGCAGGCGCAGCACCAGCGGGCGCAGTGCCGCCCATGCCCTGCGATGGTCGGATCCCGAGGGGGGCACGTCCTTAGCGGGCGTGTCGGTCGTCCGTCCCATGTGGGCGGTTCTCCTCTCGTCGTCGGCGCGGTCGCTTCGGCGGCGCTCGGCGCTCCGAGCGCGCGGTCCGCGCCGATGGTGGGGGTTTCTTTCCATAAGGGTCGTTCGTAAAGGCCGATGAGTTCCCGCCGGATCGTCCTTCTGCGCGCGGCCTGCGGACGCGCGCTTACGCCGCGACCGGCGGGAGGGCCGAGCCGCGTCGGAGGGGAGAGGGAGGGGGGAAGGGGGAAGGGGAGGGGATGGCGAAGGTGGAAGGCATAGAGGGGGATGTGCGGACTGTCGCATCCGGCGGGGGCCATGAAACCACTTATGGTGACATTTCAGCTACCCCGGGAACATGATCCCCGAACACCCTTATACGGGACGGATAGGCGGATTTCGCCGCCGTCAGCGCGAAACAGGACCGCAATCGCCGGCCCGGATCGAGACACCGGGCAAGACCCGGAATTTGGATCACCTGAAACACGCGCAACAGCCCACCCGTAATCCCCATCCGCCTCACCCGCCCCCTGCCGTCGCTCCGACGATTGGCGGGGCGGGGCGGGCGTTGTCGAGGTGGGGGGTGGGGGTTCGTCCGGGGCGGGCTCGGGGGCGCGCTCACTGATGGCAGTCCGCGCGGTGGGCACCGGGGCGGGATCGGCGGTCGCGGCCGAGGGGGTCTGGGCCGCGCCGGACCGAGCATGCCCAGCGCCGCGCGCGCAGGGCGGGCCGTCTCCGGCCGGCCCGTACCCTGCGGACCGGCCTGCGCCTCACCCGCCCCTGTGCTGACGATCCGGCGAGGGGGAGGCGGGCGGGGGTGCCGAGGTGGGGGGCCCGCGAACCGGCGAGAGCGGGAGCGGTGGCTCGGGTGCGGCGCACGGCCAGCTGCATGTCGGCGGCGGGTGGGGGGTTCGTTCGGGAAGGGCTCGGGGGCGCGCTCACTGATGGCAGTCCGCGCGCTGGGGTACCGGGGTGGGATCGGCGGTCGCGGCCGCCGGGGTCTGTGCCGCGCCGGACCGAGCGTGCCCAGCGCCGCGCGCGCAGGAGGGCGGGCCGTCTCCGGCCGGCCCGTACCCTGCGGACCGGCCTGCGCCTCACCCGCCCCTGTGCCGCAGGGCACCGCCGCCGCCGTACCCTGCGGCGGCCGGCGTGAGGGCGGGCGCGGGCTATGTGCCGCGCCGGGCAGCGATGCCCGCGAGGACCAGGTCCAGCACCTGGTCGAAGTAGGAGTTCCCCACGGCGAGGGCGTCCGACGCCGTGACCGCCGCGGAGAGGGCGGCGTCCGGCGTGCCCGGGGGCGAGGACGTCGTGCGCAGCGCCACGGCCGTCGTGGCCGCGCCGATGATCTGGTTGGAGATCGCCCGGATCGCGACGGCCTGCTCCTCGTCGCTCCCGCCGCACGCCTGAAGCGCTCCGATGATCCGCCGCGACAGCGCGACCGCGTTCGGTCCGATCAGCGGCCGCGAGCCGGCGAACCCCGCGGCCCAGGTGTGCGCGGTCAGCGCCGCGTAGAACCCGTGGGCGGTCTCCTTGACCGCGGTGTCCCAGGGCGTCTCCGGCCCCGGCAGGGCCGCGGCGGCCCCGGCCAGGACCTCGTCCACCGCCAGGTCCACGAGGTCCTCCCGGCGTTCGACGTACCAGTACAGGCTCGTGGCGTGCACCCCGAGCTCCGCGGCGACCTTGCGCATCGTCAGCGCGGTGGCGCCGTCGCGGTCGAGCAGCGCGACCGTCGCGGCGACGATGCGCTCCCGGCTGAGCGCGGGCTGGGACCGCCGGCCGCGCTGCGGCCGGTGGAAGACGCTGTCGAACTGCCGGTCGGATCGTGGTTCAGCCATGCCCAACAGCATAAGACGGATCATACGTTGTATGCCTCTATCAAACAGTGTATGTTTCCCGGCATGGCACCTCACCCCACCTCCGCACGGCCGGATTCCGCCGCTTCCGCGACCCCCGAGGACCCGGCGCGCACAGCGGTCATGGCCCCCCGCGGACTCACGGCCTACTTCGTGATCGCCTTCGCCTTCTCCTGGATCGCCTGGTGGGCGGGAGCGCGCTTGATCGGCGGCGGCAATCCCCTGCCGGCCGTGCTCGTCGGCGGCTTCGGACCGGCCGTGGCGGCGGTGGCCGTCACCTGGGCCACGCTGGGCCGCTCCGGCGTCGGTGCCCTGTTCCGGCGGTACTCGATCGGGCGGCGGGGCCTGCTCACGCCCTACCTGGTCGCCGCGTCGGCCGTCGCGGCCGTCGCGGCCTCCGCCGCGGTCCCGATCTACCTGGAAGGAACGGCGGTCGACGGGGCGCAGCTGCGCGCGGCACTGGCCCTGGCCCCGGCCAACTTCCTGCTCATCGCGCTGGCCGGCGGCGGCAACGAGGAGCTGGGCTGGCGGGGCTTCGCCCAGCCCCGGCTCCAGGGCGCCCTGTCGCCGCTGGCGGCGAACGCGGTGCTCGGCGGGGTCTGGGCGGTGTGGCACGCCCCTCTGTTCGGCATGGAGGGCACGGTCCAGTCAACGATGTACTTCCCCGCCTACGCCCTGCTCTGCGTCGGCTTGACGGTCGTCCTCGGCTGCGTCTTCAACTCCGCCCGCGGCGGCCTGCTCGCCACGGTGTTCGCCCACACCGCGGTCAACGTCGTCTCGGGCCTCAAGGGCGCGGCGGTCGGGGACGCCGCCGGGGCGGGCGAGGTCGCGCTCGTCGGCCTCGCCGCGGTGGTCCTCGCGCTCGCCACCCGCGGCAACCTGGCCCTGCGCCGACCGCGCGGTGCCGAGGACCGGTCCGCGGACTGATCCGCGCCCGCCCGGCCCGGAACGACGAGCGCGCCCGCCCGGTCGCCGCCCGCGACCGACGGCGCTCGCTGCGTCCCCACGCCCCCGCGCGTTCCCGGCGCGGGCGGACCGGACCGATGAGCGGCGCCGCGTCGTGTCGCCCAAGCGCAGCGAGGTCCCGTGGCGATACTCGGACCCATGCTCGGCGGAATCCTCGAACGCGTCCTCGTCGCATCGCAGCTGCGCACATCGGACGACCTGGTGCAGGCCCTCGACCTGTCCGCGGGCGACAGCCGGGCCAAGAGCTCGGCATTCTGGACGATGCTCACCCTTTCGGCGATCATCGCGGCCGGTGGCGTGCTGACCGATTCCACGGCCACGGTGATCGGCGCGATGATCATCGCGCCCCTCTCCACGCCGATCATGGGAATCGCCTTGGGGATCGTGCGCCAGAGCCGGACCGGAGCGGTCAGGACGGTCTGCCTCGGATGCCTCCTCGTGATCGGCGTCGGAGTGGTCTTCGCCGCCGTGATCCCCGGCTCCTACGACCTCCTGGAGAACAGCCAGATCGCGGGGCGCACCTCGCCCGGGCTGATGGACCTCGTCTCCGCCCTGGCGACCGGTGCGGCCGGCGCGGTGGCCCTGTCCCGCAGCGACGTCGCCGCCGTGCTGCCCGGGGTGGCCATCGCGATCTCGCTGGTGCCTCCTCTGGTGGTGGCGGGCGTGTGCCTGGGTCAGGGCGCGGCGCTGCTGGCGGCGGGGGCGGGTGTGCTGTTCCTGTCCAACCTGCTCGCGCTGGTCTTCGCGGGCATGCTGATCTTCGCGGCCTCGGGCTACGGAACTCCCAGGGAGACGCGGGACGAGCGCTCCGCGCGCAGGACGCGCCTCGTACTGGGCCTGCTGTTCGCGGTCGTGTTCGTGCCCTTGGCCGGCCACACCGCGGCCACCGCCCTGGTCGCCGTGTGGACGGAACGGGCCGAGGCGGCGGCCGGCCGGTGGCTCGCGCAGCGGCCGGCCGCCTCGGTGACACGTGTGTACACGGCGTCGACGACGATGCACATCGAGGTCCGCGTCCAGGGCTCTCCGCCCCCGGTCGACCCGCTCCTGGCGGACCTGCGGGCACAGCTCCCCGACCGGTTGGGCCTGGTGGTGGAGACGACCTACGGCGAGCGCCTCGACGCCGGGACGGTCGGGGGCTGACGGCCGGGCGAGCGCCGGTCACCGCGGTCACCGGCCGCCGAAGCCGGATCCGAAGACGCGTTCGCGATCGGTGCGGTCCCCCGACACCCGCGCGCAGGCTCCGCGAGGAGAGCCGGGGACCGCTGCGGCCCCCGCCTCGATGTGTACGCCGTGACGGGGGTCAAAGGCGGCGGATGAGCTCCAGAAGCGCTCTGGCCAGGATCTCCGCGAACCGCCAGGTCCCCGGACGCCTCCACCAGCGGTGACGCTCCATGTCAGAGGTCATGATTGTCTCCACTCCGATCTCGCTGCGGCCAGGACGAGGGGGTAGGGCCGTTTCGCCCCCGCGCCGCCGGCCTTGGGGTATGCGATTCGACAGCCGGGGTGCCGAGGGGTGCGACGGCCGCTGGACGGGGGTGTCCCGCCGGTTCGTCGGAGCGCGTTCGTCCCTACGTCGCACGGCCGGCCTTCGGGGGTGGGAAACGCCGAGCTGTGCCTGCGCAAGTTCGCGGAGACGACCCATCAAAACCATTGGCTGTTATAAAAACGTTATCTTATATAACAGGTGGGCTGTCAAATGCGACAGAATGTCGCAGAAAGGACGATAGGTGCGAGTCGCCTCTTACTGCTCCGTGGACACCATCCGCGACCGCCGGCTCAGAAAGCCTTCCGACCAAGGTCGGCGGCCGTTTCGCTGTCGGGCCACGGCGCGCACAGGTCGCCGGGGACGGCGCACGGGTACCGGCCGCCCGGCATCCGCCGGGCCGTCGGCGCCTCCCGCAGCAGGGCCTTACGCAGGACGACATGTCCTACTACGGTGATTCGGTTTGCTGGTGACAGGGACCGATGAGGGTGGAGCGACGTGGGCTGGAGCGATTTCAACGTGTGGGGGAGGCGTGCCGTGGCGGCCGCGACCGCGGGGGCGCTGCTCGCGGGCGGATACGGCGGCTACGTCTGGGTCAAGGAGCGATCGCCCGGTGACCGGCTGGCCGAGGCGTGCGGCGGGATGCTGCCGGTGGACGAGGTGCTCGCGCTGACGGGCGCGACCGCCAGCGGGTTCGGCGGTCGCGACCTGGAACTCACCAGCGACACCTACGACGTGTCGGAGAGCGTCCGGGAGCCGGGTGCCATTCCGACGACCTGCCGGGCCAACACGCTCAACGTGCGGATCGAGACGGCGGGCGGCAGCCGCTCGGCGTTCGACACCTACACCTTTCACCGGAACGACGCACCCCTGCCGATCCCGCTGCCCGCCGGATGGTCCGGCTTCCTGGTCCCCGAGGACGAGGAGGAGATCGGCGTCTCGGTCCTGCTCGACTGCCCGGAGTGGGACCGCCGGGAGGGAGCCGGAATCCTGGTGAACGTCGAGCGCTACGACACCGACAGCAGCGACGCCTCCGTCCGGGCGCAGGTCGCCCGCGTCGCCACCGGCGCCGCCGAGCGGGCGGCACAGCGCACCGGTTGCGGCGGCGAGCCGGGAGGCAGGATCACCGAGGTCGACTCCACGGCCGGCACCCCCTCCCCTGCGGACACCGAGCGCGCCGACGGGACCTGCCAGGGCATGACCTCGCACCCGAGGATGCAGGAGACGGCGGCGCGGACGGCGCCGGTCGAGTCCTGCCTGCTCACGGACGCGCTGCTGCTGCGGTCGTACTACGGACCGTTCGTGCGCGGCGAAGGCGAGGGGAGGTTCGGGGCGTGGGAGCGGGCCTCCGGCGTCACCGGTTTCACGGCCTGGGGCTCCGCGGAGTGCCGAGGCGCCCTGGGTACCGCGGTGTACGCGCTCCGGCCCGTCAAGGACAGTGACCGCAGCTTCGACTCCGCGCCTCCCACCCGCAGCGAGTACGCGGACCTGCGGCGCTTCGCCGAAGCCTCCGCCGAGCGGCACCACTGCTCATCGCTGACCCTGCCCGCCGGTCCCCGCGGCTGAGGCGCCGGACCGGCTACCGCCGCCCCGCCCCGCCGTGCGCGAGCGGGGGCGGTGCGCGGCCGGTTCCGGTTCATGTGGCCTCCTGATCGGGTGCCTCGGCGAGCGACAGGCTGTCGCCGTCCGGGTCCAGCACGGCGACGTGGCGCACGCCTGTCCGCGAGAAGGCCCTCGGTGCCCGACCGCTCCCCGCCGGCCTTCCCGTGTCGTTCGGCCGCGCGCCGCTCCGGGCGCTATGCGGGCTGCTCAGCGGGCGCGAGGGCGGCGAGGTGCTCCCGGTTCGCCTGGATCACCTCGTCGAGTGAGTCGCGGGTGCGCACCAGGTCGGCGATATGGGCGTCAAGGCGCTCGCGCTCCTCGACGAGGCGCTTCCACGCCTCGTCGGCGGTCTCGCGGCTCGGCATGTCGACGCAGGGAAGCAGTTCGGCGATGGTCCGGCTGGAGAGGCCGGCGGTGAACAGCCGCCGAACCAGCAGGACGCGGTCCACGGCGGACTCGGCATACAGCCGCTGGCCGCTGGAGCTGCGACCACTGCTGAGCAGCGCCTGCTCCTCGTAGTACCGCAGCGAGCGGACGCTGGCACCCGTCCGCCTCGCCAGTTCGCCGATTCTCATCGCCGCCTCCGTTCCCGCCCGCCCGACTCCGTGGTCCACACAGCGGGCTCACCCGTGCCTCTGACGTCCATGTCAGAATCTACGTGAAAGGCTCCCGCCGACCCTGCCGGTCGGCCCGACCCGTTCACGCCCGGCCTCCACCCCCGCGACCTACTTCGGTCATACTCGGTGCCATGAGCGAGCGGCTTCACCGGTGCGTGGACGAGCTGTACGAGGTGTTCGGCCGGTACCCGCTCGCGCCGGAAATCGACGGCTGCCCGCACTGCGTGCTCCCGGAGGCCGAGGCCGCCCTGCGGAGCGCACCGCTACGACGCCTGAGCGCGCGTGCGCTGTGGCCGTTCGCCGCCAAGGTGCTGACCACCTGGGGCGGGGTGAACGACCTCCGACACTTCCTACCGCGCGTACTCGAACTGGTCGCGGACGGCGTCTGGGACCTGGAGATCGCGGTTCCGAAGCTGCGCGCTGCGCAGTGGACGACCTGGCCCGCCGAGGAGCAGCGCTGTGTCGGTGATTTCTGCCAGGCTCTGTGGCACCACACCCTGACTCACACTCCCGGCGAGCGCAGCGTCGCCGATCTCCTCCCGTCCCTGCAGGAGCTGTTCGCCGATCCGCGCCCATTCCTGTCGGCCTGGTGGGAGAACCCGGCGGAGCCCGCCTTGCACCAGCTCGCGGAACTGATCCGATCGGTCGCGGCGAGCGCCCCGGCGTGCCGGGACGAGCAGCTCGTCTCCTGGATCTGCCACCCGCGCACCCGGGAGTCGGTCGAAGCCGGCGTGCTGCGCGCCGCGTCCCCGGTGGTGGCGCGTTCGCTTTCGGACGTCTACGAGGAGATGGAACTGCTGGACCGTACGCGAGACGGCTGACCGCGCATCGGGGCGCCGGCGTGCCGCCGAGCGCACCGGCGCCGCGGCCGTCGGATGAGAGGCCCGCAGAACGCCCGGCGCCAGGGCGTGAGCAAGGGCCCCTTCCTGCCCCCTCCCTGCCTGCTAGCACGGTCATCTTCCGCACAGGCGCACCGTGTCCGGCGAAGCGGGCGGCACGCGGTCCCGCCCGCAGGACCGGCGGCCGGTCGCCTCAGCCCGGCTTGATGTTGTGGTTGCGGTGGAAGATGTTGTCCGGGTCGTAGCGTCGCTTGACCTCCGCCAGGCGGCGATAGTTGTCGGCGCCGAGCCCCGCGACGATCCGTTCGCTTCCCTCGTTGCCGATGAAGTTCAGGTACACGGCCCCGATCGACCACGGAAGCATGTCCGAGCGGAGGTCGCGCGCCCATTGCCTGCCGCGCTCGTCGTCGGCCGGGTCCTCCCACAGCCCGAACGGATGCACGCACCAGGGCGCCCTGCGCCACGGAACCGGGTAGTCGGTGTCCGGCCTGGAGACCTGGCCCCCTTGCGGGAACAGGACGTGCTGCGACGCCGAGGGCACGATCATCCGGGCGGCGCCGGCGCAGAAGAGGTCGACGGCCTCGTCCGGCACCGTGCCGAGGTACTCCGCCGACCAGTAGTTGCGCAGGCCCGGCGGGTCGTCGAGCATGCACTGCAGCTCTGCGTAGGGCATTTGGGCGATCATCTCGCCCTCGTGGCCGAGTTCCAGCATCGGCCGGACGGCTTCGCGGCCCTCCCGCTCCTCGCCCGCGTAGGTGACCAGAACGCCGCACGCCAGTTCGCCCACCAGGTGCTCGGGCACGAAGTCCTCCGGAGGGCCGGTGAGGTACAGGACGCCCCCGCCTACCTCGTCCGGTGCCTGCTCCATGAAGTCCCGGTACGCGCGGACCACCTCCGGCCCGGCGTCGCTGCCCCACAACAGCAGGGCCGCGGTCACCGAGGGAAGCGGGTGCAGCCGCAGGGTGAGCGAGGTGACCACCCCGAAGTTGCCGCCGCCTCCGTGCAGCGCCCAGAACAGCTCGGGGTTCTCCTCCGCCGACGCCCGCACCTGCGCACCGTCGGCCGTGACCACGTCGGCGCCGAGGAGGTTGTCGCAGGCGAGCCCGAACTTGCGGTCCAGCCACCCCGTTCCGCCGCCCAGCACGAACCCGCCGACACCCGTCGTGGAGACCCGGCCGCCGGTGGTCGCCAGGCCGAAGGGCTCTGTCGCGCGGTCGAGATGGCTCATCGTGGCGCCGCCCCCCACGTCCGCGGTCATCGCGTCGGGGTCGACACGCACCGCGTTCATCCGGCGCAGATCGACGACCAGGCCCCCGTTGGTCAGCGCCATACCGGCGACGCTGTGGCCCCCGCCGCGTATCGAGACCTCCAGTCCGCGCTCCCGCGCGAACCCGACCGCGCGGGCGACGTCCTCGACCGTGCGGCACTGGGCGATGACGGTGGGCCGGTCCTCGACCATCGCGTTGAACACGGCGCGCGACTCCTCGTAGGACGGGTCCGCGGTCTCCATCACCTCACCCGCGAACCCCTCCCGGAGGCGGTCCACCTCCGAGCGCGACACCGACGTGCTGTGTAACCGGGCCATGGCGGCCTCCCTTCGCCGGCCGGGCCCGACCGGGGGCCGCGCGGTCCTCGGCCGCGGCGGGGCCTCCCCCATGCGCCCCCGCCGCCAGGTGTGTCGGCCCGGCGCTTGAAGCGTAGAACCCCTGGTCGCCGACTTAAACCGGGTTGCGCATTTCGTGCGAAGACTTGACTGGCCGTGCTGCGGCGACCGCCGAAGGAGGGGCGGCGGCCGTCGCCGCCGCGACCGAGCACCCTCCGCCGACCCGGGCGGCCACCGCGAAGGGACCGTGTTCCGCCTTCGGTTCTGCTCCGGTTCATCCCCCTTGAGGTAGCAGGGATCATTCCCAGGGCGCGGAGGAGAGCGATCGGCGTCCTGCGCGGAATCGGTGGTCACCGGTGCAGTCCTGCGGACTCGTCTCGCGGCGTGTCGCGGGGCGAATCGCGAACCGCGAAACCGGGCTGGTGGGATGATGGGGATTCTGTTACCTTCCGCTTGTTCTTTTGCTGAACAATCGGATGTATGGAGCGAAGTTGCGTTTCCAGCAGATCGCCCCTCGCGTTGCCGCGTCGGCGCTCATCATCGCCCCCGCTATCGCCCTGGGAGCTCCGGCGCAGGCCGAGCGGACGACCGGCTGCCTCGGCGCGGACGGCGCCACCGTCGAGGAGGCGCGACTCGCCCGGGACGTCCCCCAAGAGATCCTGCGCAGGTCCGGGTTCGCCCGCGACGTGGACCGCTTCGCCGAGAAGCTCTGCGCGGCCCCCGACGCGCACCACGCGCGCAAGGTCGTCGAGCGCCACGGGGATGCGCTCTGGCGGAAGGCGGTGGAGCGGGTCCAGGAGACCGGACACGTCACGAAGGACTTGAGCGCCGGGGACGACCGTCCGCTCTACTGGGCGCGCCTGGGCATGACCTCGGCCCTCAACCGCTGGGAACCGGACTTCGACCTCGGCGACGCCGACCGGGCCGAGCTCGTGGCCGAGCTGGAGCGCCGCTCCCGGGGCCACGACGACACGGACCCGCCCACGGGCCGCGGGCGGTCCCAGACGCCCCGCATCGTCGTGACCGGGTTCGACCCGTTCCAGCTCGACAACGACATCCGCCAGGCCAACCCCTCCGGCGCCGCGGCCCTCGCCCTGGACGGGACGGTGGTCGGAACCGGCGACGGCGCCGCGGTAGTCGAGGCCATGCTCTTCCCGGTGCGCTGGCGCGACTTCGCCGACGGCATGGTCGAGCAGGCACTCCTGCCGCACTACACCGGCGACCGGCCGGCGGAGGCGGTCATCACCGTCAGCCAGGGCCGGGAGGGCCGGTTCGACCTGGAGGCCCACAACGGCGCCTGGCGCGGCGGCTCCGCCGACAACGAGCGGGTCGGCGAGGAGGGGATGATCCCCATCCCCGACGGCGTCCCCACCGTCAGGCCGCAGCCGCAGTGGTCGGACTCCTCCCTCGACCGCCCCGCGATCGTCGAGGAGACCACCGGGGAGCCGTTTCCCGTGTACGACAACACCCGGGTGACCGAGATCCCCGCGGGCGAGACCGAACCCGTGGCGCGTCCCGACGGCCCCACCCCCGGATCCCGGGCGCGGGCCGGCGGCGGAGGCAGCTACCTCTCCAACGAGATCGCCTACCGCAACACCCTGCTGCGCGACGCCACCGGCCTGGACATCCCGGCCGGCCACGTTCACACCCCGGTCCTGCACTTCGGCCCCGGCGACCGCGTGACCGACCCCGAGTTCGAGGAGAACCGCGCGACCATCGTCGGCCAGGTCGAGGACATCGTCGCGGCCGCCGCCCGGTCGTGACGCAGCGGGCGGTCGTCGTGTTCTCCCGGGCTCCGGGGCCGCCCAGCGCCCCGCTGTCCCGCTGGGCGGCGGGTCCCGGGGCGGCCGTCACGTCCGCGCGGGCGCCGCGCTCTCCAGGTCGTCGACGCTGCCGGACATGATCGTGCGGATGTGCTCGGTGGTGTGCTGGAGCGGCCAGTCCCACCAGGCCAGAGCCAGGAGGCGGTCGATGTCGGCGTCGCTGTAGCGGCGGCGGACGAGCCTGGCCGGGTTGCCGCCGACGATGCCGTAGTCGGGGACGTCGTCGACGACGACGGAGCCGGAGGCGACGATCGCTCCATGACCGATGCGGACGCCGGGCATCACCATGGCCCGGTAGCCGATCCAGACGTCGTTGCCGACCACGGTGTCGCCCCGCCCGGGCAGGCCGGTGATGAGGTCGACGTGCTCGGCCCAGGAACCGCCCATGATCGGGAACGGGAACGCCGAGGGCCCGTCCATGCGGTGGTTGGCGCCGTTCATGATGAACCGCACGCCCGCGCCCAGTGCGCAGAACCTCCCGATGACCAGCTTCTCCGGCCCGTAGTGGTACAGAACGTTGCGGGTCTCGAAGGCGGTCGGATCGTCCGGATCGTCGTAGTAGGAGAACTCTCCGACCTCGATCAGCGGTGACTCCACGAGCGGCTTGAGCAGCACCACCCGCGGCTGCCCGGGCATCGGGTGCACCGCGGTCGGGTCGGCGGGAACAGGGGGCATCGCGGATCGCTTCCTTTTTGCGCGGGCGTGTTCGCGGGCGTGTTCGCGGGCGTGGCGGCGAACGGCGACCTGGGCAGGCAACTAGTGCGACAGATGATACTTTAATATCCTTCCCTGGCGCAGTCCCGCTGGACAACCGCACCACCGGCGACGATCCCCGCACCACGTCCGGAGGGAGCCCGGCCCGTGCCACCGCCCCGGCGCCGCCCCGGCGGCCGTACCGCCCGTATCCGCACCCAGGTGCTCGACGCGGTCCGCGCCGAGCTCGGCGAGCACGGTTACGACGGGCTCACCATGGAGGCCGTCGCCGCCCGCGCCGGCGTGCACCGCGCGACGGTGTACCGGCGCTGGGAGGACGTCGGCGGTCTGCTCGCCGACGTTCTGGAAGCGGCGGGCGACGACGCCTGGCGGCCCCCGGACACCGGTTCCCTGAGAGCAGACCTGGCGGCGCTGAACCAGGAGATCCAGGACTCGCTGACCGCACACCCGCCGATCGTGGCGGCCCTGATCGCCGCCTCGTTCCGCTCCGAGAAGGCCGAGCGCGCCCAGCGGCGGCTCTGGGAGGACCGCTACGCCCACTGCGAGAGCATCGTCGACCGGGCTGTCCGGCGCGGCGAACTCCCGCCGCGCACCGACGCCCGGCGGCTGCTCATCACCGCGACCGCGCCCCTGTACCACCAGCTTGTGCTTCTGCGCACGCCGACCGATCCGGCCCTGCCCGACCAGGCGGCCGACACCGCCGCCCTCGCCGCATCGGTCGGCGCCTTCGCCGAGCCCCCGCCGGCCGACGACACCTGAGGGCCCGGTCCGTCCGCCGCCGGGCCCCGGTGATGAGCGCGGGCGACCGGCCCTCGGCGGCCCCCTGCACACCCGGTGAGAGCGCACGCGGCCCGCTGGCCGGTTGAGCCTTGAGCCGCCGTCATCCCTGCGCCGCGGAGTCCAGGAACCAGTTGTAACGCAGGCGCAGTGCGCGCTCCACGCTGGCCGCCGCGGCGCCGAGCGTGAGCGTGACGTTGAGCCACGCCGGCAGGCTGACGGGCGAGGTGAAGGTCCCGAAGCGCTGGGTGACCGGGGGCAGGTGGAAGACCACCTCGGCGAGCTGCGGGACGAGGAGAACCAGCGGGATGGCGAGCAGGACCAGCGAGCAGACCCCGATCCAGCGGCTCAGCACGGGGCGCTCGCGCTCCAGGCGCGCGCGGCGCCCCTCGCCGGAGCGCTGGTCCGGAACGAGCTGGTGCTCGGCCCCCGCGGCGGTGATGTAGTGGCAGCGCTTGAGGCCGAAGGCCGTCGGCGCCACTTCGATCGTGCCGCCCTGCACGGGGAAGGCGGCGGGGAGCCTGGACTCGGCGTGATGCCTGCCGTCGAGATACAGATGGGCCTTGCCCTTGCCGTCCTCGGTGAACAGCCGCTGCACGTGATTGACGTCGACGGCATAGACCACCCGGCCTCCGTCGCCGCTTCGCAGCGGAAGGTAGAACAACGCACGGGACATCGGCTGCCACCAGCGGAACGGCTTCAGGGGGCGTCCGTTCCCCGGCTTGACCCGCTGCGCGGCCCGTCGCCGCCGCCACTCCTTGAACATGTCGGGCTCCATATCGTCACGTGAATCGCTTCGCCGGCATCGGGGCCGACCTGGCGGTTGGGTCCTTCTGCGGTCACGTGCTCTGCGCGAGGCCTGTTCGCGCGCACGGCAGGGGCGACCGGTTGTGGGCCCGGTGGGACACACGGCTGCCGGGCCCGGACGGGTCTTCGGCGGTTGTCGGCTCGTAGGCCGCACCGCCGGCCGCTCCGCACGGGCCGGTGCCGTCCAGCGCGACCCCCGCCGCGGAACCCGGGTACCGGGCGCCCTTCGACCGGGCCCCGCGGGCGTCCCCGGACGCGGGGGCGTCTTCGCTCAGATCCAGCCGTGCCCGGCGGCGATGCGCGCGGCCTCGTGCCGGTTGGCGGCGTCGAGCTTGGCGATGGCGGCCGCGAGGTGGTTGCGCACCGTCCCCCGGGAAAGCGAGACGCGCCGGGCGATCTCTTCGACCGGCGCGCCGTCGCGCGCCAGGGCGAGGACGTCGGACTCGCGCGGGCTGAGCGGGGAGTCGCCCGCGCTGATCGCCTCCGCCGCGAGCGCGGGGTCGACGTAGCGGCCGCCGCCCGCGACGCTGCGCACGACCTCGGCGAACGTGCGGGAGGAGACGGTCTTGGGCAGGAAGCCGCGCACGCCCGCGGCCAGTGCCGACTTCAGGTAACCGGGTCGGCCGTGCGAGGTCACGATGACGCAGCGGCAGTCCGGCAGCTCTGCCGCGAGCCGGCGGGCCACCTCGATGCCGTCGGGCCCGGGCAGCTGCAGGTCGAGCAGGGCGACGTCGGGGCGGGTGTGCAGGGCGGCCGCCAGCGCCTCGTCGCCGGAGGCCGCCCGGCCGACGACCTCGAAGCCGTCTTCGAGGTCGAGCAGTCCGGCGATGGCGTCGCGGATGAGGTGTTCGTCGTCGGCGACGAGGATGCGGGTCATACGAGGTCTTCCTTCGGAAGCGGGATCGCGGCCTCAAGCAGGAACCAGGTGCCGTCGCGGCGCGCGGTGAGGCGCCCGCCGAGTGCGCCGAGCCGCTCGGACATCGAGTGCAGTCCCGTCCCGGCGTCGGCGGCGCGCCCGTCCGCGGCGGCCCGCGCGGGCCCGGCGCCGTCGTTCGCGATCGTCAGGAGCACCGCACCGTCCTCGTTCGCGGTCACGAGCGTGACCTGTGTGGCCGCGGCGTGGCGCAGCAGGTTCGTGACGCCCTCGCGGACGACCCACCCGAGGGCCTCGGCGCACTGCTCGGGCACGGTGCCGCCGGTCACCGTGCAGCGGATGCCGGCGGACTCCAGCAGCGACCGCGCACCCGAGACCTCGTCGTCCCAGGTGGTGCGGAGCTCGCCACGCACGACGCGGCGGACCTCGGTGCCCGCCTCCTCGGCGAGCCGCCGGACCTCGGTGATCTCCTCGCCGGCCCGCTCGGCGCGTCCGCGGTCGACGAGTTCGGAGGCCAGCGAGCTTTTGACCGCGATCGTCGCCAGGGTCCGGCCGAACACGTCGTGCAGGTCGCGCGCGATGCGCAGGCGTTCGTTCGCGAGGGCGAGCGCGGCGCGGGTCTCGTGCGCCTCCTGCAGCTCCAGCAGCACCCGGAGCATCCACGCGCTCGACCAGCAGATCCACAGGACACCGCTGATCACGGCCGCCCCGACCAGCAGGAGCGCGATGTTCGCGACTCCCACGAGCGGGACGGCGAGGACGACGGCCGCCGCGTTGACCAGCAGCGTCCGGCGTGCGTCGAGGACGGGTACCAGGCTCGCGGCGGCCGCCCCGATCGCGGCCGCGACCGTCAGGCCCATCGCGGGAAGGGGGAGCACGAAGGTCACGGCGACGAAGGCCGCGAGGACCAGCGCCCATGCGATGACCCCGCCGACGGGGAGCCGCCGTGCGCGCCCGACGACGGTGTCGATGCTCCAGCGGGTCACGAGCACGTTGCCGGCGACCAGGGCGAGGGACAGCGCGACTGCCGTGACCCACACGCTTCGGGGCGCCCCGGTGAGCCGGTCGGCCGCGAGCGCGCTCCGCAGGAGGGTGCCGGCCGGGATCGAGACGGCGACGTAGCTCGACCAGCGCACGTAGGTCTCGAACCTGCGTGCGCCGACCAGAGGCCAATCGCTCATGCCCCTCATTGTGCCGTCGGGGCCGGGGCGGGCCGTGGTGCCGCGGGGGTCAGGGCCGGTCCCGCCGTGCGCGTGCGCAACCACACCGCCGCCGCGATCGCGGCAACGGTGACGCTGGGTACAAGCAGGGCGGCCGACCCGGCGCCCGCCGACCGGTCGGCGATGGAGGTGCCGATGTCGACGTGCAGGGCGGTGACGAGGAGGAAGGTGAGCGTGTTGAGCAGCGCGTGGATGACGACCGCGGTCTCGATGCCGCCGCTGCGCCAGGTGATGACGGCCAGGCTGACGGCGAGCGTGAAGTACCAGAGGTTGATCCACGGATCGCCCGCGCCGTGGATGGCCGTGAAAACCAGGCTTGAGACGAGGACGGCGACGACCAGGGCCGTGCGCGGTCCGCGGTTCCAGCTCCCGGCGACCCGCAGGACGAGTCCGCGCAGGCCGTACTCCTCGCCGGCCGCCTGCAGGGGCGTCAGCAGGAGGGTGGTGGCGAAGACCCCGACCAGGTCGGCCACGGACCAGTAAGTCTGCTCGGAGGGCGTCGCGACGTTCAGGGTGATCGTGGCGATCAGCCAGACGGGGCCGATGGTCAGCAGCGCCCGGCCGAACACGTCGAACCGGAAGCGCGATAGCACGGAGTGCAGCGAGGCGCCCTTCCCCCCGTAGAGCCACCGCTGGATGAGCATGCTCCAGGGGATGAGCAGCGCGAGGGAGAACATGGTCGCGCCGTGGTAGATCGGCGTGTAGTCGGTGCCGCCCAGGGCGGGATTAATCCTGCCCATCCGCGCGTCGACGACGCCGGCGGCCTGGGAGGCGGCGTAGCTGAATACGGCCATCCCGGCGACCAGGAGCACGATCGCGAGGATGCCGCGCCCGATGCGGCGCCTGTCGCCGGCGAGCACACGGTGGTACTCCACGCCCGGCGGGACCGGGCGCCGACCGCGGCCGCGCGGGTTCGGATCGGCCGGACCGGTCGGATCGGTCGCACCGGCAGGATCGGCCGGCGCGGGCGGAGGCGTCCGCTCCGCTCCCGTACCCGGGGCCGCGCGGAACGTATCGGCCGCGCCGTCCGACCGTGCGGGCGGAGGTTGGGGCGGAGGTTGGGGCGGAGGTTGGGGCGGAGGCGAGGGCCGGCGGCCGTCGTTGTGGTCCATGCTCCCGAACCTAGGGCGGAGCGGCGTCGTGACAGCGTGTCACGGATCACGGGTTCTTTCCGTGCGGTGCACGGGTCGGCCATGACAGATGTCATGCCCCACCGAGCTCGCGGCCCGCCCGCCGTCGCCGTCGTCCATGCCCGCGGCACCGTTCGCAACGACGCGGTGCCGTTCGCAACGACGCGGTGCCGGGTCCTGCGTCTCCCTCAGGGTCACCCGGCCCCGGCGGCCGCTCCGCCCTGTTCGCCTGCTTTCACACGGGGGTCAGCGCCTCGATCGACTCCCGTCGGGCGCCCGGAACGCCCCCCGGATGCGACTCTGACATCGCCTGCCCCCACGAGGGCGTTCGGCCGGCCGCGCCCGCTGCCCCCGTGTCGGCGCGGCTGTCGCGGGCGGGGGGACGGGTTCGCGTCGCCTCACTCCCGCGGGGTCCCCCCGGTCGTGATCTCGTCCGGCAGGTCGTCGAACCAGGCCAGGACCGCGCGTTCGTAGTGGATCCCGAAGTTGAGCGTCGCGACGGCGTAGGGGTCGCCGGTGCCCTGGACGTGGTCCTCGTATTCGGCGAGGCGCTCCTCGTGCAGCGCACGGTGGTGCTCGACCGCCGCAACCAGGTGCTCGCGGGCGACGTGGCGGCCGAGGGTCAGCATGAGTAGGAGGGGGAAGCGCACCGCTTCCTCGGCGGGAACGACCGCGCTCCAGGCCGCGAAGGCCTGGCGGCCCGCGTCGGTGATGGCGTAGGGGCGGCGGTCGCGCTTGCCCCGCTCCAGCTCCTCGACGAGCCCGGACGCCGCCATCGCCGACAGCTCCCGGTAGACCTGGCTGCGCGTGATGGACCAGAAGTCGCCCATGAGCTGCTGGGCCGCGGCCACCAGGTCCCAACCGGTCATCGGGCGCTCATGCAGGAACCCGAGCAATGAGGCGGCCGTGTTGTTCAGCCCGTGCTGGGCGTCCTGGCTCGCACGGCGTCCGTTCATTCCCACCCCCTTGACAGTCCACTGTGTCAGGTCCAATCTGAAGCAGCAACATTCCACTGTGGACTGTCCGCGGGGATGTTCATGCCACTCGTCATCGGCCTCACGGGGGCTCCATGCACACGTTCCTGCTCGCCTTGCACATCTCCGCCGGAATCATCGGCCTGGCCGCGTCCTTGACCGCGCTACTCGTCCGCAAGCGCCGCGGTGCGCACACGATCGCCGGTCGGGTCTTCGGTGCGACCGTCGTCGTGGTGGCCCTGTCCACCTACGCGCTCCTGCCTTCCGCGCCCGAGCAGTGGTGGCTCGGCATCATCGCCACGGCGACGCTGGCCGCTGCGGCGATCGGGGTGTACCTGGCCTGGCGCAAGCCGGTGCCGCAGTGGTACCGGATCCACCTCGTGCTGATGATGTCGACCGTGATCGCCTATGTGACGCCGGTGGCGGTGCAGTTCTCCGACGGGCACGCGCTCGCATGGCTGCTGCCCACCCTCGTCGGCTCCCCGCTGATCGCCTACCGCGCTCTCGTCGCCGCCCGGGTGCTCCCGCCCTCCTACCTCGTGCTGATGCCCTGGCGCAGAAGGGCTTCGCGCGCGGTACCGCCTCCGAACGCCGAGGCCCGGACCGAACGTGCTCGCACCGCTGAGCGGTGAGCGTGCCGGCCGCGGTCAGGGCGTCGACCTTCGCCGAGTAGCACGCCGCCGCCGGTCGTCCGAGCCGCCGGCCGCCAGTCGTTGACGCATGCCGATATGGGAATATGATGGCGGTCATGGCACGAGCAGCGACGACGTCGGACGTCTTCAACGCGATCGCCGAGCCGCAGCGCCGGGAGATCCTGGTGCTGCTGCGGGCGGGTGAGCGGCCGGTGACCGAGCTGGCGCAGGAACTGGGGATGGACCAGCCGCGCGCGTCCAAGCACCTGCGGGTGCTCCGGGAGGTCGGGCTGGTGCGGGACCGCAGGGCGGGCAAGCAACGCCTGTACGGCCTCGACGCCCGCGGGCTGCGGCCGGTCCACGAGTGGACCGGCGGGTTCGAGCGGTTCTGGAACGAGAGCTTCGACCGGCTGGACGCATACGTGCAGGACCTGAAGCAGGCGAGGCAGGAGGAGTAGCTGATGAGCGCGACGGGAAGGGGAGCGTCGGCGCGGTCCGCGTCGGCCGACCGCGAGATCGTCATCGCCCGGGTCATCGACGCCCCACGGGAGTTGGTGTTCGAGGCGTTCACCGAGGTCCGGCACCTGTCGCGGTGGTGGGGACCGGAGGGGTTCTCCACCACCACGCAGTCGTTCGAGTTCCGCGTCGGCGGGGAGTGGGAGTTCGTGATGCACGGACCGGACGGGACGGACTACACCGAGTTCATCTCCTGGACCGAGATCGCCCCGCCGGAGCGGATCGCGCTGCTCCACGGTGAGTCCCGCGATGATCCGAACGCCTTCGAGTCGCTCCTGACGTTCGACGCCGAGGGTTCGGCGACCCGGATCGAGATGCGCACGGTGTTCCCCACCAAGGAACTGCGCGACGAGGCGGTCGAGAAGTACCACGCCATCGAGGGCGGCCGGCAGACCCTGGGCAATCTGGCCGCCTACGTCACCGAGGTCGCTCAGAAGGGAGCGGAGGGCTGATGGCCGGGAAGGTGTTCTTCAGCGTGTCGATGTCCGTGGACGGTTTCATCGCGCCCGAGTCCCTTGACGACCTGATGGGGCCGCAGTGGATGGAATTGCAGCAGTGGGTCTTCCCGCAGCGGTTCTTCCGGGAGAACCTGAAGCTCGGCGAGGGCGGCGAGGAGGGGCGCGACAACGACATCGTGCGGGAGACGTTCGAGCGCACCGGCGCGAGCGTCATGGGCAAGCGCATGTTCGACGCCGGCGAGCGGGCGTGGCCGGAGGACGCGCCGTTCCACACGCCGGTCTTCGTCGTGACGCACGAGAAGCGTGCCCCCTGGGAGCGGCCGGGCGGCACCACCTTCCACTTCGTCAACGACGGCATCCGGCCCGCGCTCGATCAGGCCCGCGAGGCCGCCGGCGACCGCGACGTCCGCATCGCGGGCGGCGGCGCGACGATCCTGGAGTACCTGAACGCGGGCCTGGTCGACGAGTTCTCGATCGCGCTGGCGCCCGTGCTGTTCGGCTCCGGAATACGCCTGTTCGAGGGCGTGGACGCGGACCGCCTGGCCCTGGAGCCCGTCCGCACCGAGCCCTCGCCGAGGGTGACCCACCTGACCTACGCCATCCGGAAGCGGTAACCCACAGCGGCCGCGAAAGGACTTGCACCCTCGAAGCACCTGCCGTGCGGATGGCCGACGGCGGAGTTCATCGCAGGGGTGGATCGACGATGAAGCGGGCCGGCTCCTTCAGTACGTGTCGGGCGCCGTCGACGTCGGCCAGCCGAGCGGCCAGCGTGCGGGCGGCGAGGTGGTCGGGCAGTGCCGCGTTGAACTTCAGTCCCTCGAGTGCCTCGCGGTCGACCTCGGGCAGCGCGATGCGGTCGGTGGCCGCCTCGCGCAGCGCTTTCCACCGGGCCGAGTCGAGGTCCTCGGCCAGCCGCAGCCAGCGGTCGTTGGGGCGCTGCACCGGGTCGACCCCGGTGTTCAGCGTCGCACGCAGTGTCAGATTGGTCTTCGTACCCGCCCAGGTCCACCAGCGCAGGTCGCCGTCACCGCTGCGGGTGACCACCGTGCCATCCGGGTGGACGCGTTCCTCGTGGCGTTCCCGGGCCTCGGCGAGTGCCGCAACCGCGCGCCGGGTCAGCCGTACACGCGGGTCGGTGCCCAGCAGCACGTCGCGCTGGGCCCGCGCCATGTCGAAGGAAAGCCCGGTGTGGCCGCTCGACTCCCAGCGGGCCGCCCCGCCGCCGTTCTCGGCGGGCTCGACGAAGCACCGGCTGCGCCGCCAGTCCACCCACGCCACCGTCCAACTGCGGCCTGCCAGGAGCAGCCGCCGCGGGCCCGTGCCGTGCTCCCGTGCGGCCAGCAGCGCCGGATTGGTGCGGCCGATCTCGGTGCGCCCGTGCAGCACAACGAACTCCGGCGGCGCGGTGAAGACGCTGGTCAGCTCCATGAAGTGGCGGTGCCCGAACTTCCGTTCGGCCTCCGGGCCGATCATCAGCATGCCACCGTCGCGTTCCACGAAGCCTTCGGCGAGCAGGTGCGCAGCGATCGGCTCGCCGTGGCCGAAGGGGTCCAGCCCCGGCCACCACTCCGGCCAGAGCCGCTCGCCCACCTCGAACTCCTGCAGGCACAGGGCGAGCAGTTGCTGGGCGACGATGTGTCGAGGTTCGGGGGTCGGGGTCACCGCCTCCACCCAGTGGCGTCCCCACAGGTGCAGCAGCCCGGCGGCCTTCAGCAGGCCCGTGTCGTTCAGCGCCAGGAACAGGCAGTTGCGGTTGGTGCCGCCGCGCCGCCCTGTGCGCCCGATGCGCTGCAGGAACGAAGCCACGCTGCCGGGGGCGTCGATCTGGATGACGCGGTCCAGGTCGCCGACGTCGATGCCCAGCTCCAGCGTGCTCGTCGCGACGATGACGCAGTCGCGCGCCTGTGTGAACG
This sequence comes from Streptomonospora arabica, assembly GCF_039531585.1. Taxonomy (NCBI): domain Bacteria; kingdom Bacillati; phylum Actinomycetota; class Actinomycetes; order Streptosporangiales; family Nocardiopsidaceae; genus Streptomonospora; species Streptomonospora arabica. Next base: position 405,780 of record NZ_BAAAQI010000002.1, on the reverse strand, counting down.
CGTCCTCGGCGCGGCGGCGCTCGTCGGCCGACAGCGAGGCGTGGGAGAGGAACGTGGTGACACCGCGTGCCCGCAGGCCCGCCCCGAGGCGCTCAACGACCTGGCGCGAGTCGCAGAAGACGAGCCGCTTCTCGCCCGCGTGCAGCGCGGCGATCACCTTCGCCGCGTTGTCGAGTGAACCAACATAGTCGAGTTCGACGTCGCCGGGGGGCGGTTCGGCGGCGGCGGGCTTCGCGGGCTGTGCTTCTGGTGCCACCACCCTTGCCGGCGCTTCGCCCGCGCTGCTGCCCTGCAGCCAGGTGAGGAGCTCCGCAGGGTTACCCACGGTCGCCGACAGCCCGACCCGCTGGATCGCCCCGCCGCGGATGCGCGTCAGGCGCTCGAGTACGGCCAGCAGATGCCAACCCCGGTCGTCCCCGGCGAACGCGTGCACCTCGTCCACCACGACGGCGCGCACCCGCCCGAACATCTCGTAGTGGTCCACCTTGGTGCTCACCAGCATCGCTTCCAGCGACTCCGGCGTGGTCAGCAGGACGTCCGGGCGCTCGCGCAGCAGCCGCTGCCGGGCCGAGGCCGTGACGTCGCCGTGCCAGAGCCCGACCGACCGCCCCATCCATCCCGCATAGGCCTGCAGCCGCGGCAGCAGGTTGTTCAGCAGCGCCTTGATGGGGCACACGTAGACGAGCGACACCCCCGGCCCCCACCCCCCGGCCATCGCCGAGAGCAGGGGGAACACTGCGGCCTCGGTCTTGCCGCCCGCGGTGGGCGCCAGCAGGACCGCGTCCTCGCCGTCGGCCAGCGGAGCGAGCGCTTCGCGCTGCAGGGGACGCAGACCGGGCCAACCCAGCGTGTTGACGATGTGGTGGGCCAGCGTGGGGTGCAGCAGGTCCAGCTCGTGGCTCGATGCGCTCACAGGTCCAGATCCACGTCGTCGGCCGAGTCGGCCGTCCGGGCGCGGGCATTGCGCTCGACCTCGCTGAGGTCGCGCGAGTCGACCGCCAACCGGTAGTGCCGCCGCGGGTCGAAGTCCTCGACCTGGTCGACGCGGTCGCAGACGTCCACGAGCTTCCGCAGGAACATCCGTGGAGCGACGCCGACCCGGCCGCCCAGCTCGCCCGCGACCGCCTCGCCCAACTCCACCAGGTAGCTGTCGTCCACCCGGGAGCGCACCCGCTGCGGCTCGGCGGCCCGGTCGGCGTGCAGTTCCCGGACCGCGGCACCGAGCCGGTGCAGCTTGTCCTGGTCGAAGCCGGTGAGCCGGATCTGGTCGGCGCGCAGGTTGTCGTGCGCGGGGTCGGCGAGGAACTCGGTGGCCAGCCGCTGCGCCAGTGGCGCCAGCCGCTGTACACCCTGCGGACCGTCGAAGAAGGCGGGCGTGCCGGTAATGACCAGGTAGAGGCCGGGGAACCGGCCGCCGTCGATCTCATCCAGCAGTTGCCGCAGGGCGTTGAGCGACTTCTCGCGCGTGTCGGTACGCGCCCGCTGCAGCGTCTCCAGCTCGTCCAGCACCACCAGCAGCCCCGGGTGACCGCACCCCTGCAGCAGCGTAAGCAGCCCCTGGAGCGCGGCGAGCGCGCCGAAGTGGTCGAGGTCGCCCTTGATGCCCGCGTAGCGCTTCGCGGCGGCTGAGACGTTGGGCTGTCCGCCGAGCCAGGCGATCAGCGCCTCGGCGGTCGCGGACTCGCCCGCGACCTGGGCGCGCTGGTAGCCGCGCAGCGCCGCGGCGAACCCCGGGTTGCTCCGCGCGACCTCGGCAAGCCGCCGCTCCAGCAGGTCGCCGACGGCCTCGGCCAGCGCCTGCTCGTCGGGGCCGTCGGAGCCTTCGGGGACGGTGCCGGAGTCGAGCACCTCCTCCTCCAGCGTGTACACCCAATTGTCCACGATCTCGCGCAGCGCGCTGGGCGGCTGGGTGGCGGTGGCCAGCCGCTCGGTGAGTCGCCGGTAGACCGTCTCCAGCTTGTGCAGCGGCGTCTCGGTTTCGGAGATCTGGATCTCGGTCACCGCGAAGTTGGCCCGCTTGGCGCGTTCGGCCAGCCAGCGGGTGAAGAACGTCTTGCCGGAGCCGTACTCGCCGCGGACCGCCTTGAAGGAACCGCCGCCGGCGGCGGCGCCGCCCAGCCCGCGCTGGACCTCGCTCTCGAAGCGCTCCATGCCCACCGCGAACAGGTCCAGCCCTGCACGGGGAACGGTGCCCCGACGCAGAGCATCGATCACCTCGTCCCGGCGGATCGCGCTGACCTGGGACATCTCACCCGCCTTCGGACAGGAACTGCCGCTTGAGGAGCTCCACGTTCAACTCCACGGCACGTTCGGACTCGGGCAGCTCCAGCACCGCGAAGCCCTCGATGTTGAGCACCTTCTTGACCATCTTCAAAAAGCGCACGGCGCGGTAGGCGGTCGCGGACTCCCCGGCGGCCTCGGCGACGTGGCCGACGTTCAGCCGGGGCCGGGCACCCCCGCTGGCCGCCAGCGTGTCGATGACCGTGGCGATCTTCGCCGCCTCGGGCGCCCGGTGCACGTGGGAGCGGCTGAACTCGAAGATGTCGGTCTCGGTGACCCGTGCGCCCAGCGACCTGCTGTCCGCCGTGTCACCGAACAGCACCGTGTCCTGGGCGGGCGTACGGCTCTTCTTGCGCCCGCCCCGCTTGGGCGCGGCCGCGGGTTCGGCCGCGGAGTCGGCGGCCGGTGCCGCGGCAGGCGGTACGGCGGCGCGCTGCTGCGCCGACCCGTCCAGCGGTCGGCTCCACCAGGCCGGCTCGAGCTGGGCGGCGCGCAGCGTCGACCACCCCTTGGGCAGCGGCGCGCCGAGCGGCAGCAGCGCCAGCACCGGGATGACGACCTCGGCCGCGGAGATGCCGCCGTGGTAGCCCTCCTTGCGGTCGGTGTAGCGGATCCGCTCGTCCCAGGGCACCACGATGGTTCCGCCGCCCGCCAGCACCCGGTCCCCGGAGACCTCGACCTCGCCGTCCTCAGGGGTGCCGGTGCGGTAGCGGGCCGACTCGCCGTCGCGGGTGCGCTGGTTCTCCCCGCGGTCCCACACGTGCCCGTGGTCGGAGGTCAGCAGCACCGGACAGCCGGTGCGGGCCGCCGCGTCCAGCAGCATCAGCAGCTTGCCGAGCCGTTCCAGGTGCCAATCGGGGTCCGGGTCGCCGCGGTCCTTGGCCAGGGCGTCGTCCACCACGTTGATGACGGCCGCCACCGCGGTGTCGGGCTCCGCGATCGCCTCCACGACCTCCTGCGGGAGGCTCTGGCCGATCGCGGTGTCCAGGTCGCGCTGGTAGAACAGGGCGGCGCCGCGGCCGCCGAACCCGGGCTGCCCCCACAGGCGGGCGAAACCGGAGCGCTCCTTGCTCTGCCCGCCGGTCTCCAGTGCGCCCGACAGCAGCGAGGTCCGCGAGCACGTGGTGACCGACGGCAGGGTCGACAGCGCACCTTCCCTGCGGGCGTTGTCCTCCGAACCGCGGCCGATCTCGGTGAACCGTCCTAGTGCGGCGATCTGCTCGCCGAGCTGCACCGCGACTTCGGCGCTCATCCCGTCGAGGACGACGATCAGCGGCGCCTGGTGCTCGGCCAGCGGCCGGGCGACGGCGTGCAGCAGGTTCTCGGCGCGCAACTGCCGGTCGGTCCGCGAGTAGGAGCCGGTCCAGGCCGCGACCCGCTGCGCGAAGGAGCGGTCGAACTCGCCGCGCAGGTGCCGCACCCGCGTGTACAACTGCGTGTAGGCGTCGGCGAGGCTGGGCACGTCGGTGCGGCAGAACCGGATCGTGGTCGCCGCGCGGTCCACCCACCCGGTCTCGTCCATGTGTGCGGCCGTGCCCTCGGCGACGGTCCGCACTGCGAAGCGCCCGCCCGCGGTCCAGCGCAGGAGCCGGACGGCCGCCAGGGCGGCCGCCGCGTCGTGCCCGTTGCGGTCCAATCTGCGGTGCCGGCGCAGGTTCTCCAGCGCTTCCTCGACGTCGGCGAGGTCCTGCGGTGCGAGCGTGTCGACGCTGTCGGGCCGCAGCAGCTTCGCGATCTCCTGGCCGAGGGCGGACAGGCGTGCGTGCAGACCGGCGGTCAGCACGCCGCTGCCGCGGGCCACCGACTCGGCGCCCAGCGACCCGAGGATCTGCTCGGCCTGCCCGCCGATCTCGGCGGCCGAGCGGTGGTCGTCGCCGTCCATCATCCGCAGCATGGCGGCCTCGCAGGCGCGGCCGAAGCCGGAGAGCGTATCCTCGTCCGGCGCCTCCGCGCCGAAGAACCGCTCCCCGGCGCGGATCCACGCGTCCCGGGCGGCCGTGCCGCCGGTCCGCTGCGCCTGCAGAAGTTCGGCCAGCACGAGCCCGGCGGGCAGCGCGTCGTAGGCCTGGCCCTTGTCCAGCAGCAGGAACACGACCTGGGCGACCGGGCCGACCGCGGACTCCAGCTCGGCGCGCAGGCCGTCGCGCTCGTCGTCGCGCAGTTCGGCGAAGCGGCCCACGCGGGCGTGGTCGCGGGTCCAGTCCAGCAGCGCAGCGGCGTCGATCCGGTCGTCCTTGTCCTTACCGAACCGCACCGCGGTGACCACCCGCAGCGCCTCCTCGAGGCGGATCAGCCCGCCCGAGGCGTTCAGCGTGGTGGTGGTGCGGATGTCGCGGAGGGCGTCGGCGAGCCAGCCCCACCGCCGCGAGTACAGCCGCGGGTCCAGCGCGACCGCGTTCAGTTCGCTGAGCAGCAGCTCCCAGTTGTTGACGCGGTGCACCATCCCGCCGAGCAGCCGTCCCAGCAGCGCGGGCCCGAGGTCCTCGCCCGAGCAGGGGGTCAGCAGCACCTGGTAGTCGGCGCCCTCGAGCGGTTGGCTGAGCCGGTCGAGAACGGCGAGCACCGTGGGGGCCGCGGCGACGCGGACCCGCAGGTGCCGGTTCTCGAACTCGGCGGAGATCTCCGCGGGCCCGTCCCAGACGGGGGCGGCGGTCAGCGCGACGGTTCGGGCGCGGGAGCGCGGACGGCCGCGCTCGACGCGGTCGGCCTCCTGTTCCAGTGCGCGGATCAGGGCACCGGCGATCGCGTCGGCGGTGACGGTCTGCTGCGCTGCGGTGTCGATCGCGGTCATGCGGCCTTCCCCGGCGCCGTGTGCGGCGTGCCGTGCGCCCTGTGTGCCCTGCTGCTTGTCCTGCTCACGTGGTCTTCCGCACGGTGATCTCGATTTCCACCTCGGCGTCCGCGCCGACACCGAGCTCGTTTCGCAGTGCCCGGATGACCTCGCCCGGGTCGTCGTCGGCGGACAGGCGGCGGGTGGCCGTGTGCTCGCCGGTCTCGGGGAGGGTGACCTGCTCCTTCCCGTCCGACCGGTCGACGTGTTCGGGCGGCCTGGGACCCGGGTCGGTCGGGGGTGTCGGGTCCTTGCGCACCAGCAGCGAGAACGCCTCCCGGCCGACCCGCTCCAGTTCGGTGGCGATCCTGCGCTGCTGCTCGTTGTTGCGGGCGTTCTGCCGCAGTTCGTTGAGGAGGTCCGCCGCTGCCCGGCTGTGCTCGCCGCCCTGCTCGGCGCGTTCGGCCAGCGCCTCGATGTTCTGCCACTGCGCCGCCGCCAGCGCCTGCGCCACGGCGGAGGCGGAGTCCATGCTGGCGCGGTAGACCTGCGGTTCCTGCGACAGTTCGGCGTGGGCGAGAGTGGTGACGAGTTCGGTGTCGTCGGCCTGGCCGCGCATGCGCCTGAGCAGGTCGTGGGTCGCCTTGGCGGTCGCCAGCCGGGGCGCGTCCTCGTCCAGCCCGAGCAGCGCGGCGCGCTTGCGCAGCTCGGTCAGCAGCGACTCGGTGGCGGCCTGCCACCGGTTGGCCTGCTCCTTGAGCTGCTCGGCGAGCCGCTGCACGGCCCGCGCGTTGCGCACCGGCTGCTTCGGCAGGTTGAAGATCCCGGCCGCCAGTTCGTTGGCGCGGTCGAAGTCCTCGGCGGTGGGCAGCTCCTGGCGTTTGAGGACGATGTCGCCTTCGAGCTGGCCGATGCCGACCGCGGTGTAGCGCTTGCCGCCGCGCATCCAGGCCCGGTCGGACTGGATGGCGTAGACGAGCACGACGAGGTCCACGACGTCGTCGGGCAGTCCGGAGCCTTCGGCGGTGTCGCGGATCCACTCCTTGAGGTGGCGGACCCGGATCTCGGTGGTGTCGGCCTGGGCGCTGCGCGCTGCCTTGTCCAGCGCGGTCATCCAGTCGTCGCGCAGCACGAAGACTTCGCTGACCTGCGCGATCCGCAGTTCGTGGGCGACGCGGCGCAGCACCGGCAGCGCCGTCTTCGGCGGTTCGTAGCGCTGCAGCTTGTCGGCCTGGGCCGCCTCGACCGCCTCCAGCACGGCGGAGAGGTCCTGGCGGCGCACCGGGGTCCGGCTGCTGCCGCCGGCGGAGAGGTCCGGGTGCTCGGGGAACAGGTGGCTGAGCAGTTGCCCGCAGACGCGTTCCAGCGCCGCGGGAAACTGGCTTCCGGCTTCCAAGCGGATATTGGCGGCCGGGGGGAAGGCGTGGATGTGGCCGTCGATGAGGGACGTGTAGTCGGTGTCGTTGGGTTCGACCAGCCCGTAGGCGCCGCGCATCAGACCGCGGAGCTGGGTCTCGAGCTGCGAGCGCTGGTTGTCGAGCTGCGCGGCGGCCTCGCGGCGGTCCTCGGAACTCCAGTCGGGCGCCTTCTGCTCGATGACGCCGGGCTGCAGCAGGTTCTCCACCATCAGCAGCCGCCGGGCGTCCTCCAGCCGGGCGGGCGAGAGGAAGTTCGGCAGCCAGGCCACGGTCGCGGGCGGCTCGCTGAACTCGTCGCGCAGCCGCTCGACCCGTTCGCGGTCGTCGGTGGGGTGCTTGTCCTCCTCGTCGAAGGGGTAGTCGATGACGACCCGCAGCGCGCCCGCGGTGTCGGGCACGAACCGCTCGCGGTGCAGCCGGTCCTCGGAGCGGACGTTGCCGTAGTCGAGCTCCACGACCCGGCGGGTGCCGCGCCAGACGACTTCGCTGCGGGTGGCGCCGGGTTCCAGCGCAAGCTCGTGCCAGAGCAGCCGCTTGAACAACTGGTTCAGCGCGTGGTCGTTGGCGGCGCTGTAGACCTGGCGCATCAGCGACTCGGTGTCCACGCGCAGCAGGTTCAGCGAGACGGTGGGGTTGGTGGTCTGGTTGCCCACCCGGATCTCGCCGAACTGGCCGTTGAGGTCGCGGAAGAAGTCGGCGACCCGCTCGATGTCCTGCCCGGTGCGCCGGGCGCGGATGATGCCGTGGTTCAGGCCGATGAGGCGGCTGGCGGTGAGGTCCTTCAGCGCCGGGACGTTGGGCGCCAGCCCCGACAGCAGCAGGGTCTTGACCAGCAGGTCCTCGGCGCGGAAGGGGGCGCGGACGTCGAGGTTCGCCGCCTCCTTCTCGCCGAGTTCGTGGCGGTGCAGCAGCCAGGGACGCACCTTCTGCCGGTAGAAGGTGCTGATTTTGGTGTACTCGGCGCTGAGGACGTCCTTGAACGGGCGGTCCTCGCCGTCGTCCAACACGTCGAACACCGCCCCAAGGGGGACGAGCTGGCCCACGGGCAGGCTGTCGCGGTGGTTGACCATGAGCTGGCGCATCAGCTTCAGCGCGCTGCGCTGGCGCTGGAGCGCGCCGGAGAGGTCGACCATGACGTGCAGCATCGCCGGCGTGAACGGGTAGAGCGCCCGGAAGTCCTCCCAGGAGTCGGCGTCGCCGCCCTCGGAGTCGAGTAGGGCGTCCTTGACCTCGGGGCTGGCGTGGCGGGTGTTCTCGAAGGCGGTCGCGATCTCGTCGGCCGCGCTCTCGTTCTTGGGGCGCAGCAGGCGGTGCCGCACGACCTCGGTGAGGTTGCCGTCGGCGAGCTTGATGTGCCCGAAGCGGCCGTCCCAGTACTTCAGCGTCTGGTCGACACCCGCGGTTCCCGCGCCGAGGCCGACGAGTTCGCGCAGGTCGCGCTGACGGGGCACGAAGCTGATGACGGGCGCGGGCCGGTGGCTCTCGGAGGACTCCACCAGCTTGGCGACCTTCTGCACCTCTTCGTTGATCTGCCATTCCTTGCCGATGAAGGCGGTGAAGCGCAGGATCAGCTCGTCCAGGAGCAGGATGACCGCGTCGCAGCCCAGCTCCTCCTTGGCGTGCCGGCTGATGATGGAGAGCCCTTCGTCCATGGTGACGAAGGCTTCGGCTTTGCCGTGGACGGTGTCGGTGTAGCGGGTGAAGTGGTGCTCGAGCAGGGCGCTGACGAGCTGGAGGCGGAGGCGTTTGGCGTCTTCGTCGTCGGTGCCGGAAGGGACGGCGAACGCCTGGTCGAGTAGTTCGGGTGTCCACTTGCGACCGGAGGACCAGTGGCTGGCGCCCCACTGGGAACTCTCCTCGGCGGAACCGTCTTCCGGGATCTCGGGCAGCCCGTCGATGAAGGCCTCGTCGCCGATGGTGGCGCGCAGGTTGCGGGCGTCGGCCAGCAGGCCGTCCGCGCGGTAGACCGGCGGCACCGGCGCGTCGGGGTACTCGGCGCGGACTTGGCGCACGTAGCCGCCCAGGATGGCGGACTCGACCGACTCGGCGTCCACCAGATGGCTCTTGACCTGGATGAACCGTTTGCCGTTCAACCAGTTCTCGTGCCGGTCGAGGATGGCGGGCATCTTGGGGATGTCGCGCACGGCCGGGTTCTGCCGCAGGACCGCGTTGAAGACGGCCATGAAGTGGCTCTTGCCGGATCCGAAGGAGCCGTTGAGGTAGGTCGCGCGGGACTGGTTCTGCGCCAGCGCCCCCTTGACAGCGTCCAGCGCCTCGTTGAAGCACCCGGCGAGCTGGTCGGTGATGACGTACTGCGCGAGCGCGTCGCTCTGCCCGGCGTCTACCCCTTCCGCGAGCTTGAAGACCAGGTCACCATCGTGGATGGCTTCCGGAACTTCGATGAGGTCGCTGAGGACGCGCTTCGCACCGGAGGCTGGGGGAGCGGACATGGCTGCGCGGCACCTTCCGATTCCGTCGTCGGGGAGTCGTCAGAACGTCGAAGGAGCGAGACCGGGCGGGGGCGGGAGCGCTCTAGGTCAAGCCTATGGGGCCGCTCTCGGACACGACACAGGGTTGCGGATCGTGTGTGTGACCGATAGCGGCCGGTGAGGCGTGCGTGAGCTGGTGGTAAGGCGGTTGTGCGGCGGTTGGGTGTCGTGGGAGTGGGTGCGGTTAGGCGCCGCCCTTCTTGGTGCTCTTCTTGCCGCCCTTGCCGGGTGACGGGCGCCAGGCCTCCATGTCGGAGGCGGTGATGCCGGTGGCGTTCTGCAGTGAGGACAGGTCCTCGGCGGCGAGGTCGGCGGGGGTCTCGCCGTACTCGTCGCGTTCGGTGTGCCACTGGCGGACCCACGGCATCAGCTCGGCGATGCCCGCGAGGAGCGGCGTCATCCGCTCGTGGTCGGCGGCCCAGCCGTGCTCGTTGATCCGGTTGTGCGCGAGCGTGCCGAGCGCGTCGGCCTGCTCGGCGTGGTCCCAGCCCGCCCAGCCGAGAACGAGGGTGCCGTCCTCGTCGTCCTCGGCGCCGGGGTAGGAGATGAAGCGCTCCTTGGGGACGTCGAGCTTGCCGCGGTTGGACCAGTAGGTGGGTTTGCGGAAGTCGCCGGAGGTGTACTTGGGCGGCACGGGGATGTTGAGGCGCTTCTCGGGCTCGCCCTCGGGGAGGTCGGCGTTGAGGGCGTCCTCCTCGCGCTGCAAGTCCCAGACGTCCTCCCACTGCTTGCGCTTGCTCAGGCCGGAGTCCTTGTAGCGGAGCGCGGCGAGGTGGGGGACGTGCTCGGTCTGCACGATGTCCTTGATGACGGCGGAGAAGTCCTTGTCGGGGCCGTAGATCGACGCGACTTCGGCGGCCTCGGGGTAGAGGTCGCGGACGCGGTTGGCCAGGGCGCGGAGAGAGAGGGTGCGGGGGCGCTCCTCGCCGTTCTCATCGGTCCTGAACCAGAGGCGGCGGTCTTCGCACCGGTCGAGCAGCCAGGACTTCAGGGCGGCCTGCTGCTTCTTCTCCCAGGGTTCGGTGGCCCAACGGCGCTTGTATTCGGGACGCTCGATGAGGCCGATGTCTTTGCGGGAGGTGATGAGTTCAATGCGCTTTTCGACAACCTTGCGGTACTCCTCCGGCCACTGAGAAGGAATAGAGGTTATGGGAGCGAATCTGTGGTTGTGATGCGTGAACCACGTGGTCGACAACTCACCTTGCTCTCTCCTCCTGGCCATAACTATTGCGAAGGCTCGCTCGGCTGAGTCGATCTCCGGGAGGGCGGAAATATCGGAAAACAGGATTTCATCTCGCTCGCTGTCTGAGATTAATCCGTAACGGAAATAGAATTCCCAATCCAGTTCTTCCTGAAGTGCGATCATTTTCCGCCGGTGCTTGTGGTAGTCAGAATGGGCATCCTTAAGGCGGTTGCGCGTGGGGGTGGAGGAATCTGCGACAGCAGAGGGATCCAAGATAGAGAGGTGTCGTGCGCGCGAATCGATTTCGCTGGACAGATCGAGTGGCAGCTCTCTCGGTAGGGGGAATCCCTGGAGCTTCGTTCCTGTAAACTCATAGCGGTGTTCCCAGGGTTCGTCTGCCCCCGCTTGCTCTGCTCCGGGCCGCCCCTTATTGTGACTGACTTGCTTCAACCAGAAGCACGCCGTCGATGAGTTGAGGGCTCCGAGCAACTCTAGGTGGTGCTGCTCGGTCGCGGAATCCGGAAATTTAATTACCGGAGCCGAACGGTTAAATACTTTCCCGCCCCGGTCGAGAGTGAAGTGGTTGTGTGTGGCGACGAAAGCAAACGTAATCGAGAGGGGGTTCGAGTAGGCGGAAGTGGTGTGCTGCATGTACTCCCACCATTGAAGGCCCGAATCCTCCATGTTTCCTTGGAATGTCCGGCGTGCGGCCAATAGTGTGCGCAGGGGCCACAGGCCACGCTGTATAGATTGAACTGTTGTGCCGTTTGTGTAGGGGTAACAGATCATATCGTGTGGAGAAATCGACCAGTCACGTACGACTTCCCCTATTGCTAGAGGGAAAAAGGAGTTTCTGTGGGCAACGGGAGGGAGCGTGCTCCGCAGGGGCATCATGTAGGCTTCGTCTGCACCTGCGCGTATCGCGCGGCCGATGGGTTTCTCGATCCGAGTTGAAAGTTTATTCCCGGATTTCTCGACACGCTGGATAAGATCGCCAGTTCCACCACCGCTCAAACTCCACGGGTGGTATGTGAAACTTCCCCATGGAAAATCTGTGACACTCACCCATTCCGATTCCGAATCGTTTGCTTCATCGAGTTGCCCAACGATTGCGCGCCAGACCATTCCCATTGCGGCGTTCTGAGGCTGTTCCGGCTCCCCGCGGATTCCCAGAACAGCCCGCACGAACGCCTTGTGCGAATTGAGCATATTGCGGCCGATCAGGATTGCAGTGGGTGTTCCGTGCCCTGGTATATAAGCGCCCGATGTATCGATAACGTGTGTCAGGCGGACCTCGTTGCGGAAGAATCTTTCGATGAGCTTCTTGCCGAACTCGCGCTTCATGAAGGAATTGGCAGTGATCTGACCCACGTAGCCGGCGCCGATCTTATCTCCACCAGCACGCTTGGCGAGATTGAAGAACCGCTCAGCGAACGGGACGGACAAAGCGTAGGTCCCGGAGCAGCTTGCGTACCTGGACCGGTAGTTCTCGTTCTCCTTCTTGTCCTTGACCGTGATGTATGGCGGGTTTCCTACTACTACGTGGTAGCTGTGGACGCCAAGCAAATCGTGGTCAGCGGCGTAGTCGGAGACATCCTCCGTGGTGTATCGGTGAACACGGTCGTGCGCCGTCACCTCGCCTTTACGGCCTGGTGCCCCCCGCCCGTGTATAAGCGAGTCACCGGCTGCGACGACGATCGGCCAATCCGGGTTGCTTGCCATGAGCCGGGCGATGCCGGCTTCTTTCATGGCGGCAATGAGGAGGCGGAAGCGGGCGATTGCGACCGCGAAGGGGTTCTTGTCGACGCCGTGGACGCTCCGCAGGGAGCGGCTGATCAGGTCCCACTCGGAAGCGCCCGGCTCTGCCTTGCGCCACTTGTCGAGCAGGCGGTGGAAGGCGCCGAGCAGGAAGTGGCCGGATCCACAGGTGGGGTCGATCAGGCGGAAGCCCTTGCTCTCCGCCTGGTAGATCCGGTTGCCGTCGAGGCCGAACTCCTTGACAGCGGGTTCCAGGGTGTAGTCGAGGATGAACTCCTCAACGAACTCCGGTGTCTGCAGCAGCGCGAAGTTCTTGCGTGCCGACTCCGAGAGGTCCTGGTAGAGGTCGCCGAGGAAGCGGGTGTCCCAGGTCTCGTCGGTGAAGTCGTGGACCAGGTGGCCGTCGTCGCCGACCTCGCGCCAGAAGTCGATGAGGGCCTTCGCAGCTTGGTGAGAGGGCGTGATCGTCCACATCGGGTTGTGGTTCCGGTCGAACAGGCCGGCGGTGATGCTGGAGACGCTCATCTCCTCGAACGTGTGCACCAGCCAGTCGCGGTCGGTGCGTTCGGGAGCGTCGGGATCCCGCTCGCGCCACTCCAGGACCCAGGCGTCCTTGAGTTCCTGCGCGATGTCGTAGCGGTTGCGCTCGTCGCGCGGGCCTGAGATGTACGGATGCTCCAGCAGGCCGTTGTCCTCGCAGAAGCGCACGAAGACCGTCGACAGTACCCAGGCGGCCGCCGCCTGGGTGACCCGCTCGTCCCGCCAGGTCTCGTAGGTGGCTGCGGTGCGCTCGGCCTCGAAGGCGCGTGTGTGTTCGCGACGCAGTGCGTCCTCGAAGAACTCTTCCTGTCCGTCTTCGCCGATCTCTTTGATGGCGGTGGGATCCTCGCTGCGCTCCCGGAGGTCCTGTTCCAGCAGCTTGACCTGCTTCTGCAAGTCCTTGAGCAGGGATGCATGGTCGACCACGGCGACTCCTGGCAGCGCGGGGGAGGGACGATGTACTGCCTCTATTGTCGAGGATCCCGTGCTTGTGGTCACCAGATCGACTGATCATGGCCAGCCGGTAAACCGCCTGCCGAGGGGTCCGGCGGCGCCCGGACCCCTCGCGTGTGCCAGCGGCGCTACAGCAAGCCGCCCTTCACGTCGGCGAGGAAGGCGGACCACTCCGATACAGGGAGTGTCAGGTAGCCCGCACCTCGGTTCTGCGTGTCGCGGACCTTCACCTGCTCCGATGACTCCGCGACCTCCACACAGTCCTGGTGTGCCCCGCCGCTGTAGCTCGACTTATGCCAGGTATCGCACTCACTCATGCTCCAGTCCTTCCAATGTCTTCAGGATTAGCCGCGCGGACTCCTCCGGCGACAGTGCCGCTGCCTGAGTCGCACCGTAGAGTAGACGGAACTTGCGGACATCCTCGGGGGTGTCGATGACCTGGCCCGAGTGCGCGGATTCGGCATAGACCACATCGGAACCGCCAGGTGGCGAGATGATCTTGAAGGGTCCTGCCAGACCCGAGTGCCGCCCACTGACGATCTGTATTGACACCCGTTCGCGCTCTATCAGTCGGGCCACATGCGACAACTGCTCCTTATGTAGGTCGATCGATCCCATTTTGCGAGTGATTACTGATTGATCGAGTACTGCCCAATGGAGTGGTTTTTGTGACGCTAGAAACCGTTCCGCACGTTCCATTCGGTTCCGCACGCTGATGGCGGCCTCTTCCTGGGTGACCCACGGTGAGAGAGTCGACACCGCCGCCTTCGCATATGCCTCTGTCTGGAGCAGTGACGGAAACATCACCGTCTGAGATTCCATGATCGCGGTCGCTTCCTGTTCGAGGTCCGCCAACTCGTCAAGCCAGACCGATCGACCGCTTCCCGTTAGTTCTTCCCATAGTCGGACAAGATGTCCATCTGCTGACAGAGCCTTGTCGACCTGGGCGATGAGTGAACCTTTGGGGGTTCGTTCGCCACGTTCGATATTCGAGAGGTGTGAAGAGCTAATCTCCAGCTCTTTCGCAAGCTTGGCCTGCGTGATGTCTGCGTTTTCGCGCAGCCGTGAGAGTTCGCGCCCGAACCTCCGTGCCACGTCTTGAGTTGCTCCACTCATGGTTGTCATCTCAGCACAGAAAAACTCCCTGAGCCTCACCTATCCCCAAAATTGCCCGGTATCCAGTTCGCTATAGATACCTCACCTGCTCCGATGCAAAGTGGACGCATGAAAAGACCCCGGCGACGGCTGGCACCGTCCCGGGGCTTGGTCACCAGCTACAGAGGAGCTGACGACATGTCCGACCCTATCCAGAACGCGGTGCATGCCGAGCCGCTGATTCAGCCGTCGCGCGCCGACCGCCCCCGCCCCTACGTCCCTTCGCAACCCGCCATCCCGCCCGACTACGACCGCTTCTGCGAGGTGCACACCCGGCACCGCGCCCTGTGGCGCCTCACCTACGCGCCCGGCCACCCGGCGCCCTACCAGGCACACCACCGCCGCTACGAGTCCACCGCCCTCGCCGCCAGCAACCTGGACGCGCTCGACTTCGCTCTCGCGCAGTTCGCGCCGCCTCCTCCGCGCACGCGGCCCTACCTCGACAACCCGGTCGACTCCGACCTCCGCAACGGCCCCGACCCGGCGGCGGCCCCCCGCAGCGGGGCGGGAACCCCCTCCCGCACGGCGGCTCCCACCCGCCCCCTGGACCTGCGCGAAGCACACGGCCTGCACCAGATCGCCGACGACCTCATCGCGAGCCTCCGTGAGGAGACCTACTGGACCGCCGCCGTCCGCGAGGCCGCGCTGGAGATCCTCGCCCGCGCCGCCGCGCTCCTCGGCGACCACTGCGGCCGCCGCACGCCCGCAGCCTCCGACACCACCGCGCCACACACCACCGCTCCCAACACCACCGTGCCCGCACCCTGCCTGCGCCCGGCCGCCCACGACGGCAGCCACCTGGACGCCTCCGGCCGCACCTGGCCCAACGCCGAGGAGGCCGACCGATGAGCACCCCCCATGCCTTCGCCGACCGGCTCCACCCGCCCACCGGGTATCAGCGCCCCCGCCGCCAACCGACGACGATCCACCCGGCCGCTCGGCGCCTCAACGCGCTCTTCCCCGGTGCCACCGCCTGGTACGGCACGCACACCGGCACCTGGTGGGCGGTGCTGCGCGGCGGCGACCGCCTGTTGGAGGCAGCGACCGCCGAAGCGCTCGAACAGCTCCTCGCCGCCCTCCTGCCGGGCCAGAAGCCGCCGCCCACAACCATCATGCGGAGTACGGTGACGGCCCCGGCGCAGCCCTCCGCGTCCACGCCGACGCCGCCCCCTGCGCCACCTCCCGCGCCACGGACCGCGCCGCCGGTGTCGGCACGTGCATGGGCTCCACGGTCGTCGGTCTCCGCGGCGTGGCGATCCGCCGCCCACGGCAACCCGACCCCGCCGCCCCGGGCCGCCGCACCGCCGCCGCGACCGCCCGACGGACCGTCTGCCGGGCCACCCGGGTACTCGCAACCCCGCTCGTCCGCCGGGCGCCCACTGACACCGGATCCGACGCCTTACCGACCCGAACGGCCGAACCCGGACTCGGCCACCCCGCGGGGCCGCCCGACCGCCCGGTTATGACCCGCGCCGCCGCGTACGCCGGAACCGCGGCGTCGTGACCCTGCTGCTTCCGGCACGTCCACCGAACCGCTCGCCGCAGGCGCCGCCCACACGCCGGCGCCTGCGGCGAGCGAGCAGCACACCGGCGACAACACTCCCCGCGGCCACGCCCCCCGCCGCCACCGCGCCGACCAGCGCCCGCACACCCCGGCGCGTCCGGCCGCGGCCCCCTGCTCGGCCTCTCGATCGCCTTTCCGCTCGCCTCCCCGCGCGCTCCCGCCCGCCGTCGTCACCGCTGTCGCCGTCATCGTCCGGCGGCGGCTCCGCGCTCGCTCGGAACTCCTCGTCCAGGATGCGGTGGAACCGCCGCGACCGGCGCGACTCGGCCGTGCGCAGCCGCACCGCACGCACCCGGTTCCAGAACTCCCAGCCGATCCGGCCCGCGAACAGCCCGCGGGCGAGCACCCGCACATGCTCGTCGCCCATGGCGCGGGAGTCGTAGGCCATCTCCCACTGCGACACGATCATGTTCGTGTACATGCTCCGCCGCTGCTCCGCCCGATCGGGCATCGGCAGGTTCGCGCCCCAGCACCGCGCGTACTCGGCGTCCTCCATGGCCATCCGCAGCAGCTCGCTGTTGGAGTCGCGCAGCGCCAACTCCCTGGACATGCGGGTCTCGCGGGCCTGCAGCACCAGCGTCGCCACGACCCCGAGCAGGGCCAGTCCGGCGAGCAGCGCCGAAGCCGCACCGTAGGTCTGCCCGATGAAGCTCAGGTCCTCCCAGTCGTCGCTGACCCCTTCGACCGCCCCGAGCCCCAGCGGAGAGAGGACGACCAGCCCGACGACCACGACCGCCAACAGCGCGACGACGACGGGCGCGAGCACCCGCACGGCAGCACGGTCGCCGCGCGCCCGGCGCGCGTGCGGACTCGACCTGCTCACTTTCCCCTGCCCGTCCTGCCCGTCCTTCCGGTCCCGCCCGTCACGGGCCGACCGCGGGGGCGGGCAGCGGCGCGATCTCGCGCGCGAAGTAGTCCAGTAGCGGTGTCCCCCCGTCGAACAGCGCGGCCAGGTCGGCGACGGCCGCGGCGACGGCGTCGCGGTCCTCGATCCGCCAGGCGCCGAACGCCCGCCCCTGGGAGTCGTAGCGCACCAGGAACAGCAGCCGGTCCCCGAGCACCACCACCTCCGGCAGCGGCGCGCGCTCCTCCAGGTGGGCCACATCCGCCGCCGACACGGCGCGCAGCGACTGCCCCGCCTCGGACAGCAGGCGCAGGAACTGCATCTCCCACTGCAGGTACGGCGATACCGGGTGCTCCACGATGCGGATCCGCCGCGTCTCCATGCCGACCTCGCGGTCCTTGGCCGCCATGGCCTCCGCGTCGGCGCGGTCGGCTTCGTTCAACTCCAGGGCCTTCTGCCAGTCCCCGGCGGCGAACGCCTCCCAACTGGCGTCGCCGGGCTCCTCGAAGTGCTGCGCCCGCTCCAGCTTCCAGAAGACCCCGCCGCGCTCGTAGGCGGCCCAGTACTCGGCGTGGTAGTCGGGGCGGTCGAGCGGTCGGGCGGGCAGGTCGCGCAGCCGCTCAAGCATCGGGGATCTCCGGCTTCGCAGCGGTCAGCGTGACGCGGGGGATCACCACGAGCCGCTCGTCGCGGCCGACGCTGACCCCTTCGGGCAGGCGGCCCTGATAGGAGTCGGTCGCGTCGCGGCCGATGATGGCGATGTCGCCGTTGTCGAGCTCCCAGATGTCGGGGCACTCCGGCCCGGCCTTGGTGGTACCCAGGGCACGGGGCGCCGGGCCGATCCGGCGGCGGAGGTCAGCACTCGGGTCGGCTTCCCACGGACGGGGCATCGAGGACTCCTCGGTGCGAAGGGGCGGGCTACTAGAACTGCCCTCACGCTGCGTGCACGAAACCGCGCGCCGGTGACGGACCCGACGGCGCGCCGAACCTGTCTGTGGAGCCGGATTCGGCGCCGAATCCGGCCGCACGGACAGGCTCGGCGAAAGCCGCCCCGCTACGCCGCCGCCGACGGCTCGGCCGCGAACCCCCGCGGCAGCAGCACCTGCTCCGCGTCAGTGATGATCCCCGCGGGCACGGTGTCCAGCGCGGCCGGCGCCTGCGGGCTGCGCATCGGGCAGAGCAGCCACAGGCCGTACGGGGAAGCGTCGCTCTCACGGGCCTGCCCGGTCAGCTCGGTCAGCAGCTTGCGCCCGGCCGGGTAGCGCGCCAGCGGGGTCGCACCGTGCAGGAACACCGTACGGTCGGTCCCGGCGGCGCGGATGCGCTCGCCGAGCCTCGCGCAGGCGTCCGCGGCCAGGTTGGCGAACGCCGCCGGCCCGCCGTCGCGGTCGGCTTCGAGGACCACGTTCCACGGCGGCCCGCCGAACTCGGTGACCAGCTCGTTCAGCACACCGACGAACTCCGCGGAGACGTCGAACGCCGCAACGTCCTCGCGCGCCGCCAGCAGCTCCGCCGCCGCCTCGGCGTCGGTCAGCCACGTCTTCACCGCCAGGTAGCCGCCCCGCGACGCCGACCGCCCCAACTGCCGCAGCAGCCCGGCCTGCTCCGCGTCCGACACGGCCGTGCCGGGGCCGTGCCCCGCCGTGTGCGAGGGCGGCGCGAGGGTCGTGACCTCCGGCGGCAGCACCCATGTGATCTCACCCTGCTCATCCGTGCTCTCGACCAGCTTGGGGTGCTTCTCCGACAGCACCTCCCACAACTGGGCGTCGGTGGGCTCCGGCAGCCGCGGGAAGCGCGCCTTCACCCGGTCGCGCACCTGCTGCGGCGAAATACCGGGCGGTCCGAGGTAGCCGACCGCCTGCGCCAACGTCAGCGCCCGGTCCAGGCCCATGGACGCCGGGTACAACTCGCGCCGGATGGTCACCTGGGCGTTCTCCGACGCAGCGGCGGCCAGGTGCACGAGGTCGTGGTCGGACAGCGAGCGCATCGCGTCCTCCTCGACCCCCTCCACCCGGACGGCGCGCAGCGCCGCCCGCACCTCCTCTGCCGTGGGCAGCGGCGCGGTGGCCTCGAAGCTCACCAGCTCGTCGGCGCGCGCGCCCAGCGCCGCTGCGTAGTCGAGCAGGTCCGCCTCCACCGGCACCGTGGGGTCGTCGTCCACGATCTGGGCGACCAGCACCCGCGACCCGTGGCGGCGCACCGTGAACCGGGGGTTCTCCCGCCGCCCCTCGCTCTCGACCGCCACGCGCACCACGGCCAGCGCCAGCGCCAACCGCACCGCGGCCGTGTCCTGGCCGGTGCCGCGCAGCTCCAGCAGTTCCTCGGCGATCTGGCGCACCTCGCGGACGCGGCCGTGGCCGGCCAGGATCTGCACGACGTCGTCGCGCACCGCCCCCAGCAGCGACGAACTGCGTGTCCAGTAGGCGTCGGCGGCGGCGAGCTGGCGCGCCACATACTCCTGGTCCAGCCCCAGCTCGTCGGCGACCTCGGCGAGGGTGGGCCAGGCCAGGCGGCGCGGACCGGACTCCGGCAAGCCCAGCAGGGCGCGCACCACCCGGACCCAGGAGGAGTTGGCCTCGGTCGCCCGCGGCACGAACTGGCGGATGACCTTGTCCAGGCTGGCCTCGCGCTTGGCGCGGTCGTCGGCGCCGGGCGGCAGCTTGGCGCTGACCTGGACGTCCGGCTCGGGCACACCCAGCCGGTTGCGCCACGCGGTGACCATGCTGACCAGCTCGTTGCGGGTGTTGAAGGCGACACCCCGCCTGCGGTGCAGTTCGACCGTCGGGCGGTCCATCAGGTCGCCCACCGTCTCGCAGCGCAACACACGGGTTGCGGCGTCCAGGGCGAGCGGGCTGAGCCCGGCCAGGTGCAGCGGGGTCTCCGCCGTGGCGGATTCGGCGTTGCGGCGCCGGGTCTCCTCGTCCTCGGCCGATCCGCTCGCGACGTCGGCGGACTGGAACACCTGTTCCCAGGCGTTGCGCATGTCCTCCAGGGAAGCGAAGCGCTCCTGCGGGCGCCGGTGCAGCGCCTGGTCGAAGAACACGCGCAGCGCGGGGCGGAGCTGCTCGGGAAAGGAGTCCTCGGCCAGCCGCGGACGCACGGTCCTCGGCGGTAGGAACGCGAGGTCCACTCCGTCCTCGCTCCACACCGGCAACTCGCCCGAGGCCATCTCATGCAGGGTGGCCGCCACAGCGTAGCGTTCGGCCGCCTCGTCGTAGTGCCGCTTGGGCTCGTCCACATTCAGGAACGGGTCGAGATACCCGCGGGTCCCGGCCGCGGTGTTCTCCACCGGAACACCCGCCAGGGAGAAGTCGAAGAGGACCAGCTCAAGGCCCTTCTTGCGGGTGCGTTCGCGCACGCCCAGGTTCGCGGGTTTGAGGTCGCGGTGCAGGACCCCCTGGCCCTCCAGGTACTCGACCAGGTCGAAGAGGTGGCGGCCGAACCGGTGCAGCTCCACCACGCCCAGGCTGGTCTCCAGGTACTCCGCGAGGGTGAACTCGCCGGCGAGTTCGAGCGGAAGCACGGTCCGCTCCCCGATGTCGATGACGCCCTCGGCGGCGAGCCCGACGATCCGCGGGTTGTTCAGCGATGCGAGCTGGGCCGCTTCACGGCGCAGCTTGTTGGCCGCGGAGTCCTCGTTCAGCGCGACCTTGAAGACCTGCTCCTCGAGGTCGGCGTTGCGGCCGAGCCGGCGCACCAGGAGCGCCCGCGACGTGGAGCCCTTGCCCAGGACGCTGGCGACCTCCCAGCCGTCGTAGACCTCCTGGCCCTTGACAGCCACCAGGGGGTCGGTGACGACCTCGGCGCGGTTGAGCTGCTCGTCGATCGTGTCGAGGCTGCGCAGGAACGCGCGCAGCGAGCCGGTGCGCTCGTTCGGCCGCCACCGCGTGGCCGCCCGCACGAGCGAGTCCATGGCGGGGGTGACGTCGTCGCTGGCGGCGGCCGGGGTCAGCTCGCCCTGCTCGCGGATCTGCTTGCTGACCTCGCCCGGGTCGTCCCCGGGCGCCCGGCCGCTGAGGACCAGGAACGCGACGGCACCGAGGCCGAACATGTCCATGGCCTGGGCGTCGCCCCCATGTCCGGGAAACTCGGGCGCCAGGTAGGGCAGCGCCGCCTCCTCGACGTGGGCGGTCAGCGCGCGCCTGCCCAGCAGTGCGGTCGCGTTGCTGGTCGAACGGAACGCCGGATGCTGGCGTGAGGCGACCTGCCAGTCGGCGATGCGCAGCCGGGGGTACGTGCCGTCCAGCTCCACCCAGATGCTGCACGGGGCCAGTGCCCGATGGAAGAGCTGGTTGCCGTGGGCGTGCTTGAGGGCGTCGGCCAACTGCCGGACCATTTCGACCCGGGTGCCGAAGTCCAGGTCGTCGCCGTGTTCGCGCACGAAGTGGTCCAAGCGCTGCCAGGAGTCCCTGTGTGCGAAGGCGATTGCCGGGCCGCGGTGCTCGATGACGCCGTAGGACTCGGCCCGGACGATGCCTTCGTGGGCGATGCCGTCCAGCGAGCGGAACTCCCGCTCGGCGGCGCGCCGCACCGACTCGCGGTCGTCGTCGGTGTCGGCGTCGTCATGGTGGAAGATGCGGATTCGGGCCTTCTTGCGGCGCAGATCGGCGTGGGTGCCCAGGTAATCGGTCCAGGTCGGACCGGAAGCATGAGTGCGGCTGTCGAGCGTGTAGCCGCTGAACTCGAGCTCGCGCTCGATCGGCTGCGCCCCGATCGCCTCCATCAGGCGCCGGACGTTCTTCAGGAACACGGAGGAGGGGCGCCCGTTGCGGCTGGGGCGGCTGAGGAACTCGTTCCACACGCCGCCGAGTTTGGTTTGCTGCTCCAGGCCGTCGCGGCCGAACACCCGCTCGCTCTGCACCTCGTCGAAGTCGCACACCAGGTCAGGAGACGAAAGGAAGACGCCGGCCTCGATGAACGGAATGCTGAGGCCCGGCTCCTGCAGACGACCCGCCGCCCAACGGAGCCGGCTCCGCAGTTCCTTGGACTTCTGGTCGGTGGCGTGCAGCGGGTTGTCGAAGGGGCGCTTGTCGATGGAGAAGAACCACGTGCCGCCCCGGTTCGTGGCGCGGCCGCGGTGGGCCTTCAGCTCCAGCAGGAACACACCGTGAGGCGCGACGAGGAACAGGTCGCACTCGTGCACGCGCCCGCCCCTGGCGGTGAACGAGAAGCACTGCCAGGCCCGGTAGGGCTCGCGATCGGGCATCTGCTGCTTGATGTGTTCGAGGCCCTGCTGCTCCCACTCGAACTCGGAGGGCTCTCCCCACCACCGTTCGGCCATCGAGCTTCCTTCCGGTCGGGGGGCCACCGCTGCGCCCAGGATAGAGGTGATCGAGGGGCAGGTACTCCGCCTGCCGTCGCCGCGCCCTCATGCGATGCGCGTACCGCGGAGGCTCTCGCGGGTAGCCGGGGCCGCGTCGCGGCACGACAGGCTGAGGAAGGGGCCGACGGCAAGACGGCGACCGGGGCCGCGGCCGTCCGGGAGAGCGCGCCGGTGTCCGCCACGAGCGCTGGGTGGGACGCATCCACCGACGGGTGGAACCGGACCACCCGCCGGACGCGCCTGTCCACCGGTCCCCGGGGCGCAACGGACCGTGGCGCCGCATCACCTACAGGACGGGAACACCGAGTTCCTTTGCCAGGAAGCGGTTGGTCTCCGGGTCCGTCGAGTACAGCACTGCGCCGCGCAGCCCGCGGGTCGCCAGGACTCTATAGGTGTGGCGGACCAGGAGGTCGAACTCGGGAGCGCTCTTGACGCTTCTGTCCATGTTCGCCGATGGATTCGTCTCCCAGCCGTTGCCGTTCCAGACGAGATCGGGCCCGAAAATGACCCCCGCGTAGTCGTACTCGAAGCCCTGCGCGGTGTAGATGCATCCCACCTGGTCGAAACCACCGTCATCGGTCGCCCATAGGGAGGACGGCGGTGCGCCCTTGATCGCCTTGTCCGTATTGGCGTTCCAAGGACGGTGCCAATCGTCGATCACCACGTCCGGTACCAGCGTCCCGTCAGGGCGCGGATCGTGCCACGGCCAGCAGTATCCGGCCGCGATCCGCGAACTGTATCCCTCGTCTAGTCTGGCCTGCAGGTACTCCTCCATGACACTGGGACTCGAGGCCACGTGCAGCTCGAAGTCGCCTTGGGGCCGCCACGGCTCCGGGGGATTGCCGTCCCCGTCGAGGCCGAGGAGCCGCTCGGTCCACGACAGGAACTCCGGCGACCCGCCGCACCGGAACTGGTGCCGAAGATCGATGGTGTGGACGCCGATCCCCATGGCTTCCGCTGCCTTGGTGATGAGCTCGACCGACCCCACCTCGCTGGGCCGGACCCGCTGATGTTCGTCGAGCAGGAAAACGGGGACGCGCGCTGCTCGGATCAGCTCCTCGACCTGCGGGGACTCCTGCGCGTTCGATCGGCGTCCGGAGCGGAGCCGGTGCGCCTCGTCGGCGATCACAGCGTCGAGATCATTGGGGGCGGCCCCGGCGAAGTTGTTGAAGTACTGATAGATCTGCCGAGCCCGGCGGCTGTTGTTGTCCGCCTTGTTCCGCAGGGTGATGTGAATGCCCTGCTGCCGGTGGCGTGGACCGCGCGATGGCGGCTTCGACTCAGCCAGTCGAGCAGTTCCAGGGCGATCACGCTCTTCCCCGTGCCTGGACCGCCCACGATGAGGACGACCTCCTTGCGGTCGCCCTTCTTGCTCTTTGTGACCCGCGACTTGACGTAGTCGTAGTCTTCGCGCTGCTCATCCAGAAGAGTGAAGACGGACCGGCTCCGGACCCCGGCGCTGACTGCCGACATGAGGGGTTCGGTCGGAGCAACGGGAGCGTCCAGCAGTTCCCGGGCATGAGCGTCCGCGTTGTCCGCGGTGAGGATTTCTCCCAAGGCCCTCTCGAAGAAGTGCTCCTCTCTGCACCCGTACATGCGTGTGAACGGGCGCATCTCGCCGACCTCGCTCAGTTGCTGAGCAGAGGGCGTGATCGCGTTGAGCACTGCCCTGTCGGCGTTGTGCATGTTGATCATGCAGAACACGTCCGCATCGCGCAGCAGCGGGATGAAGTCGAGCATGACCTGGCGATATCCCCAGACTTGGTTGGCCGGTGGACACGCAGCGGCCCGGTCCGGGTATTGCCGAGTCTGACGAGTTCGGAGTCGGAGTGGGGGGCGACCATCGACCACTGCTTGTTCTCCACGACGACGACCGACATCCGGCCATCGCCGGGACGCGAGCCAACGAGGACCATGTCCATGCGGATATCGGTGATCGGGGTGCTCATCTCGAGCAGCACCTGGACTCCCCCCAGCTCGGCCGAGGTCAGCCGCTCGACAACGGTGGGGATGCTGTTGCGCCACGATTCGACTTCTTCGCTGTCCACCGGCCTGCCGAAGATCTGCGAGAAGCGCCGCTGCATCTCAACGAAGAACCGCCTGTCGGTGATGTCGGAGGCGAGCTGATCTGCAGTCCCTTGATAGAGGTAGCGCGAGCCCATGGACCGGATCCTCCTTTCGGGGCGGTAATGGATTGGAGAGTTCAGGTCGAGGGCCGACCTTATACCGGATATCGGACACTTCCGTATCTCCGCAGGACAGTGAGGCCGGTGGTGCCGGAAGTCGCGTTCTGAGCAGCAGACGGCTATTACGCGGATCGGGAGCGACCTATATCCGGTATCCGAGTGCTGCCGAGGCGACCAGCGCAATGGCTCGGAGCGATGTTCAGCGCCGGGCTCCGCGATGCTGTGGAGTCGGAGCCGGCCGATGGCCGCACTTGTCATACCGAGAGCGGTTGCGACAGAGCGGCACCGGCAGGACACACCAGGGGCGCCGAGGCTCCGGAGGCGGAGGGTGTCCGCGCGGTCACCGATCGATCCGTGCTTGGGGGACGCCGCTGGGCCGCTCGGCCCCGCCTGGGAACGTCCGGCATAGGGGATTCGTCCCAGGACTTGCGGCCTTAACGGATAGTCGCGTATCTATCGGTAACAGCAGTCGAAGTAACGGTCGCATTCTTCCTACCCAGGCGATAGCGAGGCCGCATTCCGTGCTGACCCGCTCCACCTATTCCCATCCGACCTGGCAGCTCCGCGTCCTGAGAGAGACCCCGCACCGGCCCGGGAACAGCCGAAACGTCCACGGCGGCGCCGTTTTCTTCCCACCGGACCTCGTCGTGACGTGTGCACACGTCGTATGCAGTGCTGTGGGGCTGGTGTTCGCCACTGGGGTTGCAGCTCCCGATAATCCTGTTTATCTGGATTCTGTTTCGGATGATTGGCGCGGCGAGGCGAAAGTTGTGCCGGAGTGCTGGTTCGTTGATGAAAACGGTGTCGATCTCGCCGTCCTCCGGCTGACCACGCCGGCACCCTTGAGGGCGGAGGCGCCGGTGATCCGGCTGCCGAACCAGCTCAACGGCGGTCTGCTCACCAGCGTGGGATATCCGCCACGGCTGGAGGCCGGCGACCCGGTGGAAGTGCGCATCATCGGCCAGGGCGGACGCAGCAGCGGACTGCTGAAACTCGCCAGCGTCTCGGCCGTTGCCGGGCATATGGAACCGGGTTTCAGCGGGTGCGCAGTCAAGGACGGAACAGGCGCGGTCTGCGGCATCGTCGTGGATACACGGGTCGTCGGCAGGCGTGGCACCGGCGAAGCGTGGATGCTGCCGATGACCGAGATCCAGCGGCGCTGGCCGAGCGGCGCGCAGTGGCCCGAGCCCGATGCGCCCGTACGGCGGAGCGGCGGATACCCCGAGCTGACCACCGCCCTGATGCGGCTGGAGGTCTTCCGCCGCGCCCTCTCCGCGGACGAGATCGACTGGCTGTTCCCCCGCGGGCAGTGGCCGCCCCACGTCTCAACGGGCGGTGGCGCCGGTGACGCGGTGCGCAGCATCGTCGAGTCCGCTCCCGACCGCTGGGAGCTGCTCGCCTGCCTGCAACGGGTGCAGGATCTCCAACGGGACCTGGGCGACTACTCCGAAGCGACGGCGGATCATGTGCTCAGGGCCGCAGAACCGTTGGTGCGACAGCTCGACCGTGAGCTGACCGGAGCCGATACCTACGCGGCACTGCATGACTTCCTGGATGCCATTCCTCTGCGCGACGTGAACCGCCACCTGCACGCCTTCTACCGCGGTCACTACGACGGGATGAGTGAACGCCTGCGTGCAGGGGCGTCTGCTGAAACAGCATGGACCGCGTTCGTCCGGATGTGGACATGGCCGCGGCCGGACAGGGACTCGCCGCCTCCGCGTGCCGTCTGGGTGGAGCTGATGGTCCGTGAACGCCCATTTGGGCTCGTGCCTCCCGCAGTCCGCCGCTGGCTGGACGATCAGCGCAGCGACCACCGTCCCCACGACTGGGAACGCGCAGTTGGCCGCTACGCGGTCGCAGCCAAGGAGCTTGAGGCTTCCGACGATGCGCCGGTACGGCTCGTCGCATCCGTCATTCCGGCAGCTCAGGGATATGACCTGGCATTTTTTGTCGGCTTCCCCGAAACGGAGGGCGGTGGGGCCAACAGCACGATGCAGACGGTCCGTTGGCGGAGTGCGCCTCACCGGCTCCGCGCGGCCGACCGGAGCGCTCTATCGACCGCGATCGTGCGCGCGGCCAGGGATGTCGAGGAGACCCTCCCTTCCCCGTATACCGGGCGTTCCGTGGTGGTGGAACCTCTCGTAGCCATGGACGACCTCGACTTGGGCCTGGCGTCGCGCCGGATGGACGGCCGCGGTCGCGAGCCGGCGCATATCGGCTCGCAGTATGCGATCCGCCTGCATTTGAGGGACCGCCGAGTGGGCCGGCGTTTCGCAGACAAGTCCGAGCTGGTCGACGGCGGACGCGTGGTGTGGGTGCGCGATGTCCCCCCGGAATTGCTGGCCTCCGCTCTCTCCGCCCACGACGTCGTCGCCTGCGTGCTGGACAGGCCGCCCTGGCACGATCCCCACGCATTCGAGTATGCCGTCGACGGGCATGTTCCGATCATGCTGTGGGCACGCGAGGACGCAGTGGGGGGAATCGGAATCCGTGGGGCCAAGGGGACGCCGGTGATCCCGACGCCCGAAAGGGATTTCGGTCTCGGGCTGATCAGTGGACTTATCTCCCCAGGACACGAGGATGCGCTTGCCGGTGCCCAGCGGGATTTCGCCAGGTGGGGCCTCATCGGGCTCCCCAGGATTCTTCTGAAACTCCGCAGCAACAGTTACGACGAATCAGATTTCGATACGGCTGGGCTGAGCTATAGTATTGATTTCTTGTACGACACCATGGCCGATCTTGCCGGCGGCTCCCCGTTCAAAGGCCGCATGCGTCTGACCGCAACGCCCTACATTCCCGTCGAGTGACCTGGAAAGAGTCCATGGACCACGTCCCGCCCGAAGGGGGCGACGGCGCCGCTCCGCCGACCGCGGCCGCGTGGTGGGTGTACAAGGGGACGGGCCGCCCTCGCTCCGAGATCGAGTGCCCCGCTGCGCTGCTGCCCGACCCTCCGCCTTGGCGCAGATTCGGTGGAAGCTCGCCGTCAGGAGGGCTGCAGCCACCGCCTCCCGATGACGACGGCGAGGCAGAGCAGCATCTCGGGCCGGTCAGTGCTCCCGAGCCCGCGGTCATCAGCACCGCCGAGGTCGACGCCGTCAATGCGAGTCTGTTCCTGCGCCGCCCGCTGATCGTCACCGGACCGCCCGGAATCGGGAAGACCTCGCTGGCATACAAGGTGGCCCGGGAGTTGCGCCTTGGCCGGGTGCTGCGGTGGGAGATAACCACGCAGAGTGAGTTGGGTTCCGGGCTTTACCGCTACGATGCCATCGAGCGACTGCGTGATGTCTCGAGTCGCGGGTCCGATCACAAGCGCCCGGCCTCCAACGGCCCTCCCGACGATCTCTCGCAGTACTTTCGTCTGGGACCGCTCGGCACAGCATTACTGCCTTATGAACACCCCCGCGTTCTACTCGTCGACGAACTCGACAAGAGCGATCCCGATCTTGCCAACAATCTCCTGCATGTTCTGGAAAAAGGCCGCTTCCAAATACCTGAGATCGCGAACAGGATGCGCTCCTCGGTGCCGGTGTCCCTGCCTGCGGACGACCCCGGCCATACAGCCGAGGTGCACCCTGAGAAGATCATGTGCCGGGCGTTTCCGATCGTGGTCATAACTTCGAACGGTGAACGGGTGTTTCCATCGGCATTCCTGCGGAGGTGTATCCAGCTTCATCTGGACGACCCGGGGGAGGAACAGCTCGCGGACATGTTGCGGGTGCACTTCGCCGCAGGCGGTCAGGGCGGGCATGACCCGGCAGACGCGGAGATGATCGCCGAATTCCTGGAGTGGCGTCGGCGTATGGGAAGCCTGGCGGTAGACCAACTCCTGAATAACTCATATCTGCGCGGGTTTGCGCAGAGCTCGCAGGAGCGGGAACGGATAGTCGACCTCCTCTACCAAAGGCTCTCGGAGGGGTAAGGCGAATGTACAGCGACAGCGGGGCTCGGTCCGAGGATGCAGCCCTCACGCTGGCGTCACTGCGCGACTACATCTGGCTGCGCGCTCAGCAGACAGCCCGCCTGCCACCGGAAGAGCCTGAGGGTGGGCCTGCGTCATCCCGGTCGGCGCCTTTCCCGAGCGGCCATGGGCACATGCGGCCTCCCGAGGGCGCGGCCCCGGTCGCAGACGAGCCTGAGCCGTACGGATCCGCGGCAGGAGCGGACGGCGAGTCAGCGGAACGGATCCAACCGCCGAGTCCGGTCGGCGCCGAACCTCCCCCCGTGGCCGGTGACCTGTCCGCGGAGGCGGTACCCCCGGCCGGGCTGCCTGCACCGGAATCCAAGGAAAGCCTCGCATGGTCGGCCGCCCTTCCGCGGAACCGGCCGCGCCAGGCGCTGCGGACAGCATTGCGTCCTCTCGGCATGCGCTGCCCTGATCCCCGCCGCCGAGTCATCGATGTGGCGGCCACTGTGCATCAAGCCGCCGACGCGCGGGCGCGCCTGGGCCGGCTCCCTCACGGCGGCTGGCCGCCCGTCGAGCCGATCATGCGAAGCGAGCAGCGGCGGTCACTGCGGCTGACCCTCGTCATCGACGGCTCCTACACCATGCGGGCGCACCGCGGCCACGTCGATGACCTAGTCGCTCAGATCCGCACCGACGCAGGGGCGAGGGGCGTCCGCGTGCTGTATGCGGCGGTCGAGGGATGCGAGACCGAGGGACTTCGGCTGCAACACGAGGACCGGCGGCCGGGGCCGGCCCCGCGTGAACTGTTCGCCGGGGACGGCCACGATGTGGCGCTCGTCCTCACGGACGGCTGCGCCAAGGAGTGGGACGGCGCAGTGCTGCCGGGATGGCTGTACCACTGGGCCCACGACGCCGCTGTTGCCATATGGCATGTCTTGCCGCGGCAGATCTGGGACCGCACCGCGATACCCCCGCAGCTGCTCACGCTGCGCGCTCCGGAACCCCCCGTCCCGGGTACGGTCGTCCCCAACCATCGCTACAACCGGGTGGAGCGAGGCCCGAGTGCGCCCGATCGGGCCGTCGTCCCCGGCGAATTCGAGGCACCCGCCGCAGAGGCGGCCGGGGCAGTGTGGATCCCGGTGCTCTCCGCCGACCCGACACAGCTGTGGCGCTGGACGCGGTTCCTCGCCCGCGAGGACTTCCAGGGCGGCCTGCTGGCCGATGCGTTGGCTGTGCGCACAGTCGGCGACCCCGTCGGCGCGGTCGGTCCGAACCCTTCGGGTGCCCCCGCGCTATCCGGGCCGTCCAGGGCAGAGCCGGAGGAAAACGATCCCCAGGCCCGGGTACAGCGCTTCCTCTCGTACTCCTCGCCCGAGGCGGTCGACCTCGCCGCACGACTGGCCGCCGTGCCTCTAGCGGCGCCGCTGATCGAAGCGGTCCAGGACGACATGGCTCCGCCCCCCTCGTCGGCCGCTATGACCGAGGTTCTGGCGGGGGGACTCCTCTACCGCACCGGTGACGACACCGGCGACGTCGGCACTCCCGAATTGGAGTTCCACGTCGGCGTACGGGAACGCCTGATCGCGGCCGCGGGGGACAGCCGGGTCACCGACCGCGTGTTGAACACCGTCGCCGAGCGGTTCGGCGACCAGGTGCCGGTCTTGGCCGATCTGCGCAGCGCGCTGCGTACGGGTACCGGAGCCGTACCGCTCCGAACGCTGTCGACGACCGGTCGCCGCTTCACCGATGCGCTCCTGCCTGCTCTCGAACTGCTGCCCGATCGCAAGCACCGCGCCGTGGCGGCGGCTTGGCGCCGTACCTCCTCAGCGGGTGCCTCAGGCGAAGGAGGAGGCGATGAGGCCGAAAACAGCTCCGGTGAGTCCAGTCAGGCGCTACGGTTCACAAACGCCCTCGAGGGCGGTACCACCCGGCCCGTTGATTCCGATGCGCCTTCGACAGCGCAGTCGACCTTCACGGAAGCACCCATGCAGACGAATCTCCATCGCCCTCCCGTGAGTGAGTCCCCCATGGGCGGACCTCCGGATCCGCCGGCCCCCGCCGCCCCGGCCGAGACGGCCCCCCGGCGCCGACCGCGCGGTCGTGCCGTGATCGGCGGCCTACCGGGGCAGAACATGCACTTCACAGGTCGATCCCGCGAACTTGAAAGAATGTCCGCCGAACTCGATGAGTTCCCCGGCATGCCGCTTGTGCTGAACGGGATCGCGGGGGTCGGGAAGTCGGAGTTGGCCGCGCATTTCGCCTACACCCACTTCGACAAGTACGACGTCATCTGGTGGGTGCCTGCGCATACGTCGACCGAGGTCGAGTCGTCACTGGTGCGGCTGGGACACGCGCTCGGCGTCCCCGAGCCTTCGGGCCGCCTGAGGGAACAGGCCGAGACGGTCCTCGCTGCCCTGCCCTCGGGCACCCTGGTCGAGAACTGGCTTCTGGTCTACGACTCAGCGGGCGATCCCGAAGACCTCATGCCCATGCTTCCGACTGGACGCATGGGTCATGTGCTGGTCACCTCCACCAGCGGAAGGTGGGCCCACCGCGGTAGCGCCCGCACGTTGGAGATCCTGGAGTTCCAAAGGGAGGAGAGCGTCGAGCTGCTCCTCCGAAGGGGGCCCGAGACACTCACGCGCGAGGAGGCGTCCCGCCTGGCCGAGAAGCTCGGCGACTTCCCCTTGGCTCTTCCCCAGGTCGCTGCTTATCTAACGGACACTCTGACGCCCCCGATGGACTATCTCGAGATGTTCGACCGCCGTGCAGCCGCGCTCCTTTCGTCGGCAGCGCCCGTTGACAACTACCGGTATCCGCTGGTGGTGGCCCTGAACCTCTCGGTCGACCGGTTGGGCAGCTCCATTGGGCAAGGCGAGGGTGAAGTGTCGAGCCGCACCTCGCAAGAACAGGGGGCGGCACTGCGACTGCTTCAGCTGTGCTCGTTCCTCGCGCCCGCGCCCATTCCACGGGCGTACCTGTTGCGCGGCAGCGACATCGGAGGCCCAGCGGAACTGGAGCACCTCCTGGGTGATCCCCTCCTGCTGAACAGTGCGATGGCCCGGACCAGGGACTACTCGCTGCTGAAGTTTGACACCAAGAACAAGACCCTGCAGATGCATCTTGTCGTCCAGGTCGCTGTACAGGCTTCGATGACGGACGAAGAGCGCGCTTTGATGCGCGACTGTGCTCTGCGTCTGCTCAGCCGCAACCAGCCGATGTCGCCGGAGCGATCATCGAATTGGGATGCGTACCGCACACTGCTTACCCATGTGATCCACACCGAAGCCTGGAGGTCCGAAAATCCCCAGGTCCGCGACCTCGTACTCAACATGGTGCAGTTCTTGCGTTACTGCTCCAACTATGAGGGCGGTCGGATCATGGCCGAGCACGCGCTGGAGAACTGGCGGAACGACGAGTACCGCAGCCTTCTGGTGCGGCTGCACCGGACGGAGCTGCTTCTCCTTCTCGACAGGCTCGATGAGGCGCACCGGGAGGCTGCCGCCCTCGTGGAACGATTCGGCGCCCTGCTCGGGGAGGCTCATGAGGACACGCTCGGCGCGACCTGGATGCTGGCGGCATCCCTGCACCTCAGGGGTGAGCTGGTGGAATCCCACAGGTTGTTCGAAGAGGTCCTCGAACAGCGTACGGCTGCACTTGACGACGACGACCCGCTGATCTTCCACGCGGCGCACAGTCTCGCCTCCTCCTTCCAAGCGCAAGGACGCTACTCCGAAGCCCTGGAGATCGACCGGCGGAACCTGTATCGCCGGCGCGTGGCTCTGGGAGAGGACGATCGCGAAACCTTGCGAAGTCAAGCCTCCACCGCGGTCAACCTGCTGGCGCTGGGAGACCTCGAAGAGGCCGCCAGCCTCCTGGAAGACGCTTACGCGCGGTGGACGGACACCGTCGGACAGTCGAACGTCAACACCCTCGACACGCGTATCCTTCTCTCCGTCGCGCTGCGCCGAATGGGTCGGTATTCGGATGCGCTGGCTCACTCGGAAGAGGCGGTCGAACTTTACAGCCAGCACTACAGCGATTCATTCTCCTTCGCCATAAAATCACTTATTGTGCACGGGGAGAACCTTAGTCTGGTGGGACGCCCCGGTGAAGCGGTTCCGATTCAACAGGCGGCTCACCAGCGTATACTCAATTCTACTTCCATTGACAGGGCAAGGCTGGGATACGCGAAACTCGGACTCGCCCTGGCGTTGCGGCATACCGAACGCCAGGTCGAGGCGCACGAATTGGACGCTGAGGCACTCCGCCTGCTCACCACCACACTGGGGGAGGAGCACCCGGGCGTTCTCGCCTGCCGGATCAACATTGGGAACGACCTTTTCAACCGGGGGCAGATCCGCAGCGCCCGGGAATCCGACAGCGAGGCGGCCCGGATGTGCGATCGCCTCCTCGGAGACCGGCACCCGTATACGCTGGCCGCTCACCGCAATCTGGCGCTGACGCAGCAGGCGCTGGGCGAGATGAACGCCGACGGTCTCGTGGCGGAAGCGGCTGACCGCTATCGGAGGCGGTTTCCGCTTGGCCACCCGCTCATCGACTCCTTGCGGGAGGCGGCACGGGCCGAATGCGATCCGTTCCCCGCCCTCTAGCGAAGGTGGCACCCGTCCGGCCCGCCTTCCGCGTCGGCGAGTACGGCAAGCAGCGCTGTCCACTCACTGCAGGGGAAGCTCAGGTTTGCGCCGTTCCGGTCCGTGGAATCACGGAGGGACACCACCCCCTGGCCCTGGATAACGAGGAACAGAAGCTCGCAGCACTCGTTCATGGCAGCCGAATACGTTGACTTGATCCAAGTTTCGGTTGCTAATCGGCTGGTATTCTTGTTTTCGCTCACATGTATCCCGCGCGGTCGCAGCTGCACCATCGAGCAAGATCCAACACGGACTTTGCTCCTCGCATGCCCCTGTAGATCATAAAATACTGGTCCGAATTTTCCTCTAGCCTTATGGCGACCCTCTTGCTTGGGAGGCATGTCCGATGTCCGATATCGTGAGGCTGACCGTGGACGGTGACGACGTGATCGGTATCGCGACGGTTGATCCAGATGGCATCGTGCGCAGTTCAGGCGTTCCTGCGCTCCTTGACCGGATACGCGTCGAAGATATCGCCGATAAGGTGGCCGCCGTCTGCCGAAGGATCACTGACAGGTTGAATGCGGGGCCCATGCTTCCAGCTGAGACCACTGTGGAGTTCGGAGTCTCCGTCAGCAGCGAAGCCGGCACGTTCATCGCCTCGGCCGCGGGCCAGGGCAGCGTCAAGGTCATGATGACGTGGCGTCCTAGGGAAGGCGTCGAGTAGCCCCGGTGACCGCTGCCGTGCCGTCGCCCAACCCCGAAGGCGGTGACTCCCGCGGACGCCTTCAGTGCTGGGGTGGCCGGATCCGGCCGGACCCCGATGAGATCGTCATGGGGTGATCGGCGGTGGGGACGCCGTACCGAGAGGGCGGCTCCTGCTCCATCGAACTCGCCGCAGCCTGGCGCATTGTCCGGCAGTCGCGAGGCCGTGGGCGCGCTCCCTGGGGGAAATGGTGCCGTTCCTGGCACATTCCACGTGGAGATCCGCTAGGTCGGATGCGCCACCGACGCGATTCAGCGCTGAAAACCGGCCTGCAGCTTGAGCACTGCTCCGCCCCGGCGCCGGCTTCAAGGCTGCGGCGGCGCGCTCCCGGCGGCGGGCAGCACGACGGTGACGGTGAGCCCGCCCTCGGGGTTGGGGGTGCCGCCAACGGTGCCGTGGTGGCTGTGGGCGATGGCGCGGACGAGGGTCAGGCCGAGGCCGTGGCCCGTGGCCTGCGTACGTGATCGCTTTCGGTGGAACGGCTCGAACAGCCGCTCGGCGAGTTCGGGGCTGATGACCTCGCCGCTGTTGGTCATCGTGATCACGGCCGAATCCTCCTGCGCGGAGACCTCCAGCCGCGCCGTGCCCTCCGCCTCGTTGTGGCGGACCGCGTTGTGCAGCAGGTTGATCAGCAGGTGATGCAGCAGGTCCGCATCGCCGTCGACCACGACCGGACGCAGATCGCTGCGCACGTCGATCCGCCGGTCCGCCGCTTCCTGCCGGACCTGCTCCACGGCGTCCGCGGCCGCCTTCGCGAGGTCGACGGGCTGCGCGGCGTCGATGCCGTGATCAGCTCGGGACAGCGTCAGCAGGGACTCCACGGTCGTGATGCTGCGTTCGTTGGTCTTCAGGAGCTTGGACGTGAGGGCGCCGACGTCGTGGTCCTCGGGGTGGGCGCGGGCGACCTGGAGCATGGTGCGGGTGGTCGCCAGCGGGGTGCGCAGTTCGTGTGCGGCGTTGGCGGCGAAGCGCTCCTGGGCCTGGAAGCTGGCGTGCAGGCGGTCGAGCATGGTGTCGATGGTGTCGGCGAGGTCGGTGAACTCGTCCCGGGGTCCCCTGAGGCGGATCCGCTTGTGCAGGGTGGGACCGGCGATGACGCCGGCGGACCGCGTCATCCGGTGGACAGGGGAGAGGATGCGGCCCGCGATGAGCCAGCCGAGCAGGAACGCGATCAGGGTCATCGCCACCAGGGCGGCGACGGAGAGCTGCAGCAGGACCGAGAGGACGTCCTGCTTGCTGGTTATCGCGACGGCCTCGCTCGCCCCGGAGGGTCCGCTCGGCTGGACGGGTCTGGCCCGTTCCGCCTCGACGGCGGTCACCTGCACACTGGTCGCCGCGGCCAGGTTGTAGCTCGGGACGAACCACATCAGTGTGTACAGGATGGCGATGAGCACGGTGCCGAACGTGAGCAGCATGGCGCCGTAGAGCAGGGTGAGCCGGGTCCGGATGGTCAGCCGGCCCCGGCGGAGCCCCTCGGAGGCGCTCATGCCGCGGCGGCCAGGTAGTAGCCGACGCCCGTGGCCGTATGCAGCACGGGCGGGTCGCCGAGCTTGCGCCGCAGTGTCGAGACGGTGATGCGGACGGCGTTGGTGAACGGGTCGGCGTTGGCGTCCCAGGCCTTCTCCAGCAGCTGCTCGGCGCTGAGGACCGCCCCCTCCGCCCGCATGAGCAGCTCCAGGACGGTGAACTCCTTGGGCGTCAAGGACAGGGAGAGGCCACCGCGCTCGGCGCTGCGGCGGGCCGGGTCCAATCGGATGTCGCCGCGGGTCAGCACGGGCGGCTGCGCGGGTGCGGAGCGCCGCTGCAGCGCGTGCAGCCGCGCCACGAGCTCGGGGAAGTCGAACGGTTTGACCAGGTAGTCGTCCGACCCGAGCCGCAGCCCGGCGACCTTGTCGGCCAGCCGATCGGCCGCGGTCAGCATCAGAATGCGGCACTCGGGGTGGTCGGCCACCACGTGGCGGCACACGTCGTCCCCGTGCACCCCGGGGAGGTCGCGGTCCAGGACCACCACGTCGTAGTCGTTGACCGCGATGTGCTCCAGAGCCGTGTCACCGTCCAGCGCGATGTCGACCGCCATGCCCTCGCGGCGCAGACCGGACCGCAACGCATCGGCGAGGAACTCCTCGTCCTCCGCCACCAGCACCCGCACGCGGCTGTCCTCCTCGTTGATCCGGCTTCCTTCGCAATTCCTTGGAAGTTCCTTCAAATGCGTCCGCGCACCGCCGCCGGTGCAGGCGGGAACGGAACGCCACGCCGCGCTCATGATCCGCGCACCGGCATATGGGCGAGTTATGGGAACGGCCAAACACGGACGATAAGTCCCGACTGGCTTACTGCTCGTGGCGGTCGCAGCCAGCCACGGCGGCCGCTCCCGGTGGAACGATCCCCGGGATGCTCCGCGGAGCAGTCCAGCCGTACAGAACGGGATGTCCCATGTCTTCCTTCCGCAAGATCGCAACCGTCGTCGCCGGTGTGGCGCTCGCTGTCGGAGGGGGCGGTGCCGCCGCGTTCGCCTCCGGCACGGCTCCGGAGCAGACCGTGGAGGTGCCGGCGGGCGTCGACGCCAAGCCCGCCAAGCCGAGCGGGGAGGCCGAAAAGGGCGAGAAGCCCGCTAAGGGCGAGGCGATCCGCATCATCAAGGACGGAGACGGCGTCCGGACCATCAAGGGCGAGGGCGGCGAGGTTCCCGTCGACGCCGAGCCGGCCAAGCCGACCAAGCCCGCCGAGTAGAGGTAGCGCGGTCCAGCGCGCGGTCGCGGATGCCGGTTGAGGCGTCCGGGACCCGCCGGGCGGTTCGCGGGGCGGGCGCACCGCGAACCGCCTCCCCGCATGACAGACTGCGGCTCTCGTTCCGGCGCGCCGCCACCCGCCGCCTGGCCCGCCCGGGACTCGCCCGGCGGCGGTTCGTCGACCCACGTGCGGAGGCGGGGCACGCCCCATGGTCGGCGACGTCGCGCTCGACCGCGCTGCACGCCGACTTGGGCCCCGCACCAAGCCCACGACCACCTTGGTCGCCCCGGCGCCCTCTATGCCCCGTACTCCGACACCTCCACCCCCGAGGCGAACCCGGTGCAGTCACTGCGCGGGTCGGCGGCCGCGACGGCGAAGACCCCGCGCCCGGGCCCCGCGTCCGCGGCCAAGGCCTGGGAAGTGGATTCAACACAACAGGCGCGACACCGTTCACGGCGGCGTGTACGCCGCTGTCCCGGGCCACCGAGCCGGAACGTCCCCGCAAGTGCGAGCTTCCGCCCCGGAGCTCCTTCTTGATCAGGACCCGCTCTCCTGCAGGCGCCCGCGTACCACCCCGCGATCGACGCCGAGTCGCGCCAGCAGTTCCGCCGCGGGATCGGGCCGTTTCCGATCCAGGAGGACGTGCAGCAGATGGACGGTGTCGATATCGCGGGTCCTCGCTTTGGCGTTCTTGACAGCCTGGGAAAGCACGGCCTGGGCGGTCGAGGTCAAGGGCGGCGCCGTGCGCGCGGGCGCCGACAGGGCCGGGGCGAGGTCGCCGACATCCACGCCGATGGCGTGCAGCGCTTCCCGGTCGAGTTCCTCCAGGGCCGCGTAAGCGGCCTCCAGGTCCACGCCCAGCGCCCGGACCGAGGCGGATCCGGTCTCGTGGAGCAGGCCGAGCAGCAGGTGCTCGGTGCCCATACGTTTGGCGCCGCGTTGGCGCGCCTCCTCGCGGGCCGCGGTGACGACCACGACAAAAGGGCTGCTGGTGAACTGGTCGAACACCGTTCCTCACTTCCCGTGCTTGGTGTGGGCGGACTGGCGCGACATGCCCAGCGCGTCGCCGATCTGTTCCCACGACCACCCCTGCCGGCGGGCGTGGCCGGTGGCCGCGGCTTCCACCTGCTCGGCCAATCTGTGCAGCGCGCCCGCCGCCCGCAGGCCGAGGGCCGGGTCGTGTGCTTCGACGCGCTGGGTCAGGTCCTCACTGCCGTGTTCCATGTCTGTCAGATTAGTTTGACAAGCACGCGGTGTCAAAAGAAATTTACAGACATGAATCATAGAGGCATGACGACGACTGTTCTGCTGCGGTCAGGGATCTTCGCGGGTCCCCTGTTCGTGGCCGTCTTCCTGATCGAAGGCTTCCGGCGCCCCGACTACGACCCGCTGCGCCATCCCGTCAGCTCGCTTGCGCTGGGCGAGGCGGGCTGGGTCCAGACCGCGGACTTCCTCCTCGCCGGATCGCTGACGGTGGCATTCGCGCTTGGAGCCCATCGCGCGCTTCGCCGACACGAAACGAAGACCTGGGGCCCGTCGCTGATCGCGATCTGGGGGGCGGGTCTGCTCGGGGCCGGTGCCTTCCTCACCGACCCGGTCGGCGGCTATCCACCGGGCACTCCGGCCGTCCCCGTGCACGCCAGCACGCTTGGCACCCTGCACGATCTTCTCTCACTGATCGGATTCGCAGCCCTGGTGGCGGCGTGCGCCGCGTTCGCCCGGTGGTTCCTACGCTGGCACCGGCGGGCGTGGGCCGCCTACTCGGCCGCGACCGGCGCCGCCTTCGTCATCTTCGTCCTCCTGGCCACCGGTGGACTCGCCCAGACCGAACCGCTCGCCGCCGTCGGCGGACTGTTGCAACGAACCGCGGTCGTGATCGGTTGGGCGTGGATCACCGCGCTGGCCGTCCACCTGCTGCGACGCACGCACGACGACGCGGGCGGCTGATGGGGCAAGCAGCACGGGGGAAGGCTGAGATCGGCGCGGATGTCGGATGGTTTTGCGGAGTTCAACGACCACCGCCGAGGGCTTCGTTGTCTTCGCAGAGACCGAACCAGGCGGTGGCCGTCGGTGTGTCCGGAGGCTCCCTCAGGTCAAGGGCTCGCCGATCGAATGACTACGACAAGACGATCAGCGCCCAGGAAATCCGGACCTGAAACCGGGAGCATCAGCAGGCGGGAATATCGCGAGGCGACGAGCGCGGACGACTTCAAAAAACCATCTTGCACAAGGCGCTCCCAAGAATTGTCGCAACCACCGCGCTGTGGCGGGTCTACGGCGAGTGGCGGGTCGTCGGGGTGAACAGCCGCGGTGTCGGCGCCGAGTGCGGTGCTCTGCCCGACGTCTACACCAGCATCGGTGCCCACGACCGGTGGATCACGCGGGTCATCCGCTGACCCGAGCCCGGGTGCGGGCGCGCGGCCAAAGTATTCACCCGCGCGCCCGCACCCGGGAAGCCGTCCTCGGCCAGCCTGGAAAAGCGCTCACTGACCCCGAACTGCGGCAGCTCTCCTAGCCGGGGCCGGAATAAACCTGATGCCGGGCGATCAGGACCGGCGATTAACCATTGTCGGTCGTGGATTGAAAACGCGAGAATTCCGGGGCTCTGCCGGACAACTGCGATAACAGAGCCCTCGGGTCGCTCTGGTGATTTCAACGGCCACCGCCGAAAGATTCGTTGTCTTCGCAAAGACCGGAATCCGGCGGTGGCCGTCGGTGTGTCCGGAGACTCCCGCAAATCAGGGGCCTGCCGATCGGGTGGCCCCGCCACGGCGCTCAGGGCTCTGGTGCCCCGGACCTGCAACCGGGAGCATCAGCAGGCGGGAATCCCCGGGTAGGAGAGGTAGTGTCCGCTGTAAGTGTAAGCGTCAC
Source organism: Streptomonospora arabica (assembly GCF_039531585.1). Lineage (NCBI taxonomy): Bacteria > Bacillati > Actinomycetota > Actinomycetes > Streptosporangiales > Nocardiopsidaceae > Streptomonospora > Streptomonospora arabica. Next base: position 366,951 of record NZ_BAAAQI010000002.1, on the reverse strand, counting down.
CCCCCGCGGTGCGGTACCAGTAGTTGCCGTAGCTGTTTTGGAGTCGGCACTGAATGTAGATGTGGGTGCCGGCCTGTACAGTGCCGATCTTGTGGCTGCTTCCATAGGGTCGGGTGCGATAGGGAGCATCGTACGCCGCCACGATCTTGATGCTCGCCGCCTGCGCTTCCTCCGCGCCGACTGCGGCCGGACTCGACTGTTCTTCCTCCGAAGGGGATACCGAGGCTGACGCCGAAGCCGCCGAAAGTGACAGTGCAGCAGCGAACGAAGCGATGAGCACGGACGACTTCAGAAATCCACTTTTCACAAGGCGCTCCCAAGAGAGTAGTCGTGACCACCGCGCTTTGACGTCGACTCCGCGGCGAGCCTTTCCCGATCGGGGATCGAAATACAACCAAGGCGGCCCCCGGGGCGTCAAGTGCGTAAAACGGCGCCATCTGAGAAGTGAGATTCGCGAATGATTATTCACGTCCTTGGGTGGGGAAAGTGTGGAGGGTATGGCGAGCGCCGCGTTTGCGCAGGTAGGTGGCACAGGGGTTGCGATGCAGAATTTCTGCACCGGATGCGCCGAATGACAGTGCAAGAAGAAACTCGCGCTCCCCGCTGACGGTTCCCTAACGTGTCCCGAGGTATTCCGGCGGATATCAACGCCGGAGGCGCGGTAGGAAACGGAGCGGCAGTGCGAACGGCGACAACTCAATCGAACGGAACGGGTGTGCGCGGATGGACGCGCGCGCTGACTGGTGCGGCGCTGTCCGCGGCCGTCTCCCTCGGCGCGCTGACCCAGGCCGGGGCGGCGCAAGCCGACGAAACGGCTGAGCCCCCCACCCCCAAGATCATCGGAGGGCAGCCCGCCGACCAGCCTTACCCCTTCGTCGGCTCCCTGCAGTACGAGCGGGACGGCAACCCCGACCACCACGGCTGCGGCGCGGCGCTCGTCGACGAGCGGTGGATGGTCACCGCCGCCCACTGCGTGGTGACCGAAGGAGAGGGCTCCGACCCCTACAAGCTGCGCGACCCGGACATCTTCCACGTCCGGCTGGGCTCCAACGACCGGACCGCCGGCGGGACCGTCGTCAAGCTCGACGACATCGTGGTCCACCCGGACTACGTCTACTACACCGACCATGAAGAAGGCCGGGACATCGCGCTGCTCAAGCTCGACTCTCCGGTGGATGTCGAGCCCGTCAGGCTGGAGCGCCGCATCCCCCGTCCCGGTACCGAAGTGCGCCAGGTCGGGTGGGGCTACACGTCCAACGACGACACCGACGACCCGGCGAACCTGCCCGAGGAATTGCAGCAGCTCGACACCACCCTGCTCTCGCCCTCGGACCGCCGGTGCCAGGTGGACGAGAACGGCGACGGCTCCTGGGGCGTCCGCAAGGGCGACGTCTGCACCGACAACCCGGACGGCGTCCGCGGCCCCTGCTACGGAGACTCCGGCTCGCCTCTGCTGCGCCGGGTCTACGGCGAGTGGCGGGTCGTCGGGGTGAACAGCCGCGGTGTCGGCGCCGAGTGCGGTGCGCTGCCCGACGTCTACACCAGCATCGGCGCCCACGACCGGTGGATCACCCGGGTCGTCCGCTGACCTGAGCCCGGGTGCGGGCGCGCGGCCGGACTGTTCACCCGCGCACCCGCACCCGCCCCACTCGCTCCACCCCGCCGAGACGCTGGCCCGGGCCTGTTCGCGGGTCGGATGGGCTGGGGAGTTCTGGAACCGGGCGCGTGGCGCTGGGTCTGCGCACCGCCGAAGCGCGGCGGTCGCGGCCGTCGCGGCGGTTCCACCGGATCCTGGACGAGGAGTTCCGGTGTAGTGCGGAGCCGCCGCCCGACGCGGAGGGCGGTGGGCGGCGACCCGCAGGCGGGTGCGGGCGACGGTTCCGCGAGGCGTGGCCGGCCGTGGGGGCCTTCGCCACCGGGCCTCGCTGGGCTGCTGCTCGATCGCCGCAGGTGGCCGAGGAGGGCGCGGCGCCTGCGGCGGGCGAGCCACCGGCGGTGGCGCCGGCGGCTCGGCGGAGGGCGCCTCCACCTCACCACCGCCACCTCCTCAACAGGGCATCGAGCGGTGACGGCGGGAAGAACCCGGCGGCGCCCGACGCTCAGAGGCCGATCTGGTCGGAAGACTCGTTGTGGTCGCTCAGCTGTCCCACCCGGTCGTAGCGGAACTCCGCCATGTCCTGGCGAGACATCACCCAGTACGTGCGGATGTCCTCACCTTCGGGCGACAGGCTCGCCCCCCATTCGGCGATCAGGCACCAATCGCGTCGCCCGAGCACCTCTGCCTTGTCGTAGATAAGGCAGGGGTCGTCCTGGATGTTGGCCGGGTATCCGCCCATCTTCAGCACCTCGCGGCCTTTCACCGACTTCTCGGTGTTCCGCCTGTTGGCCCGATTGGCACTGGCCAACTGCCGTCTGTAGGGAGAGAACAAGCCGTTCAGCTCATCGTCGAGGAGGAGCACGGCGTGGCTGGTGTCGGGCAGGCTCCAGTAGGCGCTGCACCGGAGGGGGAACGGGGCGCGGAAGTGATCCGGCTCCTCCGGAGACTCGTCGAGCGTCCACTCCCGCACCGGTGTGTCCGCGCCGACGTGCAGCACCGCGCGCGAGGTGGTCGACAAGTCGTGTTCCATGGCGGATTCCGCGTCCCTGGTGGCGAAGAGGAGCAGCGAGCCTTCACCGGGCAGCGCCAAACCCGGTGGGCTGGGCGGGAGGGCAGCGCAGTCGACCGAGGCGATGTAGTGCGGATAGTCGCCCAGGTCGACATCGAGCGGAACGCGCGGATGCCCGCCGTACCACCCCGCCGGGCGCTCTCCCGCCCGCAGTTCGGCGTCGTCCATCGGGGTGAACACCAGTTGGGGAAGAGCCAACCCGAGCCACCGGTCGGCGACGGTCTCGGGAACCCCGGATTCGAGCAGGTGAGGCTTGAGTGACTGCAGATCGTCCATGGGCGGTCAAGCTACACCGCCACAACGTCAATCCGCGCTGACGCAGGTTCCGGCCGTGATCACCGCCACCGGCCGACGCCTATCGCGCGGCATCTGCCGGATCCAGGCCGAAATCCGGAAAGAAACCGCGCAATGGATGCTCGGGGCGCCGACGGGGCCGGGGCGAGCCTCGTTGCCCAGTAGTACTTCGTTGAGTTCCTGCATTCCGTGTGTTGATCCTGGACGATCACAGGCATGGATCCGGCCGCCGTCGACGCGCGCTGCGAGGAGCTCGACGCGTTCTGCGCCGAGGCCTCCGCCTCGATTCCCCACCAATGGCAGTGCCACACGGCGGGCCGCCAGTAGGCCGAAGTGTCAGCGCCGCCGGTTGTGTGGTGGGCCCGGAAGCTCTCACGGATTCCCGGGGAGGTTCCGCCGTCCGCGGCGACCGATCACTGCAACGTTCATATCGGATCCCTGGCTGTTGTCGGCCGGCACGGGAGAATTTGCAGGCCGCAAACATGACCGACTTTGTGGACATCCGCGTCGGTGATGCACTCGAAACCATTCGCCAAGACATCGGCGCCCGATCGACATGGTGCCGCTCGACGGCGCCCTCAGCCTCTACCGCCCTCCTCGAACCACACTGCGCGGCGGCGCGCTCGTGATCGGCGAGAACGCCATCGAGGAATCGGCCGATTACCTCGACTACGTCAGCAATCCCGACAACAGCTACCTCTCCCCGCCCTTGCGGTTCGACCAGCAACGAGGCAACGAACTCTCCCTCCGGACCCGATAGACGCGCGCTAGGCACAAGCTCGACTGGCCGTACGACACTGCGCAGATGTCGGTGCTTGGTCAGACCAGGTCCACCGGGACCCTGCGTTTTCGAGGCGCATCCGATCCGACACCGCTTCCTCATCTGCCGATGTAAACGCCTGGAGAACTTGAGGCGCGAGAGATCGGGACTGCGTCCTTGGAATTTGAGCGGCGCAGGAAGCGGTAGCCGTACCGGGACCACGTGATTGGGTCGGACCGGGGTTTGGAGTTTTCTGTGAGCGTGCCGCCGCCACGGCGGGTCGGCGGGTGACGGTGCACGGTCGGGATCCGGATTTCTCAGAGTTCTCTCAGAAGCTTTCAGAAACCGGTCAATCGGGTCCGCCAGGATCGGCCCCATGACAGCGATTGAGGTACAGGGGCTGACCAAGCGGTACGGCCCCGAGACCGTGGTGGATGACTTGTCGTTCACTGTCGAACCGGGGAGGGTGACCGGTTTCCTCGGCCCGAACGGCGCGGGCAAGTCCACGACCATCAAGATGATCCTGGGCTTGGCTGCCCCTACCCGCGGTTCGGTCACCATCGGTGGCCGCCGCTACGACGAGCTTCCCGCACCGATGACCGAAGTGGGCGCGCTGCTCGACGCCGGCGCCGTCCACGGCAGCCGCAAGGCGTACGACCACCTGCTGGCGCTCGCAGTGAGCAACGGCCTGCCCCGGCACCGGGTCGACGAGGTGCTCACTCGGACCGGGCTGGAGAAGGTCGCCGGCAAACTGGCCGGCGGATTCTCGCTCGGCATGCGGCAGCGCCTCGGCATCGCCGGGACACTGCTCGGCGACCCTCGGGTGCTGATCTTCGACGAGCCGGTGAACGGACTCGACGCGGAGGGTATCCGCTGGGTACGGGACTTCATGCGCTCCCTCGCTCGGGAGGGTCGGGCGGTGCTGGTCTCCAGTCACCTCATGAGCGAAATGGCGCAGACCGCCGACCATCTGGTCGTCATCGGCCAGGGCAGGCTCATCGCTGACACCGGTATCAGTGAATTCATGCGCGCGGGCGGCGACGGCACCGTGCTCGTCCGCACACCCGACCCGGGCTCCTTCACGCGCCAGCTCGCCGCCGCCGGGGCCACCGTCCGCGAAGGCCTCGAATCCGCACTGGTCGTGTCCGGCATGACGAGCGAAGAGATCGGCAAGCTCGCCGCCTACCAGGGCGTCGCGCTCAGCGAACTCACCCCGCAGCGGGCCTCCTTGGAGGAGACCTTCATGGAGTTGACCAAGGACAGTGTTGAGTACCAGGGGGTCGTATGAGTTCGCCGGCCACTGCGGCGGGCACGAGTTTCGGCCGCACCCTCCGCGCGGAGTGGATCAAGTTTCGCAGCCTGCGCTCCATGCGGTACACGCTGGCCGGCCTGTTCGCGGCCGGATTCGGCCTTACGATGCTGTTAATGGGCTCCGCCGGACAGAAGTACCAGGAGGTCATGGTCGAAGGCGACGTTTGGGATCCGACCTCTTTCACTCTTCAGTCGTACATCCTCGCGCAGTTGATCATCGGTGTTCTGGGCAGCCTTGTCGTCACTTCCGAGTACGCGACCGGCATGATGAGCACGTCGCTGACCGCTACGCCCCGCAGAAACCAACTGCTGTCGGCCAAGGTGATGGTGGTCGCCGCCGTCGCCGTTACCGCAGGCACGGCGTTGATGTTCGCCGCCTTTTTCTTCGGGCAGGCCGTGCTCATCGCGCAGGACGTGCCGCACGCGGCGTTGGGCGACCCGGGTGTGCTCGCGGCCGTGGCCGGCGGCGGGCTCTACCTCGCGGTCATCGCGGTGCTCGCGGTCGGTCTCGGCGCGATCATGCGGGCTACGGCGGGGGCTCTGGTCGCTCTGGTAGGGATCGTCTATCTGGTACCGGGCTTCGCGGGCGCGTTCCCCCCGTGGGTGCAGCCGCTCTTCGACTTCTGGCCGACCTTGGGCGCTGCCGCGATCCTCGAGACGGTGCCGAACCCCGATTTCCCGAATCCCTGGCTGGGGTTCGGCGGGATGTGCCTCGGCGTTGCCGCCGTGCTGGCCGCCGCATTCGTCGTCTTCCGGCGCCGTGATGTGTGAGGCCCGTCGGCGGTTCCAGGTGTTCGTATCCTGACCGCTATGGAGAGAGCAGGCAAGGAGCGGAGCGGGCCGTGACATCCGGGAGAGCCGCCGAGCGGCTATTGGTGGTTGACGACGAAGCCACCGTCCGTGAACTGCTGTCCGCGGCGCTGCGTTTCGCCGAGTTCCAGGTGACTGCTGCGGCGACAGCCTCCGAGGCGGTCGCCGCAGCAGCCCGGGAGCCTCCCGATCTGGTATTGCTCGACGTCATGCTGCCGGACATGGACGGCTTCGAGGTGGTCCGGCGGCTGCGTGAACAGCATCCGCAGCGCCGCGGCGGGGCGATGCCCGTCCTTTTCCTCACCGCCCGCGATCGTCAGGCCGACAAGATCACCGGGCTCTCCCTCGGCGCCGACGACTACGTGACAAAGCCGTTCGACCTGGAAGAGCTGATAGCCCGCATCCGCGCGATCCTTCGCCGTACCACGGGTCAGCAGGCCCACGTGCTGGCGGTGGGCCCGCTTGAGCTCGACGCCGATGGACACCAGGTGACGCGGGCGGGGCGGCCCGTACGCCTCTCCGCCACCGAGTTCCGGCTGTTGAACTACCTGATGGAGAACGCCGGGCACGTGGTCTCCAAAGCACAGATCCTCGACCGCGTGTGGCACTACGACTTCGGTGGTGACGCGAACATCGTCGACACCTACATCTCCTACCTTCGGCGCAAGGTCGACACCGAGGAGCCCAAACTCATCCACACCGTGCACGGCGTGGGCTACGTCATGCGGGAGCCGCGACGGTGAGGCACTTGGCGAGCCGGCTGTCACTCCGGACCAGGCTGCTGCTGCTCACCGCGAACCTGCTGCTGATCGGGCTGACCCTCATCAGCGCCGTGGTCTCCGACCGCCTGGAGCACTACCAGCTGAACCAACTCGACAGCCAGCTGCGCTCGTTCACCACGCTTATCTCCCGCGCACCGGCCACCGGCCTGTCCGATACCAACGCCGTCACCGCCTACCCGGAGCTCCTCGACCCGGCGCTCGACGTGTTCGGCGTCCCGTACGGCGTGTACCTGGACGCGAACGGCAAGGTGGTCGGGAGCATCCGCTCCTCCCGGCTGGAGGGCGCCAGTCTGCCGCCACTCGGCGCGCTACACACGGTCCCCACCGACGGGACACCGGTCACCCTGAATGCCGCTGAGGGCCCGCAGCGCTGGCGAGCCGTCGCCCGGCCGACCGCCGCATTGGAGGGGGTGTTCATCGCTGCCGCGCCGCTCACCGAGCTCGACGCCATGATCACCCACCTCCGGATAACCAGCCTGGTCAGCGGTGCTGCGCTGCTCGCTCTACTCACGGCGGTCGGCTGGTTCGCTCTCGGGCGGGGATTGCGGCCGCTCCGCCAGATCGAGCACACGGCGGCCGCGATCGCGGGCGGCGACCTGACGCGGCGTGTCCCCGGCATCGCGGCGCCGAACACGGAGATCGGACACCTCGCGACATCGCTGAACACCATGCTCGGCCAGCTCGAACGAGCCTTCGCCGACCGGGCCGTGTCCGAGGCACGGATGCGTTCCTTCGTCTCCGACGTCAGCCACGAACTGCGCACCCCGCTGTTCGGTATCAAAGGCTCGACCGAGCTCTACCGGATGGGTGCTCTTCCCGAGCGTGCCGACGTCGACGAAACGATGCAGCGCATCAACCGCGAGGCTGCCAGGCTCACCGCTCTCACCGAAGGCCTGCTGCTACTCGCCCAACTCGACGAGGCGCCCGAGGACAAGCTCGACCGGGCTCCGATGGACCTGCGCACGCTCGCGGGCGAGGCCCGCCACGACCTGCGCGCCCTCGCCCCCTCCCGCCAGATCGAGCTCACCGGGCCGGGAGGTAGCGGCCCGCCCGGCCCTGCCCCGGTCTACGCCGACGAGGACCGGCTGCGGCAGGTCGCCACCAACCTCGTGGGCAACGCAGCCGCCCATACCCCGCCGGGCACCCCTGTCCGCATCGGCGTCGGCACGGTCGCCGACCGCGCCGTACTCGACGTGATTGACCAGGGCCCGGGAATGACGGCGGAGCAGGCCGACCGGGTTTTCGACCGCTTCTATCGGACCGACCGCTCCCGCAACCGCACGAGCGGCGCCAACGCGGGGCTCGGGCTCGCCATCGCCCGATCCCTCGCGCGAGCCCACGGCGGCGACATCGAGCTGGAGACATCCCTCGGCGACGGCGCCCGCTTCCGGCTCGCCCTGCCGCTGCAGGAGGTCGGTCAGACCGACAGCGGACTTTGACGTGAGAGGGCCGGCCCCTTCCCGCCGCATTGCTTGAAGATCGATCATGATGGCGCCGTCTCACGCCGCGACCGGCCTGCCAGCAGTTGTTCTCACCGCCGCCGCTTTCGACCGGACGCCGCTGGAGGAGGACCCGGCGATGGTGATGGCCGTCCTGGACAGGCCCCGCCGGTTCAACGGCATCAAGCGCCGCCTCGAAGGTGTGACCCAGCGGGGCCTGACCCAGGCCCTGCGCCGCCTGGAATACAACGGGATGCTCGAACTACTCCCGGAGCTGCTCAGAGACGTGGCCAATATGGAGAACTACTTGGTCGGATACGGATTTCGGTGGGCAGGAGCGTCCCCCTCGATGTAAGTACGCGGCGGAGAGGCGCCCGTACTCGGGCGTTCACCTCAGCGCGGAACGCGCGCGCAGGTAGCGGCAGTATCCCCAGAAGGCGGCGAATACGACGGCCACTCCGGCGTCGAAGAGCGCCGTGAACGGGCCCAGCGTCGCCAACCGGTCCATGAAAGCGAGCGTGCTCACCAGCAACAGGGCCTGGGCCACTGCGGCGACCAGGGCGAGTGGAACCGCGAATCGGGAGCGGAACAGCACCAGGACCGGCGCGGCGGCTGCGGCGAGCAGCGCGGTCGTCCAGAGCAGGCGCAGGACGATCGGGTAATCGGTGAAGTAGGCGATCCCGGAGGGACCCCACCCCTGGTCCTCGATGTAGGCGGTGTTGGGTTCGATGAGATTGAGGTAGTCCCAGAGGCCGCCGCCGGCGAGCAGCAGCATCATCCCGGCGATCGGCCACAGGTGCCACGGGGCGCGGGAACGGGCACCGGGTCCGGGGGCGGCGGCTTCACCGGTCGTCGGCCTCCGCTGTCCCGGCCGGTCCTTCTTCGCCGCCATGGGCGCTCCAAGCAGGTCGGGGGATCATTCTGCGGGAACCTACCCGAAGCGGAACCGATGCACGCGGTGCTTCGGATGCGTTGTGTACTCGCTCGTGCCACCGCGACCGGGATCGAGTCGGCGGCAAATTCACGGACCAGCGAGTACATTACTTTGGAGTACGTTCTCACCGGCGAAACAGGCTGCGGCCCGCTTCAGGATCTGGTTTTCGGCTTCAAGTTGCTTGCTGCGGCGGCGCAGCTCGGCGAGTTCCTTCTTTTCCGCACTTGTGGGCCGGGCGGCCTCGCCGGCCGCTTTCTCCTCGGCGGCGGCCCGGGCCACCCAGTTCTGCAAACACGAGCAGCTGATGCCGAGGTCCTTGGCGAGCTCGGCGGTGGACTTGCTGCCCTGGCGCGCCGGCTCGACAGCGCGGCGGCGGAGCTCGGGCGAGTGTGGAGAGGGCATGGGCGACATCCTTCCTGATGATCACGCCTGTCCTCACCTCAAGTGTCCGCGCTACGCAGGGAAGCTCACCTGGCCGTGGACGGCGCGCGCCGCGGCGACTGCCCCTCAAAAGTCGAAGGCTGACAACGCGGAGAACTGAGGAGGACTATCGAGCAACGCCCGCTACGGACCCCGTGATCTTGCCGTCCGGGTTGTGGACGGAGCAGGTCAGCACGTAGTCGCCCGCGTCCCAGCTGCTCTCCGAGGGCGTGTACCACATCAGGTAATACATGGACGAGTCATAGCCGACGCCGACGTAGGACGAGAACATGTCATCCTTGCATCCCGCCTGCGCCTCCGCGCCCAAGGTCTCCGCGCCCGGCCATGCACGGTTCCCGTCGACTTCGAGGAACCCGAATACCTCGGCATCATGCGGCTCCGCGCAGTCGACGATGAAGACCACCGCCGTGCTTTCCTCACTGGGGTCGTTGTAGCAGTCGCCCACCTGGATGTTGTCGATGTCCGTGGCTACCCCGGGAGGCGCGGTGGCAACGGTCGTGCCGTCCGGTTCCCCGGCCTCGGGCTCCACAGGCGGCTCTACGGTCTCGGACTTTGGATTTCCTTCACCGCCTTCGGACGCGGCGTCTCCGGCGTTCTCGGACGCCGTGCTCTCTCCGGCGCTCTCGGACTCCGCCCCAGATGCGGCGCCGCTGTCGGCCTGCGGGTCGCTTCCACCCTCGCTGGTACCCCCACCGCCTTCGAGGGGTACCAGGATGTTGTCGAGCAGCGCGCCCATCACCGCCGCCACCATGAGGGCGCCGGCGACCAGCAAGGCGCCGATACCGATCAGCCAGGGCTTCAGCCGGCTGCCCGGCTTGCGGGCAGGGGGCTGCCCGTAGGGCGTGTCCCATGTGTTCGGGGGCATGTCCGTGGGCGGTGACATGGTCGTATGCGGGTGCATGCCCGTGTTAGGGGACATCGCCGTCGTCGCCGTCACGCCCGCGGGCGCGCCGGTACCAGAGACGGCGGTCTGCGCGTCACGCATCGCCTGGCTGAGACTGTCCGGGTTGGCGGGGGTTCCCTGGCGGCCCAGCAGTGTCATCAGGACATCCACCGCACTGGGCCGCGCTTCGGGGTCCTTGCTCAGCGCCCTCCGCACCAACGGGCGCACCTCGTCTGGTACTGCGCTCAGGTCCGGCTCCACGTGCAGCACGTTGTGCAGCACGTTGGCCACCGTGTCCGCGTTGAACGGCGAAGCGCCCGTCGCCGCGAACACCAGAACGCCGCCCCAGGCGAACACGTCCGAAGCGGCAGTCGCCTGCCCGCTCGCGATCTGCTCGGGCGCCATGAACGCCGGTGTTCCGATCGGGGAGTTGGTGAGGGTGGCAGAGGCTTCCGTGTTCTGGGCGATCCCGAAGTCGATCACCCGTGCGCCACCGTCTCCGAAGAGGACATTGCCGGGTTTGAAGTCGCGGTGCACGATGCCGGCCTCGTGGATCGCGACGAGCGCCGTGCCGGTGGCGACGGCGAGGCGGCCGAGGTCTCCGCCTGACATGGGCCCGTCCTGGCGAATGCGCTGAGACAGCGACCGGCCTTCGACGTATTCACTGACGATGTAGGGCGATTCCGCCTCGAAGTCGGCCGCCAGCACGGTCGCTGTACAGAAGGAGGCGACCTGCCGCGCCGCCTCGGCCTCGCGGACGAACCGCTGCCGAATCCGGGGGTCCTCCAGCCCCGCGGCACTGAGGCACTTGATGGCGACGAGAGACCCGCCCTGCGCCTGTTCCGCGAGATACACCGTCCCCTGACCTCCCGCGCCGAGGCGACCGATCAGGCGGAGTCCTCCAATCTCGGTCGGGTCGTCGTCCTTCAGGGAGAGGGGGCTAGGCATGTGAGTGCTCTCCAGAGGGTCCATCGCTGGGAATTGCCCAAGGATCGACCATTTCGGTCGCTACAGGGATCTGACGCTACCCCGTGCCTAGCGGTTCGTGCGACAGGTGGAAAATTCCGTGACGGCCGGGTGGCAGGTGGGTCGGCAGCCGGCGACCGCCGACCCCGAGCACTTCGCAAAACCGAACCGGATTCGGCCGATGAAGGTCTTTGGAGCACGAGTCACGAGCTACTTTGCGGCTCGCCGTAGCTTCGGGAGAACTGGGACGGATAGGGTCGATTCGTCTATGTGATCACCGATGCCCTGGGTTCGGTGCACCCCGCGGAGCCGTCGATGCGCCGCTTCGATTCCAAGTACGCCGCGCGTCTGGCTGCCTACGGGACCGCGGCTACTCGTCTGTCGTTGTTGAGCGACCGGCGACTCGGTGACGTCGTCTCTTCAGCCTCTGCGGTTGTATCCGGCATCGGCGGCAGGTCCGCGGAATTGGACATCGACGGGACGCGGGTCTTCGTCAAGAGGGTGCCGTTGACCGAAGTCGAGGCCCAGCCGGAAAACGTCCGGTCCACGGAGAACCTCTTCGGCCTGCCGATGTTCTACCAGTACGGAGTGGGCTCGGCCGGGTTCGGTGCCTGGCGGGAGCTGGCGGTTCATACCATGACCAGCGACTGGGTCCTGGAAAGGGAGCACGAGGGTTTTCCCCTGATGTACCACTGGCGTGTCCTGCCCGATTCCCCTCCCGAAGGCTTCGTGGACGAGTTCGGTGGCATCGACGGCGCGGTCGCCCACTGGGAGGGCTCACCGGCCGTGCGCGAGCGGCTGGAGGCTATCGGCCGCTCCTCCCGCAGCCTGGTGCTCTTCCTTGAGCACGTGCCGCAGACACTCGGTGCGTGGCTGAGCGAGCACCAGGAGAATGCGACTTGGCTGGCGCCAGCTCTCTCTGGCTGTGGGTGGAGGACGCCTTGGCGCGGGGAGCGGCATTCATGAGCTCTCGCAGGCTCGTGCACTTCGATGCTCATTTCAACAACCTCCTGACCGACGGTCGGCTGATCTACTTCGCGGACTTCGGACTGGCCCTGAGCTCAGGCTTTGAGCTCTCAGCGGACGAGGAGCAATTCCTTTCGGACCATCTCGCGTACGACCGCCACTACACCGCGAGCCATCTGCTCCACCATCTCGCCGACCGCCTTCAGGGTGATACGGAGACAGACGTGTTCCTGCAGGAGTGGAGCGCAGGTCGAAGGACCAGCGGTGTTGTGCCGGAGATCGCGGCGATCATCATCGAACGGCATGCCCGGGCCACCGTCGTCCTGGACGGCTTCCACCGCCAGCTGCTTACGGAGAGCAAGCAGACACCCTTTCCGGCCGCCGAGCTCAACCGTGCCGCGGCCGCCGAGGAGCACACGGTTGAGGAACTCGGCTATCCCTCCTAGGGGTGAGGAGGCTGCGGGTCGAGACTGGCAGGAGCCGACAGTGCCCGGACCTCCGGGGCGGGCAGGGGCAGTACGTACCTCGACGCCCTTGGTTGGGTCCCCGCCCGGCAGTAGGTCGGCGTCGGCGTGGGCGGCTACCCAGGTGAAGAACGCCGAGAGGTGGGCCAGGTGGTTGTTGACCGTAGCCGGGGCCATCGGAGCCGGCAGAGCGCCATGGCGTTGGATGCCCTGCTCGGCGAGGTGGTCGCGCCAGGCGGTCACTTCGCGGGGGGTCACCGCTCCGAGGCGGTCGTGGCCGAACCCCTCCAGCATCCAGGTGCGGAACCCGGGCCTGATTCCGGGTGATCTTGGCGGCGACCTCCTCGGAGCGGCCCCCGCGCACCGCCGCGGAGACATAGGTCTGCGTCCACGCGGCGAGGGTGGTGTCGCTGTCCGCGGGAGCGCCGAGGACGGTCAACACCTTTCGTGAGGGAAACTCATGCGGATCCTGATCGGTGTTCGCCGGGGTCGTGGTGGCCGCCATGCGCGGTTGCCTTCACAGAAGAGCTGTTTCCTGAAGAGGACCGTAGCGGCCCCGGAAGTGTTCTACGGGCCGGGGAGTCTACGACCGGGGCAGCGGAGAATCCGCGTCCCTGTCATCAGGGGTCTGCACGAGTATCGGCGCTCAGCAGGGCAGCCCTCGTGAGAGGCTGAACCTCTCATCCAGCGGCGGAGTGGCCGGAAGCGGAGGTGAGAGCGGCGTGATCACGATACCGGTGCAGGCCGCAGACTACTTGCCGTACATCATGAGGGCGGCCGAGCGCGGGGGCTATCTGGGGCTCATGGTGGTACTGGCCCGCACGGCCGAGGCGAGAAGCCTGCACCAGGAACTCACCCGCGACTGGACCAGCATCCACGACGTCACCGGGCACGCATTAGCCGTCTTATGCCCAGAACCCCACCTCGAGCCGGAGCGCAGGGCTACCTCCGTCGAGGAGGCCCGCATGCATCAGCCCGAGGCAGTCCGCAGACATGAGTTCCTGAAGCGCGCCGCACTCCACGACATCCCCCCTTTCGACTACACCCGGCTGGTCACCCCCGGGATCCAGCGCACCCCCATCCCGCGCCACCCGCCGCAGCTCCAGCACGCCGCCTGGACCGAGGCCGTCTCACGCTGCGCGGGATTCTTCGGCGTGCCCGAACAACGATTGCCCGCGCTGCTCGTCGTCTGCCTCCGCGAAGACACCGACGTCCTCATTCAGCTCCGCGAGGACACCAGCGTGTACGAGCTGTGCAAACGGATCGCCTCCCACCCCGGCTACCTCCCCGGGGATTACGGACTGCTTGCGGAGCGGGATGAGATCAAGACCGCCCTCGACATGTGGGGAGTACCGGCGGTACGGAAGCAGACGCCGCCCGAACTGCACCGAATGCGGCACCTGGCCGAACTGCCGGCAGTACGAAAACAGACGAAGGGACTGCACCAACATCTGGATACGGTCGCCCACGTCGCCCCCGGCCTCCGCCGCGAGGTAGCGGAGGGCCTCCAGCGGCACATTGAGTCCGACGCACCGGCGGACGAGGTGCAGGCATGGCTGTCCGGCATGGCGCACCGTGCCTTCACCCATCCCCGCAAGACCGAACTGCTCCGCCTACACGCCAAGCTGCGCAAAGTGGCCCATGCGCTGGAAAAAGCGCGCCCGCATGAGTCAGACATCTGGGATTTTGGACGCGACAGGCTCGCCGAGATGAAGCGGCGACTTGCCGCCCGGCCCGGACTGGCGGCGGCGTGCGAGGACGCCGCGCGTGAGGTACTGGGGGATTGCGAGACCGGACCACTGGTGGATACCGAAGAGTACAGGTGGCTGTACCGGCAACATGACACACGGCGCATCCGCACCGTGTGGCCGGTCGGCCGCCCGCCGCGCCCGTCACCGGAGGAAGAAGGCGGAACGCGCAACACGCTCTGCGCGACGACCGTGCACGGCGCCGCGGTCCAAGCAGGGACCATCGACGCCCTGCACCTCCACATCCACGGTGACGGCGGCAACGCCACATCCCCGCGCCCCGAACGCGGCTGGCGCGCCTGGTTGCGGCGTGCCCGGGGCCGCGGAGGTGAGTAGTTGAGGTACGGGATGGAGTCCTGAGAGCGATCGCGGTCGTGAGCTGGGGTCTCAGCGTTCAATCATCACGGCTTCGCCACTGGAGCGGGATTCGGGGCTCTCACTTTGTCAGAGCGGCGAAGTCGACGTGTCGCTCCGGTAGACCGATGGCGGATTCTCCGCGTTCGCTTCAAGGCTCGATGGCATGTCATCGAGTGGCGGAGATTCCACGCCACTCAAACCCCAAGGTCACACCGAAGGTCGTGTTTCCAGAAGTCACCCGGCCAGTCTACTTCAGGAAATGCATGTTTCCAGAAGTAGAAACGACTCCTCCGGCGCGGCGCCGAGTCCACCGCGCCGAAGGAGCCCGGGTCCAGCCGACCCGTGCGGCGAGAGCGCCGATGACGGCCAGCACAATCAGGATGAGGACGGGATCGAAGCCGTTGCCGGCGTTGCCGGACGAACGTGCGGGGGTCGGCGACGGTCCGCGGTTGGCGCGATAGTGGCCGCGCACCGTGGTGCCGTCGGATCGGACGTAGCTGCGCACGCGGTGCCGGGGATAGCGGGAAGCCAGGACAGATCACAAGGCGAGCTGGTTGCGGTCGCCGTCTGTGGCGATCGGGGAATGTGGCCGTTCTGCGAGGGTGCTTCAGGTGGGCGCCGGCCGCCTCTGGGGCCGGCGCTCCCGCGCCCGTGCACCCTGGTGCACCCTCGGCGGGGGCCGGATGACGGGATGGAGCCTGGATAGAAACCGGCGGCGGCGAGGTGGTGCACACTCGCGTGCACCCTGGGCGCTAAAAAAGCCCTGCCTGTTCGATTTGATATCGCAGGTCAGGGCTCTTTTTCGTACAGAGCGGATGACGGGAATCGAACCCGCGTTATCAGCTTGGGAAGCTGAAGTTCTACCATTGAACTACATCCGCGTCGCTGCGGGGATTGCGGTCTCCCGCCGACTCAGGACAGCTTACCGGATGTCGGCGGGGAGCGGGTAACCGGAGCGCGGGGCGGCGGTGGGCCGGTGGGAGGCGGTAGGTTCTGGAGGGTGCTGCTCTCCGATCGCGACATCAGGTCTGAAATCGAGTCCGGGCGGGTCAAGATCGATCCGTACGACCCCGGCCTCGTCCAGCCGTCGAGCGTGGACGTGCGGCTTGACCGGTACTTCCGGGTCTTCGAGAACCACAAGTACCCGCACATCGACCCCGCTGTGGAGCAGCCCGATCTGACGCGCCTGGTGGAGCCGGACGGGGACGAGCCGTTCATCCTGCATCCGGGGGAGTTCGTGCTGGCGTCGACCTACGAGGTGGTCGCGCTGCCCGACGACATCGCGAGCCGCCTGGAGGGCAAGAGCTCGCTGGGTCGGCTGGGACTGCTCACCCACTCCACGGCCGGCTTCATCGACCCCGGCTTCTCCGGGCACGTGACGCTGGAGCTGTCGAACGTCGCGACGCTGCCGATGAAGCTCTACCCCGGGATGCGCATCGGGCAGCTGTGCATGTTCCGGCTGACCTCGCCGGCCGAGTTCCCCTACGGCTCGTCCCAGTACGGGTCGCGGTACCAGAACCAGCGGGGCCCGACCCCCTCGCGGTCGTACAAGAACTTCCGCTGGGGGACGGGTGAGGGAGCCGCGCAGGCGTAGTCGGGCGACGCCGACCGCCGACCGCCGACCGCCCCCGCGACCGCCTACCGTGGCGCCCCCACTCTTGCTGCCCCTCGCCGTGCGGCTCCCTCTGCGCGCCCTTCGACACGCGTCGCCCGGCCCGGCCGCTTCGGACTGCCGCTCACCCGCCCCATGCCGCCTCCACCACGCGGTCCTCCTGCTGACGACCGCCGCACTGCCGCCCCGCCCCCGCCGACCGCCCCCGCTGACCGCCCCCTCAGCGCGGTCCTACCGCGCGAACGCGTCCACCCCCGTCAGCTCGGCTGACAGCTCCCACAGCCGGGCGGCCTGCTCGGGGTCGACGGCGTACGCGCGCACCGCCGACGGCGTGCTCGCGTCCCCGGTCTCGACCATCTCGGCGATGTCGCAGTCCTCGCAGTACACCCCGCCCATTCCCGCGAGCTGCGGTGAGGTCGCCGCCCACACCTGGGTGGCCGCGCCCTGCTCGGGGGTCTTGAAGGCCGGGTTGATCGGATTGCCCTGCTCGTCGATCCAGCCCGCGGCCACCATCTCCTCCTTGGGGAGGTGGCGCTGCAGCGGGGTGAGGATGCCGCCCGGGTGCAGCGAGAACGCGCGCACCCCCGACTCCCGGCCCAGCGCGTCGAGGTGGACGGCGAAGAGCACGTTGGCGGTCTTGGCCTGCCCGTAGGCCTCCCACTTGTCGTAGGACCGTTCGAAGTGCACATCGTCCCAGCGCATGGGGGAGCGGTGGTGGCCGCGGGAGGAGACCGAGACGACGCGGGCGCCACCGCCGGAGGCGATGACGGGCCACAGGCGGTTGACCAGGGCGAAGTGGCCGAGGTGGTTGGTGGCGAACTGCGCCTCCCAGCCCGGGCCGACGCGGGTCTCCGGGCACGCCATGATCCCGGCGTTGTCGATCATGATGTCGATGCCGCGCCCCGTGGCCAGGAACCGGTCGGCGAAGGCGCGGACGCTGTCCAGGTCGCCGAGGTCGAGCTCGTCCACCTCGACGCCCTCGACGCCCACGACGCCCCCGGCGGACCCGCCGGCCTGTCCGCCGATCCCCGCGAGAGCCTCCTCGGCCGCCGCGCGGCGGCGGGCCGGGACGACGACGTGGGCGCCCGCCTCGACGAGCGCGCGGGTGGTCTCCAGCCCCAGGCCGGAGTAGCCGCCGGTCACGACGGCGAGCTTGCCGCTGAGGTCGATCCCCTCCAGGACCTCCTTCGCGGTGGTCCGGTTCGAGAAGCCCGAGCCGATCGGGCGCTGCGGCGTCTGCTGTGTGGTCATGGCCGCGATGCTAGGACTTCGAGTGCCCTCTAACTCAAGTGTCGCCGGCGTGTTCCGCCGCCGATCCCGCTCCCGGAACGGTTCGGGCCCCGCGCCCGCTCCGCCCCTCCGCATCCGCGGCGGCTCGGCCCCGCGTGCGGCGAAGGCTCCTAGCGCAGCGGTGCTCCGTACCCGCCGTAGCCCCCGGGCCCGGGCCCGGGCCGCCCGCCGTAGCCGCCGTTCAGCTCGCGCCGGCTCTGGCGCCGGGGGAGCACGTAGGCCGCGAACAGCCCGCCCAGGAAGCCGAACAGGTGGGCCTGCCAGGAGACGCCGGTCTGCTGGGGCAGCACGCCGAAGATGAGCGTCCCGTAGAACAGGATCACGCAGATCATGATCACGATGTCGACGGTGCGCCGTTCGACGATGCCGCGCAGCACGGTGTAGCCGAAGTAGCCGAAGACCAGGCCGCTGGCGCCCACGGTCAGGGTGCCCTGCGGGCTGAGCAGCCAGACGCCGATCCCGCTGGCCGCCATCACGATCAGCGTGGTCCACGCGAAGCGCCCCAGGCCGCCGATCGCCACGAGCGCCCCGAGCACCAGGAACGGGATCGAGTTGCTGATCAGGTGGGTGAAGCCGGCGTGCATGAAGGGGGCGGTGACAACGCTCCAGACGTTGTCGAAGGTCCACGACCGCAGACCGAAGACCATGTCGAGCGCGCCGCCCATGACGGTGTCGACGATCTCGAACACCCACATCGCGGCCAGCATCGCCGCGACGGTCAGGAAGCCGACTGTGCGTGAGTGCGTCACTCTCTCGACTTTACGCGACGGCCTCCAGCCCGACCCGGGAGCGGTTCCGGGTCTGTGGACGGAGGGTGTACCGGCCTATAGCAGAGAATCACGGTACACACACGCGAACGATCTGAGCGTAGCCGTTTTGAGCTGCCAAGACACCGGAACAGTGATCGTGGTCACCTCGGTATGAAGTGTGGTGTAGATCACATTCAGGCGGCATCGCGTGGTCCAAGTGCGGTGCGCACGTCCGCTTTCCGGGGGGTGCTCGACAGTAAACGTGTTATCTCTCCGTGACGATGCCGGCGGCAAGTCTTCGCACTTCGTCGGTAGGGTTCCTATCACCATAAATGGGACTTAAAGAGCGGTAAGGACGTGGCGCGCGTGCAGGGCCCCGATCCGGCAGGGGCACTCATGAAGGTGTGGACCGACAAGCCCGGTAACGGAAAGTAAGTCCGGCGCGCATCGCCGAGGCGCGCGCAGGGCCGCCTCCAGGGGCGTCCCTCGGGTGTGCCACTGGACAGAGCCAAAGAGGAGACCGTGCCAGCAGTACGCGCAGACAAGCTTTACAAGATATTCGGCAGGCGCCCGACCAGGGCGGTCGAGCTGCTGGCGGACGGTCGGCACCGCGACGACATCAAGTCGCTGAACGTCACCGCCGCGGTCATCGACGTCTCCTTCGAGGTGCAGCCGGGCGAGATCTTCGTGGTCATGGGTCTGTCGGGCTCCGGCAAGTCCACGCTGATCCGGATGCTCAACGGTCTGTTGCCGCACACGTCGGGGACCGTCGAGATCGACGGGACCGACATCACCAAGCTGGGCAAGTCGGAGCTGCGCAAACTGCGCAGCGACAAGGTCAGCATGGTGTTCCAGCACTTCGCGCTGTTCCCGCACCGCACGGTGCTGGAGAACGCGGCCTACGGCCTGGAGGTCCGCGGCGTGCCCCGCGCCGAACGCGAGACCAAGGCGCGCGAGGCGCTGGCGATGGTCGGCCTCGACGGCTGGGAGGTGAAGGTCCCCGGCCAGCTGTCCGGCGGGATGCAGCAGCGCGTCGGCCTGGCGCGGGCTCTGGCCGCCGACACCGAGATCATCCTGATGGACGAGGCCTTCAGCGCGCTCGACCCGTTGATCCGGCGCGACATGCAGACGCAGCTGCTGGAGCTGCAGGCGTCGCTGGGCAAGACCATCGTCTTCATCACCCACGACCTCAACGAGGCGATGCGCCTGGGCGACCGCATCTGCGTGCTGCGCGACGGGCGCGTCGCCCAGATCGGCAAGGCCGAGGAGATCCTCAACGACCCGGCCAACGACTACGTCGCTAACTTCATCGAGGACGTCGACCGCACGCGCGTGCTCACCGCCTCATCGGTCATGGAGAAGCCCATCCCGGTTATCGACCCGGGCCAGGGCCCCCGCACGGCGCTGCGGACCATGCGCGACAACCAGACCCCGTGGGCGTTCGTGGTCCAGCGCGACCGCAGGCTGATGGGCGTCGTCGGTGAGAGCGCGATCGCCGAAGCCGTGCGCGACAACGTCAAGGAGCTGGCCGGGCTGGTCGGCGCGGCCGAGCGCGTGTCGCCCGACACCGCGGTCGCCGACATGTTCGTCCAGGCCGCGGAGAGCTCTTACCCGCTGGCCGTGATCGACGACGACGAGCGGCTGGTCGGCGTCATTCCCCGGGGCACTCTGCTTGCCGCCCTGGCCACCCCCGGCGGCGGCGAGGAGAACGGTGCGGACGAGGCGGCCGAGACCGCGTCCGCAGCGGACGAGGCCTCTCGTGCCGACGAGTCGGCATCCGGTTCCGGTGCCGGCGACTCCGGCGCCGACGACTCCGGGGCCGAACCCGGCGACGACGCCCCGGCCACCGAAGGGAGCCGGCGATGAGCCTGATGTCCTACGCCGTTCCCGTGCCGCGCGTTCCGGTCGGCACCACCTTCGACGCCGCCATCGAGTGGCTGCGGGTGACCTTCGGCTCGTTCTTCGACTTCGTCGACCTGATCATCCAGGCGTGTGTCAGCACGCTGTCGACGCTGTTCTTCATGCCTTCGGCCACCCAGTTCACGCTGCTGGCCGCGGCGTTCGTCGCCGGCGGGCTGCTGGCGCGCAAGCACCGCAAGCCGACGCTGATCGCCATCGCGGTATGGGCCGGGTTCTACGTCGCCGAGCTGGCGGCCGGACTGGCCTCCGCGGTGATCACCTCGCTGCCGGCCCCGCTGTTCCTGTGGGCCATGAACCTGTTCGGCGCCGAGTACGTCTACCCGCCGCTGATCCTGGCTCTGCTGCTACTCACCGCGCTGGTGGCCATCAGCTTCACTGCCGCGCGCGAGCGGCGCCAGCAGGTCGTCGCCGTCGCGTGGACCGCCGCGCTGCTGCTGATCCTGGTCCTGCACTTCGTCCTGGGCGTGCAGCTGTCCCTGATTGTCGCGGTCCTGCTGTCCGCGCTGGCCTTCACCGTGGCGGGCTGGGGCATCGGCCTGTTCAGCATTCTCGGCTTCCTGCTGATCATCAGCATGGAGAGCTGGGAGAACGCGATGAGCAGCCTCGCGCTGATCCTGGTCGCGACCGTGGTCGCCGTGGCGGTCTCACTGCCCATCGGCGTGCTCGCGGCGCAGAGCCGCCACGTCAGCACCGTGGTCAAGCCGGTCCTGGACTTCATGCAGACCCTGCCCGCGTTCGTCTACCTGCTGCCGGCGATCGCCTTCTTCAGCATCGGCACCGTGCCCGGCGTCATCGCGACGGTCATCTTCGCGATGCCTCCCGGCGTCCGGCTGACCGAGCTGGGCATCCGCCAGGTCGACAAGGAGCTGGTCGAGGCCGGCGAGGCGTTCGGCGCGCCGGACTGGCAGATCCTGCGCCGGATCCAGCTGCCGCTGGCGCTGGCCACGATCATGGCCGGCATCAACCAGATCATCATGCTCAGTCTGTCGATGGTCGTCATCGCCGGCATGGTCGGCGCCGGCGGCCTGGGCAACGACGTCTACACGGGTATCGCGCAGGGCGACGTCCCGGTGGGCTTCGAGGGCGGTATCGCCGTGGTCATCCTGGCCATCTTCCTGGACCGGCTGACCGGTGCGGTGACCCGCTACTCACCCGCCGCCAGGGCGCAGCGCGCGTCCGCCTGAACCCACCATCCCCCTCCCCGCCGTCGCCCGCATCGGCGGGGTTCCCGGAATCACCCGCACAAAAGAGGAGGAATCGTGAGCGAGGCAAAACGCTTCACGAAGCTGATCGGAGTAGGTGCCGCGGCCGCGACGCTGGCGCTCGTCGCCGGCGCCTGCGGCGGTGGCGGCGAGGGCGGCGTGTCCACGGGCCCGTCGGAGGGTGAAGGCGGCGGTGACAAGGAGATCACCATCGGCCTCATCCCCTGGGAGGAGGACATCGCCGTCACCCACCTGTGGAAGGCGGTCCTGGAGGAGAAGGGCTACACGGTCAACATCGAGAACGTCGACGTGGCCCCGGTGTTCCAGGGCACGGCCGACGGCGACATCGACCTGTACCTCGACACGTGGCTGCCCAACACCCATGGGGAGTACTGGGACAAGTACGGCGACAAGGTCGAGGACCTCGGCGCCTGGAACGAGGGCGCCAGCCTGGAGCTGACGGTGCCGTCCTACATGGAGGACGTCAACTCCATCGAGGACCTCAAGGGCAAGTCCGACGAGTTCGGCGGCGAGATCATCGGCATCGAGTCCGGCTCGGGCCTGGTGCAGACCACCGAAGAGGAGGCGATGCCCGCCTACGGCCTCGAGGGCGAGTACAAGCTGGTCAAGTCCTCCACGCCGGCGATGCTGGAGGAGCTGCGTACGGCGATCAAGGAGGAGAAGCCGATCGTCGTGACGCTGTGGCGTCCGCACATCGTCTACGCCCAGGAGGACCTCAAGGACCTCGAGGACCCCAAGGGCGCGATGGGCGAGCCCGAGTCGATCCACAGCATCGGCCGTCCCGGCTTCTCCGAAGACTACCCGGACCTCGCCGAGTGGATCGGCAACTTCAAGCTCTCCGACGAGCAGATCGGCAGCCTCGAGCAGACGGTCATCGGTGAGTACGAGGGCGAGGAGACCGAGGGTGCGAAGGCCTGGCTGGCCGACAACCCCGACTATCTCAAGGAGGTCATGGGCGACGACGCCAAGGGCCTGGACTTCAGCTCCTAGCCCGCGCAGGTCGCCCGGCACCTGCGGGTGCCGCACCTCGTGCAGCGAACGGGCCGCGTCCTTCGGGGCGCGGCCCGCCGTGCTGTGCGGGGGAGGTCCGTTTGCAGCCTACGGGGCCCTGCGGCGGCGGGCGCCCGTTCGGCGGTCGCCGCCTAAGCGCGGGCTCAGCGCCCCGACGTGAGCGAGCGGTCGCGCGGGGGGATGCCCGCTGTACTCATGAACGCGTCGACCTTGTCCGGCGAGGTCAGCCCGGTGAGCGGCAGGTAGGGGCGGCTGGCGCGGCGCCCTTGGACCGAGGGGAACTGGCGCGGGCGGCCGGTGACGTCGCACAGGCCCAGCGACCGGGTGCGTCCGCGCAGCACGTAGTAGGAGCCGACGTCGGCGAACGGGATGCGCACGATGTAGCGCCCGCGCGTGTAGCGGAACTCCCCGTCCTCGACCTCGAGCACCGGCACCCGCAGCCGGAGGCCGTCGGCCAGCAGCGCCAGCCCGGCCACCAGCACCGCGGCGCTCAGCGCCACGGCACCCCAGCGCAGCGCCCCCTGAGCGTCCTGCTCGGGCAGGCCCACAAGCCCGGCGAACGCCGCCGCGGCACCTCCCGCGCCGGCCAGCGCCAGGACCGCGCCGCTCCACAGCTCCGCCCGTTTGCGGCCCATCGGGCAGGTCAGCCGAACGATTTCGGACACGGGAGCGCCTCTCTCACTGAGCAGGGGGACTGGCAAAGGGGACGCGGCAATCGGAACCATATCGGTTATCCGGGCGGTGCAACGGCGGTTTGCGGCGATCGGCGGCGCCTTTTCGGCGTGTGTCCAGATGCCTCCGCTGCCGGTGCCCGAACACGCCGATGGCGGCCGCTGCGCGCGGCCGCCATCAGCCCTGCGGTGTCCCGCTTCCGTGCCCGCCCCGGCGCCCGCCCGGTTAGGAGGCGGCGCCGCTCCTGACAGGCGTCGGGCACGTCGGAAGGCGAAGCTCTAGC
This sequence comes from Streptomonospora arabica, assembly GCF_039531585.1. NCBI lineage: Bacteria > Bacillati > Actinomycetota > Actinomycetes > Streptosporangiales > Nocardiopsidaceae > Streptomonospora > Streptomonospora arabica. The sequence continues at coordinate 343,370 of NZ_BAAAQI010000002.1, read as the reverse complement.
AGTTGGTCTCGCGGTAGTCGGAGATGTCGGAGAACAGGCCGCCGCTGTCCGGAGGCGGGCAGAGGAACTGCTCGTAGCGCTGGTCACCGTCCACGTACAGCTTCAGCCAGGAGATGCTGTACTTCGCGATGGTCGTGTTCGACAGGTTCGGCGCGAAGTGCGAGGCGCCGTCCAGCTCCAGGTAGGCCTTGCCGGGCGAGCTCGGCAGGCTCTCGTAGAACGGGATGGAATGGCTCTGCACCGAGGCGACGGAGTCGTTCTCCGCGCCCACGACCAGGGTCGGCACGCTGACACCGCCCCAGCTCTTGTCCAGGTTCCACGCGGTCAGCGGGATGGCGGCCTTCAGCTCGGGGCGGTCCTCGGCGATCTCCAGCGTTCCGCCGCCGCCCATGGAGTGGCCCATGGCCGCCATGCGGTCGCCGTCGACGATGTCGCTCACGTCGCTGCTGTCGGCCAGGTAGTCCAGTGCGGCGCCGATCTGGCGTCCCCGGCTGGCGGGCTGGTCGTAGCGGGAGTTGGTGTCGATGGTGAAGACCACGAAGCCCTGCGAGGCGAGCCGCGGGCCGAGCCAGGACATCGACGAGGAACTGGCCGTGTAGCCCGGGGCGACGACCACACCGCCGTAGGTGTGGCTGTCGTCGGTGGGGTAGTAGATCGTGCCGCCGCCGAAGCCGCTCACCAGCGAGGAGACGTCCTCGTCGTCGGTGTCGAACGGTCCGGTGGGCGCCTCGATGCTCTCCTCTGAGGGGTCGGGGCCGATCTCGTCGGCCTGGGCCGGCGCGCTCACGGCGGCGGTTCCGCCGAGTGCCAGCGCCAGGGTCACGGCGATCCGCCCGGCGGTGTGCAGAGGGCCGCGGGAGGGGGACGCGGCGGACGGGGTGGCCGCCTCGGGCTGCTCGGCGGTGGTGTTCGGTGCGAACATGGGGAATGCTTCCTTTGCCTCGCGACGGGGGGCCGCAGGCTCCGCGGGGGGTCCGCGGGCGCGGCTCGCCGTCGGTTCCAGGGGGATCGGCGGCGCGGAGCGGGGCGGGGTTCGGGATCAGGGGGTTGGGGGATCCGCCGGCTCGGCCGCTTTCAGTCCGGGGGTCTCCGGACGCGCCTGCATGCTGTATGCGGGCATGGGGTAACTATCCGCAATCGCGGCGTCACGGCCTATCCGTTGAACCACCAGTGTCGGCTTCGCCGCAGGTCGCGACGGTGGAATCAGTGCCGTCCGCGAGGGGCGGGACGCGACGAAGTTCGGGCGGTTCGGGCGCGGCAGGCGGGCGGGCGAGGGGCGAACGAAGGGCCGGCTCCGGATGCAGTGCCGCACGCCCGCCGCACGGGCCGCCTACCAGAGCCCGGAGCGCTCCAGCGCGGTCCGGATTTCCGTGAGCGCCTCGACCGCGGCCTCGGCGCTCCCGGGGGTGTAGCGGGCGGCGGGGATCGAGCAGCTGACGGCGTCCTGAGCGGGCCGGTCGTAGCCCAGCGCGACCCCGATGCAGCGCAGCCCGACCACGTTCTCACCGTCGTCGGTGGAGTAGCCGCGCTCGCGGATGGCGGCGAGCTCCTCGAACAGGGCGGCGCGGTCGGTGATGGTCCTCGACGTGACGGCGTCCAGCTCGGCCGGGAGCAGTGCGTCGACCGCGGCGTCGGTGCGCTCGGCCAGCAGCGCCTTGCCCAGAGAGGTGCTGTGCGCAGGCAGTCTGCGCCCGACGCGGCTGAAAGGGCGCAGGTAGTGCCGCGACTCCCGGGTGGCGAGGTAGATGACGTCGGCGCCGTCCAGGCGGGCGAAGTGCACGGTCTCGCCCAGGCGCTCGGAGAGCGAGTCCAGGTACGGGCTCACCATCGCCGCACGGGGGTCGGCGTCGATGTAGCCGGTGCCGGCGAGCAGCGCGCGGATGCCGATCGAGTACAGCGACCCCGTGGGGTCGGTGCGCACCCAGCCGCGCCCGACCAGGGTCTGCAGCAGGGCGTAGAGGCTGCTGCGCGGCACGCCCATGCGCTCGGCCAAGACGCGCAGCGTGGCCGGCCGGTCGAGCCCGCTGAGTGCCTCGAGCAGTTCCACGGTGCGCGCGGCGGACTTGACCTCGCGCACGCTGCGCTCGGCCGCATCGTCGGCCACCACGACCTCCCGGTGTCGCGCCTGGTTCGGATTTCCTGCACTCCCTGTCCGCGTATCTGGATTCTATCCATATGCGTGGGCGCCACGGACGTGGTGCGGCACGGCCGAGCCCCGCAGTGCAGCCTGTCCGGTCCGGTTGCGGCCCCGTTGACGTGGCGTGGTCCGCGGAATAACCTCCTTCTACATAGAGAAATGTTGTCTACATATGGAGACAGTGTGAGTGCAGTGGCAGGGGCAGGCCACGGCGGGAGCCGTCCCGACTACGTCCGCGAGGTCGCCGAGCGCCTCGCGCACGGGATGGAGCGCGCCGTCCTGGCGTTCCCGCTGACCCCGTTCGACGCCGACGGCGGCTTCGCCGAGGGCGCCTCGGCCGCCTACCTGGACCACCAGCTCGCGAGCGAGCCCGGCGCCGTCTTCGCCGCCTGCGGCACCGGCGAGTTCTTCACACTGGGCCTGGACGACTACGAGGCCGCCGTGCGCACCGCCGTGCAACGCGCCGGAGGGCGGGTGCCGGTCGTCGCGGGCGCCGGCTACGGCATGCGGCTGGCCGCCGACTTCGCCGCGGCGGCCGAGCGCGCCGGGGCCGACGCCCTCCTGCTGCTGCCGCCCTACCTGGTGAAGGGCCCGCAGTCGGGCCTGGTCGAGCACACCCGGGCCGTCGCGGCCGCCACCCGGCTGCCGCTCATCGCCTACCAGCGCAACCAGGTCGCCTTCACCCCCGAGAGCGTGGCCGAGCTGGCCGAGGTGCCCAACATCATCGGGCTCAAGGACGGCCACGGCGACCTGGACCGGATGCAGCGCCTGGTGCGCGCCGCGCCCGACGACTTCCTGTTCTTCAACGGCGTGCCCACCGCCGAACTGCAGGCGCGGGCCTACGCGGCGACCGGCGTCCGCGCGTACTCCTCGGCGGTGCACGCCTTCGCGCCCGAGATCGCCACCGCGTTCTTCCGAGCGCTGGCGGCGGGCGACACGGCCGCGGTCGACCGGCTGCTCGACGGCTTCTTCATCCCCTGGGTGAGCCTGCGCGACAAGGGCACCGGCTACGCCGTGTCCCTGGTCAAGGCCGCCTGCCGGCTGCGCGCCGCCGAGACCGGCGTCGACGTCGGCCCGGTGCGGGCGCCGCTGGCCGAGCCCGCGCCCGAGCACCTCGACGAAGCGAAGCGGCTGCTCGCCGCCGGGCTCGACCTCGTCGGACGACACCGCGAACAGTGAAGGACCGCGATGCCTGAATCCACCGCCGGCCGTGTCCGCGAGGTCCGGGTCACCCCCATCCTCATCTCCGACCCGCCGCTGCTGAACCTGCAGGGCGTGCACCAGCCGGCCACCCCGCGCACGATCGTGGAGATCGAGACCGAGTCGGGCGCCGTCGGGCTCGGCGAGACCTACGGCGACACCGACTACCTCACCGCGATCCGCAGGGTCGCGCCGCACCTGGCCGGCGCCGACGTGTCCCGCCCCACCGCCCTGCGCGCGGTCGTGGACGAGGTTCTGGGCGCCGACGAGACCGCCTACGCCGAGGCCGGCACGCACGCCGCCGGCCTGCGCGGCAAGCGCGACCTGGCAAAGCTCAAGGCCAGCGTGTTCGCGGTGTTCGAGGTGGCCTGCCTCGACGCCTGGGGCCGCATCCTGGGCGTCCCCGTGCACGCCCTGCTCGGCGGCCGGGTGCGCGACCGCGTCGACTACAGCGCCTACCTCTTCTACAAGTGGGCGGCCCACCCCGGCGCCGGCCCCGACGAGTGGGGCGGCGCGCTCGACCCGCAGGGCGTCGTGGAGCAGGCCCGGCTGTTCGCGGACCGCTACGGGTTCGGCTCCATCAAGCTCAAGGGCGGCGTGTTCGACCCCGACCAGGAGATCGCGGCCGTGCGCGCGCTGCGCACGGCGTTCCCCGACACGCCGCTGCGCCTGGACCCCAACGGCGCCTGGTCCGCCGAGACCGGCGAGCGCGTGGCACGCGAGCTGACGGGGGTGCTGGAGTACCTGGAGGACCCCGCCGCCGGGGTCGGCGCCATGGCGCGCATCCACCAGCGCACGGGCATGCCGCTGGCCACCAACATGTGCGTCACCGGGTTCGACGAGGTGCCGGAGGCGTTCTCCCGCAACGCCGTGCAGGTCGTGCTCTCCGACCACCACTTCTGGGGCGGGCTGCGCGCCACGCTCGACCTGGCCGCGCTGTGCCGCACCTACGGCGTGGGGGTGTCCATGCACTCCAACACCCACCTGGGCATCAGCCTGGCCGCGATGACCCACGTGGCCGCCGCCGTACCCGACCTGCACCACGCCTGCGACACGCACCGCCCCTGGCAGCAGGAGGACGTCGTCACGCGGCCGCACGCCTTCAAAGGCGGCGCGGTGGAGGTCTCCGACGCTCCCGGGCTCGGGATCGAACTGGACACCGACGCGCTGGCCGACCTGCACCGCAGGTGGAGCGACAGCGACGTGCGGGACCGCGACGACGTCGGCGCCATGCGCGCCGTGCACCCCGACTGGACCGCGCCCCGCCTGCCGCGCTGGTAGCGGACCGCGCGGCCGAGGCCGGCGGTCGACGCGGGGCCGCCGCCCGGCGGTCGACGCGGGGAGGGGCGTCCACACACGCCCCCCGCGACTCTTGCAGGTCGGGAGTGCGGCTTCCTCGCAGGCGAAGGGTCCGGCCGCGCGGGCTCGGTCGGCCCGGGCGCGCCCGGATGCTGCGCGGCGGCGGAGCGGCGGGCGCGCCTGTTCGGCGCGCGTGGGGTGCAGACGCGGCCGGGCCGCCGGGCAACTTGCGGTCTGTCGGCTACCAGTGGTCCGGCCGCTCCAGGGCCTCCGGCAGCCGGGTGCGGGCGTCGCCGCGGGCGGCGTTGGCCTGCGGCTGGGTGAGGAACAGCGCGCCCGTGAGGTCGGCGCCGCCGAGGCGGGCGTCCCGCAGGTCGGCGCCGATGAGGTCGGTCCGGCGCAGGTCGGCGCCGCGCAGATCGGCGGCGATGAGCAGGGCCCCGCGCAGCCCCGTACCGCGCAGGTCGGCCTTGCGCAGGTCGGCGCCGACCAGGTCGGCGCCCGACATATCGCGGCCGCGGCGGGTCTCCCGCGCCCGGGCCAGCTCGCTCGCGCGCCGCAGCAGGGGCCTGGCCCGCTCCCGCAGCGCAGCCGGGTCGGCCTCGCGCAGTTGTGCGGCATCGGCCCGGGTCAGGCGCGCGGCCTCCTTCTGGAGCGCCCGGAGCTCGGCGCCGAGCGGCTCCGAGGTCGGCAGCGAACGGGCCTCGTCCAGGTACCACAGCAGCTCGTGCAGCTGCCTCATGACGCCGAAGGCGTCGAAGACGGAGCGCGCGATACCGGGGTCGTCGCGCCAGGACCGGCCCTCGAAGGTGACCCGCGAGACCTGCTGGCCGGCGCCGAAGCAGTCGAAGACGGTGCAGCCGCGGTACCCCTCGTCGCGCAGCCGGGCGTGGATGGTGCAGCCGTAGTCGGCACCCAGGTTGGAGCAGGCCCGCCCGGCCGCCTTGTCCACCGGGAAGTCCGCCGAGGCGGAGAACGGCAGTGCGGCGCAGCACAACCCGAAGCACGACGAGCAGTCGGCGCGCAGCGCCGAGCGCTCCGGCACGCCTTCAGCTCCAGCGGCGCCCTGCGTACTGCCCGGCAACTCGCCCGCCCTTCCGTAGCCGACTCCCAACGCCCCTGCTCCGCCGGTTCGGCGGCGCGGTGCCCCCGACGAGTCTAGGTTCGCCGGCGGCCCCGCCGGTGCGGCGGCGCCGCCGCACTCCGCCGCCGGGCTGCGCCGGGCTTCGGACGCTCGGACGCGGCGGCGGCGGAGCCCGCCCCCGGCTCGGGGTGCGTTGTTAGGCTGGCCGCCGGTCGCCCGTATCTCGTGCGTACATGCGCACGGGCCCCCATACCGGCCGCCGCGACGATTGGATCCTCCAGTGAGCAAGCGTGTTCCGGATTCCGTGCCCAATCCCCCCGCCTCCTTCGGCGCCGGATCCGGATCAGCCGGCTCCCGGCCCGTTCCCGCTGCGCCCGACGACGGTCCGGGCGCGGCGATGCCTGCCGGCGTCGTCGGCGCCGCCCGCGAACACGGCCTGGGCGAGCCCGTGAGCACGCACGCTTACGGCGAGGTGGACCACCGGCGCGCCGCGGTCTACGTGGCCGCCGCCGGAGCGACGGCGGTGGCCGTGCTCGTCGCGGCCGAGTCGTCGTTCGCGTCCGCGACCTCGGAGGTGCCGCGGCTGGCGCGGGTGGCGCTGCTGCTGCCGGTCCTTCCGTCCGCGCTGTGGACCGCCGCCGTGCTGCGCGGCCGCAAGGGCGTCTACCTCTTCGAGCGGGGACTGGTCCTGCGCGCCGGGCGGCGGCTGCGGGCGGTGGCTCTGGCCGACATCACCGCGCTGCGGCACTCCCCGCGCAACGGCGAGCCCGGGGACCTCAAGCTGTGGGTGCGCGACGGCCGCCCCGTCGTGCTGCCGGGACTCGACACCCCCGAGCCGGCGCGGCTGTTCGCCGCGCTCCGCCGCCATGCGGCCCGGCGCGGCCTGCCCGCCAAGCGACCCAAGCGCTAGGTCATCGCCGTCGCGCGGGCTGCGAGGTGGCCGCCGGAGAAGCGGCGGGGACGGCCGCCCCGAACGATGCCGCCGCGAACGCGTCCACTACAGTGCCGGGAAACGCCGCTGGTCGCGGTCGGGTGGGCGGGCCCGGGGCGGTCGGCCGCAGCCGCGGTCCGCTCCCCGGACGTGTGCTCCGCCGTGATCCGGGACAGCGGGAGCGGCCGACGACCCGCAGTCCGCGGAGGCCTCCGGCGGCTTCGTCGGCGCCACCGGCCGGGCCCTTCGCCGCAGCCGCCGCCCGCCGCGAACCCGAGGGCCGCCACCGTCGCGGTCGGCGCGTCCTCATCCGGGCCGCCGGCGAGGGAAGGGGGCCGCGGACGGGGTGCGACCGTGCACACGGCAGAACGGAGTACCGCAGTGGCCGAGCCCATCCTGCAGATCATCGTCGCGAGCACCCGGTCCACGCGCGTAGGAGCCGCGGTCGGCGGCCGGGCGGCCGGCGCCGGGAGGAACCATGTCTGACAGCGCGTCCAGCGGTGTGACCGTGCACGAGACCCTTCCACTCCGGGTGCTCGCGGGCCTGGGCGCTCGCCACGAGATCCCAAGAGAGACCGAGCGGCTCGGCGCCGAGCGCGTGCTGCTCGTCTCGACCCGCTCCGCGCGGGGCCCGGCCGACGAGCTCGCGGCGGCACTGGGCCCCGGCCTGGCCGCGCGTTTCGACGGCCCGGTCGTCCACACGCCTGTGGAGGTGACCCGCGAGGCGTTGGCCGTCGCCGAGCGAGCAGGGGCCGACTGCGTCGTCGCGATCGGCGGCGGTTCGGCGATCGGTCTGGCCAAGGCGCTCTCGGGCAGGACCGGTCTGCCGCAGGTCGCCGTGCCGACCACCTACGCCGGGTCCGAGGTGACCCCGAATCTCGGCGAGACCGAGAACGGCGTGAAGACCACGCGCCGCGATCCGGCGCTGGCCCCCGGCACCGTCGTCTACGACCCGCAACTCACCCTCACCATGCCCAAGGGCCTCACCCTGACCAGCGCCCTGAACGCCTTGGCGCACTCGGTCGAGGCGCTGTGGGCGCGCGACGCCACGGCGGCAAGCGACGGGCTGGCCTCGGAGTCCGTCGACGGCATCCTCACCACGCTGCCGGCGGTGCTGGCCGACCCCGCCGACATCGCGGCTCGCGAGCGCCTCCAGTCGGCGGCCTGGCTCGCGGGCCTGTGCCTCGCGCAGACCCGGATGGGGCTGCACCACCAGCTGGCGCACGTTCTGGGCGGGGCCTTCGACCTGCCGCACGCCGAGCTCCACGCGCTGCTGCTGCCGCACGTCATGGGTTTCAACCTGCCCGCTGTGCCGCGCACCGCGGAGCGGCTCGCGCGGATCGCCGGGGGCGACCCGGTCGCCGCCGTGTCGCGGCTGGCGCGCGGCCACGAGGGGCCGACCACGTTCGCGGAGCTGGGCGTGCCCCGCGACGGGCTGCGCGAGGCCGCCGAACGTGTCGCCGCCAACCCTTACCCCAACCCGCGGGCGGCCGACGCCGATGCGATCACCGACCTGCTGCGGCAGGCCTGGTAGCGGCTTCCGCGGGACGGGCACGACCGGTACGGGAGCCCGGCGGCGGACGAGATGCGGAGAACACGAGGCCGACGGTGGCGGTCTGTCGGACGTGCACTCCCGTCGGCCGGCTGCGGGCTCCGCGTGCAGAGGTCACTCCCGCGGGCGCAGCCGGGCGTTGGGGAGGTCGGGCGCCGAGAGGGTCGTCTCCCACTGCTGGGGGAAGGGGCCGAACCGGGAGGACTGGGACGGCCGGTCGGACGGGGCGCCGCCGTCGGCGCGCTCGGTCTGCCACTGCTCCCGGAAGCCCGCGATCTCCTCGTGGGTGCGTCCCACGAAGTTCCACCACATCACGATCCGCTCGTTCAGCGGCCGCCCGCCGAGCAGCAGCACGCGCGTGGCTCCGCGGTCCACGGCGTGCAGCGACAGAGTGCGGGTTCCGGGCGGGCGGTAGACGAGCTGCCCGGAGGCCGCGGCGGTACCGGCGACGGTCAGCGCCCCGGTGTCGACCAGCACGCCGTGCTCGAAGGCGGGGTCGACATCCAGCCGCAGCCGCTGCCCGGCCAGCAGGGTGATCTCGGCGCCCACCAAGGGGGAGAAGGTCGGCACCGGCGACGTGTGCCCGAGCAGGGAGCCCAGAAACACGAGCGCCCGGGCTCCGTCCTGCTCGACCAGCGGTGGCGCGTAGTGGTCGAACCCGGGGGCGGTGAACCGGTGGGCGTCGGGAAGCGCCACCCACAGCTGCGCACCGTGCAGGTCCGCGGTTTCGGGCGTGGAGTACTCGGAGTGGGCGATGCCGCTCCCGGCCGTCATCAGGTTGACCTCGCCGGGGCGCACCAGGGCGTGCGCGCCGGTCGTGTCGCGGTGCTCGACCTCGCCGCTGAACAGCCACGACACGGTCTGCAGCCCGGTGTGGGGGTGGCCCGGCACCCGCATCCCGCCGGACGCGGAGACGTCGTCGGGCCCGTAGTGGTCCACGAAGCACCAGGCCCCGATCAGGGACTGGGCGCGCTGGGGCAGCGTGCGCCGCACCCGCATGGCCCTGGGGCCGCCCAGCGGAACCTCCCGCGGCTCCAGCACCCGCCCGAGCGGCGTGTCGTCGGCGTCCGGCGCGGCCGGCGAGGAACAGGCCACCTCCCGCGGCGCCGCCTCCAGGTTGCTCATCGCCCCTCCTCCCCGGAAGCAGCCCACCCCGCCCCCACCATCAAGGTACCTGCGGGCCCTCCCCTGCGCTGCGCCCGCCGAAGGCGCGAGCGCGGGGTCAGGCCGCCTCGTCCAGGGTCCGGCGCTGGGCTCGGGTGAGGCGCAGGTCGGCCGCCTCCATCGCCTCGTCCACGTGGGCGACCTTGCTGACCCCGACCAGCGGGATGATCGGCGGGTCGTGGTCGATCATCCAGGACAGCACCACCTGGTTGCGCGTCGCCCCCACCTGGGCGGCCACGTCGTCCAGGGCCGCCAGCCGCGCCGCCGTTCCGGGGTGCTCGTAGGCGCGGCTGAGCTCCCTGTCGCTGCGGGAGTAGGCGCCCATGAGGAGCGGGGTGTAGGCGACCACGGCGGTGTCGCGGCCGGCCGCGTTCTCCTGGCGCACGAAGTCCAGGTGCTCGCTGTTGGCGTGCACGTGTGCCGTCTCCGGCAGCCCGAGGTCGGCGCGGGGCTGAATGTAGCTGTAGCGCAGCTGCAGCACCTGGTAGCGGTGCCGCCCTGCGGCCTCGGCCAGCCCGCGTGCCCGCTCCAGGCGCCAGGCCGTGTGGTTGCTCGCACCCAGCATGCCCACCGTGCCGGCGTCGACCAGTTCCGACAGGGCGTCGACGGTCTCCTCCAGGGGCACGCTGCGGTCCTCCACATGGGGGTAGTACAGGTCGAGGCGCTCCACCCCGAGCCGCTTGAGGCTGCCTTCCGCGGCGGCCCGCACCGCGGGGCGCGACAGCCCTTCCCAGGTGTCCTGCTGTCCCCCCGGGACGGTGGGCCGGGCACCGAGTTTGGTGGCGATGACCAGCTCATCTGGAAGGTCACCGACCCGCGCGGCGCGCCAGCGCCCCAGCAGCGCCTCGGAGTCGTCGGGGGTGCAGCCCGGTTCCCAGAACCGGTAGTTGTTCGCGGTGTCGACGAACGTTCCGCCCGCCTCGACGAAGCGGTCGAGGATGGCGAAGGAGGTGGCATCGTCGATGTCTCCGCCGAGCTTCATCGCGCCCAGGCACACGGCGCTGACGCGGCGCCGGGCCGCTCCCGTCCCGATGGTCCGGTACCTCATCTGGCGATCTCCTCGTCGTCGGCCGCGGCAAGCACGCCGCGGTAGTAGTCGATTTTGTGCCGGATGGCCTGCTGGCGCTCCTGGAGCTCGGCGATGCGCTCGGTGAGGCGGGCGTCATGGTCGGCCAGTATGTCCACTCGGCGGGGGATGGTGTGGTCGCCGTCGCGCACCAGCTCGGCGAAGTCGCGCAGCCGCGCGATGGGCATGTCGGTGTCGCGCAGGCAGCGCACCAGGTACAGCAGCTCGACGTCGGAGGCCCGGTAGCGGCGGTGCCCGGAAGGAGCGCGCTCGACCTGGGTGAGCAGGCCCTCCTTCTCGTAATAGCGCAAGGTGTCGAGGCTGATCCCGAAGCGCTCGGCGATCTCCCCCGGCGTGTAGTGGGCGGTGCTCATGAAGAGGAGTCTTGTACCTGGACTGCACTCCAGGTCAATCCCCCGGCTCTGCGCCGGTTCCGGATGGGCGGGCGAGGGCCGCGCGGCCCTGACCATCATGCGGTGGGCAACCCTTGCCGCTGCGTCAGGCCGCGGCGAGTCCCAGGCCGAAGCGGCCGCGGCCGGCAGCCCGCCGCTTGCACGGTCTCGTTGTCCCGATCGACGGCGGGGTATTCTAAAGCTAGAATAGACCCGTGGAGCTGACCCCGTCCGAGCTGACCGTCCTGGGGCTGATCGTCGAGCGGCCCCGGCACGGCTACGACCTGGAGCAGGTCATCGCCGAGCGCGGCATCCGGCAGTGGACGGACATCGGCTTCTCCTCGATCTACTACCTGCTCACCAAGCTGGAGAAGCGGGGCCTGGTCCGCGTCTCGCAGGCTCCCGCCGGTGCGAAGTCGCGCCGTGTCTTCCAGGCCACGAGCGCAGGGCGGGAGGCGGCGACGCGCAACGCGCTCGCGCTCATCGCAGAACCCAGGGTGGTGCCGCACCCGCTACTGGTCGGCGTCGCCAATCTGCCGCTCCTGTCCGAGCGGGAGTACACCGAAGCGCTCTGCACCAGGCTCGCGCAGATCGAGGCCCGTATCACGGCCGTCGAGGAAGCCGAGCGGGCGCAGAGTGCCCTCGCGCCGGCGGCGCGCGAGGTGTTCTCGTACTCGCTGAGCCTCCTGGAGGCAGAAAGGTCGTGGCTCGCAGCGCGAGTCGAGGTGCCCGATGCCGACTAAGACCGACTTCAAGCAGAGCCTCGACGCCTACCAGGCCAAACGCGGGCGTTTCCGGATCGTGGACGTACCCGACACGCAGTACCTCATGATCAACGGCCACGGCGACCCCAACACCTCTCCGGCCTTCGCCGAGGCGGTCGGAGCGCTCTACCCGGTGGCCTACAAGCTGAAGTTCGCCAGCAAGCGGGACCTCGGACGCGACTACGTCGTCATGCCTCTGGAGGGCCTGTGGTGGGCCGGGGACATGGACTCCTTCACGACCTCGCGTGACAAGTCCCGGTGGGACTGGACGCTGATGATCATGGTTCCGGACTGGATCGATCGGCGCATGTTCGCCGCGGCCGTCGAGCAGGCGGGGGCCGGGAACCACCCGGCGCGCCTCGGCGACGTCCGCCTGGAGTCGCTGTCCGAGGGGCGTTGCGTGCAGACGCTGCACGTCGGCTCCTTCGACGACGAGGCCGATGTGCTGGCGCGGATGCACCACGAGTTCATTCCGGACAACGGCCTGCGCATGGCCGGCACGCATCACGAGATCTACCTCAGCGACTTACGCAAGGCCGCCCCCGAGAAGCTGCGCACCATCCTCAGACAACCGGTCGACACCGCGCTCGGAACGGAGCGCCGAACGGGGCAGAACCGGCGCCGATAAGACCATGACCAGCGTGGATATGGTAGCCCGCTAGGGCTTCGACCCCGGAACCTACTGGACGCCGGCCGCCCAGCGCCGCGCCAACCCGCCCAGCAGTTCGGGCTCGGGGAGCGGGAGGCGGCGCCCGGACCGGTTGATGTCGGTCGGGCATGCCCTTGTCCAGCCCAGCCGCCACGGACAGGCACGCCGTCGCGCTGATGGCGGCGATGAGCACGACCTGCACCGCGGCCGACTGCGGCAGCAACCCCAGGCTCGCCAATCCCGCGTTGACCTGGAGGACGCCGAAGCCCAGCGAGGTGGCGACACCGAACATCGTGCCGAACACAGCGAAAATGTCCACAGCGTCGCCGATCCGGCCGTGGATGCGCTTGCCGAGCAGGGGGTAGAAGGTGCTGCGGATGGACAGCGGCAGGTCATGTCGGTAGGACAAGTAGGCCTGGCTTAAGCCGACCACGATGTAGCGGCCACCGCCCAGAACACCAGGCCGATCCCCATCCCCGCGGTGAACAGCATCGCGAACCACGTCATGTAGCGGTAATCCGGCTTGCTGTCCTCGGGACCGAGGCGGATACGGCCGAAGCGGCTGGCCCCCAGCCACGACCACGAACACCAGGAAGGCGCCGACGAGCAAGACGTAGTACCAGCCCAAGGTCGCGGCGATGGTGTCGTGGATCCAGGAGAAGGCCCGTTCCATGGCGGATGTGGCGACCAGCCCGGCGACCAGGAACCCCAGGATCGCCACGACCGATACTCCGAACACCACGGGGTGGGTCTGCACGCGGAACCGCATCGTCCATCCCTCATCCCATCCATGGCGACATGTCCCCAGGTCAGGGTTCACTCTTGGAACCGCCCGCCTCCGAGGGCCCAACGGCGCGTCGCCCCCCGGGATCGGTACGGTAGGCGGCGATCCGGCCGGGCCCCGGTGCGGCGGGAGCGTGCCTTGGCTGAGGCGGAGCCACGATCGGGATGGTGCCGATGGCCAGCGAAAGCGGACACGGTCGACCACGCGATCCATCCCCGTGCCACCCGCAGGCGGGTGGAGGTGACCGCCGGGCTGCAGTCCGGTTTTCGACGAGCCAGCGCGACAGCGGCGTGCCCGACCGGTCGCGCCCGACGGCATCGGCCACATGCCGCGTCCAGGCACTGACCACGTCCGCGACGCGGGGCGCTTCGGGCGTGTGGGGCCCGCGAGGGCTCCGGGGCTCATTCGGCCGCGGCGCGGGAGACGGCCGCATCCTCCCGGTGGCCGCCGCTGCGCCTCCCAAGCCAGGCCCCGGCTGGAGGGGGTGACAGATCGCAGAGAGAACGCGCCGGTCGGGGCCCGGAGCCGGTCGGCGGGGTCCGGGATCGTGTGTGCGGCAACCGGAGCCGCGGCCTGGAAGATGTGCTGTCTGCGCAGCTCAGCGGGCTACGAACCGTGCCTGCTGTGGTGCAGCATCCACTGGCTCGGGCCGGTATACTCGTCGCGGGCCGTTAGCTCAATTGGCAGAGCTGCTGACTTTTAATCAGTAGGTTCCGGGTTCGAGCCCCGGGCGGCCTACTCGTTTTTCCAGGTCACGCCCGCCATATCTCCGCGGGCCGCCCGATATCGACGGTCATGTTGCTCCGTCGGTGCTCTTATCGCGCGACCGTGTCGAATGCGCAGGTCAGCGGCCAATCGGACGCCTGCCGACTGCCCGAGAATCCACGACTCCTCCGGTCCCGCTGGAGCGATGCGGAGCACACGGCACGCTCCGGCACGGCCGTCCCATATCGTGCCACCGAGGCGCCCCACCTGCCTGCGTCACCCCACCGCAACGACGAGCTGACCGGCCCTCTCCCGCCAGCGGTGTCGATCCGCGCCGATCCAGCCTCGCGGTGGATGTACCGGGTTGCCGATCGAGTCGCCTTTCGGGTCTGCCATGCGGACCGGAGTCGTCAGTGATGCCGCGGTCGCGCCCGGGGATGGGCGGGTGTCCGAAGGTCAAACCCTGCCCTCAGGCACCCGCGGCCGATGTCGTCGACGGCGGTCCGCACAGGTGTCAGCGCGACTCCCCGCGTGCGTCGACGAGGCCCACTCGCCGGCCCCACGTCGTATGCGTTGACGCGCAGGCTCCTCCCGCGCGTCAACGCCACCCAGGTTGACCGTCTCGGCTGTCTGTATCGGGTGGAACAATGCCGCGCGAGCGACGACCCGGCACCAAGGCAGCGAGAAGGCAGGCGACACACCATGGAAGACGCTCGCCGTCTCGTCGAAGACGTCGTGAGCTTGTGTGGACGCCTTCAGTGAGGTCGGCCGGGGGTGCCTGAGGGCAGATCGAGCCCTTCGAACGTGGTAGGACTGCGCATTCCGATACTGGAGTGACGCCTATGGGGATTTACCAGCATTCTATCCATTCGAAGATTGCTGCGGACAATTCCTTGCGGGTTTTCCACGGGTCGGCTGTCGAGCAACTACAACCGCATCGTCGCCCACAGCGACTCCATCATGGAATTGGCCCGGCGGCATCGCTGACCGATTCTTCCTCGACGGCGGAACTCGGCGACCCGGTTCTGCAGGCAGAAACGGCTGATACCGAGGGCTTTGGCGAGCCCGACGGTTGACGTGCTGCCCTGGCGCGCCGGCTCGACAGCGCGGCGGCGGAACTCGGGCGAGTGTGGAGAGGGCACGGACGACATTCTTCCTGATGATCACGTCTGCCCTCACCTAAGGTGTCCGCGCTACGGGTGAAAGCTCATTCTGGTTGCGCACAAGTACTCCCGTGGGAGTACGCGTCACCTCCTGTGGGACGACGCAGCGACCGGTGCCCGCCGACATCGTGGTGGACACCAACCACTCATCGGAGATCTCGTGTCCCAACGTCCAGATTCCACAGTTGTCGAGCGGCACTCTGCGGGAAGCGATGTCATCCAAACGCTGACGACGCTGCAGCCATGCTCGCCGGTGTCGTCGAGCACTACGGCTCTGGCGAATCAGCCGTCGTCGCGCTCGACGACGTCACCATCGCGTTCCCAGCGGGAGAGTGCACGGCTGTGATGGGCCGTGTCAGACACCCCATCACCCGACCGCACGATGCTCCGCTCGACCGCCACGCCGACCAAGCGCGAGTTGAAGCGGATCGCGAATCCGGGCGGGTACCTGCGGACCACGGTCGTCAATCTTTACGTTCACTGCACAACGCGACGCCGGAGCACATACAGACATGAAATCGAATGAAACAGGACCAACGAAAATGTCGATGGGACGCCGCAATTTCCTCACTCGCGGGGCTGCACTTGGCGCCGGCGTTGGATTGGCCGCGCCGATCCTCGCGTCATGCACCAACGAGCAAGATGCTTCGGACATCTCGCACCGCGACCAGGACCTGTCATTCATCGGTACGGAAGAGACCTTCTCGACTCCCGAGTTGATGAAGCTGAACTCCATCAACGAGGAGCACATAGCGTTCCTTGAGGGAACAGGTCTTGCGAATCTGGGCCAGCGCCGCATCGATGATATGGACAAGGGGGGACTCAACGTTCAGATCCTCTCTGCGCATACGCCGGCTGTGCAGAATGTCCCGGGGCAAGAGGGCATCGACTTTGCCTATCGTCTCAACCGGAAGCTTGTAGAAGGGCCGATGGCGAGTTATCCTGGCCGATTCCAAGCGTTCGCAACCTTGCCATTGCAGAGCCCGGATGCGGCGGCGGACGAACTGGAGCGCTCGGTTCGGGAAGACGGCTTCTTGGGCGCCCTGACCAACGGACACATCACAAAGAAATTCCTCGATCATCCGGAATTTGAGCCCGTGCTAGCGCGTGCCGAATCCCTCGATGTGCCGATCTACCTGCATCCCGGGTATCCGGCCGAAGAGATCTACCAAATTTACTACAGCACGACACGGTCGGAATACACGAAGGAGTATCAAGACTACATTTTCAGTGGGTCTGGATATGGCTGGCACCAGGAGGTGCTGACCCAATGCATTCGGATGATCACATACGGGGTTTTCGATAGATTCCCCAATTTGAAGATCATCATCGGACACATGGGCGAAGGTCTTCCGTTCTACTACAAGCGGATCGCCGAAGACATGGGCGAGCCGACCGAAGACTCGCTTAAGAAGCCCATCGCGCAGTACTTCCAGGACAACTTCTGGATCACAACCAGCGCGTTCTTCCAGGATGAACTGCTCCACCTCCTGCTAAAGTACATCAGTGTGGATCGAGTGATGTTTGCAACCGACTACCCCTTCGCTAGCATCAAAGAAGGGACCGACTGGTTCCGAGCAGTCGATCTTCCGCGTGAAGATAAGGAAAAGATCGCGTTCCGCAATGCCGAGAAACTGTTCGGCATAAAGGTCTGACGCATCGGCGCCGCACCGAGGTATCCCGCTGACCGGGTGGCCCCTCGAACGCGCCGCCACCCGACGTGGCGGCGGCGATGCCACCATCGATACGAGAACAGGCGAACGTCGAACCTGGACACAGGCCAGGCGCCGAGTCGACGGCGCGCGCAAGAGCCCGGCACGGAATTGCATTCCTTCCGGCCAGGCATGGCCAAGACACTGGATGCGCGGTGGATTCGGGCCAGGTGCACAGTGCGCGATCGCGGGGCGGCGAGTGGTCACAGTGCACGGTCGGTGACGTGCGGCGCCTAATTCGGAGAAAGGTGCGAAGAAGAGAGCGGAGAATACTCGAATGAACGCATTCCTCAGGAAACGCCCGCTTCCGGACGCCCGGATCGGCGCCCCCGGAGGGTTTGCAGTGCCGTGCGGCGGCTAGGCATGGGTTGGACAGTGGTGCAGTAGGCCAGTGGAGGGCAGCCATGCGCGCAGTCACCGTCAGCCCCGGTCGCGATGAGCCGCTGGAGGTGCGCGAGCTGCCCGATCCCGAGCCGGGGCCGGGGGAGATGCTGGTGCAGGGCCTGGCGCTGGGAGTCTGCGGGACCGACCGGGAGATCATCGCGGGCGGCCACGGTGCCTTGCCGCAGGGGCGCGAGTGGCTCGTGCTGGGCCACGAGTCGCTCGGCCGGGTCCGCCGGGCGCCTGAGAACAGCGGGTTCGCCGAAGGCGATCTCGCTGTGGGCGTGGTGCGCCGGCCCGACCCGGTTCCGTGCGGGGCGTGCGCGCGCGGCGAGTTCGACATGTGCCGCAACGGCCGCTACACCGAGCGGGGCATCAAGGGGGTCGACGGCTACGGCGCGCAGGCGTGGTCGGTGGAGCCCGAGTACGCGGTCAAGCTCGACCCCCGCCTGGAGCGGGTGGGCGTGCTGATGGAACCCGCCACCGTGGTCGCCAAGGCCTGGGAGCAGATCGAGCGGGTGGGCGAACGCTCCTGGTTCGAGCCCCGCCGCGTCCTGGTCACCGGGGCCGGGCCCATCGGCTTGCTGGCCGCGCTGCTCGGCAAGCAGCGGGGCTTGGACGTGCACGTGCTCGACCGCGTCACCGAGGGCCCCAAGCCGCTCCTGGTGCGCGACCTCGGCGCGGAGTACCACTCCGAGGACATCGAGCAGGTGATGGACAAGCTCGAGCCCGACATCGTCGTCGAGGCGACCGGCGCCGCCCGGCTGGTCTTCGAGGCGATGGCGGGCACCGCCGCCTACGGAATCGTCTGCCTCACCGGCGTCTCGCCGGCCGGCCGCCGCATCACCGTCGACGCGGGCAGCCTCAACCGCGACATCGTGCTGGAGAACGACGCGGTGATCGGCTCGGTCAACGCCAACCTGCGCCACTACCGCCAGGCCGCCGACGCCTTGGCGGCCGCCGGCGAGTCGTGGCTGGAGCGCATCATCACCCGCCGCGTTCCCGTGGCGCGTGCGACGGAGGCGTTCACGCCGCAGCCGGGCGACATCAAGACCGTCGTCGCCCTCGACCCCTCCGCGGAGTGAGCGACCGGCGGGCGGGCGCCGCACTCCGAGCGGTCGTCTACCCGCGTCGAGCGACCGCGCCCCGAGCGTGCGGGCAGCCGGCGCTGAGCGAAGGGCGGCCCGGGGCTCAGCCCTGCGGGCGTGCCCGCAGCCCGTCGAGGCAGGTCGCGGTGATGGGGTCGGCCAGCCGGGCCAGATCGACCGAGGGATCGACGAGCCATTGCAGCAGGCACCCCTCGATGGCGGCGACCACGACGGCGGCCTCCGGCTCGCCCAGCCCCGGCCGCAGGTCGCCCTCGCTGCCGCCGCGCCGAAGCAGTTCCGCCACGAGAGCGCGGTACTCCCGGTAGACGGCGGCGATGTCGAACGCCGGCGGGGGCGGGTCGGCGTCCTCGGCGCGGCGCGCGGCGCCTCCCGCGCTCCACAGGTCCAGCATCACGGCGGTGAGGTCGGGCTCGGCCGCGAGCATGGCGACGGCGCCCTCGACCAGTTCGGCCAGCGCGTCGTTGGCGGGCCGGTCGCTGCGCCGCGCGTCGGCGAGGACCTGCGCCGAGCGCCGAGCGATCCGCTCGAAGCCGGCCGCCAGCAGCGCCTCGCGCCCCTCGAAGTAGAGGTAGACGCTGCCCTTGGCGATGCCGGCCTCGGCGGCGACGTCCTCGATCCGCGTTGCGGCGTAGCCCCGGCGAGCGAAGACGCGCACGGCGGCGTCCAGGATGTCCTCGCGGCGGGCGTCGCGGTCGACCCGTTTGGGTGCCATCGGGCCCCTTCCTTTCAGCGGCGGTACCGCCCTCGATGATCGCCCCGCAGGTCCGGGCGCCCGTCGGCGGGTGCCGGTCAGCGGGTGTCGCCGACGACACCCGCATCGGGCGGCGCGGGCGGCGCGGCCGGTACGGCGTGCACTTCGCCGGGCAGCAGGTGGCCGAGCAGCAGCTTGATCAAGCCCACCGGCGCCAGCCAGGCGATCTGCGGTGGGACGCCCAGCAGCGCGAGCGCCGCGGCGATGCCCAGCGTCGCCGCGGCGAAGGCGGCCGGGCGGCGCAGATCCGGGCGGGTCAGCTCCACGACGACGGCTGCGGCAAGGGTGAGCGTGTAGACCGCCGCCGCGTCGGCCCAACCGAAGCCCGGCACGGCCCAGGCGACCACCGCAGGCTGGACGTGCAGCGCGACGAAACCGAGCCGGTGGAGCCCGCCCCGGCCCGGAGCGTGGAATCGGCGCTTGGCCGACGCGGTGGCGTTGGCGACCGCGCCGCCGAAGTAGTCGAAGGCCACGAGGGCGGCGACGGCCGTCGCCGCCACCGGCCAGCCGGCCGCCGCGCCCGCTGCGAGCGCCGCCGCGGAGCCGGTGCCGGCGGCGCCGAAGGTCAGGGCGATCTCGCCCGCTCCGGCCTGCGGAGCCACCATCGCGTCAGCGACCCGGCGCATCGCACGCCTGACGACGCCCCCGTCCGAGCGGCGCTCCGGAGTCGCGCGCCCGCCGGCCGGGCCGGGCGGCTCGTCCCGCGCAGCCGTGCCCGTGCCGTCGGGATCGGTGTCCATCACAACCGGCCTCCTTATTATGACTGACTGGTCAGTCATAATAAATCGCAATGAGCTCCCGGTCAACAACGGCCCGGCGGCGGCGTGACCGGAGCCGCGACCCTGCGGCCCCTCCCGCAGCGCACCCGCGCCGGAGCCGTGCACCGGGATCGGTTCAGGGCTCGCCCAGGTGTCGACACCGCATGCGGGGCCAAACGAGGCGGGAGAGGGAGAGCGCGCATCGGACGGCCGCGAAGCGGCCGACCCCTGTCGGCGGAACGACCGGTTTCGGCTCCGGTTCAGGGTCGCGGTCAGGGGAGCGCCAGGGGGGTTCCCGATGGGAAATCGCGCCGTGAAAGGGCACGCTGGAAGCATGAACGACAACACCGGCAGCAAGAAACTGCGACGCAGCCGCCGCCAGCGGATCCTCACGGGCGTGAGCGGCGGTATCGGCGAGTTCGTCGGCGTCGACCCCAACATCGTCCGCGTGGTCTTCGTGGCCCTCACGATCTTCGGCGCCGGGACCGCGGTCCTGCTCTACATCGCCGCCTGGCTGGTGATGCCCGAGGAGGATGGCGAGGACTCGATGCTCGAGCACATCATCCGCAACTTCCAGGGCAAGAAGTCCGACTACTGATGTGGTCGCTGCGCGCACGACCGGACTTCGTCGCGAGGCTCCCCCGTGCCCTCGACGAGGGCGACGGGGAGCCGAGCGGGACGCGGCCGGAGCCGTCCGGCCGGTGCGGGCCGGAGCGGAACGTGTCGGCGGGGGCGCCCGAGAGCTCCGCGGACAGCGCTCCCGCCTGACGGCGGCTCGGCGCCGAAGCAGGTGGCGCTCGGCGCCGTGCGGGACCGTCCCGCAGCCGCCGGCCGCCGGCCCCGCACAGGTGCACGTGCCGCCCCCACGGGCCGCCGTGCAGCGCGTCGCCGCTCGCGCCGCGCCGCCGCGCTCCCGTCAGCCGGCCGCAGGAGCCGGCGCGTTCATCAGCTCGATCGCGCTGTGGGAGATCCGGGACCAGTGGAGGGCCAGCCACAGCGCGGTCAGCACCCCGACGGCACCGGCGGCGATGATGACCACCTGCGTGCCGGTGATCTCCACCAGCAGGCTCGCGAGCGCGATCCCGACGCCCTGGGCGGCCTGCAGACCCGCAGCCACCAGGCCGAACGCCAGTCCGCGCCCCTCACCGGGCACGCACAGCACGAACGCCGCGTTGGCGACGATCTGGTAGGACGCCGCCGCGCCCGAGAACACCATCAACCCGATCATCGCCCACAGCGGAGGGTCGGCGAGCCAGAGCAGCAGCGGCGCCGAGGCCGTCACGGACAGCGGGCCGAGCAGGTGCATGCGGGTCGTCGGGTTGATCAGCCGCGTCAGCACGAAGCCGCCGATCACGGCCCCCAACGACGGCGCCGCCATGATGAACCCGGCTGCCGTGGCGCCGCCGCCCGCCTCGTCGGCCAAGGGGTTGGCCAGCCCGTAGGGCATCATGTAGAGCCCGGCGAGCCAGGCGAACAGGCCCAGCGTGCGCAGGCGGGAGTCGCCGAAGACCAGCCGCGTGCCGTCGCGGGTGACCTGCCAGAGCGAGGGCCGGGCGTCGCGGTCCTGGTGCGGGGCGGGCCGGCGGCGCACCCCGGCGTAGACGATGGCGGCCGACACCAGGAACGTCAGCCCGTTGTACATCACGGTGGAGTTGGCGCCGATGACGGCGACGACCCAGCCGCCGGCGGCCAGTCCCACCAGCGTTCCGGCCTGGGAGGTCAGCTGGAAGATGGCCGAGCCGGCGACGTAGCGCTCGCCCTGCACGATCTCGGCCATCAGCGCCGCGCGGGCCGCTCCGAAGGGCACCAGCGGCAGGATGGACAGGAACAGCAGCGTCCAGATCGCCCAGATCGGCAGCCCGGGGATGCCCATCGCGGCCACCATCACCGCGCGGATCACGTCGCAGACCACGAGGACGCGGCGGCGCGGGAAGAGGTCGGCGAGGCCCGACAGCAGCGGGCCGCCGATGACCTGCGGGATGTAGGTGAGCGCGAGGGTGATCCCGGCGGCCAGGGCCGAGGACGTCTGCTGGTAGACGAGCACGGTTATGGCGACGTTGAGCAGGAAGTTTCCGGTGGTCGCCAGCGCGTGGGCCGACCACAGGGCCCTGTACTCGGGCACCTTGAGGACCTCGCGGTACCCGTCCCGCCAGTCGGAGAGCGGCTCGGGGGAGTCGTCGCCGCCGGACTCGGCGGCGCTTCCGGGGGAGTCGGGCGTCCCGGGGCCGGAGGGACCTGCGGGCGCGGGAGCACCGGAGCCGGAGTCGGCGACGGCAGCGGGACCTCCGGAAGGCGGGGGCGCGGCCGTGTCGGCGACGGCGCCGGCGTCGGCTTCAGGGTGCGGTGGGTTCGCCTGTCCGCGGACCTGAGAGGGGACGCGTGCTTCGCGGCTGTCCATGTGCGGATCGCCCACTCGGCGACTCCCTTACTGGTAACAAAGGTGTCACTCTAAGTCGTTGGTTGATGACCTACCGTTCCTGATGTGTGCGCTTTTCCGCAAGTCGTTCGACCCTATTCGTTTCTGTTTCGTTGTAGCCCTTAGGTTCACGCAGCGGATTCATGTACCGGAAGTGCCGTTTTAGTCGGGTATTGCCCGGGTAAAGTCGGCGGCCGGGAGGGAGCGCAGCGTAGTCGGGCGTGCGGCGCACGGCCGATCACCCCCAGCCGAGCTCGTGCAGGCGGTCGTCGTCGATGCCGAAGTGGTGGGCGATCTCGTGCACGACCGTGATCCGGACCTCCTCGACCACCTCCTCGGGCGTCGAGCACACGGTGCAGATCTCCCGCCAGTAGATCGATATCCGGTCGGGCAGGACCCCGAAGTAGGCGTCGCCGCGCTCGGTCAGCGGCACCCCCTCGTACAGGCCGAGCAGGCCGGGCTCGGGCGGGTCCTCGGCCACCGTGATCACCACGTTGTCGATGTAGCCGGTCAGGTTCTCGGGGATGGTGTCGAGGGCGTCTGCGACAAGCTCCTCGAACCGTGCGCGCGTCAGTTCCACCACGCATCGCATTGTGCGGCATAGGGCAGCGGGCGACGAGGCCGATACCGGCCGCCGCGCCGGGCGGACGAGAGGCCGGGCCCGCCGGCGCCCGCCGCGCGTGCGGGCACGACGTTGGCGGTAGGCGCGCACGGGCATGATGGGGAGGTGTTGTCGAGCGTGAGATCCCGTCTGGCAGAGGCCGTGCGAGCCGCCCCCGCCTGGTTCTCCCGCATGCGCCGGGGCCGCACCTGGCGCTACGGCGCCGTGGTGGCGGCCGCGCTGCTCGGAGGCTGGCTCGGGCTGACCCTCGGCGGCCAGATCGTGGCGCCCATCGGCCCGGCCGACGTCGAGTTCAGCATCAGCCCCGACTTCGACGGCAAGACGGTGGTCGACGTCTCACCGCTGGGCAAGCTGGAGTTCGACACGCACACCGGCCCCCTGAGCTTCCGCGCCTCCATCTCGGAGATCCGGCTGTCGGCGACCCGGGAGATGTTCCAGAACCCCGAGGCCATCAACCGCATGGCCGACAGCATCGGCGACGAGCTGCGCAGCGGTGTCATCCGGCTGTTCGTGCAAGCCGTGGCGGCCGCGGTCGTCGGCGCGGGCGTCACGGCGCTGATCCTGTTCCGCGACTGGCGGCGGGCCGGGATGAGCGCGGCGACGGCGCTTCTGGTGATCGCCGGCGCGGGCGGGCTCAGCGCCGCCACGTTCAACCCCGCCGCCATCGCCGAGCCCCGCTACACCGGGCTGCTGGCGGGCGCGCCGCAGGTGGTGGGAAGCGCCGAAAGCGTCGTCAGCCGGTTCTCGCGCTACCGCGAGCAGCTGGCGAGCCTTGTGGGCAACGTCTCCCAGCTCTACGAGGCGACCTCGGCGCTGCCGGTCTACGAGGACGATGCCGACACCATCCGGGTGCTGCACGTCAGCGACCTGCACCTGAACCCGGCGGGATGGAACGTGGTCCGGTCCCTGAGCGAGCAGTTCCAGGTGGACATGGTCGCCGACACCGGCGACATCACCGACCGCGGCAGCGCGGCCGAGGATGTCTTCGTCGACGACATCGAATCCCTGGACGTCCCCTACGTGTGGGTGCGCGGCAACCACGACTCGATGGGCACTCAGCGCGCGGTACAGGAGCAGGACAACGCCGTCGTACTGGACGACGAGGTCCAGCGGGTCGGCGGGATCGTCTTCTACGGCGCGGGCGACCCCCGCTTCACCCCGGACAGGGCGCTGGACAACCCGACCGGCGGCGAGCTCGCCGCGATCGGCGCCGAGCAGGTGCCGGCGGTCGAGGGGCACGAGCCGCCGGTCGACGTCGCGATGTTCCACGACCCGCGCCAGGGCCAGGCCTTCAGCGGCCGGGTCCCGCTGGTGCTGGCCGGAGACGCCCAGAGCCGCTGGACGGAACAACAGGGCACGGGCACGCGCTTCATCGTGCAGGGCTCGACGGGCGGCGCGGGGCTGCGCGCGCTGGACGGCGACTCCGACGAGCCAACGCCCTACCAGGCCTCCGTGCTGTACTTCGACCGCGAGTCCAAGCGGCTCCAGGCCTGGGACGACGTCACGCTCGGCGGCCTCGGTCTGTCCTCGGCGCAGATCGAGCGGCACATCACCGAGAACCCGGACCGCGAGATCACCCCGCCCACCAGCACGCCTCAGGCGCCCACGCCCCCCACCCCGTCGCCGACCGGCACGCCCGCCTCGGGGGAGGCCGGTGCCACGCAGACGCCGCCCGCGCGTCCGCAGGAGTCCGAGTCCGGGCCGGAGCCGACGGGCGCTCCCGGATGAGCCCGCGAGCCCGCCGACCGGGAGCCCGGCAAACCGCTTTGGCACCGCGGTGGAATCTCCCCTATGCTTGATCCGTCCCCGACGACCGGCGAAGTGGGAGTGACGACCGCGTTCGTCGTCGAGGCCCCCATCGTCTAGTGGCCTAGGACGCCGCCCTTTCAAGGCGGTAACGCCGGTTCGAATCCGGTTGGGGGTACGGCTCCGGCCAAACCACTGCCGAAGGTCTGGCAGAATGAGACGCGGAGCGCGGAACACGAAGATCCCGAAGAATCGGACATCCTCGACCCGCGCGACAACTGAACATGACACGAGGTCCTGTGGAGCAGCTAGGAGTGCTCGCCACCCTGTCAAGGTGGAGGCCGCGGGTTCAAATCCCGTCAGGACCGCGTCGCACACCGCT
The DNA here is from genome assembly GCF_039531585.1 of Streptomonospora arabica. Taxonomy (NCBI): domain Bacteria; kingdom Bacillati; phylum Actinomycetota; class Actinomycetes; order Streptosporangiales; family Nocardiopsidaceae; genus Streptomonospora; species Streptomonospora arabica. The sequence goes on along the minus strand of NZ_BAAAQI010000002.1, from coordinate 318,603 downwards.
TGGTGTGCCTGGCCAGGTAGCTCAGTTGGTACGAGCGTCCGCCTGAAAAGCGGAAGGTCGGCGGTTCGACCCCGTCCCTGGCCACATCCTCTGAACACATGAAATGCCCCGTGAACCGCGGAAAGCGGCCACGGGGCATTTTGCTGCGCCGGTTGGTGCCCGTGGCGTCCGGTGGGTCTCTGCGGCCGATGCACGGCTGCGTCTCGCGCACCTGTCGGCCGGCTCAGTGCCCAAGGGCCTCTGAGATCTGCCGCATGGCGTGGTCCTCCTCTCCCCCAATGCGGACTGACGGCAACGTGTCGGGGATAGTTGACATGTCGGGAGATGCTTACATATCGTTCCCGTATGTCAGATGACGTCTTCCTCGCCCTGGCCAACCCCGCGCGCCGCCGTCTGCTGGAGCTTCTGGCGGACGGGCCGCGGACGGCCGGCGACCTCGCCGAGCAGTTCGATATGAGCCGCCCGGCCGTCGCCGAGCATCTGCAGGTGCTCCGCCGGGCGGCGCTCGTCCACGACGAGCCGGTGGGCCGCCGTCGGTACTACCGGCTGGAGGCGGCGCCGCTGAAGCAGGTCGGGGACTGGCTGCACCCGTTCGAGCGGTTCTGGCGCGAACGGCTGCGCGACATGGCCGATCTTGTCGAGAAGGAGATCCCCGATGACTGAAGGACGCACTGGCACGATCTCGGTCGACCAGTTCATCGCGGCCCCGCCGAGGAAGGTCTGGCGGGCGCTGACCGAGCCGGACCTGCACGCGAAGTGGTGGGCGCCCGGCGACGTCGCCGAAACGGTGGGGCACGAGTTCCATCTGGACATGCCCGGGTTCGGCGCCATCCCGTGCAAGGTGCTCGAATCGGTGCCCCATGAGCGCTTCGTCTACACGTTCAACGGCAACTGGACGCTGACGTGGCGGCTGGTCGCGGAGGGCGACGGCACCCGCCTGCTGCTGGACCACTCCGGCTTCGACCTCGACGACAAGCGCGAGAGTCAGGCGTACGACCGCATGGGGCCCGGCTGGCGCGAGACCGTCGTCCCCAGGCTCGCGGAGCTGGCCCCGGGCATCGACTGACCGGCCCGGGCGCCACCGAACCGGGCGCACCGGCGGTCAGGGGCCAGTCCGGGCGCCATCGAACCGGGGCCATCGAACCGGGCGCAGCCCGCACCGGCCGATCCTCCCCGAAAGCGCCTGCAGGCTCGGGCGGGGCGCCGCTCCGCTCAGAGTCCCTGGCGGCGCAACTGTTCGATCTGCCTGCGGTCGCGCTTGGTGGGGCGGCCCGCCCCGCGGTCGCGGCGCAGCACCGCGCCGGGCTGCTGCGGGGCGGGCTCAGGGCTGCGGTCGGTGTAGCAGCGGCGCGCGACCGGGGCGCCCACCCGCTTCTCGATCACCAGGGCGACGTCCACGATGCGCGTGACGCCGTTGAGGCGCACCTGCACCTCGTCGCCGACGCGGACGGGCGTCGCGGGCTTGGCGGGCCGGTCGTTGACACGCACGTGCCCGCCGCGGCACGCCTGGGCGGCGTCGGCGCGGGTCTTGGCCAGCCGCACGGCCCAGACCCAGCGGTCCACGCGGCCGCTGGGATGTCCCTGCGGCATCCTGGGGTCGGACTGTGCCGCGGGCTCGCCCTTCTGCGCGGGCGGGGTGGTGCGCTCCGGGTCGTTCACCTGTGATCCTTCCGGCAGCCGCCGCGATCCCCGGTCGCCGGCGGCGCTGCGCATCGGCTGGTGTCTCACCGGGCCGCCCGCGGTGCGCGGCGGCCCCTCTGCCCGCACTGTAGCCCGCCCCCGCGGGTGCGCGCCGCTGCTGTACCGCTGGGAGCCGGTGCGCCGGCGCGAGCAGCGGTTCGGCACCCCCTCCGGGAGCCGGCAGGCGCGCTTCCCAAATCGCGGTGCTGTAAGCGCTGCTGCGCGGCCCCGACGACGATGCCGCTGCTCGGCGAGTTCACCGGCAACCCGGACGGGGAGTCGGCCGAGGCGTTGGAAGACGCCCTGGCGGCGTTCGAGGGGACCGTGCTCGCGTCGCGCACGACCCGTGGTTCGCCCGGTCGCTGGACCGGTTCCTCGTCTTCCTCATCTTCCGCGCCGACGGCCGGGTCGAGGCCTCCGACGAGCCGGTCTGGGAGGAGGACCGGGTCCGGCGATAGCGCCCTACCAGGGCGGTTGGCGCACCGGTGCCGCACCGCCGCGCCCGGCCCGCCGACACGGGGGCGCGCCGTGCCCGTCGGACGCGAGCTCGATACGGCGGATCCGAGGTGCGGAGCACTCTCGACTGGCGCTAGAGTGGAGCGAGTGCGCAGCCGCCCGGCGGCTCGACCGCACCGAGGTCCTGTGGAGCAGCTAGGAGTGCTCGCCACCCTGTCAAGGTGGAGGCCGCGGGTTCAAATCCCGTCAGGACCGCCTCCTCCCGACCGGATTCCCGGTCCGTGTGAACCCCCGTTCCGCATCGGCGCCGCCGCCCGCGGCCGCGAAGGGACCCCGTGGCCTACCGCTACGCCACCGAGCGCCGCGACCACTCCGACCTGGCCTGCGGGAACGTGCTCCGCTCCGCGCCGGGCCACCCCGGGTTCCCCGTCCGCCTGGCCGACGAGCTGTTTCAGCGCGCCGCCGCCCACCTGCCCGCAGCGCCCCTTGCGCTGTGGGACCCCTGCTGCGGCAGCGGGCACCTCGCCGCCTCCGTCGGGACGCTGCACCGCTACCGGCTGTCCTGGCTGCTGGCCACCGACACCGAGCCCGCCGCGCTGTCCATCGCCGAACGCAACCTCGCTCTGCTTACGGGGCGGGGCCTGGCCGAACGCGAGCGCGTGCTGCGCGCCGAGGCCGCGGAGCTTCGGAAGCCGACCCTGCTGGACCGGGCCGACACCGCGGCGCGCCTGGCCGGGCGGCTGAGCGAACGCGGCGGCGACCTCGACCACCGTGTCGGCGCGGGCGACGTCTTCGACCCGACCGAGCCGGAGCGCCCCGTCGACCTGGTGCTCACCGACGTGCCCTACGGCGGCCTCACCTCCTTCACCGGCGCGCCGCCCGACGGCGAGCCCGTTCCCGCGATGCTGCGCGCGCTGGCGGCGGTCCTGCCCGAGCGCGCCGTGCTCGCGGTGACCGCGCGCACTCGCAAGGTCGCCCTGCCCGAGGGCGTGCGCGCGCTGGAGCGGCTCCGCGTGGGCAACCGCGCGGCCGTGCTCGTGCGCGCCGGCGACGCGCGCCGCTGAGCTCCGCTTCGCGCGTTTCGGCCTTCCGCCGAGCCCGCCGCCCCGGCACAGCGGGCGGTTCCGTCGGTGTTTCCACGGGAGCCGAAAATTCCGAGAGCGCATCGTGTGGAGGAAAGCCCCCTGAACGGGTATTCGGTCGATGGGTCCGGCTCGTCCTGGGGCGGATGCGAAAGCGCTCCGCCCGGTTCACGGCGACGCAAAAAGCGAGTGGTGACAGTGGATAATCGCGGTAAACCTGCAGGTCGGAATCCGGGTGCAGGAGAACTCCTGCTTCGGATCGATGGATATCTGATCCGGTCAACGGAAAACGCGGACCGGACGCGGTATTCGCGGCGAAACGGAAATCCGTCCCCGGCCGAACCGCCGATGCCGCCGACGCTGCCCGCGCCGCGCGGGTACGGGAGGCCGGAACAGGCGGCGCCCGGCGCGGCGGGACCCGTGGACGAGGAGGCGCTCGCCGAGGCCGTGGTGCGCCGGTCGGCCTCCCTGCTGCTCGGTCCGCCCGAGGGGCGCTTCTTCGAGCGCCTCCCGCTCGTCCGTCGCGCGCTCCTGGAGCTTCCCGCCATCTCCGCCCGCCGCTCCCTCACCGACCTCTGCGACCGCGTGGCCGCCGAGCCCGAGGCCGACCTGCGCGCCCAGTACGCCCGGGCCTTCGACACCCGGCAGCGCCGAACGCTGCACCTGCTCGACCACGCCGACGGCGACGCCCGGCGCCGGCGCCGGGTCCGCGCGCGCATCGCCGGCCTCTATGCGCACCGCGGCTGGCGAACGGTCGGCACCGAGGAGCCCGACCACCTGGCGGTGGTGCTGGAGTTCGCCGCCCGGTGCGACCCCGGCCGCGGAGAGCGGCTGCTCGGGCGGCTGCGGCCCGGGATGGAGCGGTTGCGTGCGGCGATGGCCGGACTCGGCACGCCCTATGCGGGGGTGCTGGACGCGGTGTGCGCCACGCTTCCGCCTGCCGGGCCCAGCGCCGCCCCCGTCGCCCTGGCGGACGCGGTGCACCTCGGCGGCGCCGACGGCACCATGCCCGCTGTTCCGAGGCAGGCCCGCGGATCGGAGGACGGTGCGGCGTGCTCCGGCGCGGCCTCCGGCGGGCGTGCGCGCCCCGAGGCCGGTCGCCGACCGCGGTAGTGCGAAAGCGGGCGGGGGAGTGCGGGTCGGCGGCGCGCGGAGGCCGGGAAGCGGACCGGAGCGCCTGCGGGCCGCCTGCCCCCCGTTGTGCCGGTCCACAAGGGGCGGCACGCGACGTCGTCCCCGGACACGGGATTGCGTAACGGCACGATAGGCATAAGGTAACGGATCGTGTCGATTCGTGAACAAGTGCCCGATTCGGGTACCCCTGTGCGGGTGCCGTCCCCCGTAGCAAAGGAGCACCACGGGCCGTGGAACAACTCAACCAACTAGCCAACGACCTCGTAACCACGTTCACAGACGCGTTCTGGGCCTGGTTGCTCATCCCCCTGCTCGCCGTCCTGAGCATCTACTTCACCGTCAGGCTCGGGGGCGTGCAGCTGCGCATGATCCCGGAGATGGTCCGGACGCTGCGCAGCAAACCCGAGGTCGCCCCTGACGGTAAGCGGGCGATCTCCTCGTTCCAGGCGTTCTCGATCTCCGCGGCCGCGCGCATCGGAACCGGCAACGTCGTCGGCGTGGCCGGTGCGATCGCGGTCGGCGGACCCGGCGCCGTGCTGTGGATGTGGATCGCCGGCCTCTTCGTCGGGGCCGCCAGCTTCGTGGAGTCCACGCTCGGTCAGCTGTACAAGGTGCGCGACCGGACCGGCTACCGCGGCGGTCCCGCCTACTACATGCAGCACGGGCTCAACGCCCGGTGGATGGGGATCATCTTCGCCATCGCCATCACGGTGACCTTCGGGTTCGTGTTCAACGCGGTGCAGAGCAACACCATCGCCAACGCCGTGGCCAACTCCGCGGGCGCCATCGGCTACGAGTTCGGCACCTGGGTGACGGCTGCGGTCGGCCTGCTGCTGGTGGCCGTGACCGCGCTGGTCGTGTTCGGCGGCGTGCGCCGCATCGCCCACGTCACGCAGACGCTGGTCCCCTTCATGGCGGTGTTCTACCTGATCATGGGCCTGGTCGTGGTCGTGCTCAACGCCGACCAGGTCCCCGCCGTCTTCTCCGAGATCGTGCAGAGCGCCTTCGGTCTGCGCGAGGTCGCCGGAGCGACCATCGGCACGGTGATCATCCAGGGCGTGCGGCGCGGCATGTTCTCCAACGAGGCCGGACTGGGCTCGGCCCCCAACGCCGGCGCCACCGCGGCGGTCACCCACCCGGTCAAGCAGGGCCTCGTGCAGACCCTGGGCGTCTACTTCGACACCCTGATCATCTGCTCCATGACCGCGTTCCTGATCCTGACCACCAACCCGACCCTCGGTGCCGAGCGCGGCCCGCTGCTGACCCAGGAGGCCCTGGAGACCGGTCTGGGCACGTGGTCGCTGCACGCGCTGACGGTGGTGCTGCTGCTCCTGGCCTTCAGCTCGATCCTGGGCAACTTCTACTACGGCCAGGCCAACGTCGCCTTCCTCACCGAGAACCGGGGTGTCATGACCGGCTTCAAGGTCGTCTTCCTGGTGGCGACCTTCCTCGGCTCGATCGGCACCGTGCAGATCGTGTGGAGCCTGGCCGACACCGCGATGGGCTTCATGGCCCTGGTCAACCTGGTGGCCCTCGCGCCGCTCGCCGGAGTGGTGGGGATCGTGCTCAAGGACTACGTGGCCCAGCGCAAGCAGGGCCTCGACCCGGTGTTCACCCGCGACCGGTTCCCCCAGCTGCGCGGAGTCCAGTGCTGGGAGGCCGAGCAGCAGCCCGCCGCCGACGAGGCGGGCGCGGGCAGCCGCTAGACCGCCGGCGTGCCGATCGCCCTGGGCGGTCGGCGCGGGACGCGAGCAGGGCGGTGCGGACCGAGAACAGGGAGGTGCGACCCCGCCTTGCAGGTGGGGTCGCACCTTCCTTGGAGCCCGCTCCGCTGCCCCCTCCCCGCCGAACCGCTTGCCGGAGCAAGCGGCCGGGCAGCGGAGCGGATCCGCCCTCGGGAGAAGAGACTGCCCGAAAGCGCGGTGCTGGAGAAGGGCGGACCGTTCCAGGGAACGATCTTCCCCCCCGAGATGCCCGCCGATGCCATAATCGAGGCCTATGCGAGGCGACCAGCACGGAGACCGGGGGCCGCTGGCCGAATTCCTCAATGCGCGGCGAGCGCTCGTCTCCATCCGTGATGCGGGCATCCCCCTCGGCGGCCCGTCGCGTCGGGTGCCGGGACTGCGGAGGGAGGAGGTCGCCCAGCTCGCCGGAATCAGCGTCGACTACTACACGCGGCTGGAGCAGGGCCGGCTGCGCACGGCGTCGCGGACCGTGCTGAACTCCATCGGAACGGCGCTGGGACTGGACGCCGACCAGCGGCTGCACCTGTTCAAGCTGGCCGACCCCGAGCTGGGTCTGGCCGTCGCCGAGGACGAGCAGCGGGTGAGCGTCGGCGTGGAGCGGCTGCTGGCCAACGTGGTGGGCATGCCGGCCCTGGTGTTCGGGCGCTATCTGGACATCCTGGCCTGGAACCGATCGGCCGCGGCGCTGCTCGGCGACCTGGCCGCCATGAGCGCGCGCCAGCGCAACTACGTGCGCATCGTCTTCTTGAATCCCGCGATCCGCAGTGTGTTCGTCGACTGGCGCGAACGTGCCCGCGAGGCGGTCTCGTTCCTGCGGATGAACAGCGGCGCCCGCAGCGAGCAGGCGCGCCTGCAGGAGCTGGTGGGCGAGCTGTCCGTGCGCGATGAGGACTTCCGGCGGTGGTGGAACCAGCACCTGGTCTCACTGCGGCCGTTCGGCGCCACACGCTTCGACCACCCGGCGGTGGGCGAGTTCTCGCTGGACTGGGAGGTGCTTGCGGTGGTCGAGGACGACGAGCAGTTCATCGGTCTGCTCAGCTCCGACCCCGAAAGCCCCGACCACGACGCCGTCATGCGGCTGGCCGACTGGGCGAAGGAGCGCGGCCTGCGCTCCTCGGCCCAGGCCGCCGGGCCCGCGGACCCCGCCTGACACCGGGCGGGAGTCCGCGCCGCAGTGTCCGGAAGCGGTCGGAAACCCCGGCCACGCGGGGGAGGCGGGCCGATAGGCTGCCGTGATCACGGCCGACCGGCGAGCCTGAGGGGAGAGCCTTCCGTGAGCGTGCGCGACCGAGTCGCGGGCATCGTGGAGGCGCGGTGGTTCCAGAACTGCGTCATCGCCGTCATCCTGGTCAACGCAGCGGTACTGGGGCTGGAGACCTCTTTGCCGGTCGTCGAGGACCACGGCGTGCTGCTGCACCGGGTCGACATGATGGTTCTGGGCGTCTTCGTGGTCGAACTGGGGCTGCGGATCTTCGCCTATCGGGGAGGCTTCTTCCGCGACCCGTGGAGCTGGTTCGACCTCGTCATCGTGCTGGTCGCCCTCATGCCCGCGTCCGGGCCGTTCTCGGTGCTGCGCGTGCTCCGGGTGCTGAGGGTGCTGCGCCTGCTGTCGGTGGTGCCGACCCTGCGCCACGTCGTGACCGGCCTGTTCAAGGCGCTGCCCGGCATGGCGTCGATCTCGTTCCTGGTCGCGCTGCTGCTGTACGTGGCCGCGGTGATGGCAACCAACCTCTTCCGCGCCAGCGCACCGCAGCACTTCGGTGAGATCACGACGTCGCTGTTCACCCTGTTCCAGATCATGACCGGCGACAGCTGGGGCTCCATCGCCCGCACCGTGATGGCGGAGCAGCCGGCGGCGTGGCTGTTCTTCGTGGCGTTCATCCTGGCCTCGACGTTCATCGCCCTGAACCTGTTCATCGCGGTGGCCGTCGAGGCCCTGGAGCACGACAAGTCCGGCCGCCGCGAGATCGAGGAGGACGACCCCCAGCAGGAGGTCCTCGCGGAGCTCCGCGCACTCAGAACGGAGGTCGCCGCACTGCGCAGGGAACGTGAGGCGGCCTGAGCGGCCCGCCCCCGCCACGGGCGGGCGCGCTGGCGGCTGCCGGCGGGGCTGCCCTCGCATCCTGCCCACCGCTCCGCCACCGGAATGAGCCCGTTTCCACGGGTGCGGGGTGAGCTGGGAGTATGCGCAGGCGCATGAAGCAGGTCACAAGTCGGGGCCTGTGAGGGTGCCTTCTCGGGGCGGGAGTCGCTAGTGTTCTAGGTCACAACGCCCGTGTTCGAGGGGGCCAGATGACCATTGTCGCGATCGAGCCCGCCACCCCGGAACGGTGGGCAGACCTGGAACGGCTGTTCGGGCCGACCGGAGCCTACGGCCACTGCTGGTGCGTCTACTTCCGGCGCAGGGCCAAGGAGTTCACCGCGAGCGTGTCGTGCACGCCCGCTGAGCGCGGTGGCAGCAACCGCGAGGCGCTCCAGCGCGTGACGCTCGACGGCAGGGTGCCCGGTCTGATCGCCTATGACGGATCCGAGCCGTGCGGCTGGGTGTCGGTGGCGCCGCGGGAGGACTTCGTGCGGCTGGCGCGTTCGCGCTCGCTGCGTCCGGCCGACCCCGACGAGCCCGATGTGTGGTCGCTGGTGTGCTTCTGGCTGCCGCCGCGCCGTCGCCGCAAGGGCATGGGGTCGCAGCTGCTGGACGGGGCGATCGAGCACGCCCGCGCCAGCGGCGGCCGCATCCTGGAGGCCTATCCCGTCGACACCGCAGGCGGGCGGGCGCCGAGCGCCGAGGTCTACACCGGCACCGTGCGCATGTTCCAGAAGGCGGGCTTCACCTGCGCCCCCCACCCCGGCAGCGGGCGGCCCGTCGCGCGGCTGACCCTCAAGGACGACTGACTCCCGCAGGCGGCCGCCCCGAGGGCTCCTCCGCCGCCTCGACGCCTGCGTGAAACCGCCCCGAGATCCCCGGGCACGACCCGACCGGCTCCCCGACCGCGCCCCGGCCGCGGAGCGGCCCGCTCCGCCCTGCCCCTCCGGCGCCGCCGGCGGGGCGGTGGCGTGCGGAACACGGGATGCGGCTTGCCTTGAATATACCCTAGGGGGGTATAGTATCGGGCGTAGTCGGGTGAAGGGGAGCGGCAATGGGTGGGAGGCGGACGACCGCGCCGGTCCGCGGCGCGCGGAGTGCGCGGGGGGAAAGGGCGATGAGCGTTCCCGCGCGCATCTCCGTGTTCGCGCTCGTGCTTGCGGCCGCCTTCGCGGCGGGACCGGGTACGGGCGCGCCCCGCCCGGCGGCCCCGCGGAGGGGGCGTGACCGGCCGGGCGCGGCGGTCCCGCCCGGGAGCGAGGGCGTGCCCCTCACATACCCCTTCCCCGTATGCGGCATAGGCTGGGCCGGGCAGAGGTTCCCGGCGGATTCTCCGGCGCGCTCCCGATCAGCACCCTCGCGACGTGCGGCACCGGCCGCGGAGGAGGTCACAAGGCGATGAGCAGCGAAAGCGTGGAACCGAAGCGCGCCCCGGCCGGGGCCGAACACCGGATCGAGCTCGCGATCGGCGGTATGACCTGCGCCTCGTGCGCGAACCGGGTCGAGAAGAAGCTCAACAAGCTCGACGGCGTCACCGCCGAGGTCAACTACGCCACCGAGAAGGCCCGGGTCACCTACGCCGACGGTGTCAGCGCCGACGACCTCGTCGCCCAGGTCGAGAAGGCCGGCTACACCGCCACCCCGCCTCCGCCGCCCGATGCCGAACGCTGCGCGGACTCCGCCGCGGCCGAGGGCGGGCCGGACGACCCGCTGCGCTCCCTGCGTACGCGCACCGCCGTCAGCCTCCTGCTGTCGGCGCCGGTCATCGCCATGGCCATGGTCCCCGCGCTGCAGTTCACCTACTGGCAGTGGGCCTCGCTCACCCTCGCCGCGCCGGTCGTGGTCTGGGGCGCCCTGCCGTTCCACCGGGCCGCCGCCAAGAACCTGCGGCTCGGCCAGGCCACCATGGACACCCTGGTGTCGATGGGCACGCTGGCCGCCTTCGGCTGGTCGCTCTACGCGCTGTTCCTCGGCACGGCGGGCGAGCCGGGCACGATGCACGCCTTCTCGCTGACCGTCGAGCGCGGCGGCGGCGCCGGGAACATCTACCTGGAGGTCGCCGCCGGCGTGACCTCCTTCATCCTGCTCGGCCGCTACTTCGAGGCCCGGTCCAAGCGCCGCGCCGGCGCCGCGCTGCGCGCGCTGCTCGAACTCGGAGCCAAGGACGTCGCCGTCGTGCGCGGCGGCCGCGAGGAGCGGGTGCCCGTCGACCGGCTCGCGGTCGGCGACGTGTTCGCCGTCCGCCCCGGCGAGAAGTTCGCCGCCGACGGCGAGGTGCAGGAGGGCACCTCCGCCGTGGACCGCAGCATGCTCACCGGTGAGTCGGTGCCCGAGGAGGTCGGCCCGGGCTCGCCGGTCGCCGGCGCGACCGCCAACGTCGGCGGCCGGCTGCTCGTGCGCGCCACCCGCGTGGGCTCCGACACCCAGTTGGCGCAGATGGCCCGGCTGGTCGAGGACGCGCAGAGCGGCAAGGCCGAGGTCCAGCGCCTGGCCGACCGCGTCTCGGGCGTGTTCGTGCCCGTCGTGATCGCGCTCGCGGCGGCCACCCTCGGGTTCTGGCTGAGCACCGGCGGCGCCGCCGAGGCGTTCACCGCGGCGGTGGCCGTGCTGATCATCGCCTGCCCGTGCGCGCTGGGCCTGGCCACACCCACCGCCTTGCTGGTGGGCACCGGCCGCGGTGCGCAGTTGGGCATCCTGATCAAGGGTCCCGAGGTGCTGGAGACCACCCGCCGCATCGACACCGTGGTGCTGGACAAGACCGGCACCGTCACCACCGGGCGCATGGCGCTGGCGGGTGTCGCGGCCGCGGGCGGAGTCGACGAGGCCGAGGCGCTGCGGCTGGCCGGTGCGGTCGAGGACGCGTCCGAGCACCCGATCGGCCGGGCGATCGCCGCGGGCGCGGTCCAGCGCGCCGGCGGGCTCCCCGGAGTCGACGGCTTCGCCGCCATCGGCGGCCGCGGGGTCGAGGGCGTCGTGGAGGGACGCCGGGTACTGGTCGGGCGCCCCGCCCTGCTAGCCGAACGAGGCATGGAGCTTCCGCAGGAGCTGGAGCGCGCGGTCGAGCGCGACCGGGAGCAGGGGCGCACCGCGGTCGCGGTGGGCTGGGACGGCGCCGCCCGCGCCGTGCTCGCCGTCTCCGACACGCTCAAGCCCACCAGTAAGGAGGCGGTCGCCCGGCTGCGTGCGCTGGGCCTGCGCCCGGTCCTGCTGACCGGCGACACCTCCGGGGTGGCCGAGGCCGTCGCGGCCGAGGTCGGCATCGGCGAGGTCGTGGCCGAGGTGCTGCCCGAGGACAAGGTCGCCGTGGTGCGGCGGCTGCAGGAGCAGGGCGGCACGGTCGCCATGGTCGGCGACGGGGTCAACGACGCCGCTGCGCTGGCGCAGGCCGACCTCGGCCTGGCCATGGGTACCGGGACCGACGTCGCGATCGAGGCGGGCGACCTCACGCTGGTGCGCGGCGACCTGCGGGTGGCCGCCGACGCCATCCGGCTCTCCCGCCGCACCCTGGCCACCATCCGCGGCAACCTGTTCTGGGCGTTCGGCTACAACGTCCTCGCGCTGCCGCTGGCGGCCGCCGGACTGCTCAACCCGATGATCGCCGGCGGCGCGATGGCGCTGTCCAGCGTGTTCGTCGTGAGCAACAGCCTGCGGCTGCGGACGTTCCGCCCGCTGGCGCGCGACGGCGAGGACGGGCGCGGTCCCGACCGCCCCTCCGACGCCGGCGGCGCGGCCGCACCGGCGCCGTCGGCCGCGTCGGCGCGCTGAGCTCGGAGGACGCGGGGTACGTCCGGAGGCGGCGGCCGTCCGCCGCCTCCGGACGCCTGCGGGCGCCGGGCCGGGCGAACGCGGACGGGTGCCGCCTACCGACCGGTGCGGGACAGGAATTCGAGGATGGTGCAAGCCCGTCACCGGTGGACATTGCGTCGCGGACCGGTCGCGCAGAGCTTTTTTCCGCACGTCGGTTGACGTAGGGTTCGTCGCCGAACCCCCTTCCCCTTTCGGGGAGTCCGGGCGCATCGGGGTGCGGTGGGCCGACCGGGCGCCGCCGCGCCGCCGCGCGTCACGCCCCGCGAGCCCGAGGACGGACCGAGTGACCGACGGATGCCCGTACGCCGAGCCGTACAAGCCTGAATTCCACCGGGATCCGGACCGCGTCTACCGGCGCGTGCGCGACGCCTACGGCCCGGTCGTGCCCGCCATGCTCGAACCGGGGGTCCGCGGCTGGCTGGTCCTCGACTACGCCACGATCATCGCCTGGTGCCGCGACACCGCCACGTTCAGCCGCGACGCCCGGCGCTGGAGCGACTGGCGCTCGGGTCTGATCCCCGAGGACGCGGGCGTGCTGGGCATGATGGAGCACCGTCCCAACGTGCTCTTCGCCGACGGGGCCGAGCACAAGCGGCTGCGCCGCGCTGTCACCGACAGTCTCGGCGGGATCGACTCCGCCGAGACCACCGCCTACACCGCCCGCGTCGCCGAGTCGCTGGTCGACGGGTTCTGCCAGCTGGGCGAGGCCGACCTCATCGACGAGTACGCCCGCGTGCTGCCGCTGACGGTCATGAACCGCATCTTCGGGTTCGACGAGGACAGCGGCCGGCGGTTCATCACGGCTCTGGCCGCCATGATGGACGCCGCCGACTCCGAGCGCGCCGGCGCCGAGTTGGAGCGCGTGGTCTCCGGGGTCATCGCCCGCAAGCGCAAGGAGCCGGGCGACGACGTCACAACGCGGTTGCTGGACCACCGCGCCGGCCTGAGCGACGAGGAGGTACTGCAGCACCTGGTGCTGATCGTGGGGGCGGGCAACGAACCCACGGCCAACCTCATCGGCAACGCCATGCGGATGATCCTCACCGACTCCGCCTTCTGCGACGAGATCGTCAGCGGGCGCATGGACGTCGAGGACGCGATCGAGCACGTGCTCTGGCAGGACCCGCCGCTGATCGGCTATCCGGTGCTGTATCCCGTCTCCGACGTCTCGCTGCCCAACGGCGGCACGCTGCCCGAGGGCTCGCCCGTCCTCCTCGGCTACGCGGCGGCCAACCGGGCGATGGCCGGCGCCAACGCCCAGGAGGAGGCGGGGGCCACCGCCAACCGCGCCCACCTCTCGTTCGGCGTCGGTCCGCACCGCTGCCCCGCGCAGGACCTCGCGACCATGATCGCGACGACCGGCGTCCGGACGCTGCTGCGCCGGCTGCCCGGCGTGCGCCTGGCCGTGCCGGCCGCCGAGCTGGAGTGGCGCAGCTCCCCGTTCTCCCGGTCGCTCACCCGCCTCCCGGTCTCCTTCACGCCGCAGTCCCCCACGCAGGAGGAGGTGCCCTGGAAGACGTCCCCTGCGTCCCCGGAGGTCGGCTCCGGCGGCTCCGCGGCGCCGGAGCGGTTGAGGCTGTCCGACTTCTTGGCGATGCTCCGGCGCGACCGGTGAGCGCGGACCGGCGGCCCCGCCGCGAGGGCCGCTGACGGGCCGCCGGAGCCACGGACGGCTCCCTTCGCCTGCGCGCTGCGAAGGCGGCACGGCCCGTCCGTCACCGCCCGTCCGGCGCCAGCCCGGCGGCGACGATGTCGACGAGGAGGTCGAGCACCTCGGGGTAGCGTTCCGGCGAGGCGAGGCGCCCGGCGTGCATGGGCAGCAGCAGGACCGCCTGGAGGACGCCGACGATGACCGCCGGATCCGCCCCCACGAGCGCGCCTTCGCCGCGCTTCTCGTCGACGAAGGAGAACAGGGCGGTGACCGGGTTCCCGGGAACGCCCGTCACCGACTCCGGGTCGTGGCGGCGGGCCACCGCCTCCATCTCCTCGGGGTGGGTCATCAGCCGGCTGTAGAGCGGGTCGGTGGTGAGCACGGTGACGGTGGCGTGCAGGAACCGCCGAAGCCCTTCGCGGGTGTCGGGCGCCGACAGCAGCGCGTCGTCGACCGTGGCGCGCCTGACCTCGGTCATGCGGTCGGTCATCAGCTCCAGGTATAGCGCCTCCTTGGAGTCGAAGAACTGGTAGAAGCTGCTCTTCGCGATCTCGGCGGGCCCTACCAGGTCCTCCAGCGAGGTCTTGCGCAGCCCCCGGGTCGTGAACAGCCGCCGCCCCGACTCCAGCAGCACCCCTTTGATACGGGCCTTCTCCTCGGCGGAGAACGCGGGAGGCATCGCGGCCTCCTTCCCTGGTCGGTGTTCCGATCGCGTCCGTGCGCCCGGTGCGGTCATATGGTTTCAGACGCGCTCGGGCGGCCGGTCGGCCGCCGCGGACGCGTTCCCGCGCAGCAGCGAGAGGCGCAGTCCGCGTAACTTGGCGACCGCGACGATGACGGCGGTCATCACCAGTCCGCCCGCCCCCAGCGGCAGCACTGTGGCCAGGCCGTCCGCCCCGGAGTTGGCGACCGTCCAGGCGATCTTCACCGCCAGCCCGCCGTCGATGACGACCAGCCCCCAGCCCAGCGAGCGCTGCCAGAAGGCCGCGCACAGTGCGGCGATCAGCGCGGGAGCCAGCGGGAGGGTCAGCCAGGTGATCCATGTCGGGTCGGCGAACAGCTCCTTCTCCATCTCCAGGACGCCCTGCATCCGCGGGTCGATCTCGTCCGGCGGCGGAGCGGGGAACCAGAAGAAGCTGGACAGCATCGCGATGATGGTCGCCGTGAGCGCGTAGGGGCGGCGCGTCCAGCAGAAGTAGGCGATCGGTAGGAAGAACAAAGGGCGGATGTACCAGCTCAGCGGGTTGAGGTGGCGCGGCCAGGCCCAGGTGAGGAAGTCGGTCAGCAGGTCCATGTCAGGACTCCCTTCGCAGGTGTGAATCCATAAAAACATAGAGGATATTTGTTTTCAACGGGCTACGGCCGTGCCGGGTGGGGCAGGGTTTCCGGCGGCCGCGGGATCCGTCGCGGCGGTGCTGAGAGGGAGCCTGCGCGTGTCAGCGCAGAGGGGCCGAGTCGCGGGAGGGGCGGCCGGCGGCGTCCGCACGCAGGCCCGCAGCAGCAGGTGCGCCGGCTGCGCCCGTTGTGCGGAGGGCCCACCGGGCGACCTCCTCGGCGGTGCGCTCCGCCGGGACCCCGGTGGTGTCCAGCAGGTCGACGGGCGGGTCCATCTCGTGCGCGGTCTCCTCGACCCACCGGGCGTAGTCGAGCATCTCGGCGATGCGGGGCTCGTCCCACTGCCGCCAGGCCGGCCGCGCGCGCAGCCGCGCGGCGAGCACCCCGGGGTCGCACATCAGCGCCAGGTAGCGGATCTCCGAGAACAGTGCGCGCTCGGGCAGCGCCTCGAACTCCGGAGGCACGACGGTGCCGCACAGCACGACCGGGCGGCCGTTCTGCTGGATCATCGCGGCGGTGCGCAGCCACGTGGTGCGAAACAGCGGGTGCTCGGTGTCGGAGTCGCGCAGCCCGCCGGTCCACAGCAGGTCCTGCTCCAGCACCACGAACCGCTGCGAGAGGCTCTCCAGCAGCAGGCGCGCGACGGTGGACTTGCCGGTGCCGCTGGGGCCGGTCACGCACAGCAGCGGCAGCCGCCGGAAGGGCTCGCGGTGGCCGCAGCGGGCACAGCACAGCACCGCGCCCGTCGGGTCGTCGGCGTCGACGTGCGGTCGGTCGGTGAACTCTCCGCAGCGTGCGCAGATCAGCGGGTTCACGCGGCCGTCCCGCGCACGGGGCCGCGCCGGCGGGCGGGTGCGGTGGTGGCGCGCACGCTAGTCGAAGAGCCCTTCCAGAAAGCTCTTGCGGCGCTTGTTGCCGTAG
Organism: Streptomonospora arabica; assembly: GCF_039531585.1. Taxonomy (NCBI): domain Bacteria; kingdom Bacillati; phylum Actinomycetota; class Actinomycetes; order Streptosporangiales; family Nocardiopsidaceae; genus Streptomonospora; species Streptomonospora arabica. The sequence goes on along the minus strand of NZ_BAAAQI010000002.1, from coordinate 302,709 downwards.
GGGCGGGGGGAGTCGCCGTAACCGTAGGGGCGGGGGGAGTCGCGGTAGCCGCCGCCGTGGCCGCCGTGGCCGCCACCGTGGTAGGGCGCGGGGGAGTCGCGGTAGGGCCGCACCGGAGCGGGGCCGCCCACGGGGCCGGCGGGACCGGGAGCGTGGCTGTAGTGGCGCTGTTCGGCGGAGATGATCTGCTCAAGCTCGCCTCGGTCGAGGAAGATGCCCCGGCAGTTCGGGCACTGCTCGAGGTGGATCCCCATACGGTCGAACGTCTGCATCTGGCCTTGGCACTTAGGGCATATCACGGTTACACAATAGCCGCAGGCGCTGTGGCGCGGATAAAAACCGGAATCCCGTTTGCGACCGCGGCGGCCGCAACCGGCCGCCCGATTCGGGAACTCCGCGTCGTCCCAGTTCAAACGGCTGCACCGGGTGCTCCGTCCGTCCACGGCGGTCGGCGGGGTGGACCCGGCGCCTCGGCCGGGCGCACCGCGCGCCCGTGAAGGCCCGCGACTGCTCCTAAACTCGCCTTGACCGCGCCCCCTCCGCCGGGCACCGCAATCCCACTACGAGGAATCCCCATCGATGACGAACGAGAGCAGTGAGCCGGGGCGCCTGCTGTCCGGCCGCTACCGCCTGACCGAGTTGATCGGCGAGGGCGGGATGGGGCGCGTCTGGGAGGGCGTCGACGAGCTTCTGGACCGGCCGGTGGCCGTCAAGGAGCTGCTCATCCCCCCGCAGCTGCCCGCCGCCGAGGTCGAGGTGCTGCGTACCCGGATGCTGCGGGAGGCCCGCCACGCGGCCCAGCTCAGCCATCCCTCGATCATCACCGTCTTCGACGTGGTCGAGATCGACGAGCGGCCCTGGATCGTCATGGAGCTGGTGCGCGGGCCGTCGCTCGGCTCCCTCATCAAGAGCGGCGGTGCGTTCGAGCCGGAGCGGGCCGCGGGCATCGGCGCGCAGGTGGCGGCCGCGCTGTCGCTCGCCCACGAGCGCGGCATCGTGCACCGCGACATCAAACCCGCCAACGTGCTCATCGCCCGCGGCGACCGCGCGGTGCTGACCGACTTCGGCATCGCGCACCTGGAGGGCTCCAGCCACCTCACGAGCACCGGCCTGCTCGTGGGGTCGCCGAGCTACCTCGCGCCCGAGCAGGCGCACGGCAAGCCGGCCACGCCGGCCAGCGACATCTGGGCCCTGGGCGTGACCCTCTACCAGGCGGTCGAGGGCACCACGCCCTTCCATCGCGACACACCCATGGCCACGCTGACCGCCATCGTCACCGCGGAGGTACCGCAGCCGGCGTCGGCGGGAGTGCTGGAGCCGGTCATCGAACGCCTGCTGCAGAAGGAGCCCGGGGACCGGCCCTCGGTCGACGAGGCGGCCGCACTGCTCCAGGCCGCGGTCGAGGACGCCCGCCGGGACCGGGACTCGGCGGCTCCGGCCGGGCGCCGGGACGACGCGGCGCAGCACGCCCCCGCCGGGGCGGCCCTGCACGTCGCGCATTCCGCGCCGGCGTCGGGCACCTCCCGCATCGGCGAGAGCGCCGACGCGGCACCCGTGTCAGCGGACCCGCCCGGACCCGTTCCGGCAGCGGGGCCGGCACCGGAGCGCGGCGGCCGCCGCGGCGGTGCTGCGCTGGCGGTCGCGGGCGGACTGGCGGCGCTGGTGCTGGTCGCGGGGACGGTGGCCTGGATCGGCAGCCGCCAGGGCGCCCCCGGGGAGGAGGCCGGCGCCGCGGGCGGCACCGCCGGGCCGAGCGCGGACTCCTCGGAAGCGGGGCAGGACGGCACGGGGCAGGACGGCACTGCGGCGGCGCCGGACTCCGGCGGGCAGGCGACGGAGGCCGCGGGCGACGACGGCGAGGACGAGCCGGAGCTGCCCGAGATGACCGAGCACGAGGACCCCACCGGGTTCTCCGTCGAGGTCCCCGAGGACTGGCCGCTGGACAACCGCAACGGCAGCAGCGTCTTCTTCGACATCCCCGGCGAGCAGGGCTACCTGCAGATCGACCAGAGCGACGCCCCGGCGTCGAACGCCAAGGACGACTGGGTGGCCCAGGAGCCGCGCATGTCGGCGAACTTCGACGGCTACTCGCTGGTCGGGATCGAGGCCCTCGGCGAGCCCTACACCGACGACTACATCAGCGCGGCCGACTGGGAGTTCACCTTCACGGGGCAGCACGGCACCGCCATGCACGCCGTGGACCGGGCGTTCCACACCGAGGAGAAGGGCTACGCGCTTTTCCTGGTGTCGACCGAGGAGGACTTCGCGCGCAACAAGGCGATCCTGGACGAGGCGGCCGAGTCCTTCGAGCCGGCCGAGTAGCGGCGGAGCCGCCCGGCCCGACCGGCCGTACGAGCGCGCGGCCCGATCGGCCCGGCCGGATCGGCCGCTTCGGGGCGGGGCGCGCCCGCCGGGGCCGCCTTCCGTGGCAGGCTCGCGGTATGCGCTGGAACGCCCGACAGTGCCGGGAGCACTTCGCCCGCGCGCGCGTCGCACGCCTTGCCACGGCGGACGCCGACGGTCTGCCCCACCTGGTGCCGGTCACGTTCGCCCTGATCGCCGGTCAGGGGCAGGACGCCGACACCGTCGCCTTCGCGGTCGACCACAAGCCCAAGCGCACGACCGCCCTGCGGCGCCTCGCCAACATCGCCGCCAACCCGCGGGTGTGCCTGCTGGCCGACGCGTACTCCGACGACTGGTCCCGGCTGTGGTGGGTGCGCGCCGACGGCCTCGCCCGCATCGTGGACCCGGGGACCGACTCCCAGAACGCGCCCCCCGAGCACCGCACCGCGGTCCGCCGCCTCCAGGAGCGCTACGCCCAGTACCGCGACGCCCCGCCCTCCGGTCCGGTCGTCCTCGTCGAGGTCACCCGCTGGTCGGGCTGGTCCTCCGACCAGCCCGACTGACCCGAGCGCAGCAACCGGCGGACGGACCGCGGGCGGACCGCGGACGGGGCAAGCGTCGCTCCGCCGGAGCCGTGCGGTGCCGCGGGCCGCGGCCTACTTCAGCAGCTGGCGGGCCATTACCAGGCGCTGGATCTGGTTGGTGCCCTCGTAGATCTGGGTGATCTTGGCGTCGCGCATCATGCGCTCCAGCGGGAAGTCCTTGACGTAGCCGGCGCCGCCGAGGAGCTGGACGGCGTCGGTGGTGATCTCCATGGCGGCGTCGGAGGCGTAGCACTTGGCCGCGGCGCCGAAGAACGGAAGGTCGGCGTCGCCGCGCTCGGACTTCGCGGCGGCGACGTAGACCATCTGCCGGGCGGTCTCCAGCTTCATCGCCATGTCGGCGAGCATGAACTGGATGCCCTGGAAGTCGGCGATCGCGGAGCCGAACTGCTTGCGCTCCTTGGCGTAGGCCACCGCGTGGTCCAGCGCACCCTGGGCGATGCCCACCGCCTGGGCACCGATCGTGACCCGGGTGTGGTCCAGCGTGCGCAGCGCGAGCTTGAGGCCCTCGCCGACGCCGCCGACCAGGCGGTCGCCGGGGATGCGCACGTCGTCGAAGTACAGCTCGCGGGTGGGCGAGCCCTTGATCCCCAGCTTGCGCTCGGGCTCGCCGAGGGTGAAGCCGGGGTCGTCGGCGTGCAGCACGAACGCGCTGACGTTGCCGCCGCGCTTGCCGTCGGGGTCGGTGACGGCCATGACCGTGTAGTACCGGCTCACCCCGGCGTTGGTGATCCAGGACTTCTGCCCGTTCAGGATCCAGTCGTCGCCGTCGGCCTCGGCGCGGGTGCGCATGGCGGCGGTGTCGGAGCCGGCCTCGCGCTCGGACAGGCCGTAGGAGAACATCGCCTCGCCGCCGGCCACGGGTGCCAGGTAGCGCTGCTTGACCTCCTCGGAGGCGCCCAGGATCAGCGGCATCGTGCCCAGCTTGTTCACCGCCGGGATGAGCGAGGAGGACGCGCAGGCGCGGGCGACCTCCTCGATGATGATGCAGGTCGCGACGGCGTCGGCGCCCACACCGCCGTACTCCTCGGGGATGTGCGCGGCGTGGAAGTCGGTGTCCACGAGCGCGTCGTGGGCCGCCTTGGGGAACTCGGACCGTTCGTCGACCTCGGCCGCGTGCGGCGCGATCTTGTCGTCGGAGACGGCGCGTACCGCCTCGCGCAGCTGCTCGTGCTCTTCGGTGATGCTGAACAGGTCGAAGTCGCCCATGACGCTTCCCGCCTTCCTCGGTCCCGGCTGGCCGTGTCGCCATCTGGCACTGCGTGTCCATACATGGCATCTAGTGTCATCATACGGATCGGGTGCGCCGAACGGAACGACGGCCGATACTCGTGGGAGGAGCACGGGGAACACGCAGCGGATCGACGGGGAATGGGGCCGAGGTGGCTGAGCGCGCGGAGGGCGATCGGGGCAGGCCGGGCGGCGCGGCCCGGACCGCGGTGGTCGAGGTGGCGGTGCGGCTGTTCAGCGAGGCCGGCTACGAGGCCACGACCATGGACGACATCGCCGCCGCCGCCGGGATGAGCAGGCGCAGCCTCTTTCGCCGGTTCGGGTCCAAGGAGGACATCCTCTTCGCCGAGCACGACGACCTGTTCGAGACCGTCGAGCGCTTCCTGGAGGCCGCGCCCGACGACGACCCCGTGGCCACGGTGCGCTCCGCCGCGCGCATGGTCTTCCAGGAGTACGTGCGCTCGCCCGAGATCACCGTGCCCCGCTTCCGCCTGGTGCGCGCCGTGCCCCGGCTGCGCGACCGCGAGATCGCCATGACCGCCCGCTACCAGGCGGCGTTCAGCCGCTTCCTGGGCCGCGGCGAGACGGCGGGGCGGCGGGCCCTGACCGGCGAGGCGCTGGCCGCGTCGGTGATCGCCGCGCACAACCACGTGCTGCGGTCGTGGCTGCACGCCCCGCAGGAGCCGGTGCCCTGGCGCCGGTTCGACGAGGCCATGGCGTTCGTGACCGGATCACTGGGCGCCCTGCTGCGCGAGCCTCCCGTTCCAGAGGGTGACGCGGGCGGCGCCGGCGGCCGGGACGCCGCGGCGCAGGAGTCGGTCCTGGTGGCCGTCTACCCCGCGGCCGCCTCCGGCGCGGACGTGCTCTCCCGCATCCGCTCCGCGCTGGGGCCGGAAGGCGGCTGAGCGGTCGGCGGGCCGTCCGCCTCGGCACGGTCCGGGCCGCGGCGGGGACTCCGGGCAGCTCTTCCCCGGCACCCCGCGCCCGGTCGGCTCGCGGTCCGTCGCCGAGGGCGGGGGCGCCGCCGTCCGCTGAGGGCGGGGGCCTCAGGCCCCTTCCCGCGGCCCGGTCCCGCCCGGCGCGCGCGGACCGCCCTCGGCGGTGGACGGATCGGGGGCCACGGCGCGCAGGAACCCGTCGGCGAACATCGCGCAGGCGTCGTCGACCGAGGGCAGCGCCGGGCCGAGGGCGCGGTCCAGCGCCGGGCGCACCATCATGTGCACCGCGGGCGGCCCGATGAGCAGTTGGATGATGACGGGCATGGGCAGCGGGCGCAGCCGTCCGGCCTCGATCTCGGCGGCGAACAGGCTGGTCATCCCGTGCAGCAGGCGGGGGACCGCCGCCTCCAGCAGGCGCGAGCCCGGGCCGTCGGGGCGGCCGAGGAGGTCCGCGACGATGGCGGGCAGCACCCGCGGCTCCTTCGAGAAAGCGGTGACGATCGCCCGGAAGAGGCTGTGGACGACGTCCTCGAAGCGCTCCGGGGGGTCCTCGGCGACCGCCTCGATGCCGATCACCGGCCCGTAGCGCTCGAAGACGGCCGACAGGAGGCCGTCCCGCCCGTGGAAGACCGTGTGCAGGCTGGGCACCGAGCATTGCGCGGCGGCCGCGACGGCGTCCAGGGTGACCCCGCCCAGCCCGCGGTCGCCGATGATCTCCGCCGCCGCGGCGACCGCGCGCTCGCGCACGGGCGGGCGGCCCCCGGGGTCGACGCCGGAGGCCAGGACGGCGGCGTCCAGCGCGGCGCGCGTTCCGCCGAGCCGGCGTAGCAGAGTGCTGCGCGAGATGTTGGCCTTCGCGGCGATGGCTGTCAGCGGGACCTCGGCGACGTCTCGACCCCGCTCCCGCGCCGCCGCCACGGCCGCGTCGACGAGGCCGGGCGGGACCCGCCGCGCGTCTTCGTTGCTCTGCTCCATCATGAAACTCGATACTACTATACATATCGAGCAGTTTCAGATACCCAGGCATCAGCGTCCCCGGCCGCCCCGGCCCGGGCGCCGGTGCCGCGGTCGCGCGGCATCCCGCAAGGCATCCGACCGCAGTGCACAGGACTGCGGAAGACGGGAAGGAGGAACGATGCGGAGTCGGACGTCGGCAGCAGTCGGCAGTGCCGTGTTCTTCGTCGTGGCGCCGGGCACGATGGTCGGCCTCATTCCGTGGCTGATCAGCGGCTGGGAGCTTCGCCAGCCGCTTCCGTACTGGATCGCGGCCCAGGTTCTCGGCGCCGTACTGATCTGCGCGGGCCTGTACGCGTGTGTGCACGCGTTTGCCCGCTTCGCCGCGGCCCGCGGCACGCCGGCGCCGGTCGCCCCCACCGAGCACCTGGTCGTGGACGGTCTCCACCGCTACGTGCGCAATCCCATGTACGTGGCGCTGACCGCGGTCAACATCGGTGAGGCGCTGCTGTTCGGCTCGTGGGGCGTGGCCCTGTGGGCGCTGGTGTTCTGGGCGGTCACCGCGGTGTTCGTGCGGCTCTACGAGGAGCCGACGATGGCCCGCTCCTTCGGGGCCGAGTACGCCGAGTACCGCCGCAACGTGCCCGCGTGGCTGCCGCGGCTGCGTCCGTGGCAGGCGCCGCGCACCGGCGCCGCCGGCTGAGCCCGCGCGGGAGCGGGAGGCGGGCCTCCGCCCCGGGGTGCCCGCGCGGCGCGATGTCCCGTGGGGCGGGGGCTCCCCGTGTTTCACGGGGGGCGAAGGACTGTTCGGATGTCAAACAGGTACACTTTCGGAGAGCGCGAAAAACGACGGTTCTTTAGCACATGGGAAACTGTTTGCCAGCTTTATGGTGTGTCCCATGTCACCGGTTCGCCAATGCGCGACAATTGTACTGTTTTGCTTCACTGGAGTTTAATAAGAACTGAACGCAAGACACGGTCGAGCCGGGACGGCGGCTTTCCCTGATCCCCCGCATCCCCGCCTGGAAAGGTTGCTCAGGCATGAGCGAAGACGGCAAAGAGCGCGCGGTAGAGCTGCGGTACGAAGGTGGGGCGCACACCCTGCCGCTGCTGACCGGCACCGAGGGTGAACAGGCCTTCGAGGCCAAGACCCTGCTGAGCCGGGCCGGCATGGTCACCCTCGACCCCGGGTTCGCCAACACCGCCGCGTGCCAGTCGAAGATCACCTATATCGACGGCGAAGCGGGCATCCTCCGCTATCGCGGCTATCCCATCCAGGAACTCGCGGCCGGAAGCTCCTTCCTGGAGGTCGCCTACCTCCTCATCCACGGCGAACTCCCCGGGCCGGGCGAGCTCAAGGAGTTCACCGAGCAGCTGCGCGCCAACGCCGCCCTGCCCGTCGAGATGCGGGCCATGATCGACGCTCTGCCGCGCGACGGCCATCCCATGATCCTGCTGGGCGCCGCGGTCAACACCATGGCGGCCTTCTACGCCGACACGACCGATCCCGACGACTCCGACCAGGTCGACCGCGCGACGATGCTGCTGCTGGCGCAGCTGCCCACCGTCGCCGCGCGCATCTACCGCAACTCCGCGGGCGAGCAGCCGCTGGAGCCCGACCACAGCCTCGGCTACGTCGAGGACTTCGTGCGGATGACCTTCGGTGGCGACAGCGGCAGCCGCGAGCTCGACGAGCTCTACGCCAAGGCGATGGACCTGCTGCTCATCCTGCACGCCGACCACGAGCAGAACTGCTCCACCGCCACCGTGCGCGTCGTCGGCTCCTCCCAGGCCAGCCTCTACGGCAGCGTCTCCGCCGGCATCAACGCCCTGTTCGGCCCCCTGCACGGCGGCGCCAACCAGGCCGTGCTGGAGATGCTGGAGGAGATCCGCGGCCTCGGCGGCGACGTCGACTCGTTCCTGGCCAAGGTCAAGGACAAGGAGAGCGGCACGCGGCTGATGGGCTTCGGGCACCGGGTCTACAAGAACTTCGACCCGCGCAGCAAGGAGATCAAAGAGCTGGCCGCCCAGATCCTGCACCGCCAGGAGCAGCCCGACGAGCTGTTCGAGCTCGCGCTGCGCCTGGAGGGCCGCGCGCTGGCCGACTCCTACTTCACCGATCGCAAGCTCTACCCCAACGTCGACTTCTACAGCGGCGTCATCTACCGCGCCATGGGCTTCCCGACCAGCATGTTCACCGTGCTGTTCGCCCTCGGCCGGCTGCCCGGCTGGATCGCGCACTGGCGCGAGCAGCGCCTCGACCCCGCCGCCCGCATCGCCCGGCCGCGCCAGCTCTACGTCGGCCCGGCGCAGCGCTCCTACAACGGCTGAGGCGCGGCGCACCCGTACCCGGCCGCGCGGCGGAGCCGCCCCGCCCGCGCGACCGGGTGCCTGCATGCGCACACCGCGCGCCGCACCACTGACGGGTATCGGCTTGCCCCGCCGCCGGTAATAATTGCGCCTCCGCGACCATCACCGCGCCCGCCCCCGGGCAGTGCGCCACTGTGGTCGATCGATCGGGGGAGACATGCTCGACTACCTGGTAGAGCACTGGTGGGTCCTCACCGTCCGGGGCGCCGCGGCGATCGTCTTCGGGCTCGTCGCGGTCCTGTGGCCCGGGATCACGGCGATCGCGCTGGCGACGGTCTTCGGCGTCTACGCCCTCGTCGACGGCGTCTTCGCGGGCTGGGCGGCCCTGCGCGCCGAGGAGGGCGACCGCCCGCCGCTGGTCTGGGAGGCGATCCTGGGCGTGGTCGTCGGTCTGATCATCCTCGCCTGGCCGCTGGCCACCGTGCTCGTCCTGGCGATCCTGCTGGGCCTGTGGGCGATCATCACCGGCGTGTTCGAGATCCTCACCGCCTACCGGCTGCGCCGGGAGATCCACGGCGAGTGGCTCTACATCTTCAGCGGCGCGCTCTCCGTCGCGTTCGGCCTGGTGATCTGGATCGTGCCCTTCGGCGGGGCGGTCGCGATGTCCTTCGCCATCGGCGCCTACGCCATCGTCTTCGGCGCGGCGCTCATCGGTCTGAGCCTGCGCATGCGCGGCCTGGGCCAGGGCTCCGGCGGCACACTGCACAGGGGCCCCGCACAGGAGGGGCCGCAGACCGGCGGTACGGCCTGAACCGGGCGCGCCCTACGCCCGCGGTCGCAGCCGCGGTTGCCTCCTGAGGGGGATGCGTGGCACGCCCGCGTACTCCACTCTGGCTGTACGGCCCCGCTGAGAAGGCGGCCGTCGTCCGATGGAGGGTGGGCCTGTGATGCCGGAACGCGTCGGGCGCCCGCGGCGCGGGCGAGGAGCACTCCGGTGATCCGGCGGGCGCGGGCCCTGCTGCGCGTCCTCCGGTCGGCCGGTCCCCCCGTCGGCACCGGGGCCGGGCCGCCTGCCGGCGCCGCCGCTGCTGCGGGCGGCGACGAGGCGGCGGCCTCCCGCAGCGGGAACCTGCTGATCGGTCCGCTGCGGATCCCCGAGGCGGCCGTCGACCTGCTGCTCGCCGCCGGTGTAGCCGTGCTGCAGCTTGCCGTGGCCTTCGGGCAGAACGGCGTCGAACCGGGCCTGGCGATCCTGCTCGCGGGCACCGCGGCGATGGCCCTGCTGACGCGGTTCCCGCACACCGCGGCGGTCGGGATGGGCCTGAGCGTCCTCGGCTACTACATGACCGTCACCGCCGACATCTGGGTCGCCTGGGCGGGGCTCGTGGTCGCGGTGGTGCGGTTGGGCGCGGTCGGCGCGCGCAGCGCCGCCCTGGCCGCGGTCGGCGCCGTACTGGCGGTCTCGGGCGTCGTGGAGGTGCTCGACTTCCAGGCATCGCGCGCGCTGTCGGTGCTCTCCTGGGCCCTGGTCGTGCTGCTGGTCGGCGAGATCGCCCGCAGCCAGCGCGCCTACATGCGCGAAGCCCAGCACCGCGCCGCCGAGGCCGAGCGCACCCGCGAGGAGGAGGCCCGCCGCCGCGCCGTCGAGGAGCGGCTGCGCATCGCCCGCGAGGTGCACGACGTGATCGCCCACAGCATCTCCCTGATCAACGTGCAGGCCGGTGCGGCCGCGCACCGCAGGGACGACCCCGGCGTCGCCTACGCGGCCCTCGACCGCATCAAGGAGGCCAGCCGCGACACCCTGCGCGAGCTGCGCTCGACGCTGGGCGTGCTGCGCCAGGTCGACGAGGACGGCGCGCCGACGGCGCCGGTGCCGTCCTTGGCGCGCGTGGACGACCTCGCCGAGCAGACGGCGGCCGCCGGCCTCCCGGTGCGCCTGGAGGTCACGGGCAGGCTCGCGCAGCTGCCCGCGGCGGTGGACCTGGCCGCCTACCGCATCGTGCAGGAGTCCCTCACCAACGCGCTGCGGCACTCCGGCGCCGCAGGCGCCGAGGTGTGCGTCCACTACGGCGGCGGCGAGCTGCGGGTCGTGGTGGCCGACGACGGCGGCGGCACGGCCCCGGGAACGGACCCGCAGGGCAACGGGCTGCGCGGGATGCGCGAGCGCGCCGCCGCGGTCGGCGGCGCGTGCAGCGCGGGCCCGCGCGACGACGGGCCCGGCTTCGCCGTCCGCGCCGCATTCCCGCTGCACGCGCCGGACGGTAGCGCTGCCACGCCCCCCGGCGGGGGTGCCGCCCGGCCTCTCCGCCCCGATTCCGGCTGAGGCCCCCGCGCGGCCTCCCCGGCGGCCCCGCGGCCTGGTAGGAAAGGGACAGCGGCCGGTCAGGGCCGCAACGACAGGGAGGCGGGGCACGCATGACGACGGTGGTGCTCGCCGACGACCAGACACTCGTGCGCGCCGGTTTCCGCTCCATGCTCGAAGGCGAGGACGACATCGCGGTCGTTGCCGAGGCCGGTGACGGCGAGGAGGCGGTGCGCGCCGCCCGCGAACACCGGCCCGACGTCGTGCTGATGGACATCCGCATGCCGGTTCTGGACGGGTTGGAGGCCACGCGCCGCATCGCCGCCGACGACGCGCTGCGCGGCGTGAAGGTCGTCATCCTGACCACGTTCGACCTCGACGAGTACGTCTACGGCGCCCTCAAGGCCGGCGCCGGCGGGTTCCTGGTCAAGGACACCGAGCCCGCCGAGCTGATCCACGGTGTGCGCGTCGTCGCCCGTGGGGACGCGCTGCTGGCGCCCTCGGTCACCCGCCGCCTCATCGGCGAGTTCGCCGGGCGCATCAAGGAGCCGCCGCCGGCGCCGCGGCTGAACTCGCTCACCGACCGCGAGCGCGAGGTGATGGCCGCGGTCGCCGAGGGCCTGTCCAACGAGGAGCTGGCCCGCCGGCTCACACTCAGCCCCGCGACCGCCAAGACCCACGTCAGCAGGGTGCTGACCAAGCTGGGCGCGCGCGACCGGGCCCAGCTCGTCGTCATCGCCTATGAGACCGGCATGGTGCGCCCCGGCTGGCTCGCCTGAGCGACCGCTGGGCAACCGGGTGACTGCACAGCCGGGTCGGCAGAACGGTCGCTCCATCGAGCACTCCGACCGGATGGCCGTGTGGCCGTCACGAGGGGTTCGATCACCGCGCAGGCGGCGTCGGCGTCCCCGCCGGGTCCGGTTTCGCACACACCAGGCGGTTCCGGCGGGGACGTTCTGCGCCGCTCGGCGAAACGCGGGCGGTGGCCTGTTCGCGATCGAGGTACTACCTTACGTACGCGGCCCGCTACCCGGCAGTCGCTAAAGACACGGTCGGCGGGGGCGGCGGGGCGGTCCCGCCGCCGTCGCTCCACCCGCTGCACGGCGGTACCGCCGAAGAACACCGGGATGGCCGCCGGGTCACCCAGGCGTTACCGGCCGGATACGGTCGCCGGTGCCGCGTCCGCTTGTGGAGCTCCGGCAACGGGGTAAGACTCGGAGGCAACGTGCCTCATGCTGCGCGAGCGCCGGCGCACAGCGTGCCGGCCGACCGCGTCGGCGCGGGGCGCCGCTGGGCCCGCAGAGGAACGGGAGCGTGCCGATGAACGAGTGCGCCGAACCCGACTGCACCGGTGTGGTCGACGACGGCTACTGCGACGAGTGCGGCATGGCGCCGGTCGCCCGCTCGGCGGTCGTCCCCGCTCCGCGGGCGGCCGGCACCGCCGCCGCGGCACCGCCCACCGCGCCGGCGCCGTCGCGGCCCTCCGCGCCGCAGGAGGTCGGCGGAGACGCCGAACGGGCGGCCCGGGACGGCCGGAGCCCCCGCAGCGGCGGCCGGGCCGCCGCGCCGCCGCCGTCGTCGGGGCGCTCGCCGAGCCTGCGCGAGGCCCGCCTGTCCGACTCCTCGGGCATCCCGGGCCAGCGGGCGCACTCGGGCGACGGCCCGGCCGTCGGCGCCTCGAGCCGTCCGGGCGCGCCCTCGTCGCGCGGCCTGCTGGGCCTGGGCATGGTCGAGGTGCCGCCCGTGCCCTACCGCGATCCCGCCGGCGCCGTGCTGAGCAACCCGGTGGTCGCCGAGCGGAGCCGGGTGTGCGGCCACTGCGGCGCGAGCGTGGGCCGCGCCCGCGGGAGCCGCCCCGGCCGCACGGAGGGCTACTGCCACTCCTGCCGCACCGAGTTCTCCTTCACGCCCAAGCTCGCGCCGGGCGACGTCGTCGCCGGGCAGTACGAGGTGCTGGGCTGCCTGGCCCACGGCGGGCTCGGCTGGATCTACCTCGCCCGCGACCACAACGTCGACGACCGGTGGGTGGTGCTCAAGGGCCTGCTCAACGTCGGCGACGCCGAGGCGCACAAGACCGCGGCCGCCGAGCGCGGGGTGCTCGCCGAGGTCGAGCACCCCAACGTGGTCAAGATCTACAACTTCGTGCAGCACCCCGACCCGCGCACCGGGGTGCCCGCGGGCCACATCGTCATGGAGTACGTCGGCGGGCAGTCGTTGTGGGACCTGCGGATGGAGCACCTGCACCGCAACCCCGGCGCCGACGGCCTGCCGGTGGACCGGGTGATCGCCTACGGGCTCGAAGCGCTGCGCGCCCTCGGCCACCTGCACAGCAAGGGGCTGCTGTACTGCGACTTCAAGCCCGACAACGTCATCCAGAGCGAGGAGCAGATCAAGATCATCGACCTGGGCGCGGTGCGGCGCATCGACGACCTGGTCACGCCCGTCTACACCACGGTCGGCTACCGCGTGCCCGAGCGGGAGCTGCGCGAGATCGGCCCCTCGATCGGCTCCGACCTGTACTCGGTGGCGCGCTGCCTGGCCGTGCTCAGCTTCCGGTTCGACTACGGGGGCGCCTACCGGGACGACCTGCCCGACGCCGCGTCCGTGCCGGTGCTGCGGCGCTACCCCTCCTACGACCGGCTGCTGCGCCGCGCCCTGCAGCCCGAGCCCCAACTGCGCTTCTCCGCGGCCGCCGAGATGGCCGAGCAGCTCACCGGCGTGCTGCGCGAGGTGCTCTCGGACATGCACGGCCGCCCGCACCCGGCCCCGTCGAACCTGTTCGGTGCGGAGCACCCGCTGTTCACCTCGGGCAACCTGGTGCGGGTCATCGACGAGACCGACCGGCTGCTCGGCCCGCCCGACCCGGGAAGCGTCGCGGCCGCGCTGCCGCTGCCGCTCGTCGACCCCGCCGACGAGGCCGCCGCGGAGCTGTCCGGGCTCGCGGCGCTGCCCGACGAGGACCTGGCCGCCGCCCTGGAGGGCGACGCCGGTCCCACCCCCGAGACCCGGCTGCTGCTGGCGCGCGCCCTGATCGGGGTGGGCCGCCGCGACGAGGCCGCCCGCCAGCTGCAGGAGTTCGGCGCCTGCGCGCCCGGCGACTGGCGGCCGTTCTGGTACTGGGCCGTCATGGCTTTGGGCGCGCACGAGTGCTGCGACGCCCGCGACCGCTTCGAGGAGCTGTTCGACCACCTGCCCGGCGAGGCCGCGCCCAAGCTCGGCCTGGCCGGCGCCTGCGAGCTCACCGGCGGGCTCGACGAGGCCGAGCAGCTCTACCGCACGGTGTGGCTGACCGACCGCTCCTTCGTCAGCGCCGGGTTCGGCCTGGCCCGCATCCGCCTGGCCCGCGGCGACCCCGCCGGGGCGGCGCAGGTGCTGGACATGGTGCCGGAGCTGTCCAGCGTCTACATCGCCGCGCAGATGGCGGCCGTGAGCGCACTGGTGACCGACCGCGAGCCCGCCTCGCTGTCGGAGGCGGTCTTCCTGGACGCCGTGGCGCGGCTGGGCCGCCTCGGCCTGCGCGGCGAGGCCCGCGACCGGCTCAACGCGCGGGTGCTGCGCACCGCGCTCGACTGGGTGGCGGCCGGATACGGCCCCGAGTCGCCGCGCGCGCGGCTGCTGGGCGCACCGCTGACCGAGGAGGGGCTGCGCGCGAACCTGGAGCGCAGCTATCGCGAGCGGGCACGCATCACCACCGACGCGGTGCGCCGGCGCGTCCTCGTCGACCGCGCCAACGCCGTCCGGCCGCGGACGCTGCTGTGACCGCCCGCCGCGCATTCGCGTTAGCCCCACCGCCCGGTGCGGGTATGTGCCCTGAGGGGGAGACGCGCTCCGAAGGGGCGCGGTCCGGGGGTGTACCGCCGCGCGGCGGCCGCGGCCGGACGAAGCCGACGGCCGGGGCCCCACGCCGCGCGCCTTCGGCGGCCGCGCCCGCGCGGCAGAGGGGAGGCGATGCGCAGCGTGCTGACCTGCCCGGTGTGCGGTGACCAGGTGTCCGCGGAGGACCGCTTCTGCGAGCACTGCGGCAATCCTCTGCCCGGCTCCGGGAACGGACGCGACGGCGCCTCCGGCGTTCGGGCGGCCGTGCACGCCGCGGCCGCCGCCCCTCCCGCACCGGCCGCCGAGGACTCCGCCCCCTGCGCGCGCTGCGGCGCGCGGCTGGACGCGGGCGCCTGCACGCGGTGCGGGCTGCGCCGGCGCCCCGGCGACCACAGCGAGCTCCAACTCGGCCCGGGCACCGCCGCCGGCGTGAGCGACCGGGGACTGCGCCACGAACGCAACGAGGACGCCATGGCCCTGCGTACCGCCGTGCTGCCCGGCGCCGGCGGCGGGCCCGGCCGCTCGGCGACCGCCGCGGTCGTCTGCGACGGGGTGTCCTCCTCGCAGCGCCCTGAGACCGCCGCCCGCGCGGCCGCGGCGGCCGGGTCGGCCGCGCTCGGCGAGTCGCTGGAGAGCGGGGTCGGCACCGCCGAGTCGCTCGGGGCGGCGCTGCACCGGGCGGGCCGCGCCGTCTCCGCGCTCGCCGACTCCGCGGTCCAGGCGCCCGCCTGCACCTTCGCCGCTGCGGCGGTGCCCCGAGGCGGTCCGCTGGGCGTCGCCTGGGTCGGCGACAGCCGCGCCTACTGGCTCGGCGGCGGACCCCCGGCCGCTCCCTCGGTGCAGCTCACCCGGGACGACTCCTGGAGCGAGGCCATGGTCGCGATGTCCGTGCTCACCCCTGAGCAGGCGGCGGACGCGCCGCAGGCCCACGCGCTGATCGCGTGGCTGGGCGCCGACTACGGCGGCGCCGCCGGACGGGTCGCCGCCTTCGACCCCGGCGGCGCGGGCAGCCTGCTGCTGTGCAGCGACGGCCTGTGGAACTACCTGCCCGATCCCGAGGACCTGGCCGCGCTCGTCCGAGGCGCCGGTCCCGAGCCGCTCGCGGCCGCGCGCGCCTGCGTGCGCCTGGCGCTGGAGCGGGGCGGGCACGACAACGTCACGGCCGTGGTGATCGACGTGCCCGGCCCGGCCGCCGCGGAGGGGGACGCCTGATGCCGTCGTCGAGCCGCCGCGCGCGAAGCGGTCGCGTGCCGGCCGGGGCCGCGCCCGGCCGGCTCGGCGCCCCGGCGGAGTGCCGCGGCGGGACCGGATACGGCGCCAGACCGTCCGGCGCCGACCGAACGGCGCGGTCGGCGGGGCGGCTCGCTCCCACGCACGCTCGGTGCGGCGGTTCTCCGCGGCACCCGGCCGGTGGCGGAGACGGGCGAGGCGCGCCGGACCGGGCGAGTGCGCACCGGTGCTTGCGGCGCGGCGCCGATTCCGGTTCCCGGCGGGCTCCGCACACGCCGCGCGGAACACGGGCCCCGGGGCGCGCCCGGGAAGGCGGGGCGCCGTGACCGGGCGGGCCGCGACCGCGGCGCCGGTGTTCTCCGTACGCGCGGACCGCGACGGGTGGCTGCGGCTGCCGCCCGGATGCGCCGACGTGCACGCTGTCGTGCACATCACCTGCCGCGCGCCCGCACCGGACGCCGTCCGCGCACCCGCCGCCGAGGTCGTCGTGGTCGACACATCCGACTCGATGCGCGGCGCGAAGCTGGCCGCCGCCAAGCGGGCCGTGTGCGCCGCCGTGGACGAACTGCGCGAGGGGGCCGCCTTCGCCGTCGTGGCCGGCTCCGCCACCGCGCGCACCGTCTACCCCGGCCCCGGCCGCCTCGCCGCGGCCTCCGCCCGCACCCGGGCCGAGGCGCACGCCGCCGTGGGCGCGCTCACCGCCGGCGGTGACGCCCGCATCGGGACCTGGCTGCGCACGGCCGGAGACCTGTTCGCGCCGCTGGCCGCCGGCACGCTCAAGCACGCGGTGCTGCTCACCGGAGGGCGCGACGGCGCCGATCCGGCCGCGTTCGAACCGGCGCTGCGGGCGCAGGAGGGCCGGTTCGCCTGCGACTGCCGGTGCGTGGGCACCGGCCCGGACTCCGCCGCGCCGCACCGCGTGGCCGACGCCATGCTCGGCACCTTCGGCGTGGTCGACCCCGAGCGGTTGGCCGACGACGTCCGCGCGGCGGTCCGCGCCGCCGCCGGCAAGGCCGTCGCCGACGTCGCGCTACGGCTGTGGACACCCCGCGGTGCCGACGCGGCCGCCCTGGTCCAGGTCTCGCCCGGCGTCTGCGACCTCACGGCACGCCGGGCGCCCGCCGGCGCGCTGACCGGCGACTATCCCACCGGGTCCTGGGGCGCCGAGAGCCGCGCCTTCCACCTGCACGTCCGGGTGCCGCCCGCGCAGGCGGGGCGGCGGATGCGCGCCGCCCGCGTGGGGCCCGTGCACGCCGGCTCCGATCCGGCGGACGGGCCCCGCGAAGACGTCGTCGTCGAGTGGGCGGACGGTCCCGGACCGTCCGCGCCCGCCGACGGTGCCGCCGCCCCCGGGACCGGAGCAAGCGAGCTGTCGCGCGCCGTGCAGGAGGGGTTGCGCGCGCGACGCGACGGAGACACCGATACGGCCACCGCCCGGTTGGGGCGTGCGGTGGCCCTGGCCCACGCCTCGGGCGACGAGGCCGCCGCCGCACTGCTGGACAGCGTGGTCGAGGCCGTCGACCCGGCCGCGGGAACCGTCCGGCTGCGCCCGGCGGTCGCCCGCGCCCACGAGGCGGAGCCCGAGACCCGCTCGACCACGACCATGCGCACACGCGCGGGCGACCGCGGACCGGGGGCCGTGTGAGAGCAAGAAGGGGCCGACCATGCCGACGTGTCCGGCCGGACACCTCTCAGCCGCCCGCGCCTACTGCGACGTGTGCGGGCTGCCGAACCCCGCACCGGCGACCGGGCGGGGAGCCGCCGACGCGGCCGCCGATCCGACCGGCTCCGTGTGCCCCGACTGCGCCGCCGAGCGCGCCGGCCGCTTCTGCGAGGACTGCGGCCACGACTTCGCCGCGGCCGACCGCACCGAGGCCTCGCCGCTGCCGCTGTCGCACGTCCCGCACGCCCGCTCGGCCGCGCACTCCGGCGCACCGGCCGAACGGGGCCCCGGCGGCGCCGCACCGCACCGGGACACCTGGTGGGCCATCGTCTGCGCCGACCCCGCCTACTACCACTCCATGGCCGATTTCGGCGTGCTCGACCCCGACGCCATCGCGTTCCCCGCGCATGCGCCGCAGCGCCGGGTGCCGCTGAACAGGGAGCGGGTCCGGATCGGGCGGCGCAGCCTCCGGCTGGGCGTCCACCCCGAGATCGATCTCGCCGGCCCGCCGGAGGACCCGGCCGTGTCCCACACCCACGCCGCCCTCCTCGCCCGTCCCGGCGGGAGCTGGGTGCTGGTCGACGAAGGCTCGACGAACGGGACCACCCTCAACGGGACCGCCGAGCCCGTGCCGCACGACACGGAGGTACCGCTGCATGAGGCCGACCGGATCTACGTCGGCGCCTGGACCGCGATCACCCTTCACCGCCAGCGGGGGTGAGGGGCGGTGAAGCGCAGCGTCGAGGCCCCCGAGATCGCCGACAGGCTCGCCACCCGGGCCGCGGATCGGGCGCGCGCCCTTGTGGGCCTGCCGCCGTGGCTGGGCCGGCCCGGCACCCGCGGCTGGGTGTGGCTGCTCAGCGCGCTGTGCCTGGTGCTGACCGGCGTGCTGTTCGCGGCCACCGGGTCGGCCATCGCCCGCGCACGCGAGGGCCTGGACATCATCGGCAGCGGCGAGGGGCCCAAGGTGGTGGCGACCGCCGACCTGTACTTCGCGCTCAGCGACATGGACGCCCAGATGGCCAACGTCCTGCTGATGGGCGCCGAGCACTCGCTGGGCGACGGGCGCGCGGCCGCCCTGGTGCGCTACGAGCAGCGGCGCTCCGACGCCGGCGAGGCGCTGCTGCACGCCGCCCAGCTCGCCGAGGGCGACGGGACCGAGGAGGAGAACGTCCGCGCGGTCATGGAGGGGATGAACCGCTACGAGCACCTGGTCGCCCAGGCCCAGCTCATCAGCGACGAGGCCGGCCGCCCCGCGGGCTCGCCGCCCGAGGAGGTCGTCCGGCTCTACCGGCAGGCCGGCGAGCTGATGCGCCGCGACCTGCTGCCCAAGGCCTACAACCTCACCCTCGACAGCGGCGCCACCGTGCGCAGCACCTACCAGGAGAACAGCTCGGCGTCGTCGGTGGGCATCGCGCTGGTCGCGGCCGCCGCCACCGCGCTGCTGGCGTCGCTGGTCGCGCTCCAGATCTTCCTGCGCCGGCGGTTCCGGCGCCGCTACAACCTTCCGCTCGCGGCGGCGACCGCCGGCGTGCTCGTGCTGGGACTCGCCGCGATCGGGATGCTGGAGGAGCAGGCCGCGCACCTGCGCAGCGCCAAGGTCGACGGCCTCGACTCGGTGCTGTCGCTGTCGCGTGCGCGGGCGATCAGCACCGGCATGAACGCCGACCAGAGCCGGTGGCTGATGGACCCCGGCCGCGCCGTCACCTACGAGCAGAACTTCCTGGAGGACGCGCGGATGGTGGTTCTGCTGGTGCCCGAGGGCTCCGAGCCGCCGGGCGACCTGGAGGGCTACACCGCCGAAGTCGCCGATGCCGTGCCCGACCACACCGCCTACGACGGCCGGATGCTCGGCCTCCTCGGCGGCGAGATCCGGTCCGGCGGAGTCGAGGGCCGCGAGGAGGTGCAGCGGCGCACCCTGCGGGACTACAGCGCCTTCCTCCGCGCCGACCAGCGGATGCGCTCCCTGGCCGAGGACGGGAGGATCGGCGCGGCCGTGGACGCCCACATGTCGGGTGAGGAGTCCGTCGAGGACTTCTTCGACCGCTACGAGCGGTCCCTGGTGCAGCTCACCGCGCTGCACATCAACACGTTCGACACCGCCGTCGCCGACGCCCGGGCGGGGCTGCGCGGCTGGGACGCGGTCCTGCTGGGCGCGTGCCTGGGATTCGCCGCCCTGGTGGTGCTGGGGGTGCGGCCGCGGCTCGCGGAGTACCGCTAGCCGCGGCCGGACCGGCCGAGCAGGAGAGGAGGCGAGCGCCGATGGGGCTGCGCCGACTGGCGCCCGCCGTCGCGGCCGTCGTGCTGCTGTCCGCCACCGGGGCCTGCACCGACCCGGTGGGCGGGACCGTCTCGATCGTGGACGCCGCGCGGCTGCGCATCGGGGTCAAGGACGACCAGCCCGGCCTGGGGATGCGCGCGGACGGGGGCGGCATCGAGGGCTTCGACGTGGACGTCGCCCTCTACATCGCCGAAGAGCTGGGAGTGCCCGCGGAGGACGTGGAGTTCGTGGGGGTGACCTCCGAGGAGCGCGAGCGCGTGCTCGTGAGCGGCGAGGTCGACCTGGTGCTGGCCACGTACTCCATCACCCAGCTTCGCAAGACCGTCGTCACGTTCGGCGGCCCCTACTACGTGGCGCACCAGGACATCCTGGTCCGCGCCGGCGACACCTCGATCACCGGAGTGGCCGACCTGGAGGGACGGCGGCTGTGCCAGGGCGCCGGGTCCAACTCCGCCAACCGGGTGATCGAGGAGCGCGGCATCGACGCCGTGCGCGTGGAGCGCCCGACCTACAGCGACTGCATCGGCCTGCTGGCCGAGGGCGACGTGGACGCGGTCTCGACGGACGACCTGATCCTGGCGGGCTACCTGGAGGACGCGCCGTCGGACTTCCACCTCGTCAACGCCCCGTTCACGAACGAGAAGTACGGGGTAGGCGTCGCCAAGGAGGACATCGCGGGCTGCGAGGAGGTCAACCGGGCCATCACCCGGATGTACCAGGACGGCACCGCGGCCTGGCTGCTGCGCAAGTGGTTCGGCGACAGCGGGCTGGACGTCAACACCAGCGTTCCGCAGTTCGAGGGGTGCGGCTGAGCGCGGCGGCGGTGGCGGTGCGTGCGCGGCCGGGGGAGCCGCCGGAACGGGGAGACTCCGTACAATCGCCGGACCACCGCCCACACGCGTGGGTTGCGGACATACGGGAGCCGGTGCGGCGCGTAGCGTATCCGCCGGGGCGCACGAGTGGAACGCACGGGCCGCGGGCGGCGTCGATGAGGTGTGATTCCGGCGGAAGGAGTGGAGCAGGGTGACGATCGTGGAGTTCCTCAACGAGCGCCTGGAGGAGGACGAGCGCGCGGCGCATGCGGCGTCACCGGGCACCGGCGGCCCCGAGCGCGCCCGCGCCGACGTCGCCGCCAAGCGCGGCATCGTGGAGGGGTACACCGCCACCTACCGCGAGTGCATGGACTCCCTGAACGACGGAGCCCAGTCCGCCGCCGAGGAGGACGGGGCCTGGTCGGCGCTGCACGCCTGGCGCCGCGCGCTGGAGCATCTGGCGGCGGTGTACGCGGCCCATCCGGACTACGACTCCTCCTGGAAGCACTGACTCCCCGGCAGCGCTGGAGGGCCGGCGATCTGCGGCACCGCCGGGCCGAAGCGACGACCCGCCGGAGGGCCGTCAGTCCGCCGGTGCCTGCGCCCTCGCCTCGGCGCCGTCCGGTTCCGGCCAGCGCCAGCCCCACGCCCACAGAGCCACCCACAGCCCCGGAGCCACGAGCACTGCGCCGAGGAGGAGCACGTAGACCTGGTCGACCCCGGCCAGCCGCCCCTGCGCCGCCGTTCCCGCCAGCAGCACGAGGCTGAACACTGCGGGCAGCCGGCTGGTCCGGGCGGCCGCCGCGATCGCCGCGGCCGCGGCCGCCTGCGCCGCACCCGCGAAGAGCACCGGCCCCAGCAGCGGGCCGTGCAGCAGCGCTGCGGCCTGTACCGGAGGGGCACTCGGAGCGCCGACCGTGACCGAACCGGCCAGAACGGCGGCGACCTGCACGAGCACGGCCACCCTCAGCCACCACAGCGCAGCGGGCCGCCATGCGCCGCCCGCGAAGCGCCACCGGGGACGGGCGGCGGCGCCGCGCTTCCGCTGCGGCGCGTCCTGCTCGGGCGGACCGGGCGGCGGGTGCTCGGGCGGCGCCGGATCCGCACCGGCGGTCCCGGTCCTCGGCGGCGCCGGCCGCTGCGCGGGCGGGCGCGGCGGGGCGGTCCACTGCGGTGGAACGGGAACGGCGGGCGGCACGGGCTCGGGCGGGCGCTGGACCGGGATCCGCGCCGGGCCCTCCCCGGAGGCCGCGGTCTCCTCGGACGCCGGCGCCGCGCCGTCCCGGCGCGCCGGGGGCGGGTCGCTCTGCGGCGCGGGCGCCGCCCGGGCGAGGACCAGGGCACGTGCCGAGCGCAGTCCGGCCGCCGCCGACGACAGCGCCGAGGCGGCCAGCAGAGCCGGCGCGGCCGCCGACAGCCCGCGCACCACCGGTGAGCACAGGCGCGCGCCCTGGGCCGCGAGCAGCGGGAAGGGAGTCCACACCGCCGCCCCCGCGGCACGCGCGCCCGCGCGCCGCGCGGCCCGGCGGGCCGCGTGCCCGGCTGTATCGGCTCCCATGAGGACCGCCCCTCGTGCCGTCGGCTGTTCGCGGCCGAGTCTGCCCGTGCCGCGTGCGCCCGTCGTCGTGCGGCGGGCGGCACCGCCCCTACCGCGCGGAGCGCAGGGAGGCGCCCGCGCCTACTCCTGTGCCGCACCTCCCGCTGTACCGCCGCGGCACGCGAGAGGCACCGCGTCGACCGCGTTGAGAACACTCCCCTGCCCGACTGTGGCACCGGTTACACACTCACCGCCAGTATCCGCCCCGAGCGACGCGGTTCGGACACGGGCCGGGCCGTTCGGCGAAGGCGCCCGCGGCCCGGGCGCCACGTCCGCGCGGGGACCGCCCGCGCGCCCCGCGCACTACAGGTCCAGTTCGTTCACCGCCAGCGTGTAGCCCTCGCTGTAGGTGGGGAACTGGAAGATCCCGTCGCGCAGCCGGTCCACGCCGATGCCCTCGCGGATCGCCAGTGCGGCCGTGTGGATCCACTCGCCCGCCAGCGGTGCCACCGCCCAGGCGCCCACGAGGGTGCGGCTTCCGCGGTCGGCCACCACGCCGACGCGGCCGCGGGGCGAGGTCTCGTAGGTCCAGGGGCGGGCCAGCCCGGCGGTCAGGTCGACCTCCGCCGATACCGGGTCCAGCCCCTGCTCGCGCGCCCGGTCCGCGGTCAGGCCAACGGCGGCGATCTCGGGGTCGGCGAAGACGACGCGCGGGACCCCGGTGTACTCGGCCGTGCGGTCGCCGCCGAGGATGTTGGCGGCGACGACTCCACCCTGGTACTTGGCGACGTGCGTGAACAGCGCGACGCCGGTGACGTCGCCGACCGCCCACAGCCCCGGCGCCGCTCGGCAGCGCTCGTCGACCTCCAGACCCGCCGCCCCGGTGCGCACCCCCACCGCGTCCAGCTCCAGGTGCTCCAGGCGGGGCCTGCGGCCGGCGGCCAGCAGCACCACGTCGCCCACGGCCTCGGAGCCGTCGTGCAGCTCCAGCACGCTGTCGCGGCCCCTCCGGTAGGCCTTGCGCGGCTCGGCACCCGTGCGTACGTCGACCCCGTCGCCGCGCAGCAGTTCCGCCGTCAGCTCGCCCACCCGCGGTTCCTCGCGGTCCATCAGCGACGGGCCGCGCTGCACGAGCGTCACCGAGCAGCCCATGCGGGCGAAGAACTGGCTCATCTCCACGCCCACCGCGCTGCCGCCGACGACCACGGCGCGGCCGGGGATCTCCTCGACGGTGGTCGCCTGCCGGTTGGTCCAGACCTCGACCTCCTCAAGGCCCTCGATCGGGGGCCGGGAGGCGGACGACCCCGTCGCCACGATCACGTCGGCCGCGCTCAGCCGGTGCTCGCCGACCTCGACCACCCACGGGTCGCGTCCGACGAACCGGGCGGTGCCCTTGAACACCGCCGCGCCCTGGGACCGGTAGCCCTCGACCTGCTTGGAGTCGTCCAGGTGGCGGATCATGGTGTCGCGGTAGGAGCGCATGCCCGCCCAGTCCGGTTCGGGCCGCTCCAGCCCCGCCGCCCCGGCCGCTCCGGCGGCGGCCTCCAGCGGGCGCAGCAGCGTCTTGGACGGGATGCAGGCCCAGTACCCGCATTCGCCGCCGATGAGCTCGCGCTCGACCACGGCGACGCGTTTTCCGGCCTGGATCAGCTGCGACGCGGCGACCTCGCCGCCCGGACCCATGCCGATGACGACGGCGTCGTACTGCTCGTCCATGTGGGTGCTCCTCTGCTCGACGAGTGCGGCCCGCCCGGGCACCGGCCCGGCAGTGCCGCCCGGGGGTGCGGACCTCTCCGATGGGCCGCGGCCGGTGCGCCGGAGGTCTCCGGTGCGCCGTGCGGACGAGGGACTGCTACCCGCCTTCGCCGCACAGGACGCGCGATGCGGCGCGTCGGAGCGTGTCCGCCCCTGAGCCCCGCCCGGGCGCGCCCGCGCACCGAGCGGGTCGGGCGAGAGGGCAGGATTCGGGGGTAGGGGTGTGCCCCGGCGGCCCGGGCGGGCGATCCGGCCCGGAGGCGGCCCGGGAGCACGACACCGAACGGACCAGCGAGGAGCGAGACCGATGCCCGACACGACCGCGACCGACCGCACGCGCCCGGACCGCCTTCCCGAATGGGCGGCACTGGGCGAGCACCGTGCGATGCTCGGGGAGGCGCACCTGCGCGACCTGTTCGCCGCCGACCCCGAACGCGGCGGCCGGTACACCGTGCAGGTGGGCGACCTGCACGTGGACTACTCCAAGAACCTCGTCACCGACGAGACCCTGCGCCTGCTGCGCGCCCTGGCCGAGGCATCCGACGTGGCCGGGTTGCGCGACGCCATGTTCCGGGGCGAGCGGATCAACACCACCGAGGACCGGGCCGTGCTGCACACGGCCCTGCGCGCGCCCGCCGACGCCGTCGTCCGAGTCGAGGGGGAGGACGGCGGCAACGTGGTGCCCGAGGTGCACCGCGTGCTGGAGAGGATGGCCGGGTTCGCCGAGCGGGTGCGTTCAGGGGTGTGGCGGGGGCACCGCGGCGACCCCATCAGCACGGTCGTCAACATCGGCATCGGCGGCTCCGACCTCGGCCCGGCCATGGCCTACGAGGCGCTGCTCCCCTTCACCGGCTCCGAGGCGGCGGGCGAGCGGGGTGTCGAGGTCCGCTTCGTCTCCAACGTCGACGGCGCCGACCTGCACGAGAAGCTGCGCGGCCTGGACCCGGCGACCACCCTGTTCATCGTCTCCTCGAAGACCTTCACCACGGTGGAGACCATCACCAACGCGACGTCGGCGCGCGCGTGGCTGCTGTCCGGGCTGGACGGCGACGTCGCGGCCGTCGCGCGGCACTTCGCGGCGGTCTCCACCAACGCGGAGAAGGTCGCCGAGTTCGGCATCGACACCGAGAACATGTTCGAGTTCTGGGACTGGGTGGGCGGCCGCTACTCGATGGACTCGGCGATCGGGCTGTCGCTGATGGTGGCGATCGGCCCGGAGCGCTTCCGCAAGATGCTGGAGGGCTTCCGGACCGTCGACGACCACTTCCGCACGGCGCCGATCGAGGCCAACGCGCCCATGCTGATGGGCCTGCTGGGCATCTGGTACGGCGCCTTCCACGGCGCGCAGTCGCACGCGGTCCTGCCCTACAGCCAGTACCTCGCCCGCTTCCCCGACTACCTGCAGCAGCTCGACATGGAGTCCAACGGCAAGTCGGTGGACCGCGCGGGCCGTCCGGTTACCTGGCCGACCGGCCCCGTCGTGTGGGGCACGCCCGGCACCAACGGCCAGCACGCCTACTTCCAGCTGCTGCACCAGGGCACCAAGCTGGTGCCCGCCGACCTGATCGGGTTCGCCCGGCCCGTTCCCGGCATGTCCGCCGAGCTGATCGCCCAGCACGACCTGCTGATGGCCAACATGTTCGCCCAGGGGCAGGCGCTGGCCTTCGGCAAGAGGGCCGAGGAGGTGGCGGCCGAGGGCGTACCGCCCGAGCAGGTGCCGCACCGCACCTTCGCGGGCAACCGCCCGACCACGACCGTCCTCGCCACCGAGCTGACGCCGTCGGTGCTGGGGCAGCTCATCGCCCTCTACGAGCACAAGGTGTTCGTCCAGGGGGCCGTCTGGGACGTGAACTCCTTCGACCAGTGGGGTGTCGAGCTGGGCAAGGCGCTGGCCAAGCGCATCGAGCCGGCGCTGACGGAAGGTGCCGACGTGGCGGGGCTGGACTCCTCCACGGCGGCGCTGGTGAGCCGGTACCGGTCGCTGAACGGATGACCGCCCGGCAACAGGCGGCCAGGCCTGCCCGGAGCGTCGGGCGCGCGACCGGCCGGCGAAATGTGCACGGGCGAGGGAACAGGCGGACAGGGAGGGAGACCGCATGGGTGGACTGCTGCTGATCCGCCACGGCCGGACCGAGTGGAGCGTCGCGCGCCGGCACACCGGGCGCACCGACGTCCCGCTGACCGGGGAGGGCGAGGAGCAGGCGCGCGCCCTGCGCCCGCTGCTCGCCTCGCAGCGGCTGTCGCGTGTCCTGGTCAGCCCGCTGCAGCGGGCGAGCCGCACGGCGGAGCTGGCGGGTCTGCACGGCGGCGTGGCCGACCCCGACCTGATGGAGTGGGACTACGGCGGCTACGAAGGCCGCACCACCGGGGAGATCCAGCGTGAGCGGCCCGGCTGGTACATCTGGCACGACGGCGTGGTGCCGGGCGACGCCGAGCACCCGGGGGAGTCCGTGGAGGCCGTCGGGGACCGGGCCGACCGGGTGCTGGAGCGGCTCCGTCCCGTTCTGGACGACCCTGGAGCCGCGGACGCCGCGCTGGTGGCGCACGGCCATTTCCTGCGCGTGCTGACCGCCCGCCGCCTGGGGCTCCCCGCGGACCGCGGCGCGCTGTTCCGCCTGGAGACCGCGGCGACGGCCCGACTGGGAGAGGAGCACGGGCGCCCGGTGCTCACCGACTGGAACGTGGTGCCGCGGCGCGAGTAGCCGGGCGGCCCGCACCGGCACACGCCGGGAGCCGCCCGGCCCCGCCCCCGCGGGCCGGGGCGGGAGGGGGCGGCCGGCGGACCGCGTCGGCCGCGCCGTCTCCCTCGGGATCGGGATCCGGAAGGCGCGTTGCGGCGTGGCCGCCTCAGCGTGCCTCCGGATCCGGCGCGCCGCCGTCCTCGTCCCAGGGCAGGCGGGCGTGCAGGCGGAAGCCGCCCTCCTCGCCGGGGCCGTGGCTGAGCCGTCCTCGGGCGAGGGAGACGCGTTCGGCGAGTCCGAGCAGGCCCTGCCCCCCGGCGTGCGACCCGGCGGGATCACCGGGTTCCCGTTCGGGCGATCCGTCGTCGCCGAGCGGACCGGAATCCGTCGCCCTGCTGTCCGCAGCGGCGTCCGGCCCGGCGCGCCCGCTCACCGCTTCGGGCTCCCGTGCGCCCCCGCTCCCGGCGGCGTGCACGGCGCTCCCCGCGTCCGGCGCGGTGTTGGCCACCTCCACCGACAGCCCTTCCCCGGGGCCGCCCCGCAGGCCGACGCGCACGCGCGCGCCCGGGGCGTGGCGGCGGGCGTTGGTCAGCCCTTCCTGCACGATCCGGTAGGCGGTGCGGCCGACGGTGTCGGGGGCGCGCCCCCGCACCTCGTCGTCCAGCTCCACCCGCATCCCGGCGGCGGCCGACTCCGAGACCAGACCGCGTACGTCGGCCAGCGTCGGCTGCGGCAGCTCGCCCACCGGGGCCCGCAGCACGCCGATCACCTCGCGCAGGTCCTGCAGCGCCCGGTGCGCGCTCTCCCGGATCACCGAAGCCGCGCCGGCGATCTCCGCGGCGGGCGCGTCGGGGCGGTACTCCAGCGCGCCCGCGTGCACGCTCAGCAGCGACAGCCGGTGGCCGAGCACGTCGTGCATCTCGCGGGCGATCTGCTCGCGCGCGTGCATCTGGGCCTGCTCGGCGCGCAGCCGCGCCTCGGTCTCGGCCCGCGCCGCCCGCTCGCGCAGGGACAGCACCAGCTGCCGCCGGTGGCGGACCGTCGCGCCCCAGCCCAGCACCGCCACGACCAGCACCGACGTGAACGCGACGATCACCTGCAGCTCGCCGTCGTCAGGCAGCCGTTCGGCGGGGACGAGGTTGACGAACACCGCGAAGTAGGCGATCTGCCCCGCCACCGTCGCCGCGCCGCACAGGGCCGCCGTGCGGGCGGAGCGGTGGACGGCGACGGTGAACAGGGCGGCGCACTGGGCGCCGTCGGCGAGCGAGGCATAGGCCGACAGCGGGATCAGTCCGAGCGCCAGACCCACCGGCCAGCGCCGGCGCAGCCACACCGCGGCGCAGGCGACCGCGCAGACGACCTGCTCGCGCAGCACCGCGGTCGCGGTGACCTCGGGATCCTCCGAGAGAGCGATCGTCCAGGCGAGCCCGTAGACCACGGCCGCCAGGAACAGGCCGATGTCGACCGCCCACTCGCGCGGCCCGCGCCTGCGGCGGGGCGCGGTGCCGGTCGGTGCGCTCTCCATGGCTGCCGAACCTACTCGGCGGCCATGGGCCGTGCCGCTCAGGCAGCCCGTTCGGCTACTCGCGGCGCGGCGGACGATGCTTTCGGCCGGCGCCAAGCCGCCGATCCGAGACTTCGGTCGGGGCAGGCGATACCGGCGGCCGACGCGCCGGAGCGACCGCTCGGCCTAGCGTCGGAGCATGGCACGGATCGCGCCGCTCGCCACCGCTCTCCTCGGCCTCGTCCTGTGCTTCCAGGCGGCCGTCGGGCTCGCCGGGGAGCTGGGCGCCGGGGCATGGCGCGCTGCCGGGCGGCTGTCGGTCGTCGGCCGGCTGCCGTGGCTCGACGACTACGCGGTGTTCGTCAGCGTGTCGCTGCTGGTCGCGGGGATCGCGGCGCTTGTCGCCGCCGGACGGGGACACGGCCGATGAGGTCGGTGGCGCGGGCGTCGGAGCGGAGCGCGGCGCGGCCGGTCGACCGGGATTGGGGGTTCGGACAGCTATGGCTGAGGAGAGAGCTGCGATGGAACGGGACGCGCCGGCACCCGGCAAAGCCACCGTCGTCGCGCCCGCCAGGAGCGAGCGCGTCCTGATGTGGGGCGGGCTGCCGCTCCTGGGTGCCGTGCTCGGCGCGCTGCTGAAGACCCTGGCCGAATGGTTGGCGACCTGGCCGTGGACCCCGTTCGAGGGACCGGTGCAGCTGATCAGCACGCTGCCGGACACGCCGACGCGCATCGGCGGCGCCGTGGTGGGGCTCGTCGCGGGGCTCGTGCTGGCGCTCATCGGCGAAAGCGAGTCGGGCACGGTGACCGTCGACGGTGGCGAGGCCGTCGTCGAGTCCGGCGACCGCCGGGTCGCCTTCCGGCGCTCGCAGGTCAGCGCCGTGTTCAAGGAGGGAAAACGGCTGGTGGCACTGGGGCCGCGGACCGAGGAGCTGGCCGGGCAGGCAACCGACCTGGACGCGCGCCGGCTCGCCGCCGCGTTCCGGAAGCACGGCTACCCCTGGCGCGAGGGCGGCGACCCCTGCGCCGCGGACTACCGCCGCTGGGTCGAAGGGGTGCCGGACCTCTCGGCGAGCGCCCACGGCCTGTTCGCGGCGCGGGCCCGCGCCCTGCGCAAGGACGGCTCCGACGCCGCCCGGGACGCCGAGGAGCTGCGGGCGGAGCTGGGAAAGCTGGGGCTGGTGGTGCGCGACGAGCGCAAGACCCAGTACTGGCGCGCGATCGCGCCGCGCGACGACACGGGATCCGCCTCCGAGGGGCCCTGAGCGCGCGGGGGCCCGTCCGGGGGCGGCGCGGGAGCCCGTCCGGCGGGGCCCGGCGACAACGGCGACCGGTGCCGCGCTCGGGCGGTCGGCGAGGCGTCGCCCCGCCGGCCGCCCGGCGGCCTCGTCGTCGCGAACCGCTTCGGTGCTCGTCTGCGGCGCGTCACGCCGACGGGCGAGCGGACGCCAGGTAGGTGGCGCAGCTTTCCAGCAGGAACTCGGTGCCCTGGCGGGAGATCTTGGCCGTCTGGGGGCTGTCGCAGGTCTGGTGGACGGTCAGCGCGGTGCGGCCGCCGCCCAGGTCGGTGAAGTCCATCGCCATCCGCTGGGGCTCCAGCCCGGCCTCCTGGGCGGCGCCCATGTCCTCCACGAGGCGGCTGTGCCTGACGACCTCGACGTAGCTGCCGCTGACGGGGTGCAGCTCGCCGGTGGGCGTCTTGATGTCGGCGCGGAACCCGCCGCCGGGGCGCACGTCCAGGACGACGGACTCGGGTACGGCGTTGAACACCTTCGCGAACGCGTCGGGTTCGGTCCACGCGTCCCACACCGCGCTGACGGGGGCGTCGTACTCGCGGGTGACGGTGTAGCTGCTGCCGTCGGCGTTCTCGGTGCCGGTGGTGCGGGTCATGGCGTGCTCCTTCAGGTCCGCGCGGCCGCGCCGCGTTCGATGTGACACCACTTTCGACCGGAGCAACCGCGCGAACTCATCGCTCGCCGGGAACGGGTCCGGGTGGTCCCGTTCGGCAGGACCGAGCGGACGATCGACGCCCGGTCCTTATACCGCACGTATCCCGCGTAGCCCGTCGCCCCGCCCCGGCTCCCCCGTCCGCGGGAGCCGGGGCGGGCACCGCGCTACGCGCGGCGGGGCAAGAAGGGGCCGGGGTGGCGGAGCGCGGTGACCACGCCGCGGGTGATCCCCTCCTTGAGCGCGGCCGCGGACCGGCCGACGAGGGCGGCGCGCACCGGTGTGTCGTCCGCGCGCAGGAACTGGGTCACCGCGTCCCGGCGCCCCAGGCTGATGTTGACCGCCACGTAGCGCAGCCGGACGGGTCGGGGCGCGCGTCCGCGGGCGGTGTCGGCGGCCACGCGCCCGGCGTGCACCCCCATCGGCAGGCCCGTCTGGCACGTCATGCGCGCGACACCGCCCCGGGTCATCGCCGCCGCGGCGTCTCCCGCGGCGATCACCTCCGGATGCGAGACGGAGCGCAGAGACGCGTCGACGAGTATGCGCCCCGTGTCGTCG
This sequence comes from Streptomonospora arabica, assembly GCF_039531585.1. Classification (NCBI taxonomy): domain Bacteria; kingdom Bacillati; phylum Actinomycetota; class Actinomycetes; order Streptosporangiales; family Nocardiopsidaceae; genus Streptomonospora; species Streptomonospora arabica. The sequence continues at coordinate 272,246 of NZ_BAAAQI010000002.1, read as the reverse complement.
ACGGCCAGGCCCGCCTCGGCGGCCAGCGCGTGGACCCGGAACCCCGCGGTCCACACCAGTGTGTCGAAGGCGATCGCGTCGGACTCCCCGTCCCCGACGAGGGCGCGGCCGTTCTGGACAGCGGTGATCGCGGTGTGCTCGCGCACCGCCACCCCCAGCCGCCGCAGCGAGCCGCGCAGGTGCCGCAGCGCGCGTGGCGCCAGCCAGTCGGCGATCGCATCGGCCGAGACGAGCTCGACGCGCGCGTTGGGATAGGCCTCGGCCAGCTCGGCCGCCGTCTCCAGGCCGGTCAGCCCGCCGCCGGCCACGACGATGCGGTGGCGCGTGTGGCGCGTGTGGGGCGCGGCCGGGTGCTCGGGTGCGGCGTCGGCCGTGTGCGCAGCGGCTTCGGGGGCGCCGCCGGCCGCGGCGGCCCCTCCGACGAGCGCCGGGGCCGCCGCGGAGCGGACCGGGACGGTTCCCGCGCCGGTGCGGCCGCCCCCCTCGGCGGGCCGCGCTCCCAGGCGCGCACGGAGGTGGTCGCGCAACCGGGCGGCCTGCTCCGCGTCGGCGACCGCGAACGCGTGCTCGGCCACGCCCGGAACGTCGTGGGTGTCCCACGAGCTTCCCAGCGCGTAGACGAGCGTGTCGTAGTACAGCCGCTCGCGGACCGGCGACCCGCCCGACGGTGAGGCCGGGTCTCGGTGCTCGTCCAGGTGCACGGTGCGCGCGTCCGCGTCGATCGCGGTGACACGCCCGAAGACCGCTTCGACCCCGCTTCCGCGCAGGAGGTCGGCGATCCGGATCTCCGGCAGCCGCTGGCCCGCGGCGACCTGGTGGAGGCGGGTCCGCTCCACGAGGTGTTCGGCGGCGTTGACCAGCGTGACGCGCGCCGGGGTGCCGCGCAGGTAACCGGCGGCGCGCTTGGCGGCGGTCAGGCCTGCGAAGCCCGCGCCCAGGACGACGATGCGATGGGGTGTCATGGCGTTCCTTCCTTCCGCTTCCCTGCGGTTGGTCCGCGGAGGTTGAACCGGCGCCGCGCGCGGGCCGTGACAGCCGGAGGCGGGCGGCGTCCGTGATCTGGGCCACATTCCGGCCTTCGGTCGCGGCCGCCGCGGCGACCGCGCTCGCAGTGGGAGGACGCGGATCGCGCCTCGCACGCGGATGCGGCGGCTCGGCCGATCGGCGGCGACTCAGCCGTCGGTCCGGGCGTCCCGATGCTCCGCGGCCACCTGCCCCGCGAGGAACTCCAGCTTCTCGGGATGCAGCACGGCCCGGACCGCCGTGATCCGCCCGTCCGGGCCCACCTCCAGCCAGGTGGCTCCCATCAGCTCGCCGCCGACCCGCAGCACCGCGCCGAGCTCGCCGTTGACCGGCCGCAGCTCGATCTCCAGTCCCGTCGTCTCGGGAAGCGTGCTCACCCCGGCTGTGAAGCGCGCGACCTTCGAGCGGCCCGCGACGGGGTTCCGTGCGGCGCGGACCCGGCCGCCGCCGTCGGCCCAGGCGGTGACGTCGTCGGCGAGCATCCGCTCCAACGCCGGGACGTCGCCCTCCGCGGCGGCGGCGAAGAACCGCTCCAGAAGCCGCCGCTGCTGGGCGGAGTCGGGCGTGAAGCGGCGCTGCGGCGTGCCGACGTGCTCGCGGGCGCGCCGCAGCAGCTGCCGCGAATGGGACTCGTCGACGTCGAGGAGTTCGGCGATCTCGCGGTGCGTGTGCCCGAACGCCTCGCGCAGCACGAAAACGGCGCGCTCGGGCGGGGTCAGCCGTTCGAGCATGACCAGCACGCCTACTGACACCGAGTCGCGCTGCTCCGCCGTCTCCATCGGCCCGAGCGCGCCGCTGTCGGTCAGCACGGGTTCGGGAAGCCAGGGGCCGATGTAGCGCTCGCGGGTCGCCCGCGCGGAGGTGAGCCGGTTCAGGCAGAGGTTGGTGACCACCTTGGTCAGCCAGGCCGCCGGTACCCGCACCACCGAGGGATCGGCTCCGTTCCAGCGCAGGTACGCGTCCTGGACGGCGTCCTCGGCCTCGGCCGCCGACCCGAGCAGCCGGTAGGCGAGCCCGAGCAGCCGGGGGCGCTGCTCGGCGAACACTTCCGCCTTGGCCGCCCCGGACATGGGGGCGGTCGGAGCGCCCGCCGCTGCGGACGCGGACGCGGCCCCGGCGGGGTCGGCGCCTGTCCGGCCGCCGCCGTCCGCCGGCGCGGGGTCGGCGGGCCGCGGGTCGGGCTCGGATCGCGATGGGGCCACAGCACGATGCTAGGCCGCCGTCGTGGATCACGGTTTTTGCCCCGCCCGATCGGGGCCCGGCCTGTCAGGGGGCGGAGGCGGCCGACGAGCGGCACGAAGCCGCCGGTGCGGGCGGCGTGGCCGCGGTAGGCGTCGCCGTGGTGCCTGCGCGGCCCGGGTGGACGCACGTCCGCCCGGTGCGGGTGGCCGCTTCCGGTCGTCGGCCGGGCGCCATCGGTCAGTGTGTCCGGGGCTCGCCGGCTCCCCGACCCCGGCCCGACGCCTTGCCGCGGGGCCGCACCGGCTCGACCGCCGGTGTGCGCATGTGCTCGTAGACGACGCTGGTCTCCACGTCGGCGACCTCCGGGCGCTCGGTCAGGCGGTCGATGACGAACGCGTACAGGCCGTCGGTGTCGGCGACCGCGACGTGGATCAAGAAGTCCTTGCTGCCCGAGGTCACGAACAGGCCGACGGTCTCGGGCAGCCGTGCCGCCCACTCGCGGAACGACTCGATGTTGCGCCGCGACGGCGGGCGGATGCGCACCGCGATCATCGCCTGCACGCCGCGCCCGATGGCCTCCAGGTCCACCTCCGCCCGGTATCCTCGCAGCACGCCGCGCTCGCGCAGCGACCGCACGCGCTCCAGCGAGGTCGACGGTGCGACGCCGACCGCCGCGGCCAGGTCGCGGTTGGTGCGCCGAGCGTCCTTCTGCACTTCGCGCAGAATCGCCCTGTCGAGTTCGTCCAGCTCCACGGTTTCCGCTCCTTCGCCGAACGAAGTTCGGCAGTGCTTTTCAGACGTCGCACGTATGGCTAGCTTCGTTCAGAGTACGCGTATGTCGAACGCCCGGAACTCCTGCGCGCGCAACGCGCGCGGTGCGCCGCACCACGCCCGCGACCAGGCCGAGGAACCGTATGACCGACCAGCTCACCCGCCCGGACCCGGCGGAGACCACCCCGTTCCGACTCGACCCCGACGACGTCGACATCGACACCCCCACCCGCGGCCTGCGGGTGAAGTGGGTGATGGTGATCGACCGCGGCCTGGACCCCGGCCTCGTCGCCAACACCGCGAGCTGCCTGGCCGCCGCCGTAGGCCGCGAGGTGCCGCAGATGATCGGCCCCGGCGGCGCCGACGCCTCCGGCAGAGCGCACCGCGGGCTGCCCTGGACCGGCTGCACCGTCCTGGCCGGCGACACCGCCGAGGTGAGCGGCATCCGAGAGAAGGCCCTGAGCAAGTCCGGCCTGCTCGTCGTGGACATGCCCTCGCTGGCCCAGGTCTGCCGCGTCTACAGCGGGTATTTGGACGCACTCGCCGAGACCGGCGCCGACGACCTCCGCTACCACGGCGTGGCGCTGGTCGGCCCGCGCAACAAGGTCGACAAGATCGTCGGGCGCCTGCCGCTGTTCACGTGACGGCGGCCGGGCAGGCGCTCCGGCGCCCTCGGAGCCCGCGACACACGAGGGGAAGGGGCCGCGGCCCCTCCCCCTCGCTGGACTCCGACGTCGGGTCTCAGTCCAGCGGCTCCGTCACCGTCCCGGCGGCGACGGTCCTGCCGCCCTCGCGCATCGCGAACCCCAGGCCCGGGCGCATGGCCAGGGCGGTGCCCAGCTCGACCTCGACGTCGACGGTCTCACCGGGACGGGCGCGCTCCGCGCCGCGCAGCCGCAGCCGCCCGGGCGCGTCGGCCGTGCGGATGTAGAGCTGCGGCCGGTACCCGTCGCCGATGGAGGTGCGGCGGCCGCCTTCCTCGGCTGTGAGCAGGTGGACCCGGGCGGCGAAGCGGTGGTGGGCCGACTGGGTGCCCACGGCCGCGAGGACCTGCCCGCGCCGACCGCCTCGACGGTGTCGCCGACGGCCACCCTTCCCTGCTCGATCGACCCGGTGGCGACGGTGCCGCGACCGGTCACCGACAGCCCGCCCTCCACCGGCAGCAGGAACGGCGCGTCGGTGTAGCGCTCGGGCACCGGCACGTGCTCGTCGACGGCGCGGAGCAGCTCGGCCACGGAGGCCGTCCACACCGGGTCGTCCTCCAGGGCGCGCAGGCCGGAGACCCGCACGACGGGTGAGTCCGGATAGCCGTGCTCGGCCAGCAGCTCGCGCACCTCCAACTCGACCAGGTCGGCCAGCTCGCGGTCGGCGCCGTCGGCCTTGTTCAGCGCGACGACGACGTGTGCGACCCCGACCCGCCGGGCGAGCAGCACGTGCTCGCGGGTCTGCGGCATGACCCCCTCGTGCGCGGAGATCACCAGGATCGCCCCGTCGAGCTGGGCCGCGCCGGTGAGCATGTTCTTCACGTAGTCGGCGTGGCCGGGCATGTCGACGTGCGCGTAGTGCCGGGTGGCGGTCTCGTACTCGACGTGGGCGATGCTGATCGTGATGCCGCGCGCGGCCTCCTCGCGCGCCCGGTCGATCCGGTCGAAGGGCACATAGTCGGCCCCCGCCGACTCGCTCAGCACCTTGGTGATCGCCGCGGTCAGCGTGGTCTTGCCGTGGTCGACGTGCCCCATCGTGCCGATGTTGATGTGCGGCTTGGTCCGCACGAAGGCCTTCTTGGCCATGGTGGTTCCCTCGATGCTCGCTGCGGAAGCGGCCCGCGCCGTGCCCACCCCTTCCCGCCGGGCCGCATCACAACGACCGGGAAGGGGTCAGCGCTCGGCGCCGTCGAACAGGTCGCGCAGCGAGGCCGCGCTCCGGGCACGCTCCGCGGCGCGCGCGACCGCGGGCGTGAGCGAGGAGGCGTGCCGGAACATGCCCGCCATGATCCACCGCGGTCCGCGCGGCGGCAACGGGTTTTCGGCGGACGCGCGGCGGTCGGGCGGAACCGGGGGCCTCAGTTGTACGGGCTCGGTGTCACCGGAGAGAGGCTCGTGCCCTGGATCTCGGAATCGGCGCAGACGGTCAGCCCCGGGCCCAGCCCGGCGTAGGACAGTTCGCCGCTCTCGCCGATCGCGTACTCGATGCCGGCGGCCTCGGTGGGCTCGCACTCCTCGGGGACGTAGTTGCCGGTGGTGGCGTGGAACATGGTGAACTCGGCGACGTCCCCCTCGTCGAGCACGAACGGTTCGCCGGGCTCGCTGCGCTGGCGCGCCCAGGCGCCGACCTGCTCGCCGTCGCCGTCCACCCAGCGCACCTCCACCGACCCGGGCATCAGGCACGCTCCGGCGCCGTCGGAGACGCGGGCGAGCGCGAAGTCGAAGGCCATGGTGCCGGCCGCGGCGTTGCGGCCGTTCTCGATCAGCTTGAAACGGTGGAACCCGCAGTCGGGCCCGGTCCCGGAGTCCCCCGCGCCGGAGGTGCCGACGGTGCCGACGGTGCCGACGGTGCCGGCGGTGTCGGCGGCGGCGAGCGGCGCACCCGCCAGCAGGGCGGGCACCGCCACCCCGGCGACTACGGCGGTGCGGAGACTGCGGGCGGCGGCGGTCGTGAACGTGCGTGCGGACATCGCTCCCCCTTCGCGGACGATTCCGTCCGGGCTGTTGTGCTGTCACTGTTGTGACCGCCGCTTCGGCGCGCCTGTTCGTGAAGCGGAGCCGAGAACACGGCCTGAACCGGACGTCGCCGCAGGTAAACCGAATCTCGGCAGGGTGTGCCGGCGCGCTTCGCGGGCGCCGCCGTACCACCGCACGCGGGCGCCCGAGGGCGGCCGAACGGCGGTAGGTTTGCTGCCATGACTGTGCGGAGCGCCGTGCGCACCCTCCCGATGGCCGCCCTGCTCGCCCTCGCCGCCTGTGCACCGAGCGGGCCCGGAGAGGAGAGCGCACGGCCGGCCGCCGCGGAGGAGTCCGCCGACTCCTCCGGCGAGCAGGCCGCTTCCCCCCAGCCGCCGCCCGCGCACGCGGCCTTCGACTACCAGATCGGCGGGGCCTACCCCCTGCCGGAGGGCGCGGACGCGGTCATCCGGGACCGGCTCGACGCGCCCGCCGACGGCGTCTACAACGTCTGCTACGTCAACGGGTTCCAGGTCCAGCCCGGAGAGCTCGACCAGTGGCGCGAAAGCCGTCCCGACCTGCTGCTGCGCGACGCCGACGGCGAGTTGGTCGTCGACTCCGACTGGGACGAGGCGCTGATCGACATCTCGACCGCGGACAAGCGCGAAGCGGCCGCGGAGGTCGTCGGCGCGTGGATCCGGGGCTGCGCTCAGGACGGGTTCGACGCCGTGGAGCTGGACAATTTGGACTCGTGGACGCGTTCGGAGTCGCTGCTCGACCGCGCGGACGCGGTCGGGTTCGCCGAGCTGCTGACGGCCCGCGCCCACCGCGAAGGCCTGGCGGCCGGGCAGAAGAACGCGGCAGAGCTGATCCGGGACGCGGACGGCGGTCCCGTGGCCGGCTTCGACTTCGCGGTCACCGAGGAGTGCGGCCGCTGGAACGAGTGCGACGTCTACGCCGGCGCGTATCCGGACCGGGTGCTGGACGTGGAGTACCGCGAGCAGGACATGCCCGCCGCCTGCTCCTTCGGCGACCTCGGGGTCTCGGCGGTGCTGCGGGACCTGGACGTGGCGACGCCGGAGTCCGCGGAGTACGTCCACGCCACCTGCGACGAGTTCGGCGGAGCCTGGAGTTCGTAGGGGATCCGCCTTTCGCGTGCGCGTCACTGGAGCAGCGTCAGCTGCTCGCCGCCGGCGCGGCCGCCGTCGGACACCGCCGAAGCGGAGCCGTCGGCCGGTGCGGGGCGGTGGCGCGGCGTGTCGCCGCTGTCGGGGCGCAGCAGGCCGTGGCGGCGTGCGGCGTCGCGCACGCGCGCGCCGACCAGGTCGCGGTAGGGCTTGGGAGCGTAGGCGCCGCGGCGGTACAGCTCGCGGTAGCGCGGCACCAGGTGCGGGTACTCGCGTGCGAGCCACCGCATGTACCACTCGCGCGCGCCGGGGCGCAGATGCAGCAGGATCGGGGTGACGTTAGCGGCGCCGGACTCGGCGATCGCGGCGACGGTCGCCTCGATCTGCTCGGCGGAGTCGGTCAGGCCGGGCAGGATCGGCGCCATCAGCACGGAGCAGCTCAGCCCGCGGTCGGCGCACCGGCGGACGACGTCCAGCCGCGAGGCGGGGCGCGGGGTGCCGGGCTCGACGGTGCGCCATACGTCCTCGTCGAGGGAGCCGACCGACACCGCCAGGCCCACGTCGGTGACCCGGGCCGCCTGTTCGAGCAGGTCGAGGTCGCGCAGGATGAGCCGCCCCTTGGTGAGGACGGAGAACGGGTTGGCGAAGTCGCGCAGGGCCGCGATGATCTGCGGCATCAGCCGGTAGCGGCCCTCGGCCCGCTGGTAGGGGTCGGTGTTGGTGCCCATCGCGATCGGCTCGCCCGCCCACCGCGGGTTGGCCAGCTCGCGCCGCAGCAGCTCGCCGGCGTTGACCTTGACCATGATCTTGGAGTCGAAGTCGTGTCCGGAGTCGAGGTCCAGGTACTCGTGCGTGCGCCGGGCGAAGCAGTTGTGGCTCACCACGCCGTTCGCGAGGAAGTCCCCCGTTCCGGTCGTGATGTCGTACAGCGTGCGTAGTTCGCCGGTGTCCTCGATCGAGACGACGTCGAGCCGGGGGTCCGACTCGAGTGCGGCATCGTCGATACCGCGCTTTCGAGTGATCGCGGGGTCCGTCGTCTGGAGGAACCGCAGCCGCTCGCGCAGACCTCCGGTGAGCCGCACGACCTGCGCGCCCGACACCGCGGCGGGTTCCTCGACGGTGTGCTCGAAGCCGAAGTGCTTCATGCTCAGGCCGACCGCCGCGATGATCTCGCTGTCGGCGCTGGAGATGCGCAGGACGCCCTCGGAACAGTCGCCTTCGGCGTCGAACGCCCCCGCGAGGAACCCCTTGCGCCATTCGTCGCACGGTGCGACCGGCCATTCCACGATCTCGGACATGCGCTCGGACGAGGTGCCCTGCGCGGTGCGGATCGCCGTGATCGCTCGCCGGTTCTCCGGCGCGGCGGCGGGGTCGAAGCGGACCGCGCTCACGCCGAGACCGGCGAGGCAGCCTGCGGCGCGATCCGCCGCTTCGCCGTCGGCGAGCGCCCGGCGGAGTCGGAACACGCGGGCTCCGTCGGCCGGACGCCCCGTTCCCGGATGGCCGAAACCGCCGGGAGGCGCATCGCCGCGGAGGATCCCGCAGAGATAGCCCCTCCTGTAGGCGCCGGCGCCCTCAGGCGGATCCGCGTAGCGGCCCGTGCCCAGCAGCCCGGTCCCTTCGGTCAGGTGCGGCCGGCGGCGGTGGCCGGAGGCGCCTCCGGCGACGTATGTCCAGCCGCGGCCGGTGAGGAACCGGTGGTCGCCGCTGGCCACCAGCACCGTGCCGTCGGCCAGCGTGATGCGGTAGGCGCGCTTCACCGTCGTCCAATGCGCCTGCACCGTCGTGGGTGTGTAGCGCCGGCGGCCGCCCGCGCGGCGCGTCCCGTAGATCCGATCGCCGACCCTGATCTCCGCCAGCGGTCTGGTCCGGCCGTCTGCCATGAGGATCGGGGTGTCGCCGGACAGGCAGTAGACGCAGGCGTGACTGCAGCCCCGATAGGGGTTGACGGTCCAGCGGAACGGGACCGCGGCCTCGCCGGGGACGCGGTTGATGATCGATCGGGCGCGGATCTCGACGGCCACGGCGTCGCCGCCGTCGCCGCCGAGGACCGGCCCGGGTCCGGGATCGGCCAGCCCGGCCCGCCCGGTGCCGGAGGGCTCGGGCGCGACGTCCGCGCGCTCGAACAGCGCGGGCTCGTCGTGCTGGTCACGCAAGGATTCCCATCGCATGCCCTCAATACGAACACAGGTTCGAATGCGTGTCCAGTGGCCGTCCACGGGCCTGTGACGAGGCGCTTCACGGCCGCACGCGCGCTCCGGGCCGCGGTGGCCGTGAAGCCGGGGTTTCGACCGCCGAGTGGGCGCCGCGTGAACTGCGGAACTCCGCGGCGCGGTGATGGGCGGGAGGGCGGTGCAATGCGGGCCGGCGCCTTCGCTCCCGCCCGTCCGGGGTCACCAGGGGACGGCGCCCTCGTCGTCGAAGAAGCCGCCGCGCGGTCCGTCGTCGGGCAGGGTGGCGAGCCGGATCGCGATCGCGGCACCCTGCTCGGGCGTCCGCGGCGCGTTGAAGCCGGTGAAGTCGGTCGCGACGTAGCCGGGGCAGGCGGCGTTCACGATGACGTTCGTGTCGGCGAGCCGGCGGGCGTACTGCGCCGTGAGGCTGTTGAGCATCGACTTCGACGGTGCGTACGCGGCGAGGATCGGACCGGTCTGCAGTGTCAGCGAACCCATATTGCTCGACATGTTGACGATGCGCGGCGAGTCGGCGCGGCGGAGCAGCGGGAGAAGCGCGTTCGTCACCCGGACGACCCCGAGCACGTTCGTGTCGATGACGGTGCGGACGACGTCGAGGTCGAGCGTCGTCGGGTCCTGTATGCCGTCGTCGGTCCGGCCGGAGATGCCCGCGTTGTTGACGAGCACGTCGAGCCGTCCCGCCGCCTTCTCGACGGCCGCGGCCGCGGCGGCGACGCTGTCGTCTGAGGTGACGTCGAGGGCGACCCCGAACGCGTCGGCGCCCGCGGCACGCAGGCGGTCGACGGCCTCCTCGCGCCTGGCGTCGTCGCGCGCGCCCACGGCGACCGTGAAGCCGGCCGCTCCCAGGCCCTGTGCGATGGCGAAGCCGATTCCCTTGTTCGCGCCGGTGACCAGCGCGGTCTTCGTGTCGTTCACGGGACCAATACTCGGCGAGCCGCGCGCTCGCCGTCCAAGACCGATTCGCTCGGCTGTGATACTCGCCCGGTATCAGGCGGTAGGCTCCGCACGTGGACGATCTCGAGACCCGCGAGCTGCGGTACTTCGTCGCCGTTGCCGAGGAGCTGCACTTCGCACGCGCCGCCGTTCGGCTGGGGATCGCGCAGCCGCCGCTCTCGCGCGCGATCCGCCGGCTGGAGCAGCGGCTCGGCGTCCGGCTCTTCGACCGGGACCGCCGGGGAGCGGCGCTGACCTACGCCGGCAGCGTGCTGCTCGGCGAGGCCCGAGCGGCCCTCGACGCGGTCGCGGCCGCCGCGCATCGGACGCGGCGTGCCGGGGATCCGACGCGGCGGCTGGTGCTCGTGACCAAGGCCGGAGCGTCCCACGAGCTGCTGCAGCGGCTCCTCGACGCGCTCGCGAGCGATCCCGAAGCGCCATCGGTCGAGGTTCTGCTGTGCGAGGTCGGCGAGCAGGCGCGGCTGCTCCGCGACGGGCGCGCCGACGCGGCCCTCATGCACCGGCCCTTCGACGACCTCGCCGGGTTCGACACCGAGGACCTCTACGTCGAAGGCCAGATCGCGCTCCTTCCCGCGGGGCATCCGCTCGCCTCGCGCGACCGGCTCACCCTGGCCGATGTCCGCGACGTGCCGGACCTGCCGCTGGCTCGCTGGCCCCGGCTCGACGGGTCCTACCCGGAGGGGCCCGGACCGGAGGTGCACACCCAGTCGCAGCTCGCTCAGCTCGTTGCGCTGGGCAGGACGCTGCTGGTCATCCCCGCCTCCAGCCGCGCCTGGCAGTGGCCCGAGCACGTCGCGGTGCCCGTCGTCGACGCGCCGGACGTCACCACGGTGATCGCGTGGCCGCCGAGCAGCCGCTCACCGGAGGTCGCGTCACTCGTCCGCTCAGCGGCCGGGCTCCGCCGCGCCGCGGAGCCCGCGCCCGCGGACTGAGGCCCCCCTCAAGCTCCTGTCGGACCGGCCACCGGGGGGGATCCGCCCGGCGGGCCGGAGAGCGGGCGCCCGCCGGGACGGGCCGCTAGCCCTCCGCCGGTGCGGGGAACACCTGGTAGAGGCGGTTGTCGGGGACCGGGCGGCGCCGCCACTCGCGCGGGTATCCCACCGAGACCTCCTGGAACCGGACCCCGTCGTGGTAGGTGGTCCGAGGGATGTGCAGGTGGCCGTAGACGACCGCGGCGGCGTCGTACGCGAGGTGCCATCCGGCGGTGTGGACGCTGCCGCACCACTGGGCGAACTCGGGGTAGTGGAGGACGTCGGTGGGTTCGCGCACGAGCGGGTAGTGGTTGACCAGGACCGTGGGACCGTCGACCTCGGCCAGGCGGCGCTCGCTGTACTCCAGCCGGGCCCGGCACCAGGCGTCGGGGGAGGGGTAGGGGTCGGGGTGGAGCATGAACTCGTCGGTGCAGACCACGCCGGTACTGCGGGCGTAGGCCAGCCCGTCCTCCTTGGTGGAGGTGCCGGGCGGGTGGAACGTGTAGTCGTAGAGGGTGAACAGCGGGACCACCGTGACCGGGCCGCCCGCGCCGCGCCACACGGGGAACGGGTCCTCAGGGGTGTGCACGCCCAGGCCCCGGCAGATGTCCACAAGCTGTTCATAGCGCTCGGCGCCGCGCAGTTGCAGCGGGTCGCGCGGAGTGGTCCACAGCTCGTGGTTGCCGGGCACCCACACCACCTCGGCGAACCGCTCGCGCAGCATGCGCAGCGCCTCCTCGACGGCGGCGGGGGTCTCGGCGACGTCCCCGGCGACGATCAGCCAGTCGCCGCCGGTGTAGGGGCGCAGCCCCTCCAGGACCTCGCGGTTGCCGCTGTGGGACACGTGCAGGTCGCTGATGGCGAGCAGGCGCGGATCGCCCGCGGCTCCGGCGTGGTCGGCGTGTCCGGCGGGCTCGTCGGCGGCGTTCGGTTCGGGCATCGGCCCTCGGCTCTCCCAGGCTCGGTTCGGCTCGTCTGCCGTCATCCGAACAGTCTCGGACATTCTCCGCGAACCCGTGCACCCGGCCCTCAGGCACGCACCCCTGCGGCCGGTCCGCGCGCGGACCGGCCGCAGCGCTCAGTCCGTCCCGGCCATCGCCGCGAGGCGGCGGGCGAGCACGGCGGCGGCCTCGCGCAGCTCAGGCGGGTCCAGGACCTCCGCCTCGAAGCCCAGCCGCGCGACGTGCATGGCGATCGACTCCAGCTCGTCCGCGCCGCCGACGAGCAGGCACCACCCGTCGCCGTCGTCGTCGACGCGCGCGACCTGGGGCGGAACCAGCGCCCGCACCTGGTCGGCGCGGGCGTGGATCCGCACCCGGGCGAGGTACCGGTACGGCGCCCCGGTGACCGACCGCTGCACGTAGGCGACCGGGTCCGGATGCTCCCGCGCACGGAAGCGCCACGTGGTCGCCGCCACCTCGCGCATCCGGTCCAGCCGGAAGGTGCGCCAGTCGTCGCGGTCGGGGTCCCAGGCCATCAGGTACCAGCGGCGGCCGGTGGTGACCATCCGCACCGGTTCGACCGTGCGCTCGCTCTCCTGGCCGTCGCGGCCGACGTAGCCGAACCGCACCCGCACGGCGTCGCGGCAGGCGCGCGCGAGTGTCACCAGCACCTCCGCGTCGACCTCGACGCCGGGGCCGACAAGGATCTCGGTGGCGCCGTGCACCGCCCGCACCTCGGCGCGCAGCCGGGGCGGCATCACCTGGTCGAGCTTCGCGAGCGCCCGCAGCGCCGCCTCGCTCGCTCCGGCGACCGTGCCGCCCGACGCCAGCCGCAGGGAGACCGCCGTCGCGGTCGCCTCCTCGTCATCGAAGAGCAGCGGCGGCAGCCGGGTGCCCGCGCCGAGCTGGTAGCCGCCGCCGACGCCCGGCGCCGCCTGCACGGGGTAGCCGAGCGCGCGCAGGCGCTCCACGTCGCGGCGCACCGAGCGGTCGGTGACCCCCAGCTCGGCCGCGAGCTCGGCGGCGGTCCAGGACGGCCGCCGCTGGAGCAGCGCCAGCAGCCGCAGCACGCGTTCGGTCGTCGCTTCGACGGTCATAAACGCATCGTTCCACAGATCACGGAACGGTCCTGTCCGCTATTGGGAGGAGGCTGGAGCCATGACCGATCACACATGGAACAGCCTGCTGAGAGAGCAGCTCGACTGGCACTGGAGCAACCAGCTCCGCGGGCGCCTCGACGGGCTCACCGACGACGAGTACTTCTGGGAGCCGGCGCAGGACTGCTGGAACGTGCGCCCGCGCGGGACCGGCACGGCACCGGTGCAGGGCGGGTCCGGCGCGATGACCATCGACTTCGCGTTTCCCGAGCCCGACCCGGCACCGCTCACGACGATCGCCTGGCGGCTCGGGCACGTGATCGTGGGCGTGCTGGCGATGCGCAACGCCTCCCACTTCGGCCGCGCGCCCGTCGACTACTGGTCGTTCGAGTACGCCGAGACGGCGACCGCGGCGCTGGCCCAGCTCGACGCGGAGTACACCGCGTGGCAGGCCGGGGTCGAGTCGCTCGGGGAAAGCGGCCTCGCCCGCCCGTGCGGCGAGGCGGAAGGGGAGTACGCGGAACACTCCATGGCGGAGCTGGTCGCGCACATCAACCGCGAAGTGATCCACCACATGGCGGAGGTGTGCCTGCTCCGCGACCTGTACCTGCACACCCGCCGACACACACGGCAGGAGGCGAGCTGACATGGCCCGCGACATCCAGATCACGCTCGACTGCGCCGACCCCGCCGCACTGGCGGTCTTCTGGTGCGAGGCCCTGGGATACAAGGTGCAGGACCCGCCCGCGGGCTTCGCGACGTGGGAGCAGGCGCTGGAGGCGATGGGCGTGCCGCCGGAGAGGCGCAACGACGCCTCGGCGGTGGTCGACCCCGCGGGCTCGGGGCCGCGGCTGTTCTTCCAGCGGGTGCCGGAGGGCAAGCAGGTCAAGAACCGGGTGCACCTCGACGTGCGAACCGCACCCGGGCTCGACGGCGACGCGCGGATGGCGGCCCTGGAGGCCGAAGCCGAGCGGCTCGCCTCGCACGGCGCCGCACGGATCAGGCGCGAGGAGCCCGCACCGCCGCTCGGGGCCGGCCACATCGTGATGGCCGACCCCGAGGGCAACGAGTTCTGCCTCGACTGACGCGGATGCGCGGCGGTACCGGCGACCGGTACCGGGCTCCGCCGCGCACCGCGCCGGCTACCGGTCTCCGCGCCGCCGTGCGATCGGACGCCCCGACGGCCAGGGCGCGGTCGTGGGAACCTCCAAGGCCGACAACGGCGCGATCCGACGGTCAACCCGGTGAACGTCGCCGGTCACAGCACTAGAGTGGGCTGCGGGGCCCCGGGCGCACGCCCGTGCGGCGTGGGACCGCGCGCCGGTAGGAGACCCGCCGGACGTCCGGGCGGCCGATCGCCCGGGCCCCGCTGAAACCGGCGCACGGCCGCGGTCCCGCACGCGCGCGACCGTCGCCTCCGCCGCCGGACCGGAGGGGAGCCATGACCTGGTACACGCCCGAGCCCGTAGCGGCGGACCTGGCCGACGACCTCGTACTGAGCTGGACCGCGCGCATCGAGGGCCGCCACCGCCTGGTGCCCGACGGGTGCGTGGACGTGCTGTGGATCGACGGGGGCCGCCTCGTCGTGTGCGGTCCCGAGACCACCGGATGGACGTTCTCCCTGCCGCCCGGCACCGCCGCGGTGGGCGTCCGCTTCCGCCCGGGCCGCGTCGGCGCCGTGCTGGGGCTGGACACCGCCGCCGCCCGCGAGCGCCGCATCCCGATCGAGGACGTCCTCGGCTCGGCCCGCCGGCGCCGACTGCTCGAACAACTCGACGAGGCCGGCGGCGACCGTGAGCGCGTCGCCGTGCTGGAAAACCTGGTCCGCAGCAGCCGGCGGGACATCCCGCCCGCAGACCCGGTCGTCACCGCGGTCGCGGGCATGCTCACCGCCGACCCCTCCACACCGGTCGCCGCGCTCGCCGCCGAGACCGGGCTGAGCGAACGCCAGCTCCACCGGCGCAGCACGGCGGCGTTCGGCTACGGGCCCTCGGTCCTGCGCCGCATCCTGCGCCTTCAGCGGTTCCTGCGCCTGGCGCGCCACCCGGCCGCGCCCGCCGACCTCGCCGGTCTCGCGCACACCGCCGGGTTCACCGACCAGTCGCACCTGTACCGCGAGTGCCGCGACCTCGGCGGAGCCCCACCGCACGAACTCGTCGGCCGCCAACCGCGCCGGTCCGGCGGGCACAGCGGCGCGCTGCCCGCCGCCGCGCTGGGCGCCGGGATCGTCCCCGCCGCGGTGTCCGATCCGTACACGACCGCGGGCGCCGGGCCCCAGCAGAATCGTCGCCATGGACACCGCGAACACGGCGACGAACGCCGATACACCCCAGCCCGACACCGCGGAGACCGCCGAGCGCTACCGCGAACGGTCCGCTGAGTTCACCCGGCGGGTCGAGGGCGTGCCCGAAGGCCGCTGGGAGTCCCCGACGCCGTGCGCCGGATGGACGGCGCGCGACCTGCTGCGCCACATGATCGACAACCACACGAACATGCCGGGCCACGTGGGGATCGCGATCGACCTGCGGATCCGGGTCGAGGACGACCCGGTCGCCGCCTGGCACGAAGCGCGCACGGCCCTGCAGGAGGTCCTCGACGACCCGGAGCAGGCGGCCACGGAGTTCGACGGCTACTTCGGCCGCACCAGCCTGGCGCGGACGATCGACGACTTCCTCGGCTTCGACCTGGTCGTGCACGCCTGGGACCTCGCCCGCGCCACCGGGCAGGACGAGACCCTGCCCGCCGCCGAGGTCGCCCGCGTCTTCGAAAGCGCGCGCCAGTTGGGCGAGACCCTGCGTATGGAGGGAGTCTGCGGTCCCGAGGTCAGCGTGCCCGAGTCCGCGTCCGAGCAGGACCGGATGCTGGCCTACCTGGGCCGCCGCCCCTGATCCGGGCGCTCGGTCGGGCCGCGCGCGCCGGGCGTGCGCGCGGCCGGGTCCCCCGGGGTGCGGCCCCCGGGGTCGGCGGGAGGGGCGGGCAGCCTCTCGTCAGCCTCCGGCGCCGTCTCCGGGCTCCAGGAGCCGCATGACGGCGCCGAGCTGGCGCACCTGCTCGCGCGTGAGGCGGTCGAAGACGCGCTCGCGCACCCGTGTGACGTGCCCGCCGGCGGCCTCGCGCAGCACCTTCAGCCCCTGGTCGGTGAGGATCGCCCAGAAGCCGCGGCGGTCCTCCTCGCAGGGCTCGCGGCGCACGTAGCCGGCGCGCTCCAGCCGTGTGATCTGGTGGGACAGGCGGCTCTTGGACACGATGACGCTGTCGGCCAGGACCCGCATCCGCATCCGCATGCCGGGCGCCTCCGACAGGGCGACGAGGATCCCGAACTCGACGAGGCTGACCCCGCTGCGCGCCTGCAGATCGCGGTCGAGCTCCTCCTCGATGCGGGACTGCGCTCGGAGCAGCGAGCGCCAGACGGACTGCTCCTCGGCGTCGAGCCAGCGCACGCCCTCCTCCCCTGCGGTCATGGGCGCCATCGTACTCACGCCCGCCCTTACCCGGTCCCGCCGTCGGCACCGGCGGCCGGCGGCCCGTCCGCCGGAGCCGGCGAACCGGCGAGACCGCTCTCGGCCAGCCATCGGCGTGCGGCGTCGAGCACGGGCACCGGCAGCTCGTGGCCGCCGCGGTGCTCGTGCAGCGTGACCGCGGCGCCGCGCTCGCGCAGCTGGCCGGTGAGCAGCCGCGCCTCCTCGATGGTGGTCATCGGGTCGATGCGGCCCGCGCCCAGGAACACCGGGGTCCCCGACAGGTCGGCCATCGGGGGTTCGCGGTCCTGCAGCGGCGCCGCGGCGGCGAACAGGGCGGCGCCCGCCAGCGCGCCGGGGTGCAGCAGCAGGGTGGCCGCGGCGATGTTGGCGCCGTTGGAGAAGCCCGCCGCGACGACGCCGCGCGGGTCGAGTCCGTACTCGGCGACGGCGGACTCCACGAAACCGGTCAGCTCGCCGGAGCGCGCGATGACGTCCTCGGTGTCGTAGACGCCCTCGCGCAGGCGACGGAACCAGCGGTTGAGGCCGTTCTCGCTGACCTTGCCGCGGGGCGACAGCAGGGCCGCCCCCGGCGCCAGGGCGCGGCCCAGGCCGAGGAGGTCGTGCTCGTCGGCGCCGGTGCCGTGCAGCAGGAGCAGCGTCGGCCGCCCCGGCTCCTCGGCGGGCACGTAGACGTGGTGGAAGTCGGCGGCCGCGCTCATCGGGCGGCCTCGTCGCCGCTCGCGGCGCCGGCGGCCGGCGTGGCGGAGTCCTCGTGGGCGGAGTCCTCGTGCTCGCCGACGACCAGCTCCGGCAGGTGCCGCTCGATCTCGTCGCGCTGCGGCTCCAGCCACGGCGGCAGCTTCAGCCTGCGGCCCAGCTGCAGCAGGGGCTCGTCGTAGTCGAAGCCGGGGCCGTCGGTGGCGATCTCCAGCAGGACGCCGCCGGGCTCGCGGAAGTAGATCGAGGTGAAGTAGGAGCGGTCGCGGATCTCGGTGACGCCCACGCCGTCGCCGGCCAGGCTCTGCTGCCAGCGGACCTGGGTGGGCTGGTCGGGGGCGCGGTAGGCGACGTGGTGCACGGTGCCGGCGGCCACCAGGCCGTTGCGGGCGCCGCGGTCGGCCAGGACGTCCACGACGGTGCCGACCCCCTGGCCGGCCTCGCTGGTGTGGAAGCGGTAGCGGCCGCCCAGCTCGGCGGCGAGCTCGAAGCCGAGCTTGCCGTTGAGCATGCCGGCGGTGGCGTCGAGGTCGTGCTCGGTCAGGGTGACCCCGCGGATGCCGCGGACGGCGTACTCGACCGGGATTCCCGCGCCGTCCCAGGGGTCGGTGTCGTGGAAGTCGGCGCCGGCGACCAGTTCGATGACGAGGCCGTCGGGGTCGCGCAGGCTCAGCACGTCCTCGCCGAGCCGCTCGGCGGGCCGGCTGGTCTCGATGTCGAGGGATGCGAGGTGGCGCTGCCACCAGCCCAGCGACCCCTCGGGCACCGAGAAGGACGTGGTGGTGGCCTGGCCGGCGCCCAGGCGCCCCTTCGGCGCGTCGGGCCAGGGGAAGAAGGTCAGGATCGTGCCGGGGTTGCCCGCGCGGTCGCCGTAGTACAGGTGGTAGGTGTCGGGCGCGTCGAAGTTGACGGTCTTCTTGACCAGCCGCATGCCCAGCGCGTTCAGATAAAAGTCGGCGTTGGCCTGCGGGTCGCTGGCAATGGCGGTGACGTGGTGCAGCCCCGCCGGTCGCACGTCCATGGTCGGCCCCCTCCGGTTTGGTTGTCCTTTGGACTACATCCCCGAAAACAGTTGAATCTTAAACCATATTCCGCGGGTGAGTCCAGAGGACGCGGGGTGAGGGGGGAGTGAGGAGCCGGTCAGGCGGGTCGGTGGCCGCGGAGTAAGGAGCCGGTCAGACGGGTCGGTGGCCGCGGAGTGGGCACAACCGGTCCAGTCGACGCGCAAGGGGGCGGGTTAAGGGGGCGGGTTCTCGCACGGCGTCCCGCGCCGTCGCCCTAGGCTGGCGGTATGACGGCCCCCGCTGACTCGGACGCCGCGAAGATCCGCGTGCTGATCGTCGATGACGACCCGCTGCTGCGCGCCGGGCTGAGGATGATGCTCGGCGGCGCGCCCGACCTGGAGGTTGTGGGAGAGGCGGGGGACGGCGCCGCCGTCGCGGAGATGGTCGCCGGCCTGCGGCCCGACGTCGTGCTGATGGACATCCGGATGCCGGCGGTGGACGGGCTCGCGGCCACCGAGGCGCTGCGCGCCCGGCCCGCCGCGCCCGAGGTCGTCGTCCTCACCACCTTCGACGCCGACGAGCACGTGCTGCGTGCGCTGGGAGCGGGCGCAGCCGGGTTCGTGCTCAAGGACACGCCGCCCTCCGAGATCGTCGAGGCGGTGCGCCGGGTGTCCCAGGGGCAGCCGGTGCTGTCGTCGTCGGTGATCCGCCGCCTGATCACGCACGCCACCGGCGACGACGGGCGCGGTCGGCGCCGGGAGCGGGCGCGCGAGCGGCTGCGCTCACTCAACGAGCGCGAACGCGAGGTCGCCGTGGCCGTCGCCGAGGGCCGCTCCAACGCCGAGATCGGCGCGTCCCTGCACCTGAGCGTGCCCACGGTCAAGACCCACGTCTCCCGCATCCTGGCCAAGCTCGACCTGAACAACCGCGTGCAGGTCGCGCTGCTGGTCCATGATGCGGGCCTGATCCCCGAGCACGACGACGCGGAACCCGGGGGCGACGGCACCCGCTAAGCGCTCCCGGCACCGCCGGCCCGCCGGCGGTGCGGCAGTGCGGCGGCGGTGCGGTCGGTGGCGGTTGCCGGGTGTGCGGATAATCGGGGTATGCAGGGGCGTGAGAAGGAGACGGTGACGGACCGGACGCTGGACGTCCTGGAGGCGCTGGCGCACACGTCGCGGCTGGCCGACATCGCAGCGGCCACGGAGCTGCCCAAGCCCACGGTGCACCGGATCCTGCAGCGGATGGTGGCGCGCGACTTCGTGCGCACCGACGGCCAGGGCCACTACACGGGCGGGCCGCGCGTTCTCTCGCTGGCCGGGCGCTACATGCGCCGGCTCGACCTGCCCCAGCACGCTTACCCCGTGCTCTCGCGCCTCCAGCAGAGCACCGAGTGGACGGTGCACCTGGCGCTGCTGACCGGGGACGAGGCCGTCTACGCCGCCAAGCTGGAGGGCACCAAGCCCTACCACTTGGCCTCGCGGGTGGGCATGCAGCTGTGGCTGCACAGTACGTCGGTCGGCAAGGCGATGCTGGCGCACATGCCCGACGACCGCGTGCATGCGCTGCTTCAGCGCGCCGGCATGCCCCGCCGCACACCCGACACCATCTGCGACGAGGACAGCCTCCTCGCCGAGTTGGAGGCAGTGCGCGCGCGGGGCTACGCGGAGGACCGCGAGGAGAACGAGACCGGCGTGCGCGCCGTCGGCGCGGCGATCACCGACTACACGGGAGAGGTCGTGGGCGGCGTGAGCGCCGCGGCGCTGGTGCACGTGCCCACAGAGGGCACCGCCGCCTGGCGCGGCGACCAGGTCGCCGCAGCGGCCCGCGAGATCTCCGCCCTCCTGGGTACGCCTTGACCGCCACCGCCACCGCCACCGCCGATCGCGCCCGTGACGGGGGCGGGGAGGGTGGTGGGTGGTTGGGTCTGCGGTGATCGGTTCGGGTGATTGCCGGTGGCCGATGCAACGAGGGCAGTGAGGGCGGTGGGGGTTGCGCCCGCGATCACCGGTTCGGGTGCTCGCTGATTGCGCACGGGACGGGGCGGCGAGGGTGATGGGTGGTTGGGCCAGCGCCTATCGGTTCGGGCGCTCGCCGGTTGCGCGCCAGATGTCGGCGGCGAGGGTGGTGGGTGGTTGCGCCTGTGGTCATCGGTTCGGGTGATTGCCGGTGGCCGACGCAACGAGGGCAGCGAGGGCGCAGATGGCGGGACCCGCGATCACCGGTCCGGACGCCCGCCGGTTGCGCACGCGACGGGAGCAGCAAGGGCGGCGGAGGGTGGGGGCCTGCGGTGATCGGCTGGGCGTGCTCGCCGGTTGCGCACTCGGCGTGGGCAGCGAGGGTGGTGTGTGGTTGGGCTTGCGGTGATCGGTTCGGGCTATTGCCGGTTGCGCACGGGACGGGGCGGCGAGGGTGGTTGTTGGCTCAGCTCGCGATCGCGGTAGACGTCGGCAGCGAGGTCGCAGATGGCGGGACCCGCGATCACCGGTTCGGGTGCTCGCTGATTGCGCGTCCGACGGGGGCAGCGAGGGCGGTGGGTGGTTGGGGGCCCGCGGTGATCGGTTCGGGCGCTCGCCGGTGGCCGACGTAACGCGGGCAGCACGGGCGGGAGGGGGCGAGGCGGCGATCAGATGTTGCCGCCGGCGCCGGTGCGGAACCCGCCGGTGCGGCGGGGCGGCCGATCCCTTGATGTGGGCCACACGGGTGCGACAAAGCGGGCATTAGGGAGCGGCGCTTCGGTCTGCCGTGCGACGAGACTGCCCTGATGCACTCCGCGGCCTTCTGGCACGCCGCAGCACGCCTTCACCCGAGAGGATTTCCGCCGGATTGCCCGGTTTGCACCCCGCTTGGGGAGGTCCGCGGCGTCGCCGAGAGCGACGAACCCCGCCGGATGCAGCCCTGAGGGCCCCAAAGTGCGGTTTTCGGCGGTCTCGTCGCCGTGTGGGCCTGCATGCCAGCCTGGAAACCGGGATGAATAGGACAAAACGCCGCACAAATTTCCGAATTGCGGAATCCAAGCCGAGTGGCGGTGCAGCCCGCTGGTTCGAGCGGGCATCGCGTATCCGCGGGACCACCCCCGCCCCGTATATCCGAAATGTCCACTCCAGTCGGCCCAGAGCTCTCGCCCGCGGCCCGTCGCCGCGCGCGCCACCGGCAGTCGCCCGGACCGGTGGTCGCGGGCCGAACCACTCACCGCCCTCGCCGCCCACGTCGGACGCGCAACCGGCGAGCACCCGAACCGATCTCCGCGGGCACAACCCTGTGCCGCGTTCGCTGCTTCGTTGCGCGCGTCACCGTCCGGCGCCCGGACCGGTGGTCGCGGGGCGGCCCCCGTCGCCCTCGCCGCCCCGTCCCATGCTCAACCGGCGGGTATCCGAACCGATCTTCGCGGGCGCAACGTTCTGCCGTCCTTGTTGCCCTCGCCGGGTGCGCAACCGGCGGGCGCCCGAACTGATGAGCGCGGGCGCAACCTTCTGCCGCCGTTGCTGCCCTCGCGTCGCACGCGCATCCGGAAGAACCCGGACCGGTCTCCGCGGGACCAACCCTCTACCGCCCTTGCTGCCCTCGTCGGATGCGCAACCGGCGAGCACCCGAACCGCTCCCCGCGGGCCCAACGCCCCACCCCTCCACCGCCGGTGCCGATGTCATGTCGTGTGACCCCCTTCACATCTCGTCACACCTATGCGAATATGCGTGGAACGCAGTGGAACGCCGTTTCATTCAATGAAACGAAAGGACGCAGAGCCTCTCGAAGGGACGGAAAGCCTGTGCACAGCGGGGGAGACCGGCCGAGCGCGGCCGACTGGATGGACGCCGGTGTCGGCGCCGGCTCGGGCGGCGCCGACGAGGGGCCGACGCGCATCGTGTCTTCGGGCGAGCTGACCGAACTCGCCGAGGCCGCGCTCCTGAACATGGGCGCACCGCGCGGCACCGCGCTTGCGGTGGCGGCGTCCCTCGTCGACTCCAACCTGGTCGGCCACGACTCCCACGGTGTCCGGCGGCTGCCCATCTACGCCCGCGCGGTGGACCTGGGGCGGATCGAGCCCGGCGCCGTGCCCGAGGTCGAGCCCGCCGACGGCGCGGTGCTGACCGTCCGCGGACACCGCGCGTTCGGGCAAGTCGCCGCGGCCGCCGCCGTTCGGGCGCTGAACGGTGTCGTCGAGGGCCACGGAATCGGCATCGCCGCAGTCCGCGACTGCAACCACATCGGCCGGCTCGGCGAGTACGTCGAGTCCCTTGCCGAGTCCGGCTACATCGGCATCGCGCTGTGCAACGTCGACCCCACGGTGGCCCCGTTCGGCGGGCGTGAGCGCAGGCTCGGCACCAACCCGCTGGCCTGGGCGCTGCCCTGCGGCCCGGCCGGCGACGGTGCAGGGGAGGGGACCGTGGTGATGGACTGGGCCACATCCGCCGTCGCGGAGGGCAAGCTCGCCATGGCCCGCGCCCGCGGCGAGCGCGCGCCCGAAGGCGTGCTGATGGACTCCGCCGGGCGCGTCTCCACTCAGCCCGCCGACTTCTACCAGGGCGGTGCCCTGCTGCCCTTCGCGGGGCACAAGGGCTACGGCCTCAGCGTGATGATCGAGGCGGTCGGCGGCCTGCTCTCCGGCGGCGGGATCTCCTGCCTGCCCGGCTACAGCGGCGACAACGGCACGGTCCTCGTCGGCATCGACCCCGCGCGGTTCATGCCCGCCGACGCCTTCCGCGCCCAGGTCGAGGACTTCTGCGCCGAGCTGCGCAGCACACCCGCGGCCGAAGGCGCCGACGAGGTGCTCGTGCCCGGCGACGTCGAACGGCGCGCCCGCGCCGAGCGGGCCGAGAACGGCATCCCCGTCCCCTCCTCGGTATGGGAGGAGCTGAACGCCCTGGTGCCCGACCGCTCCGGCGGACACCGGACCGCCGATCCGCGGGCGGGCGGCGGCCCCGCCGCCGACCCGCCCGAGCAGTCACCACGGTGAATCACCGGCCGACCGGGCCGCACCCGGTCGGCCCGCCGCGCCCCGCGGGGCGCCCCCGGTCGGCGAACGCCGACCCCGGCCACGACCGAATACGGGGGAGAGACGGAGCAACCGCCATGACCGACCAGGACGGGGCGAGGACCCCGGACAACATCCCCGCGACGTCACCCGAGCACATGCGGCGCGTCGTCCTCGCGTCTCTCGTGGGCACGGCGCTGGAGTGGTACGACTTCTTCATCTACGGCACAGCCGCCGCCCTCGTCTTCAACGCGCTGTTCTTCACCGACGCCGACCCGGCCGTCGGCACGCTCGTCGCCTTCGCCAGCTTCGGCGTGGGCTTCGTCTTCCGGCCGCTGGGCGGGTTCGTCTTCGGCCACATCGGCGACGTGCTCGGCCGGCGCACGACCCTGGTCATCACCACTCTGGTGATGGGCCTGTCCACCGGCATCATCGGGCTGCTGCCCACCTACCCCCAGATCGGGCTGTGGGCTCCGGTGCTGCTGACCTTGCTGCGCATCTGCCAGGGGCTGGGCGCCGGCGCGGAGTTCGGGGGCGCCTCCACGCTGCTCTCCGAGCACGCCCCTGCCGGAAGGCGCGGGTTCTTCGGCTCGTTCGCGCAGACCGGCGTGCAGATCGGCCTGGTACTGGGCACCGTGGTCTTTTTGATCGTGGGCTTCCTGCCGGACGACGCGCTGATGTCGTGGGGCTGGCGGGTGCCGTTCCTGCTCAGCTTCCTGCTGATCGGGGTGTCGCTGTACCTTCGGCTGCGCGTGGCCGAGTCGCCGGTCTTCCTGCGGGCGGTGCAGAAGCGCACCACCGTCAAGGTCCCGATCGTGCAGGCGCTGCGCAATTACCCCGGCAGCTTCCTGGTCGGCATCGGCGCGCACATCTGCGACACAGCGGTCGTCTACATCTTCGCGACGTTCAGCGTCTCCTACCTCACCACCCAGCTGGACCAGCCGCGCTGGGTGGCGCTGACCGGCGTCATCACGTTCGGAATCGCCGTCATCCTGCTGCAGCCGGTCTTCGGCGCACTGTCGGACCGCATCGGGCGGCGGCCGCTGAACATCTTCAGCGTCCTGTTCACCGCCGCGTTCGCCTATCCGTTCTTCCTGATGCTCAACACCGGCGAGCCCGTGGTGATCTGGTCGGCACTGCTCATCGCGACCACTCTGGGCGTGGCACCTATGATCGCGGTGCAGCCGGCGTTCTACGCCGAGCTGTTCGGCGCCGGAGTGCGCTACACCGGCTTCGCCGCCTCCCGCGAGATCGGTGCGGCCATCGCCGGGTTCTCACCGGTCGCGGCGACCGCGCTGCTCGCCCGTTCCGGCGGCGACCCGTGGCTGGTGGCGCTGCTGATGATCGGCGCGGCGGCGGTGTCGCTGGTCGCGTTCATCTTCTCCCGCGAGACCCGGGAGATCGACATCGCCGCCTTCGAGACCGACCAGACGAGCATCGTCTCGGCCTCCTGGCGCAGCGACCGGCAACCGTCGGCCGAGTAGCGGGCGCGGGTAGCGGGGCGCCGGGGAGCGGCCGGGCGGGGTGCCCGGCCGCTCCCCACGGACGAAGCGTTGATGCGGAGGTGACCATGACGACGGCGACGCCGCGGCTGAACCGCGCCGCCCGCGGGCTGCTGCCCACCGAGCTCACGGCCGAGCTGCCGCCGCCCGGGACCGGAACCGGGATCGTGCACCTGGGGCCCGGCGCCTTCCACCGGGCGCACCAGGCCGTGTTCACCCAGCTCGCCATGGCGGCCGAGCCCGGCGACTGGGGGATCTGCGCCGCCGCCTCGCGCGGCCGGTCGACGGTGGAGGCGCTGCGCGGCCAGGACAACCTCTACACCGTCACCGAGCGGGCGGCCGACGGCGCCGACCGGGTCCGCGCGGTCGGTGCGATCACCGACACCGTGTCGGCGCTGGACGAGCCTGAGCGGCTGGCGGCCGCCCTCGCGGCGCAGGCCACCCGCGTCGTCACCCTGACCGTCACCGAGGGCGGCTACCGCCACGACCCCGCCACCGGCCGCCTGGCATCGGACGACCCCGAGACCGCCGCGGATGCGCTCGGGCGCGCACCGCGCACCGCCGTGGGACAGCTCGTGCGCGGCCTGCAGGCGCGCAGCCGCGCGGGTGCCGAGTCGCTGACCGTGCTGCCCTGCGACAACCTGCCGCGCAACGGAAGGCTGCTGCGCGGGCTGGTCGAGTCCTTCTGCGAGATGCTGCCCGAGAGCGAGGCCGCCCCCTTGCTGGAGTGGGTCGGCGAGCGGGTGGCGTTCTGCTCGACGGTGGTCGACCAGGTCGTACCCGCCACTGAGCAGGCCGACCTGGACCGGGTCGCCGAGGCGCTGGGCGTCGCCGACGCCGCCGCGGTGGTCGGCGAGCAGCACCGCTCGTGGGTGGTCGAGGACGCCTTCGCGGGTCCGCGACCGGCCTGGGATCGCGTGGGCGTCCAGTTCACCCCCGACGTCGGTCCCTACGAGACGGTCAAGCTGCGCTGCGTCAACGCCCCCCTGTCCGCGACGGCGTGCCTGGGGCTGCTGCTGGGTGCCGAGACGGTCACCGAGGCGGTGGGCCGCCTGGACCTGCGCCGCTATCTGCGCGCGCTCTACCGCGACGAGCTTGCGCCCAGCGCCGCGGCGGCCGGCGGCAGCCCGCCCGAGTTCGACGCGCTGCTGGCGCGCCTGGGCAATCCGAACCTGCGCCACCAGCTCGCCAAGATCGCCCAGCAGGGCATCGGCAAGCTTCCCCAGCGCCTCGTCGCGCCGGCCGCCGAGCACGTGCGCCGCGGCGAGGACCCGCATCTGACATGCCTGGCGATCGCCGCATGGGTGCACCTGCTGCGCGTGCCCGTCGGCGCCCGCCCGCGGCTGGACCCGGTCTCGGAGGAGATCGCCGCGGAACTCGCGCCCGCCCGCTACGCCACCGAGGCCGTCGACCTGCTGCGCGAGCGCCTGTACGGGCTGTCGGAGGAGTCGGGTTCGCGGCCAGATGTCGGCGACCGGGTCGCCGAGGCCCTGCGCACGGTGGAGGTGCGGGGCGTCCACGCGGCGGTCCAGGAGGCCGCGGGATAGCCGGGATGGCAGGGAGAGGCGGGAGCGCAGGCGGGATCGCCGGAGGCGGGCCCGGTGCGCAGGGTGCGTATGGGGTAAGGGCGGCCGGTGCCGGGGACGGGTGTGCGGGTCGGGCGGCGTGGAGTGGTCAGCGGGCGTCGGCCGGCGAAGCGCCGATCGGTGAGGCGTCGAGCGGAGCGAGACCGACCACCGAGCCACCAGCTCACCAAGTCCCGAGTCACCGAGCAGTCGGAGCGAGGAGGAGCGGATGCGGATCGAAGGCGCTGTCGTCGTCGTCACCGGCGGCGGAACGGGGATCGGGCGGTCGGTGTGTCTTGAGGCGGCCCGGCGCGGTGCCGCCGGAGTCGTGCTGACCTACGCCCGGTCGGCCCAGGAGGCCGAGGACACCGCCGGAGAGGTGGAGGCCTGCAACGTACCGGCACTGCCCGTGCGGGCCGACGTCGCCGACACCGCTGCGGTCGAGGCGATGGCCGCCCGCGCTGTGGAGCGCTTCGGACGAGTGAACGCGCTGGTCAACAATGCCGGAACCACCCGCGCCGTGCCGGCGGAGGACCTCGCCGGACTGACCGACGAGATCTGGCACGAGATCCTCGACGTCAACGTGGTCGGCGCCTTCCGGTGCGCCCGCGCGCTGGAGCGCCCACTGCGGGAGGCGGGCGGCGCGATCGTCAGCACCTCGTCCATCTCGGCCTTCCGCGCGGGAGGTTCGTCGATCGCCTACGGCGTCAGCAAGGCCGCGCTGGAGCAGCTCACCCGTGCCCTCGCCGCGGCGCTGGCGCCCGATGTGCGCGTCAACGCGGTCGCTCCGGGTACGGTCGCCACCCGCTGGCAGACGGACCTGCGCGGCGAGGAGGGCTTCGCCGCGTTCAGCCGCGAGGAGCGCGAGGTCGTCCCCCTCCGTGCCACCACCCAGCCCGAGCAGGTGGCCCGCTCCCTGCTGGCCATGCTGGAAATGGACGCCGTCACGGGCGAAACCGTGGTGATCGACGGCGGCAAGCACGTGCTCTACTGACCGGCGCCCCGGGGTGGGACCATGGAGCGCCCCCTCCCTCGCCCCGAGGAGACGCGTTGCCCCCGTCGACTCCCTCCGACCCCTCCGGCTCGATGTCCCGCATTGTCCGGGCGCTGATGGCCGCGCTCGGACTGACCTCGTTCGGGCTCGGCGCCGTCGCGGTGTTCACGACCGAGAACGGCACCGGCGCGGCCGCACTGATCCTGTTCGGCGGTGTGCTGCTGGTGCTCGCGCTCTTCGGTGACCGCATCGACACCCTGGAGTTCGGCGGAGCGAACCTTCGGCTGCGCGCCGCTGCGGCGGAGAAGTACGCGCTGGCCGAGGAGTCCGACCAGCGCGGGGACACCGCCGCAGGCGACAGACTGCGCGATGAGGCGCGTGCGCTGATGAAGACCGCCGGCACCATTGCGGCCGACTACCGGTCGACCCGGCGAACCATGCCGTCCGGGCCCGTCCGGACCGCCGCCATGGAGGAGATCGTCGAACGGGCTCGCGGTGTGGCCCGCTCGGGATCGACCGACCCCGGGCAGGTGCGCGGTTGGCTGCGTTCGGCCGACGAGGAGCGGCGCGTCACCGCCCTGGGCATGATGCAGGCCGACCCGCGTCTGCGCGACTTCGAGGCGCTCCTGCCGCTGGTCGAGGAGGCCGGAAGCGCCTTCGAGCAGTACCACGCACTCCTGCTCGCCGACGAGATGGCCGACACCCTCGCCCCGGAGCAGCGCCCGCGACTCGCCGCCGCTGTGCTGGCCGGCAAGGGCAAGTACGACTTCGGCCGCAACCGTCGCGTGTTGGCCGATGCGCTGCTGGTGCGCTTGGAGGACGGCGACGGCGCCGAGTAGCCGGTCCGCACCGCGGCGGCTGCGGAAGGGGCGTGGTGGGGGATCGGCGGTCGTCGGCCGGGGTGCTCGCCGGTGCGCTCTGGCACGCGGTGCCGCGGTGGGGGAGTCCTGCTGCCGCGACCGCCGTCCGGGGCTAATCGCCGAGGCGGCGGATCAGGTCGACGGTGGCTTCGATGAGCCGGTCGGCCTCGTCGCGGGAGTCGGCGACGACGATCTCGCGGCGCGCCTCGCCGATGACCGCGGTCAAGACGCTGACGGTGAGCCGCTCCAGTGCGGAGTCGCCGGCCTGCAGCAGCGCCGAGTTCTGGCGCACCCACTCGCGGTTGCGGCCGCGGCGCAGCATGTCGAACCCGGGCGGACCGTCGCCGGCGAGCAGCAGCAGGCCCACGTCCCGCCGCTGCCAGGACCCCTCCAGGAAGGCGCGGGCGCCCGCGATGAAGAGTTCGAGCGGGTCGTCCTCGCCGTCCGCGCGCGCTCGGGCCACGGCGGTGCCCGCCTGCTCCTCGTCGTAGGCCTGCTGGTCCTCCCACAGCGCAAGGAAAAGCTCGGTCTTGCCGCCGAAGTGGTGGTAGAGGCTGCCCACGCTGGAACCCGCGCGCTCGACCACGTCGGCCACCCCGGCATCGGCGAAGCCCTTCGCCGAGAAGACCTCCCGGGCGGCCTCCAGCAGGACGCTGCGGGTGCGGGTGGTGCGGCTCCACTGCCAGGCGCCCGCGCGCCCGCCCGTGCGTGGGCCCGTCCTGCGTGCCATGTGCGCCCTTCCGGTCCGCGGGGCTGCGTGCAGCGGCGACGCCCCGGAGCTGGCTGCGTGCGGATCCACGGTAGCGAAGGAGTGCCGGCGCTCGATTCGCGTCGCGCGGAACACGGCACGCGGCGTACGCGGGCGCGATCGGGCGCGTGAGTGCGCCGACGGAGGGGGCGCGCGGCCGGGCGGAGCGGTCGGGTCGCCGCCGCACGGCCTCGGCCTGCCCCGGACCTCCGGCCCGAGCAGGAGCCGCCGGCCCGGGCGGGATCTCGGCATCGGCCGGTCGGGAGTGGCCTTCCACCGCTGTGCGGACGTCGTCGCTTCCGGCCCGCCGGGGCTTGTTGCGCCGGGCGGCCGTGGGCACGCCCGCCGCCGCCCCGCGGGGCGGCGGCCGGCCGTCCGGCGGCGGCCTACAGCTCGACCACCTGCCGGACGGCCTCGCCCGAGGCGAGGCGGTCGAAGCCCTCGTTGACCTCGTCCAGCCGCAGGCGGCCCGACAGCAGTTCGGTGACCGGCAGCAGCCCGCGGCGGTACAGCGCGATGTAGGCGGGGATGTCGCGGGCGGGCACCCCTGATCCCAGATAGCTGCCGCGCAGCGTGCGCTCCTGGGCCGCCAGCGTCACCGCCGGGATCGACACGTGCCGGTCGGGATGCGGCAGCCCGACGGTGACCGTGGTGCCGCCTGGCCGCGCGGCCAGGTACGCCTGCGCCAGCACGTCGGCGCTGCCCGTGGTGTCGACGACCTTGTCGGCGCCGCCGCCCGTCAGCTCGCGCACCTCGTCCACCGCGTCCGGGCCGCCCGGAAGCCGTTCCGCGGCGCCCAGGCGGGCCGCCAGCTCGCGCTTGGCGGCGACGGGGTCGATCCCGATGATCTGCGCGGCGCCCGCCACGTTCGCGCCCAGCAGCGCCGACAGCCCCACTCCGCCCAGGCCGAACACCGCCACCCGCTCGCCCGGCCGCACATCGGCCGCCTTCAGGGCGGCGCCGACGCCCGTCAGCACCGCGCACCCGAACAGCGCGGCGACCTCGAAGGGCAGGTCGGCGTCCACGCGCACCGCGGAGTCGGCGGAGACGACCGCGTACTCGGCGAAGGCCGAGACCCCCAGGTGATGGGCGGGCCGCTCGCCGTCGGGGCCGCGCCAGCGCCTGCCCCCGCCCACGAGGTCGCCGGCGTTGTTCGCGGCGGCGCCGCGGACGCACAGCGCCGGGCGGCCCTCCAGGCAGCGGGGGCAGCCCCCGCAGGGGGCGACGAAGTAGAGCACCACGTGGTCGCCGGCGGCGAACCGGTCCCCGGCACCGGCACCGAGCGCCACCACCTCGCCCGCCGCCTCGTGGCCGAGCACCATGGGCACCGGGCGCGGCCGGTCGCCGTTGACCACCGACAGGTCGGAGTGGCAGAGCCCGGCGGCGCGGATGCGCACCAGCAGCTCGCCGGGGCCGGGCGGGGCGAGTCCGAGCTCGCGCACCCGCAGCGGGCGCGAGCGGGCGTAGGGGGCGTCGGCGCCGATCTCCTCCAGGACGGCGGCGCGCACGGCCGCGGGGGCGGATGCGTTCACGGGCTCCTCCACTTCACCGGGTCATCGCGGACCGGCTGCCGCCGGTCCTCGGGTGCCGTTCACCTCGGGCGCGTCCGAGGCGGACGCGCGTCCCCGCCCGTCCGCGGCTTCGCCGGCTACCCCGGTTCCTCGGGCTTGGCGGGTCTCTCGGTTCTCTCAGGCTTCTCGGGCCGCTCCAGTTCCTTCAGCGCGGCGCGCAGCCGGCCCTCGACGGGGACCGGCCTGCGGGTCCCCCGGTCGACGAAGACGTGCACGAAGCGCCCTTCGGCCACCACGGAGCGCCGGTCACTGCGGTAGAGCCCTACCCGGTAGTGGACCGAGGAGGTGCCCAGGCGGGCGACCGCCAACCCGACGGCCAGGACCTCGGGGAAGCCGATCTCGGCGGTGTAGGAGCACTGCGACTCCACGCACAGGCCGATGACCTCGCCGCCCCGGTAGTCCAGCCCGCCCTGCTCGATGAGCCAGGTGTTGATGGCGGTGTCCATGAACTCGTAGTGGACCGTGTTGTTCATGTGGCCATAGGCGTCGTTGTCGGCCCACCGCGTGGGGATCTCCGTCCAGTGGGCGTATTCCGGCGCGGCCCCGCCCGCAGCGCCGGTCCCCGCACCGGCGGCGTCGTCGGCAGTGTCCACCGGTCACCCCCGTCCAGCATCGCGACATACCGCATGGTATGTACCGTATCGCGTGCCCGCGGGCGACGTTCACGCGGGGAGTCGGCGGCGCCGGCGCGGTGCCCCCAGAAGGGCCGACGGGAGGAGGCGGCGAGGAGACCAAGCAAGGAGGGCGGAGGGCGGTCGAGCAGGGCGCCGGACGGCCGCTCTTGCGCGGCACTCGGCGTTGGGGTAGAAGGCGGTGTGTCGGCCGCGGGCCGGACGCCAACCCCGGCGGCCGGGCATCCGGCGCGCCGCTTGCGACGATGGACGGTGATGGCATGGCACACGGCCGGAGCGACCGCGGTGCGGCCGGGAGCGACGGCGCCGCGGGACTGCCGGACTGGGCCCGCGAGCCGGTCCTGCTCGGCTGCCACGGCGGCGCCGGGACCACCACGCTGCGCATCCTGCTGAGGACCCCGTGGGAGCTGGGGACCTACTCGGTGGAGCGCAGCGAGATCGACACGTTCGGCCGTCCGCTGGTCCTGGTCACCCGTGACAGCGTCGCGGCCGCCGCCCGCGCCGCCGAGGTCGCCGACCACGTGGCCGCGAGCGGGGCGGCGATCGCCGCTGTGGCCGTGGTCGCGGACGGCTCGGGCCCCGAGCCCCGTGCAGCCGCCGACCTGCTGAGCCGCGCCGGGCGGCACGCGAGTGCCCTCGTCCGCATTCCCTTCGTCGCGGGCCTGCGCCAGGTCGACGTCGCCGAAGCCGACCGCGTGCGGCTGCCGAAGAAGGCGCAGCAGGCGCTCGCCGAGATCACCGCCGCCTGCGACCGAGCCGCCGCCGCGACCCTCGCTCCTTAGCCGCAGACCCCGGAGAGCCGGCAACGCTCCGCCACTTCGGGGCGGTGGCGTGGGGGCGCTGCGCGTGCGGCGGGCCGGAAGGCTCACTCCTGAGAACCGCGGTCGGTGCACACCTCTTTCGAGGCGGCGGCGAGGTCGATGGACTGGACGGCCACCACTCGGAAGCAGTACTCGACATCCGGGTTGAGGCCGGTGATCTCGACACTGGTCTCGCCCGCCGGCACGCTCGCCATGCCGGAGTCCTCGCCAGCGCCGACCGGGCCGCCGACGACATGGTGCGTTGCCGCGCCGCCGGTGCTGTCCGCCCAGGAGAGGGCGACGCTGATCGTGCCGTCCCGGATCTCGACCGAGGTCGGGGCTATGTCGGCCGGGCCGGTCGCGTCGCCGCTCGGCTCGGTGCCGTCGGAGGCGTCCTGTGCGGCGTCCTCGGCGGCGTCGGCCGCCTCCGCGTCGTCGGCGGCCAAGGGACCGCCGCCTGCCGGCGGCGCGGACGGCTCCGGTGAGGCCTCGGCGGCCGCCGGCGGATGCCCGGAGGACGCCGGCGCGGACGGCAGCAGCGGAGAGGCCAGCCACGCCGCGCCGGCGACCACCGCAAGAAGGGCCGACGCCGCCAGCGCGTACAACGCGACCCGTCCCGCTCGCCGTCGCTTGCGGTTCCCGGAAACCGGCGGGAGGAGAGCATCGAGAGGCGGGCCGCCGGTGGAAGGGAGCTGCGGGGGGCCGATCGGCGGGCGCTGCCACGGCGGGACGCCCGGCGGCGTCCCGCCGGGTGCGGCGGCCGTCCCGCCGTCGAACGCATAGGGCGGCGGCACCGCACCCCGTGTGGCGGGTGCGACCCCGGGATCGAGCGCATAGGGCGGCTCGGGAACGGCGTCCAACCCGGTTACGGCGGCGTCGTCGGCGTCCCCGGAGGGTTCGGGGAGGCTGTGCCCGTCGGCCCCGGCGGCGGAGCCGGCGTGCCGCCGGGAGTCTTCGGCGCCGGACGCGTCTCGGTCCGGAGCGTCCGCCGCTGCGGAACGGGCGGGCCCGGGCCCCGGGCCCGCCGACCGCTCGTGCGGTAACAAAGCGGGTGACGAGGCGACCTCCGCCGCCGGTACGGGAGGCGGTAGCGGCTCCGGGAAGGGGAGGCCGGTGCCGGGCGGTCTTTCGCGCCGGTGCTCGCTGGAAGGGTCGTCGGTGGCCAGCAGGGGGTTTGCGGGGTGCTCCGGGGAACCGCGTGCGAAGTCGGGTGGGGCCGGGTCCGCGTGCGTGCCCGGCGCCCCGCTTCCGGCGGCGGGCGGTCCCTCGTGCCCGTGACCCTCAACGGGGGTTTCGGTGGCGTGCAGTGGGGCGTTGGAGGGGCGCTCCGGGGGCGGAGGTGCCCAGGGGCCGGTGTCGGTTCCGGACTGCGGCGGCAGGGCATCGGCGCCGGCCGGTCTTTCGCGCCGGTGCTCGCCCACGGGGCCTTCGGCCACGCCTAGCGCGGGAACCGCGGGGCGCTCCGGGGTCTGCGGTGTCCAGCCGTCGGCGCCGGGGTCGGCCTGGCCCCCGAGCCTGGTCGGCGGGGCCCCAATTCCGGCTTCGGGGGTCTTCTTGGGTCCGTGCTCGTCCACGGGGTTTTCGGCCGTGCCTGGCACGGGAACCGCGGGGTGCTCCGGGGAACCGCGTGCGGGGTCGGGTGGGGCCTGGTCCGCGTGTGCGGCGCCGGGGTGGGCTTGGTCCGCGGGCGCGTTCGGGGTCCGAGTTCCGGCGGGCGGTCCCTCGTGCTTGTGCTCACCGATGGGGGCTTCAGTGGCGTGTAGCGGGGGGCCGGAGTGGTGCTCCGGAGGCGGTGGTGCCCAGGGTCCGGTGTCGGGTCCGGACGGCGGCGGCAGGGTATCCGCGCTGGGGCCGGTGCCGCGCTCGGGCGTGTTCGGCGGCACGGATTCGGCGCCGGCCGGCTCCTGGTGTACCGCCGTGTCCCGGTGTGCGGGCGGCTCCGGGACGCCGGTGTCCCGGACGCCCGTGCCCGCGGCGGCCGCGGTCTGCTGGAGGCGGCGCCTGCCGGGGCTCAGCGCCGCCGGTGCTGTGCCGGGCGGCGGACGGTGGTCCGGTCGCGGGCCCGGGCGCCGGGTGGTGGGCAGCGGAGGAGGCGCTTCAGCGGGGTCCGCCGCGTCCTCGCCGCGCAGCAGCGACGCGAAGGCGGCCGCATCGCCCACCCGTTCCGCAGGGTCGGCGGCCAGCGCGCGGCGCAGAACGTCCTGGATCCGCTCCGGCACGTCCTCGCGCGGTACCCGCGGGGGAGCGGACCCGAGCACCCGCACGCGGTAGGAGGCCGCCGGAGCGCCTCGCTGCGCCTCCTCCGCTGCCTCCCCCGCGCCGTCGGCGAACGGCGGGTGCCCAGCCAGCAGCGTCCACACGGTGGAGGCGAGCCGGTACACGTCCGACGCCGGTCCCGGAAGCGCGCCGGCCAACTGCTCCGGCGGAACGTGCTCCACCGCCCCGTCGCGGTGGTGCGCCGGCGGGAAGGGGTGGTCGCGGGGCAGCGCCGAACCGAAGTCGATCAGCGCCGGGCCGAACCGCGCCCGCAGGATGTTCTCCGGCGCCACCGCATGGTGCAGCAGCCCGCGCGCGTGCACCGCCGCGAGCGCGCCGGCCACGGCGGTGCCCACCGCTACGGCCTCGGCGACCGCGACCGGCCCCTGCTCGGCCAGGATGCGCCGGTAGTCGCCGTCGGGGCAGTCCTCCATGACCGCGTACGGGCGGCCGTCGCCGGCCGTGCCGTGCTGGAGCAGCGAGTGGACGCCCCGGTTGGACGAATGCATCCGCCACAGCTCGATCTCATCGCGCTCCTCGCGGGGCCCGCGGGCGCGGGCGAACTTGACGACGACCCGGGTGCCGCCGGGGTTGCGCCTCGCGCGGTAGAGCACGGAGTCGTCGCCGCAGTACAGCGGCTGCGGCGCGAACACCCCGGGCACGTTCAGCACCGCGTCGCCTGCGCGGCTCGGCGCATCACCCACGGCGCACCTCCTGTCCTTCGCCGAACGGCCGTCGTCGGACGCGGGCCGAGGGCGCCGCCCTGCGATGCCGTGCTGTCCTCATCGGCGCCTCCAGAAAAGCGGTCGCGGGTCGACCCACCACAGCAGGCGGCGGCCCCGGCCCGCGCGGCGGCGCAGCGCGGCCGTGTAGGCGCGCACCTCCGCGGAGGCGGCGGCCGCCTCCGCCGCGCCGACCCGGTCGGCGCGCTCCTGGGGCGGCACGAAGGCCATCGCGTTCAGGGCCCGCCCCAGCGCCCACTCGCGCCTGCCGCCTCCGGGCGGCGGAAGCAGGCCGTCGGACCGTGCCAGCACGTCGGTGACGGTGTCGGCGGGGCGCGGTGCCGCGCCGGCCAGGCGCAGTCCGTCGCGCAGCTCCCACCACGCGCCCGCGAGCCTGCGCCGGGGGTCGCGCGCGCCGAGCCGGACCCCGCGCCGCACCCCCCGCAGGACGCCGGCGACCAGCGCCGCGAGCACCACGGCCGTCGCCGCGCCCGCGCCGCTGCGCCCGGCGAACTCCCAGGCGTAGGCGACGTCCAGCGGGGTGCCGGTGATCCGGAGGAACCCGCCCTCCTGCTGCGCGGCGCCCGCGCCCGCCTGCCCGCCGGAGCCGCCGCCCGCGCCCGCCTCGGATCCGGTGTCGGCGCCGTTGCGCTTGGGATCGCCCGGAGTGACGTCGAACGGCGCCCAGCCCACGCCCTTCAGGTAGACCTCGCCCCAGGCCACGGCGTCGCCGGAGCGGATCAGCCGGCTGTCGCCGCCGTCGATCGCGGTGCCCTTGCCGAAGCCGACGACCACGCGGCTCGGCAGTCCCGACGCCCGCGCCAGCAGCGCGAACGCGCTCGCGAACTGACCGGAGGTGCCGCCGCCGCCCTGCTCGTGCGGCGGCACCAGCAGTTCGGCGAGGTTGGCGTAGCCGTGCCCGCCGGGCGCCTCGGGTGCGAAACCGTAGTTGGCGCGCAGGTGGCCGGCCAGGCGGTTCGCGCGCTCGTAGGGCGTGCCGTCGCCATAGGCCTCGGCGATCCGCTCGATCTCCTCAGGGGCGCCCGCGGGAAGTTCCAGGTACTCCGCGAACTCCTCCCGGTCGGGCTCGCCGGCCTGCTTCAGGTCGGGCTCGCGGTACTCCGGCGCACTGCCCACCACCCGGTAGTGGAGCCCCGCGGCCGCGCCGCTGCGGGTGCGCAGTGTGGCCGACGCGGGCTCGAAGGCGACCGGGGTCCCCTCCACCCGCCGCGGCAGCCCGGCCGCCGGAAGCCAGTGCCCGGGCAGCTCCTCGACGTCGACGGTCACCCGCCGCGGCCGCCCCGGCGGAACCTCGTGCTCGGGCTCCGGCAGGACCTGCGAGGAGGCGCGGTAGCGGCCGGCGGGCAGCCAGGTGACGCCGTCGAAGCCGGACAGCGTGACCCACCGCAGCTCCGTCGGCTGATCGGAGGCGACGCGCAGCAGCCGCCGGCCGGGCTCGGCGGACCAG
Organism: Streptomonospora arabica; assembly: GCF_039531585.1. NCBI lineage: Bacteria > Bacillati > Actinomycetota > Actinomycetes > Streptosporangiales > Nocardiopsidaceae > Streptomonospora > Streptomonospora arabica. The sequence continues at coordinate 236,055 of NZ_BAAAQI010000002.1, read as the reverse complement.
CCGGCGAGGTAGCTCAGCGGGCTCACCGCCGCGGTGTCCTCCTCGGGCGGCACGACCGCGGCGCGGGGGTCGGCCGGGCGGATCGGCGCGCCGTAAAGGGCCAGCGGTCCGACGTAGGCGGTCAGCCCGGCCACCAGCGCCAGCACCGCGCTCAGGCTCAGCGCCCGCGGCAGCGCGCCCGCGATGCGCCCGGACCGGGTGCGGCGGGCGGTGATCGGAGCCACCGCGGCGCCGGTGCCTGCGGGGCCGGCTCCGCCGCCCGGTCCCGGCGAGGAGTCGGCGGCGGCCGCCAGCAGCACCACCGCCGCCAGTGCGAACAGCGCCGCGGGGTAGTAGGCCGGCTTGATGTCGGGACCGTTGAGCACGGCGGCGCCCGCCAGCGCCACCAGCGGGCACAGCAGCGCCGTCAGCGGGGATCCGGCCCGCACCGCCAGAACCGAGGCGGCGCCCGCCAGCCACACGCCCAGGGCCGGCAGCGCCAGCGTGTCGGCGGCCACGGCCGTCGGCAGCGAGGTCGTCAGGATGCGGGCGCCGGAGTGGGCGACGGCGTCCACGGTTCCCCACCACAGGTCGTCGCGGGGCCCCGGTACCGCGGCCACCAGCACCGCCACGCCGCCGAAGGCGAGCGGAAGCCCGGCCGCCAAGGCGGCGACCGGACCCAGCCGGCTACGCAGCAGCGCCGTGACCAGCACGGCCGCCGCCGACCACCCGGCGAGCAGCGCGGCGACCGGCGCGGGCTGGACATAACCCGGCGCCACCGCGAGCCCCGGCGCGGCACCCGCCGCGACCAGCGCCGCCAGGACCACCGCCGCCCGCGCCGCCGCGGCCGCCCGGTTCACGCCGACCACCGCTCACCGTTCCAGCGTGCGGTCAGGTCGCGGGCGTCGCCGGCGTCGACCACCGTCACGCCGGGAACGGCGCCGAGCGGTCGGCCGTACCGGCGCAGCACGATCAGCACCAGCCGCGGGTACACCTCGCCCAGCCGCGCGAACATCCGCGCCTCGGCCGCCGTGATCGACGCGCTGACCAGCACCGCGGTGTCGCCGAAGGGGCGGTTGCGCAGCCGCCACAGCTCACGGGCGAGGTCGGCGCCCGGGTTCGGGTGCGCCTCGGCGAGCAGGTCGAGCATCGGCGCCAACCGACCGGTGCTCTCGACCGACCGTCCGCCCACCAGCCGCAGCTCGCAGGCCCACCGCCCCTCGACCGCCGCCGCCACGACCGAGGCCGCCGCGCTCGCGACCTCATCCAGGGCAGCGAGCTCGTCGCCGGCCGCGCCGCCGCGGTCGTCGGCCACGACGCTGATGCGCGTGTGGGAGGTGTCCAGGTGCTCGCGCACCATGAGCTTGCCCTGGCGTGCCGTGCTGCGCCAGTGGATGTGCCGCACGTCGTCGCCCGCTACGTAGTCGCGCAGGGTGTGGAAGCTGACGCTGCCCGCGCGCCCGCCGTCGAACACGCCCTGCGGGTCGTCGCTGCGGCCGACGGGCATCGCGCCCAGCGTCTCCCACCGGGGGTGCACCCAGATTCGGTCGGTCCCGCCGGAGACGCGCCGGGCAGCCGCCAGGCCCAGCGGGTCGCGCCGCCGCGACTCCAGCGGTCCCAGGTCGAGCACGCCGCGCCGCTCGGCCCGCAGCCGGTAGCCCGCCGGCCGGGGGTCGCCGGACCGGGTCGCGGGCAGTTCCACCGACCGCGCTCCGGTCGGGCCGGCGACCCGGTCGGCGAGCAGGTGCGCGCCCCGGCCGCGGCCGTCCTCGTCGGTGCCCAAGACGACCTCGACCTCGTCGCCCGGCGAGACCCGCGGTGTGGCGACCGAACGCCGCACCTGCATCGGACGCAGCCGGCCCACCAGGGCCACCGACACCAGGACAACGGCGAAGGGCACCGCGCCCAGCACCAGCAGCTCCCGGTAGCCGAACCCGGCGCCCGCGACGAGCAGGGCGGCGCCGCCGGCCAGCACCAGCCAACCGCGGGCGGTCGGCAGCACGGCGCCGCTCCCCGGCCGCTCCCGCGCGTCGCCGCCCGCCTCAGCCATCGGCCAGCCGCACGGCGTGGGGAGCGGGCGTGCGGTCGACGATCTCGCTGAGGACGTCGGCCGGGCTGCGCCCGCTGATCGCCGAGCCCGCGGCCGGCACCAGCCGGTGGGCCCACACGGGCACGGCCAGCGCCTTGACGTCCTCGGGCGTGGCGTAGTGGCGGCCTTCGGTGAGCACGTACATGCGCAGCGCGCGCATCAGCGCCGCCGTGGCGCGCGGGGAGACGCCGACGTGGATCTCGTCGTGCGCGCGGCTGGCGTGGGCCAGGTCCAGCGCGTAGCGGTACACGGCGTCGTGGATGTGTACCCGCGTGGCGGCAGCGGCCATGCGTGCGAGCTGTTCGCCGCCGACGACCGCCGTCAGCTCGTCGGTGCTCTTGAGCCGGTCCCCGCGCATGATGGCGAGCTCGGAGTCGGTGTCGGGATAGCCCAGGGACAGCCGGATCAAAAACCGGTCGAGCTGGGCCTCGGGCAGCCGGTAGGTGCCGTCCATCTCGACCGGGTTCTGCGTGGCGACCACGAGGAAGGGGCGCGGCACGGGGTAGCGCCGGCCGTCGACGGTGACCTGGCGCTCCTCCATCACCTCCAGCAGCGCCGACTGCGCCTTGGGCGAGGCGCGGTTGATCTCGTCGGCGACGACGACGTTGGCGAAGACCGGGCCGGGGTGGAACTGGAACTCGCGGGTGTCCTGGTTGAACACGGGGACGCCGGTGACGTCGGAGGGCAGCAGGTCGGGGGTGAACTGGATGCGGTGCCACTCCCCGTCGGTCGCCGCGGCGACCGCGCGCGCCAGCGTGGTCTTGCCGACGCCGGGCACGTCCTCCAGCAGCACGTGGCCCTCGCTGAGCATGGCGACGAGGGCGAGGCGGACCATGTCGGTCTTGCCGAGGACGGCCGAGCCCACTTCGGCGGCCAGCCGCCGGAAGGCCGCCGCGTGCTCGGCGGCCTCCGACCCGGTCAGCGTCGGGGCGGGGGAGTCGGCGCCGGACCGGGGGACGCTGTCGGGAGCGGTGCGGGGGGCCGAGGTCGTCATAGTGGAGTCTCCGCATCGTGCGGTCGGGTCGGGCGGTGCCGCGGTGCCGGGAGGCCGGGCGGTGCGGTACCGGGGCAGCGGGGGCTCCGTCGCGCCCGGTGCCGGCCGCGCGGCGGAGGCGTGTCTTCGGAGCGCAGGGCGGGCCGGGGCCTGTGCAGTCGGCCGGCGTCTGAGGAGAGCGCCGTTCGGCGCGTGCCCGTGCCGAGGCCGCCGCACGGCGGCGCCCCGGGGCGAGACGGTGCGCGGTGCCACGCCGGCGGAGCCCCGGCGGCCGATCGGAGCGGCCGCCGGGGCCGACCGGGCGCAGCGGGGCGGGGTGCCGCGCGGCGGCTCCGGTCGCCCGGCCCATGGCGGCGCCTCCTCCCTGTCGTGCTGCGGACAGTCGGGTTCGGGGGGGGCCAGGGGTGCGCCACGCCTGCGCGCTCGCCGCCCGCCCGGCGCCGCGGCTCGGTCCGGGCGGGCTCGGCGGAGCCTTGCGCAGGCGCCCCGTCCCCTCCCTTCGGTCACACGCGTCAGGACGCGGGCTCGGCATCGGCGTCCGGTGTGGTGTCGGAGGCGTCGTCCTGCTCCGGAGTTCCGCCGGGTCCCGTTCCGCCTGTTCCGCCGTCGGCGGGTGCCTCCGGCTGTTCGGACCCGTTCTGCGGTCCGCCGGTGCCCCCTTCGGGCGGGGCGTCGCCCGGGCCACCGCCGGAGCCGCCGCTCTCCGGCGGCACGTCGTCTCCGGGATCGGGGTCGGTCCCGGGATCGGTGACCGGGGGTTCGGGGTCTTGGGGGCCTTCGGGGGGCGGAGTGTCGCCGGGATCCGCGGGATCGGGGGTGTCGCCGCCGTCCTCGGGCTCCTCCGTACCGGTTCCGCCGCCGTCGCCGTCGTCTCCTCCTTCATCTCCGCCGTCGGGACCTCCGCCGGGAGCCGCGCCGCCGTCGTCCTCCTCCCCGGGGGCCTCGTCGTCTCCCTCGGCGGAGTCGTCGTCATCCCCGCTCTGGTCGCCGTCGCCGCCGTCGCCCTCGTGGTCCTCGTCGTTCTCGTCGTCCCCGGACTCCGGGGGTTCGGGGTCCTGGGGATCGAGGATGCCGCCGCCGGGCAGGTCGGGCAGACCGCCGTCGTCCGAGCCGTCCTCGGACTCCTCGTCATCGTCGTCCCCGCCGCCGGATCCGGGGCCCTCGCCGCCGTTTCCGCCGGGGGGCAGGTCGGGCAGGCCGCCCCCGCCCCCGCCGCCCTGCTCGCCCTGCTCCCCGCCCTGGCCGTCGCCCGGCGCCCATTCGCCGTCGGGCAGGTCGGGAACGTCCTGGGGCCGGGGCGGCTGTTCGGCGGACGGCTCCTCGTATCCGTCCTCGTGCTCCTCGGGACGCGCCTCCTCGCCGCGGCCGCCTTCGGGGCGGCCGGGAGGCTCGGGCAGGTCCTCGGGCGTGCTGGCATCGGGCAGGTCGGGCTGCTCGGGCACGTAGCCGCCGCCGTCGGGGCCCTCGACGTAGGGATCGGCGCTGTCGCCGCCCGGGCGCTCGCCCTGGTTCTCGGCGCCGCCCGGGCCGTCGGCCCGGGGATCGGTGTCGTACTTGCTCACCTTGCGCACACCGCCGTCGGAATCGACGACGAGGGCCGACTCCGACTCGGGCGCGTTGATGAACAGGTGCTCGTCGCGGACCTCCAGCTCCAGCGGGCTCTCGCCGGCGTCCGGCACGCGGATGGTGGTGCGCTGCCGCCCGTCGCTGGAGAACCTGCGGACCAGGCCCTCCTCGGAGTAGGGCACGTAGACGTCGCCGGCGAAGGGCACCGCGGCGTCGGGGCGGGTGCCGTGCACGGTGAACGTCCGCACCCGCGGGTCGTCGGGCAGGCCTTCGACCGCGACCACGGACGAGGTGTCGGGGACCGTGACCGCGGCGAGTCCGCCCTCGGTGCGGTCGGTGACCTCGGCGCCGCTCACGCCGACCGGCGACTCCACCGTGTCGGCCGACCCGCCGGTCACCACGCTGAGCTCGTCGGAGTCGGTGTTCACCGCCAGTGCGCCGGAGTCGAGCACGGTGATCGCGAGGTCGTCGCCGGGATCGCCCACGGGCACGCTCTCGACGACCTCCGGCTGTTCGGAGCGGGTGTCGATGCCCACGACGGTGCCCTGCGACGGGGAGGCCACCCACAGCACGCCCTCGGCGTCGAACTGCCCGCCGACCAGGCGGCCGCCCAGGCGCAGCGGTTCGCCCGCGGGCCGCAGGGTCTCGGGGTCGACGCGGCGGACCTCGCCGCGCTCCTCGGCGATGATGACCGCGGCGCCGCGGCCCAGGACGAAGCGGTTGTCGTCGGCCGAGCCGATCCCGGACTCACCGGTGAACTCCATGCGCGCCAGGTTCACCGAGGTCAGCGAGCCGGCTTCGAGGTCGTGCAGCACCAGGTGCCGGTTGTTCTGCGCCAGGCGCACCGGATGGTCCTCGGCGCCGTCGACGGAGTGGACCAGGTCGACCCGGCCGTTGTTGGCGTTGACGCGGATGACCTCGCCGGTGACCGCGCTCCACAGCCAGGTGGAGCCGTCCGAGAGGTCGTCGAGGCGGCTGAAGGCGCCGACACCGAACACCGCGCTGCCGACGAGCGCGGTGGCCAGGCCCGCGACGGCCGCGCCCGCTGCGGGTCGGCCGAAGCGTGTGCGCGGGGAGCCGTGCTGGTGGCGCAAGGGGGTCTCCTGTCCATTCCTCCGGGGGTGAAGAACGCGGGGCCATGCCCTGCGGCGGCGCCGCCGCTGCCCGAAGTGTCCGCCGGACCGGGGAGGGGCACCGGTCGGCCGTGCTGTGAGCAGCGGAGACATCTGGTCGATGCGGTTGCGCTCGTGCCGCCCGCCACTACTCTCAGCTATGGAGCTGCGTCGCCTCGTTCGGGAATACGAATTCTCGGACCTACCGCTCCAGGAACTTTACTCGGATCCCCACCGTGAAAAAAGGCGATCCCGGGGTTGTGGATTTCCGAGTGGCGGCCCCCGCGCGAGGCTTCTCCCTGCCGCCGCGGCGCGGGCTCACGCCCGCCGGCAACGCGCGCTCGGCGGTGCGCCGGGCGCGCACGCACGCCGGGCGCGGCGGGGCTCCCCGCCGTTCTCGGGGCCCGGCCGCAGGCGCCCGGAGATTCCGAACGCAAATCGCAGGAATCCCCCGGTCAAGGCGGCGCATTCCGCGCACGCGCCGGCCGCCGCGCGTCGGCGGACGCATGCCGGTCCGATCGCGCCGGGCCGACTGTTCGCCGCCGGGAATTCATCCCGGCGTCGGCGCCCGGATTCTCCGGGATGCCCGATGGGCCGCCGCGGAATCGCGCTACGGCGAAACCCTTGATCCAGGCCGCCACCCATAAGGCAGTATCGGACCATGAAGATCCTCTGGGTGTTCGCCCACCCCGAACGGCGCTCCCTCAACGGTTCCCTGATGGACGAGGGGCTGGACGAGCTGGAGGCGCTCGGCCACGAACACCGCGTCTCCGATCTCTACGGGATGGACTTCAAGCCCGTCGTCGACCCCGCCGACTTCCGCGGGGTCGGCGGCGCGGGCTGCGACCGGCTGTTCGTCGGGGACGCCCAGGAGCGCGCCTACCAGGAGCAGCGGCTCGGCGCCGACGTGCGCGGCGAGCAGGAGAAGATCGAGTGGGCCGACGTCCTGGTCTTCCACTTCCCGCTGTGGTGGTTCGGCCCGCCCGCGATCCTCAAGGGCTGGTTCGACCGCGTGCTCGTGCAGGGCTTCGCATTCGGGCTGAAGGACGACCGGGGGCGCACCAGGCGCTACGGCGACGGCGGGCTGGTCGGCAAGCGCGCTCTGATCGTCACCTCCGTGGGCGCGCGCGAGTCCGGGTTCGGTGCCCGGGGCGTGCACGGCCAGGTCGACGAGGTGCTGTTCCCCCTGCTGCACGGCACATTCTGGTACACCGGCGCGGCAGCGCTGCCGCCGTTCGTCGTCTACGGCGCCGACCGCGCCGACAACGAGGCGTTCGCCGCCAACGCGGCGCAGCTGCGCAAGCGCCTCGCCGAGCTGGACACCGCCGAACCCATCGCCTACCGGCACGAGAACAGCGCCGACTACGACGACGACCTCGTGCTCAGCCCGGACACGGCGCCCGGCCGAACCGGCCTGAGCGCGCACCGGGCCGATTTCGGCCCCGACGGGCGGCCGCCCGCCGCCGAGTCCAAGGACGGCACCGGTCCGCGGGTCCCGGGCCGCCCCTCTGCGTGAGACGCCCGGACCGCGGCGGTGCGGGCCCGCCGTCCCCGGCTCCCGCACGGGCGGCGGCCGACGCGGGCCGGATGCTCCTATGGATGTCAAGCGGCTTGCGTGAGGTCGTGTAGGGCGGTTGGGCCTGCGGTGTCGGCATCTCGATCCGGCTTTGTCAGGACCCGGTAGACCTCGCGTGCGGTGGCTCTCCGCACGGACCGACATATCCGGTAATGGACAGTCCATCGGCGTCGGTCAGTCCGTGAGTCAGATCCAGCGGAGAAGCCACTACACATCCTCACTGTCAGTCCTCGGCGCGCAGCACCTGGCGGAAGAAGGTGCGGTAGCTCCGCATGGTCGTGCGCAGGTCCTCGGTGTCGGGTTCGGCTCCCTCGGCCCAGCGCCCCTCCAGCGTGCGCTTGTGCGCCGCCAGCCGCTCCTGCAGTGTGCGCAGCACCTCGCCGACGAGCTCGTCGGCGGTGCCTACGGCTGCGCGCGGGTCGTCGACGAAGTCGCTCTGCGCGTCGCGCCACCGCTGCTGGAGGCGGCGGGCCTCCTCGCCGGAGAACAGCTCGGCGCCCCGCTCGTCGGTGTCGGCGCCGCTCCGGGACGGCCGTCCGTCAGCGGAGGGGCGGGCCGACTGGGCGGGCGCGGCCGACCCGGCGGGTGCCGGGGCCCCGGACGCGCCGGCCTCCGCGGGCTTCGACGCGGCGGGTGCCGCCCCTTCGGCGGGGGCCGCGGGCGCCTTCGCCTGCTCGGTGTCCGTACCCGATCCGGCGGTCTCGGCGGCCTGGGCCGGCGCGGCCCCCTGCCGCCGCCTGGCGGCCGAACCCGCCCGCACACCCACGAAGGCCTTGGCGGGGGTCTTCGGCGGATGCGCCGCCGACTCGGACCCGGAGGCCCCGCTCCCGGCGGAGGACGGCTGTGCGCCCGCCGAGGCGCCGGCCCTGCCGTCGCCTCCGGACCGCGCAGCGCCGCCGGCCGCCGCCCTGTCCTGCCCGCGATCCCCCTCGCGGCCGGAGCCCGACCCGGTACCGGCCCCTGCCGCGGCGGCGCCGGAATCCTCCGGTTCCTGCCGGCCGCGCTCGGCGCCGGGGTCCGCCGCGGCCTCGTTCTTGCGCTTGAGCGGGTTGTCCATCTCCGGAACTCCCTTCGGCCGGGCGCGGGCGCACCCGGAGCGGCTGGCGGTCAGGGGTCAGCGGGCGGCGGGATCGCCGGGGTCGGCGGTGTCGGAACCGGCGGAACCGGCGGAGGCCGTGGAGCCGTCGCCGAGCAGCTCGTGGAACAGAGCGCGGAAGTGCACCATCGCCGATCGCAGGTCCTCGGTCGACGCTTCGCCGGCCGCGCTGCGCTCGCTCGCGGCGCGCGCCCGGCGGTAGCGGTCGACGGTGCCGCCGTGCTCGACGGAGAGGTCGGCGATGCGGCGGTCGTCGTCGCCGGAGGGGTATCCGCGCTCGGTCATCAGCCGGTCGACCAGGCCGTGCGCCTGGCGGACGGCGTCCTCCGGCGAGTCGACGAACCGCTCCTGCACGCTGTCCCAGTCCGCCTCGAACCTGCGGCGCGCGCCTTCGGAGAGGGGCCGCAGGCCGAGCTCGGCGTGGCGCCGCTCGCGTTCGGTCAGCTCGCGCTCCGCGGCGCGGCGGTCGCCGTGCTCCTGCACGGCACGCTCGTACTCGGGGCCGAAGCGCGAGCGCAGCCGCCTGCTGCGCTGCCACGGCACGGCGAGGACCGCCGCGGCCGCGATCAGTACGAGGACCACGACGATCGTGATCACCAGGCCGGTGTCCATGCCGATCGGCCTCCTCGATGCCGTCCGTACCCCGCCCGCCGCGGGCCGGGTTGGCCTTCGACCGAGGGCTACCCCGCCATTGCCGGGTAAATCGCGGACAATGGGCCGGTCACGGGGCCGATGCGGGCCGCGAACGCTCCGGCCTGGGGCGATGCGGTGGCCGCGACGGCGATGTCGCGCCGCGGTAAGGGTCCGCCGCGGGCCCGCTCCGCCGTTCGGACGGGCCGTCGAGGCGCGAACGCCGGTCCGTAATGGGCCTGCGGCGTTCGCAGGAGCGTCCGCCGGACGCGCCGGACCGGCCGGACCGGTTGAACCGTCCGGTCTCGGCGCGCTCGGAGCCGCCGCGGTGCGGGAGAGGACGAAGCGCCCCTTCCCGGGCCGCCGGAGCGGCGCGGGAAGGGGCGCGGTCGGGCGGGCGCGGTTGCGCGACGGCGCACGGCGGCGTCGCGGCCGCGTCACGGGCCTCCGGGATCCACCATGTCGCGGGGCAGGGGGGCGTGGGGGCCGGAGGCGTTCGGACCCGCGTCAGCGGGGCCCGGGCTCAGAGCCTGTGGACGTAGGCGAGGCCGTTCCTCTGGGCCGCGTCGGCCAGGTCGTCGGCCGAGACCGTGTGGTGGCCGCCGTAGCCACCGAGCCACGGGTCCCAGATGGTGAACGTGTCCTTCTCCTTGTCGTAGCCGCGAACCGAGACCACGTGGCCGAAGTTCTCGTCGGCACCGATCCAGGACGCCTCCGCGCCCCACACGCCGAGCGGGATGGCCTTGTGCAGCACGCCGACGTCGTAGGACACGGCGTCCATGAGCGCTTCGGGGTCCTGGGCGGTGGACCAGGACATCTCGTAGCCCTCGTCCTCCAGATAGGAGTCGTAGACGCGCTCCATGTCGGCGCCGGAGGTACCGACCGAGTCGGTGCCCATCTTGTCGGCGAGCGTGTCCTGGGTGACGTACACCCCGAAGGTGCGCAGGCTGAGCTGCACACTCGCCGGAGCGCACCAGGAGGGCTCCTTCTGCTCCCAGGCCTTGTGCTTGACCTCGTAGCGGACGGGGGCCTCGGCCAGGGGCGACGCTGTGGGAGCGGGGGCCTGGGACGTGCCGACGACCGTGGAACCGGGAGAGGGCGCGGTAGCGGGCTCGGCCGCGGCGGGAGCAGCCCCGGCGATGAGGACGCCGGCGGCGCCCAGCGCGCCGACGGCCAGACGGAAACCGTGCATGTGACCTCCAGACGGGCGCGCGGCGGTCGAGGCGACCGTCAGCGCGCCTGCGGCAGAACGGAACCGGAGGACCGTACCGTCCGCCCAGCGGGGCTTCGATCGCGGGGGTGCGCCGGGAACCGGCGGCCGTTCGGGCGCGTCGCAGGCCCGGCGGAGGCTGTGCGCGACCGCCGGGCGGCGGCGGGCGTCAGACGTGCGCCGGCGCCCGGCGGCTGGCCGCTCAGACCCGCTCCCGCCGCCTGCTCAGGTAGTTCTGCGCCAGCACCACCACGATCAGGAACGACCCGCTGACCACCTGCTGGTAGGCTGAGCTCAGCCCGCCGATCCCGTTGATGATGTTCTGGATGACGTTCAGCAGCAGCACGCCCACCAGCGAGCCCGACACGAAGCCGTAGCCGCCGGCCAGCAGGGTGCCGCCGATGACCACCGCCGAGATGGCGTCCAGCTCGATGCCGATACCGAAGATGGTCACGCCCGAACCCAGCCACACCGCGTTCAGCGCACCGGCCAGCCCGGCGAGCAGACCGGAGAGCGTGTAGGCGGTGATCTTGGTGCGCGCCACCGGCACGCCCATCAGCGCGGCCGCGTCCTCGTTGCCGCCGACGGCGTAGATGTTCTGGCCCCATCCGGTGCGGCGCAGGGCCACCCCGCCGACGGCGAACAGCACCACCACCAGCAGCACCGGGTAGCCGATGCCCAAGAAGCGGTCCTGGACCATCGGCGTGATGGCGAGCCCGTCGGGCACCACGTAGGTCTCGGTGCCCTCGTCGGAGACGGCCAGCATCAGTCCCCAGGCACCCAGCATCGTCGCCAGCGTGACGATGAAGGGCGCCAGCCGCGCCTTGGCGATGAGCACCCCGTTGAGCGCGCCGATCAGCGCGCACACCGCCAGCGGAAGGGCGAGCGCGGCCAGGCTGCCGTACTGCGACGCCCACGCGGCCAGCACCCCCGCCAGCGCGAACACGGTGCCCACCGACAGGTCGATGCCGCCCGTGACGATCACGAACGTCATGCCCAGCGCGATGATGGCGGGGAACGCCGCGCCGACGGCGATGTGGTTGAGGTTGCCCAGGCTGAAGAAGCCGTCGATCGTCAGTGCCGCGACGGCCAGCACGGCCACTAGGACCACCAGCGCGCCGTGCCGCTGGACGAACTCGGCGGCCGAGCCGCCGCCCCGCCCGGAGCCGAACACCGGGCGTCCTCCGCCGCTGCCGCTGCCGCTGCCGCTGCCGCCGCTGCCGCCGGGCCCGCCCGGGAGGCCGGTGCCGGGCGCGGCCGTGCTTTTCACCGTGGTCATTTCCTCCCACGCTCCCTCGCCACGTAGACCGCCGCGATGATCACCGCGGTCTGAGCGATCTGCGTCCACGACGGCGGCAGGTCGTGCTTGATCAGGGTCGAGACGAGCAGCTGCATCAGCACCGCGCCCGCTACCGTGCCGGCGATGCGCACACGCCCGCCCTGCAGCGGGGTGCCGCCGACGACCACGGCCGTGATCGCCGACAGCTCGATCAGCCGGCCGATGGAGTTGGGGTCGCTGGCCTGGAGCCGCGCCGTGGCCAGCACGCCCGCGACGGCCGCGAAGAGCCCGCAGAGCACGTACACGGCCAGCAGCGTGCGCCGCACCGGCAGCCCGGAGAGCTCGCCCGCCCGGCGGTTGCCGCCGATGGCCACGATCCGGCGGCCGAAGACGGTGCGCCGCACCACGAACACGACGACCGCCACGAGCACCGCCGAGATCCACACCAGGTAGGGCACGCCGAACGCGTCGCCCGCGCCCAGCTCGCGGATAGCGGGGTTGCGGATGCCGTCGAGCTGGGGCAGCAGCACCAGCGACAATCCGCGGCCGCCGATCATCATCGCCAGCGTGGCGACGATGGCCTGCACTCCGGCGAAGGCCACCAGAGCGCCGTTGACCGCGCCCGCCGCGGCCCCCGCTACCAGGGCCACCAGCACGGCGACGACGGGGCCGTAGCCCAGGTACAGCGAGATCATCGCCGCCGCCAGCGCCATCACCGACCCCACCGACAGGTCGATGCCGCCGGTGGCGATCACCAGCGCCATCCCCAGCGAGAGGATGAGCACCGGGGTGACCTGCACCGCCTGGGTGCGGAAGTTCTCCAGGGACAGGAAGTGCGGGGTGAGGGCGATGTTGAACACCAGCAGCGCCGCCACGCCGATGTAGACGCCGTACTCCTGCAGCCAGGGGACGACCCGCGTGCGGTCGATGCGCACAGCGGGCATGCCGATCGCGGTCATCGGGCACCCTCCCTTCCCGGCGTCGTGTCGCCTGCGGCCGCGCCCGCCCGCGGGCCGGCGCGGTCGGCACCGCCCTCGTGCTCCTCCGGGCCGCCGGGCCCGCCGGCGCCTTCGGCCGCGGCCCCGCCTGCGTCCCCGCGGCCGCCGCGGTCGGCGTCCGCGTCGGCGGTGTCGGCGTCGGCGTCGGCGATGGCCCGCATCAGCGCGCCCTCGCTGACCTCGTCGCCGCTCAGCTCGCCCACGACGGAGCCGTCCTTGAGCACCACCACCCGGTCGGCGCCCTCGATCAGCTCCTCCAGGTCCGAGGAGATCAGCAGGACCCCGAGCCCTTCGGTCGCGAGCTCGTCGACCAGGCGCTGCACCTCCGCCTTCGCGCCGACGTCGATACCGCGGGTGGGCTCGTCGAGCAGCAGCACCCGGGGGTTGAGCGCCAGCCAGCGCGCCAGCAGCACCTTCTGCTGGTTGCCGCCGGACAGTTCGGCGACCTTCTGCCGGGTGCCGGCCGACTTGATGCGCAGCCGCTCGACGAACACGTCCACCACCCGGTCGATCCGCCGCTCGGAGACCAGCCCGAACCGGGACAGCCGCGGCATCGCCGCCAGCGCGATGTTCTCCCGCACCGACAGCTCGGGGATGATGCCCTCGCTCTTGCGGTCCTCGGGCAGCATGCTGATACCGGCGGCGATCGCCGCGCCCGTCGACCGGCGGCGCAGCGGGACGCCCGCCACGGTGATCCGGCCCGACCGCAGCGCCGCCGCCCCGGCGATCGCGCGGGCGGTCTCGGTGCGGCCCGAGCCCAGCAGCCCGCCCAGCCCCAGCACCTCGCCGGGGCGGATCGCCAGGGAGACGCCGTGCAGCCGATGCCGGTCGTCCAGCTCCTCGGCGACCAGCACCGGCTCCCCGGCGCGCCGCTCGTGCGGTCCGCCGAAGGTGGTGGCGCCCTGCCGCTCGACCTGCTCGGCCTCCCGCCCGAGCATGAGCGAGATGAGCCGCAGGCGCTCCAGGCCGGCCAGCTCCCCGGTGTGGACCACCCGGCCGTCGCGCAGGACGGTGACGCGGTCGCAGATCCGGTACAGCTCGTCCAGCCGGTGGCTGACGTAGACCACCGTGATGCCCCGCTCACGCAGTCCGCCGATCACCGTGAACAGCGTCTCGACCTCGCGCGGCTCCAGGGAGGACGTCGGCTCGTCCATGATCACCACGCGGGCGTCGGCGACGACCGCGCGGGCGAGCGCGACCATCTGCCGCGCGCCCATGGACAGCCCCTGCAGGGGCCGCGTCACGTCGACCTCGACCCCGTAGTCGCGCAGGATGCCGGCCGCCTCGCGGTGCATGCGCGCGAAGTCGATCAGCCCGAAGCGCCGCGGCTCGCGCCCCAGGAACAGGTTGCGCGCCACGCTGAGCAGCGGGATCAGGTTCACCTCCTGGTAGATGGTGGAGATCCCGGCCTGCTGGGCGCGCAGCGGCGTGTCGAACCGGGCCGCCTCCCCGAGGTAGCGCACCTCTCCGCCGTCGGGGGCGTAGACGCCGGTGAGGACCTTGATCAGGGTGGACTTGCCGGCCCCGTTCTCGCCGACCAGGGCGTGCACCTCGCCGTGGGAGAGGTCGAAGTCGACGTCGTCGAGGGCCAGCACCCCGGGGAACCGCTTGGTGAGTCCGCGGGTCCGCAGGACGGGACCGGCGGCGCCGGACCCGCCCTGCTCTGCGGTAGCGGTCATCGCCACCGTCTCCTCCTCATGTGCTCCGTCGCCGGCGGGGCCTGCCGTGCCGCGGACACCGGTCCGGGACTAGTACGCATTGGGCAGCTCTTCCTCGGCGTTCTCGGCGTCGTACTCCCGGTCGGAGATGATCAGCTCGACCGGGACCTCCTCACCCTTGCCGAAGGACTCGTGGGCGTCGAAGGCCAGCGGGCCGAAGCGCGGGTTGGACTCGACGACGCCGTGGATCCAGCCGTCGATGATGAGCTGCACGGCCTCCTCGGTGCCGTCGACCGTGACGATCTCGACGTCGCCGGGCTGCTTGCCGGCGCCGCGCAGCGCGGTGACCGCGCCGATGCCCATCTCGTCGTTCTCGGCGTAGATCCCGTCGATGTCGGGGTTGGACTGGATGAGCTGCTCGGTGACCGACTGGCCGCCCTCGCGGGTGAACTCGCCGGTCTGCTCGAAGACGATCTCGATGTCCGGCGCCTTCTCCTCGACGCGCTCCTTGAAGCCCTTGGTGCGCTCGGTGGTGACGTTGTTGCCGGCGGCGCCCAGCAGGATGGCCACCTTGCCCTTGCCGCCCAGCGCCTCGATCATCTGGTCGGCCGCGCGCCGGCCCTGCTCCACGAAGTCCGACCCGATGAAGGTGACGTAGTCGTTGCAGGCGTCGCCGTTGATCTGGCGGTCGATGGTGACGATGGGCACCTGCTTGCGCTCGGCCTCGGCCAGCACCGGCTCCCAGCCGTCGGAGTTGAGCGGGGCGATGATCAGCACCTCGGCGCCCTGCGACATGAGGTCCTGCACGTCGCTGATCTGCTGGGCGAAGTCGGACTGGGCGTTGGCGGTGATCAGCTCGACGCCGCGCTTCTCGGCCTCCTTCTTGATGGAGGCGGTCTCGGTGATGCGGAACGGGTTCGACTCCGCCTCGGACTGGGAGAACCCGACCTTCATGTCCTTGAGGTCGAACTCGTCGATGCCGGCCTGCTCGGCGGAGCAGGTCTCGTCGCTGCCCGCGGCCTCGTCGAGCACCTGGGCCTGGGCGGCCGCGTCGCCGCCGTCCTGGCCGCCCGCGGCCTCGTCCTCGCCGCGTGCGCAGGACGTGGCCAGCAGTGTCAGCGCTGTGCAGGTGACCGCGGTGAAGACCGTAGCCGTGCGGCGCGGGGAGCGCCCGGCGCGGTCGGAGGGGTCGGTTGCCATTTCCAGCCTCCACCAGTGAAGGGATGTGCGGGCCGGTCGGTCGCGCCGTGCGCGCGTTCGCCGAGCGGTCGCGGATGGATGGGATCGCGTGGACGGGATCGGGTGAGTGATCGAGCGGATGGGATGGGCGCGGGCCGGCGGCGGGCCGGCCGGCCCGTGCGTATCGGTGGGGAAGGCGGTCCGCGGGTGCGGCCGGAGCGCCGCCCGCCGGGGTCGGGGGCGGGCGGCGCCGGGCCGCTGCGCGGTGCCGGGGCTAGCTCGCCCAGGGCTCCTCGATCGCCCAGGTGGCGTCCTCGTCGAAGAGCTGCGCGGTCTCGTAGGGCTCGGGTCCGCCGACACCGGCGAGCCAGAGCTCGGAGTCGTAGTGGCGCAGGTACTGGTCGGGGAAGTTGTAGGAGCGCAGCGAGACCCCCGAGCCGGAGAGGCCGGGCTCGGCGCACCAGGTGGCGTCCTCGCGGAAGAGCTCGGAGCCGTCGGACGCCTCGCGCCGTACCCGGGAGGCGCGGTGGCGCAGGTACTCGTCGGGGTAGTTCGCGGACTCGAGGGAGTAGCACGTGTCGTCGGCCAGGCCGGGCACGATCCGCCACGTCGCGTCCTGCTTGAGCAGGTCGGAGCTGGACTCCTCGACCACCTCGGTGAACCCGAGCGCGTCCTGGTGCCGGATGTAGCGGTTGTCGTAGCCGGGAGTGGTGACACGCAGCGAGTGCTCACCGGTCGGCAGGTCGGCCGGCTCGATGACCGGGCGGCCGGCGATCAGATCCTCGTGCGCGGCGCGTATCCGGTCCTCGTCGACCTTGATCTGCTGCCGGTCGTAGGTCCACAGGCCGTTGAGCTCGTTCTCCACGTCGGTGATCTCGGTGTAGATCGCCGCGGAGATCCCGTTGGTGCGCTCCAGCCGCTGGAGCCCCGCTGTCAGTCCGACGTAGCGCGAGGTCAGCGACGCGCTGTCGGAGACCATCTCATAGCCGAACCCGTCGCCGGGGCTCCACTCGTGGCCCTCGACCCGCAGGCCCAGGCCGCCGTACTCGCCCAGCACCGAGGCGCGGGACGCGGTGGCGGGCGTGGGATCGCCGGGACCGACGTAGATATGGGAGTCGACGACGTCGCCGTTGCCGGTGTCGTACCAGCCGGAAGCGCCGGTGACCAGGCGCGACGGGTCCATCCGCTTCACCTCGTCGGCGATGCGGGCGCCGTCGTACTGCCCCCAGCCCTCGTTGAAGGGGATCCACTGCGTGATCGAGGGGAAGCTGCGGTGCTGGTCGACCATCTCCCGCAGTTCGTGCTCGTAGCGGTCCTTGGCCGCCTCGTCGGGGCTGTGGGCCATGGAGGGCATGTCCTGCCAGACCAGCATGCCCATGCGGTCGGCCCAGTAGTACCAGCGGTCGGGCTCGACCTTGACGTGCTTGCGGATGGTGTTGAACCCGAGGTCCTTGGCCGCCTTGATGTCGGACCTCAGGGCCTCGTCGGTGGGCGCGGTGGAGATCCCGTCGGGCCAGTAGCCCTGGTCGAGCGGGCCCATCTGGAAGACGTACTCGCCGTTGAGGACCATCCGCCGCGTGCCGTCGACCATCTCGGTGCCCACGGAGCGCATACCGGCGTAGCTCTCGACCCGGTCGCGGACCTTGGAGCCGCGCTTGAGCTCGACGTCGACGTCGTAGAGGAACGGGTCGTCGGGCGACCACAGGCGCGCGTCGGGCACCGGCACCTCGATCTTCGTGCCGGGTTTCCCGCGCGCCCTGCCCACGACGTTCTGGCCGTCGCGGACGGTCACCTGCGCGGTCACCCCGCCCCCGCCCGCGGTGTGCACCACGGCGTCCAGCTTCTCGCCCGCGACGTCGGGGGTGAGGTCGACGCGGGTGGTGTGCGCCGGCGCGACCGGCTCCATCCACACGGTCTGCCAGATCCCGGAGTAGGAGGTGTAGAAGATCCCGCCGGGGTCGTTGCGCTGCTTGCCGACCGCCTGCTGGCCCGAGTCGGTGGGGTCGTGCACCCCGACGATGATCTCGTTGCCCTCGCCGCGGCGCAGCGCGTCGGTGATGTCGAAGGTGAACCGGTCGTAGCCGCCGCGGTGGGCGCCGACCCTGGTGCCGTTGACCCACACTTCGGCTTTGTAGTCCACGGCGTCGAAGTTCAGCTTGACGTGCCGGCCCTTCCAGGAGTCGGGCACGGTGAAGGTGCGGCGGTACCACATGCGGTCGGTGTCCTCGGCGATGCCGGAGAGCGCCGACTCCACGGGGTAGGGGACGAGGATGGTGCGGTCGAGGGACTCGCCGAAGGGCGGCTTCTCGCCCTCCTGGGCGGGAGCCCACTCCCACTCGCCGTTGAGGTTGCGCCACTCCTCGCGCACCATCTGCGGGCGCGGGTACTCGGGCAGCGCGTTGTCCGCCGAGACGTCGTCGGTCCAGGGGGTGGTCAGCGGGGGCTCCTGCGGCTCCCATTCGGCCGCCTGTGCGGGGGAGGCCAGGGTGAGCGGCATGAGCAGTGCGGCGGCGGCCGCTACCAGCGCGGTCAGCGGGGAGCGGCGGCGCCCGCCGCGCAAGCGGGGGCGGGGTTCGTCGGACGGGGACGGGGGATCGAGGTCAAGGGGGAAGCGTCTCATCCGAAGCCTCCGGGTATGGGGGGTTCGGTCGAGCGGGCGCCGGCAGGTCCGCTGACCGAGGTCCCGTGGTTTTACAACGTGGGAAACCCGGTTCCATCCATGATGAGAGCACAGTCACACGTGGCTGTCCAGACCCCGATTCATCGCCGTGCGCAGTCCGCGGAAGTCCCACCGCAGTGCGCTCGATTCACAGACATGCGGTGAGCAGCGCCCATGTACGGGGTCGTCTCCGGTGTTGTATAACGATGGAAAAGTCAGTATCGACACCGGGCACCGAGCACCGGGAAGCGCCGAGCGGGCCGAGGGCCCAGTCGGCCCGTAGGTCGGTAAGCGCCTTCATCCGGCGCCGCGCCGTGCCGATCGCTCCGCAGGGGCGGAGTAGCGCACGGATGGGAGCGGGGCAGGCGCGCGTGCGAAGGAGACGCTGTGAACATCAGCCTCAAGGACGTGGCCGCACGCGCGGGCGTGTCGGTCAAGACGGTGTCGAACGTGGTCAACGGCTACCGGCACGTCACGCCGGCCACCCGGCAGCGGGTGCAGCAGGTCATCGACGAACTGGGCTACCGGCCCAACCTCACGGCGCGCCACCTGCGCAAGGGGCGCACCGGGATCATCGCCCTCGCACTGCCCGAGCTGGGCAACCCCTACTTCGCTGAGCTGGCCGACGCCGTGATCAGCTACGCGGCCGGCCTGGACTACATCGTGCTGCTGGACCACACCAACGGGCGCCGCGACCAGGAGGTCCTCTTCGCCCAAGGCTTTCGGGCGCGGCTGATCGACGGGCTCATCCTCAGCCCGATCGAGCTGGAGAACGAGGACCTGCTCGCGCGCGGGAACGACGCGCCCCTGGTGCTGCTGGGCGAGCGCGAGTACGAGGCGCCCCACGACCACATCGCCATCGACAACGTCGCCGCGGCGCGCACCGCCACCCGGCACCTGCTCGACCTGGGCCGGCGCCGGGTGGCCTTCCTCGGCGCCCGCCACGGACGGGTGCGCCGGGTCGCGCACCTGCGCCTGCGCGGCTGGCGCGCGGCGATCGCGGAGTCGCCCGGTGCGGCGGCCGGCGACGAGCTGGTCGCCGCCACCGACGGCTACACGCGCGGAGACGGAGCCCAGGCGATGGCCCGCCTCCTCGACTCGGGCGTCGCCCCCGACGCCGTGTTCTGCTACAACGACCTGATCGCCATCGGCGCGATGCGTACACTCATCGAGCGGGGCCTGCGGGTTCCCGAGGACGTCGCGGTGGTGGGCTTCGACGACATAGACGACGGCCGCTACTGCTCGACCAGCCTGACCACCATCGCCCCGCACAAGCAGGCGATCGCCCAGGCGGCGGTGGACGCGCTGCTGGCCCGTCTCGACGGGGGCGACGAGGCCGCGCAGGCCGATCCCCGCTACATCCGCCCGGGGTTCGCCCTCATCCGCCGCGAGAGCACGCTGGGCCGCCCCTAGAGTCCGGCCGACCGCGGGTAGGGGTACCACTACGCGAATCCGGGGCGTCGCCACCATCGCGGCGGAACCGGCGCCGCCCCTAGTGTTCCGGCTATGCCCGACCTCTTTGCGATCAGCCCTCCGGCCCCCCGAACCGCCGGGTCCGGCGCCGGCCGAACGCACCAGCCGGAAACGGCCGTCCAGCGTGGTTGACGCCATCAACGAGATCGTCTCCGGTGCCATGGCTTCGCCGTGGGCGCTGTTGGCGATCTTCCTCGTATGCGTCCTGGACGCCTTCTTTCCCGTGGTCCCCAGCGAGACGACGGTCATCGCCGCCGGGTCGCTGGCCGCCTCCGGCGATACCGACCTCGCCGCCGCGATCGCCGTGGCGGCGGCGGGCGCGTTCGTCGGCGACCACGTCTCCTACGTGATCGGGCGCCTGCTGGGCACCCGCGCCACCGCTCGCCTGCTTCCGGGCAAGCGGGGCCGCGCGGCCCGCGAATGGGCGGCCGGCGCGCTTCGGCAGCGCGGCGGGCTGATGATCGTGGCGCTGCGCTTCGTCCCGGGAGGGCGCACCGCGACGACGCTCACCGCCGGAACTCTGGAGTACCCCCTCGCCCGGTTCAGCGCGTTCGCCGCGCTCGCCGCCGTGCTGTGGGCCCTGTACTCGGGCTTGATCGGATTCGCCGCCAGCGAGACCTTCGAGGGCAACCATTTGCTCGCGGTCACGATCGGCGTGGGATTCTCCGCCGGTATCGGCATAGTCACCGAAGCCGTGCGCTTCGCCGTACGCCGGCGCCGCCGGGCGGCCGAGCCCGTCGCCGCTACGGCGCCCCCGGCCGCAGCGGCCGGTCCCGAGGTCGCGAACAAGGCTCAGTGAACGCCGGCACGCCATCCGGCCCCGCGCGAGGCGGGTCGTTGCGCCCGCGGCCGGGCGGTGCGGCCGCCGCATACGGCTCGCCCGCGCACGGTCGTCGCCCGCGGCGGTGTCCGGGGGGCGACCGAGGGCCGGCGAGGTCTCCGGAGGGCGTCCAGGCCGCAGAGCGCTGCGGACACGGCGGCTACCGGCCGAGCGCGCGCACCGCGTGCACCGTGCGTGCCAGAGCGCCGACGGCTCCGAGGACGGCTTCGGCCGCGCCGGTGGCACACAGCTGGGGGAACGAGACGGTCCACGCGCCCGGAGCGGGTCCGCGGCCGCGCCGGGAGCGGCGCGGCGGTCCAGGCGTGGCGCCCTCGCGTGCGCTGCGCGCCCCCGGTGCGTCCGGGTTCCGGTCGGTGCGGCGCGGTTCCGGCTCGGGCCGGTCGGACGAGAACGCAGCGGAGGACTGAGGGGCGGCGTGCCAGGGCCCGGCTCCGGGCGGCGGGGCCGCGTGGCGAGGGCCCGCCGGGGTCGGCGCCGGGGGGATGTCGGCGAAGATCTCCGGACGCGTACCGGCGAGGCGGCGGATCAGGGAGGCGAGTGCCGCGTTCTGGGCGGCGTCGAGCGCCTCCGGGTCGGCGTGGGGCCCCTCCGGCGACGGAGAGGCGGATGCCTGCCGGCCGGCACCGGGAGGTGTGGTGCGGTGACCGTAGGTGGCGCCTGCGGACATTGCTGTGCCTTTCGGAACACGGGAGAGGGAGCCGCCGGGTACCGCCGTGCGGCGGAGTCGAAAAGGACGGGGGTAGCGGAGTCCGGGGGGTTCGAGGGTTCCGGACGGTGGCCCGTTCCGTTGCGGGGACCCGCGATCCGGGGAAGGTCCCGTCGGTGGTGCGAGTTTATCCGCGTGCACCCGGCGAATTCCGGGATACCGGTTTTCGCGGCCGATCGGATTTGCCGTTCGCCGGGTCTCTGCAGGTCGATGCGGGCACAGCTAGGAATTCTGCGGGTGCACCCGCCGGCCGGACCGGGGATTTCAGGCGATAACCGGAGAAACGCGTCGGTGGTCGCGAAACGGCTCTTCCGGCGCGTGCGGTGCTGTTGTGATCACCGGGCGCAGCGAATTCCCGGGCCACATCCCCCGCGCTGCGTCGGATCGGTGCGGGCCCACGCCCGTCGGCTCATGGCCGTGCGGAGCGTCGCGCGGCGCCTCCGCCCGCAGGGGCACTCCGGCCGACGTCCCGGCCGCCCGCGCCGGCGACCGCCTCCCGGGCGGTCTCGACGATCGCGGCCAGCCGGGCGTGGTGCGCGCCCGGCCAGTAGACGCGCCCGCACTCGCGGCAGCGGGCGAAGTCCGCGTAGGTACGGCGGGTCCCCGGTTCCAGCAGGTGCTCGACCGCCTCCTTCGTCGCGGGAACCAGCGGGCCGTTGCAGGCGGTGCAGCGGCTCCACGGCGCAAGCGGCGGTGCGAAGCGGTCCAGCACGTCGCGCAGTTGGTCGTCGGGACCGTGTCCGCGGACGAAGGCCGCGGCCTCCAGCGCGCGTCGGTGCAGCAGCCGGCGGTCCTGGGTCAGCAGCGCGCGCCGCTGCCGGTTGGCCATCGCGACCAGGGTGTCGTCGTCGAGGTCGTTGCCGTAGGCGGTGTCCACGCCGACCAGGCGCAGGCGCCGGGCGAGCGCGCCGAGGTGGACGTCGAGCAGGAAGCGCGGAGGACTGGCCGGCAGCCGCTGCGGGCGCTCGACCGGCAGGACGTCCGCGGTCTGTCCGGGCCCGGGGCGGTGGCCCGGACCGACGGGGCACCCGTCGGCGAGCAGGCCGCCCACCTCGGTCAGCGGTACCCCGGTCGACTGGACCAGGTGGCCGAGGGTCGCCGTGGGGTCGCGGTCCACGCGGACCTCGGCGCTCCGGTGGCGGGACGGGAGCAGGAACCGCAGCCCGTCCGCGAACCGCACGAGCACCTGAGGCCGGTCGTCGCGCGCCATGCTCCCAGGATGCCAGGCCGGCGTCCGACCCCCTGAGCCCCGCGCGCGGAACCGCAGGTGACGCCGCTGCACGCCTCTGACCTGGAGAGTTGCGGAATCCTGAGAGAACTCACATGATTCTGTAAGAATTCACATAAAGTCCCGGTAACGCCTTGTTTGTAACGAGGGGGTCACGACACCATGGAGGTACTCGGGCTACCTCCCACCGGGTGCGGCCCTCTGTTCCCGTCACGAAACGCATACCGTGTCAGCTGAAACACGCTCCGCGTCCACCGTATCCACTCCCGCCGCGGCGCCTCCCGCAGGCTCGGAACGCCGGTTCCTGCCGGAGGTGCAGGGGCTGCGCGCCGTGGCGGTGGGGCTGGTGCTCGTCTACCACCTCGACCACGACCTGCTGCCCGGCGGCTATGTGGGCGTGGACGTGTTCTTCGTGATCTCGGGGTTCCTGATCACCTCGCTGCTGCTGCGCGAGGCGCGCACCGAGGGGCGGGTGTCGCTGGGGCGGTTCTACATCCGCCGGATCCGGCGCATCCTGCCCGCAGCGAGCGTGGTACTGGCGACCACCGGGCTGGCGGCGTTCTGGCTGCTGCCGGAGCCGCGGCTGGCCGAGACCGCCGAGGAGCTGGCGGCCAGCGCCCTGTACGTGGAGAACCTGTTCCTGGCCGACAAGTCGGTGGACTACCTGGCGGCCGAGAGTGCGGCCAGCCCGGTGCAGCACTTCTGGTCGCTGGCGGTGGAGGAGCAGTTCTACCTGCTGTGGCCGCTGCTGTTCGTGGCCTGGGCGGCGGGCGGCCCGCTGTGGGGGCGCCGGCGGGCGATCCTGGCGGTCACGGCCGGGGTGTTCGCGGTGTCGCTGGGGTTCTCAGCGGTGCTGACCGCCTCCGACGCCCAGTCGGCGTACTTCCTGCCGCAAACGCGGATGTGGGAACTGGCCGCGGGCGGCGTGCTGGCGGTCGCCGCCGCGCGCATCTCGTGGCCGGCGGCGGCGCGCTGGGTGCTGGGGTGGGCCGGTCTGGCCGCGATCGGCTATGCGGCGCTGAACTACAACGACCAGACGCCGTTCCCGGGGCTGGCGGCGCTGGTGCCGGTCGCGGGGGCGGTGGCGGTGATCGCCGCCGGGCAGAACGGCGAGCGCTGGTCCACCTACGCGCTGCTGGCCGGCCGTCCGGCGCGCTTCGGCGGCGACCTTTCCTATTCGCTGTACCTGTGGCACTGGCCGGTGATCGTGTTCGCGCTGGTGATGACGGGCTCGTCGGAGCTGGAGCCGCTGTATGCGGGGCTGGCGGCGGTGGTCTCGGTGCTGCTGGCCTGGGCCACGAAGGTGGCCGTCGAGGACCCCGTGCGCCGGTGGGGGCTGCTGCGCTCGGGCAGGCACGCGGCGGCCTTCGCGGTGGCGGCCGCGGTGGTGGTCGGCCTGATCGGCGCCGGTCAGGCTGCGCGGTACACGTGGCTGCAGAACGCGGAGTTCGATCCGGTGCAGCATGTGGGGCCGGCGGCGCTGGGCACGTCGGAGCCGGCGGGATCGGGTGATGCGCCGCTGTATCCCTCGCCGGTGGCCGCGGGTGACGACCTTCCCGACGTCTGGGCCCGATGCCAGGCCGATCCCGGGGCCGTGAAGCTGCAGTCGTGCGTCTACGGCCCCGACGACGCCGATACCACCGTCGCTCTGGTGGGCGACTCCCACGCGGCACAATGGGCGCCCGCGCTGCGCAGGATCGCCGAGGAGCGCGACTGGCGGCTGCACGTCTACGCCAAGTCCTCGTGCTCCTTTACCCTCACCACGTTGGGGCGCGACGGCAAGGCGTACAGCGAGTGCACCGAGTGGAACGAGGCCCTCTTCGACGAGCTGACGGGTGAGGTCGAACCCGACATCCTTTTCACCACCTCCAGCGCCAACAACGAGGCGGCCTCGGCGGCGACGCAGTCCGAGGGCGCCGTCGACATCGCCGCCGGCATGAACCGGCTGTGGGGGCCGCTCGAGGACGCCGGAACCGACGTCGTCGCCATCCGCGACACCCCCCGCATGGCAACGCGCCTGCCCGAGTGCGTGGCGCTGCACAGCGAGGACCTGTCGAAGTGCGAGAGGTCGGCCGAGGACGCCTTCTCCAACGAGGACCCGCAGCTGCTCGCCGCCGAGAACGACGCCGACGCCGACGTCGTCGACCTCACCGACGAGTTCTGCATCGGCGACACCTGCCTCCCGGTGATCGGCAACGTCCTGGTCTACCGCGACAGCAACCACATCACCGCCACCTACTCCGAGCTGCTCGCCCCCAAGCTCTCGCAGGCACTCGACGGAGTCCTCCCGGCCCCCTGACCCCCGCCACCCCGCCCGGCAACCGGATCCGGAGGCGGCCGAGGCGGCCGCCGCGGTGGCGGGACGCGAGGGGGAGAGCCCGGGGGATCGCGCCGGAGCCGAACGAGGGCGCTGTCCGGCGCGAACCGCAGGTCGGGGGTGGGGCCCGCATGTCCCGAGCCGGTCGGGAGAAAACCGGTGGACTCCCGCGGAGTGCGGAGGTTGAATCGTTCCGCGCGCTCCGCACCCGGACGCGCGGCCCGCGGCGCGGGCCTTCCCAGCCGGAGCGAAGGGAACATGACGCCAGCCAAGCTGCACGCCGGTGAACCCGACATCGACGACGACCTCGTCCACCGGATGGTCGCCCGGCGCTTTCCCCGGTGGGCGGGCCTTCCCGTCGCGCGGGTGGAGTCGTCCGGGACGGAGAACGCGATGTTCCGGCTGGGTACGGACATGGCCGTGCGCCTGCCGCGCCGGGAAGGGGCGGCGGACGCGGTCGGCCTTGAGCAGCGGTGGCTGCCCTACCTGGCCGAGCACCTGCCGACAGCGGTACCCGTCCCCCTCGGAATGGGGGCGCCGACAGCGGGCTTCCCGTGGAACTGGTCGGTCCTGCGCTGGCTGGACGGCGAGAACCCCACTGTCGACGGCCTCGCGCGAGCGGGCGCGGAGGCGGACCGCGGCACGGCCGCCCCTACCGGCACGGGCGCCGCCGACCCCGTGCGCCTGGCCGAGGACCTGGCGGCCTTCATCACCGCGCTGCGCTCCGTCCCGACCGCCGGCGCTCCGGAGTCCGGCCGCGGGGGACCGCTGGCCGAGCGGGACCGCGAGACGCGCGCGGCGATCGACGCCCTGCACGGCACCGTCGACACCCGCGCGGCCACCGCGGTCTGGGAGGCCGCCCTGCGCCTGCCCGACCCCGCCGGTGCGTCCGCGTGGCTGCACGGTGACCTCTCGCCGGGCAACGTCCTGGTGCGGGAGGGCCGGCTTGCCGCCGTCATCGACTTCGGCGGTGTCGGGGTCGGCGACCCTGCGGCCGACCTGATCCCCGCCTGGAATCTCCTGCCCGCCGGTGCCCGCGAGCCGTTCCGCCGCGCGGTCGGCGCCGACAGGACCGCCTGGCAGAGGGCCCGTGCCTGGGCGCTGTCCATCGCCCTAATTCAGCTCCCCTACTACCGCGCCACCAACCCGCCCCTCGCGGCCAACTCCCGCCACGTCATCGGCGAGGTCCTGGCCGAGTACGCCGCCGGCGCGTGAGGGGTGCGTCCGGACGCCACTACGACGCGGCGGGCGGAGAGGGGCGGCCGTAGGTCATGCGGCGCAGGAGCCACTCCGCGGGGCCGCCGCGGAGCCCGGCACGCCGCATGGCGTCGGCGAGCAGGACCGTGGCCAGCCATACCCCGGCACCCAGGGCGACCGCACCGGTGTCGTTCCACCCGGGCCCGAGGCCCAGAGCGTAGGTCGGGACCAGCACGGCCCAGGCCGCCGACTGGAGCAGGTAGCAGGTCATCGAACGCTGCCCGGTGGCCGCCAGCGCTGTGACGACGGGGCCGCGCCGAGCGCCGGAGCGGTTGTCCAGCCAGTGGGCGGCCAGCGCGATGAGGGCGGCGTAGCCGAACCCCGCCGCGTAGCCGGTGAGCAGGTGCAGCCAGAAGACCGCGGTTGCGGTGACCGGGCCGACGTGCCACACCTCGACGTTGATCAGGGCCTGCGGCGCACCGCCGGCGACCCCCGCCGCGATCCCCCAGGCGGCGGCGCGCCGCAGCAGGGGCAGGTGGTCCTGCGGCCGCTCCAGCAGGCGGCGGCGTCCGGCCCACACGCCTACGAGGAACGGGAACACCGAGATGGCGACCATCAGCGGCAGGAAGAACGGCAGCACGGCAAGGCGCATGAGCGCGTCCGACAGCCAGGTGACCTCGGCCCCGGCGTTCTCCGAGGCGGCCGCGAAGAGCTGCGTGGACACCAGGGCGTAGGCCAGGGTGCCCGCCGCCATCCAGGCGGCGGCGTGGACGAGCAGCCGCCGGTCGCCCATTCCCATGGCCGCGGTGAACACCAGGGCGATCAGGCCGTAGGCGGCGATGATGTCGCCGTAGAACAGCAGGCCGGTGTGCGCGACGCCGATGGCCACCAGCGCGAGCCCGCGCCGGCGCAGCAGGCGGCGGACCCACGGCCACTCGCGTCCCTCGGCTGTTCTCCGGCGGTGGATCTGCGCGAGCCCGTATCCGAAGAGGGCGGCGAACATGGGGTAGCCGCGGTTCTCGGCGAAGAGCGCCATCACGGCGGTGACGCCGATGTCGGCCGGGCCCTCCAGAGAGAATCCGCCCGCGCCCGCGACCTGCCGGAACAGGTGCGCGTGTACGGTCGCGATGATGAGGAGCATGACGCCCCGGGCCAAGTCGGGGGCGAGCGAGCGCTGCCCGGCGGGCAGCGCTCCGGGGGCCGACGGCGATTCGCCGCGGGCGGTGTGGGACATCGACCGGTCCTCGCAGGTGAGGGGAACAGCAAGCTACGCTTGCGTATCTAATTACAAGAATAAGCTACGCGAGCGTTGCTAGTGGGGGTGGCGGAGTGAGTGACCGGATCCGGACAGGCGACGCCGGAGAGCCGCAGCGCGCCCGGCGGCGCCGCGGGGCGGAGTTGGAGGAGGCCGTCTACACGGCCGCCCTGGAGGAGACCGCCGAGCTCGGCTTGGCGCGCGTCACCATGGAAGGCATCGCCCGCCGGGCCGACACGGCCAAGACCTCGCTGTATCGGCGCTGGTCGTCGCCGGAGGACATCGTGCTCCGCGCGCTGTACCGGGCCTATCCGGTGGAGCAGCCCTCGCCGGGCGCCGACGATCTGCGCGGCGACCTCGTCGCGGCGCTCACCCTGATGCGCGACGGCCTGATGCAGCCGCTCTACGGGCGGGTGATGTCGTCACTCCTCAGCGAAGCCCAGCGCCGTCCCGACCTGCACGAACGCCTGTATGCAGAGGTCTTCG
Source organism: Streptomonospora arabica (assembly GCF_039531585.1). NCBI lineage: Bacteria > Bacillati > Actinomycetota > Actinomycetes > Streptosporangiales > Nocardiopsidaceae > Streptomonospora > Streptomonospora arabica. Next base: position 208,527 of record NZ_BAAAQI010000002.1, on the reverse strand, counting down.
ACGCCCGCGGCAGCCGCTTTACCCGCACTGTGCTGCGGCACTACGCCGACAACGGGCAGATCGACCCGGCCCGGCTCACCCCCGTTGTGGTGGACATCGGCGAGGCTTTGATGCTCAAGTACGGCATCGACTCGATGGAGGTGCCCGGCGACGACTACATCGCCGCCATCGTCGACCAGGCCATCCTCCCCGCGGTCGGCCGCGGCCCCGACGCGCGGGACGAAGACCGGCGGGGCCGCCTTGAGTAGCCGCTGGGTTGTCAGTCGGCGCCCATGGCCATGGCGGCGTCCGATGGTTCCCGTCAACTGGGAGGACGGCGCCATGGCCGACTGGTCGGAACGAGTGATCACGATCGTCGGCGAGTCGCCTGAATCGGACGGCTGTGGGGATTTTCCAGCCGGCTCGTGATCACGCCGCTTAGGAATGGGGTCGGCGACGGAGAGTCGATCAAGGATGCTGGGCCCGAAGCGTCGCCGCAGTAAAGCCGGTGGCGGCCAGGACTGGACGGCGGACGTTCTCCTCGGTGCTGGGGTTGTTGCCGCCCGAATTTTCGCCACCGGGCCGATGGCCATGCGTGACAGGTCGACGCACGTCAAGCCGAGATGATGGTTGCAGAAAGGCTGGAGGGAGTGGGTTAGTCAAACTGAGTGATGAAGGTGCCGGCTCCGTCGGCATAGTGTTCTGCGTAGATGGCGTTGTTCGGATACACCGAGACGCGTACGTTGCCGACATGGCCGGGGTTGGCCGTCTTCCAGGAGGTCCATGCATAACCTCCGATGCTGTGGTAGTAGACCCTGACCTTCATCGTGGATCCGCAATTGCCGACGGTGTGGGTCTGGGCTGAATGCTTGGTGATGTAGCCGTAGGCCTTTCCGCCGTAGCCGGAGCACGGCCGTCTTTCCGTCGAATCAGCCGAGGCCGGGCTGGCAAATGCTAGTGCGCTGATTGCGGTCAGTGCGCCGACAAGAACGGTTTTGGCTCGCGAGCGGCGTGCCAGCATGGAATCGCTCCCATTGGTCCACTTGGTGTTGTGACGAATCGAACGTAACATGGGGGCATTGGCGTCGCTATCCCCCTGGATGATTGAGTGCGATGCCTGGGAAGGCCATGGACACAACGGAGCGTGTCGCGGAGTCCTGTCGGCGAATGAAGACCGGACACCTTCCGGACAGCATTCATGATCGCTCCCGTCCGGCCTACTCGTGGGAGCACATGGAGGCGGCGAACGCCTTCAGGCCGGGCGCCGAAGCAGCCAGGCCCAGAAACCGCGGCGCGGATGGCGCGCCTTGATGCTGCCGGACTTCACCGTGCCGCTGACCCGCAGCCCGGGTGCGCCGGCCGCAGGCGGCCCTTTCACCTTGTTCACGACGGTGCCGCTGGAGGCCGACGCGTCGTCCAGATTCACCCACCAGCCGTGCGGTACCACCAGTACGACCGAACCCGACTTCGCGTAGGCCTCGACGGCGACCTCGCGGTGCGGGCACTCGGCCGCCGTGAAGTCGAGCTTGACCGTTCCGGACGTGCACTCGACCGTGATCCGCTCCGGCACCTGCCAGTAGCCGTCCCGCTTCAGGCTGCCGCTCGTGGTCTCCAGCACCAGCGGAGGCGCCTCGACGCCGGATCGGGGCTGCGCGGGCTCGGACGGCAGATCGGCGGTGAGCGGTTCCAGATCGGCCCGGGTCTTGGCCGCGTACACGGCGGTGAGGCGCTCGTCCAGTTCGGCGAGCTCAAGGCGGCCCACGGCCACCGCCTCACGCAACCGTTCAGCGGCGGCGTCGCGATCGGCGTCGGCGATTCGCAGAGCCGGCGCCGGTCTCTCCTGTGCATCGCTCACGTCCGGCTCCCAACCCGTTCGAGTCGCGCCCTCTACCGCCTTATGAGCATACGACCCGCCGGCCGACGCTCGCGGGTCGCCGGCGGAGCGGGGCGCAACGGCGCCTTCGGTCCCGCGGCGGCGGATCGGCGGTACGCGGCACCGGCTAGGCCCCGCTCTCGGCGCGGTCGCGCGACCGGACCCAGGCGGTGAACGCCTCCACGGCGTTGACCACCGCCTCGAAGCGCAGGGAGTGGACGATGTCGAACGCGTGCTGGGCGCCGGGAAGCTCCGCGTAGACGACCGGCTCGGCCGAGACCCCGCGCAGCGCGGCCGTGAACCCGCGGGCGCCCTCCACCGGCACGACGGTGTCCCGGTCGCCGTGTACGGCGAAGAACGGGGGCGCGCCGGTGTGCAGGTGGTCGGCGGGCGAGGTGGGCGGGTCGGCCGCGGCGCCCGGCCGGGCGTAGTAGCGGCCGTAGTAGCCGTACAGCGAGACCGCGGCGGTCACCGAGGTGTCGGCGTCCTCGAACCCGGGCTGGAACGCGGCCTCGCCCGGCGTCAGCGCAGCGATCGCCGCCAGGTGGCCGCCGGCGGAGCTGCCCGCGGCGACCAGCACCGACGGGTCGGCGCCGTAGCCGGGGCCGTGCTCGCGCGCCCACGCGATCGCCTTCTTGAAGTCGGCCACGTGCTCGTCGAAGCCAGCATGCGGCCGCAGCCGGTAGTTCGCGCTGACGCAGACCCACCCCCGGCTCGCCAGGCGGTAGAGCAGCGGGCGCCCCTCGCGGTCCTTGCGGCCGCTGAAGTAGCCGCCGCCGTGCGCGTAGACCAGCACCGGGCCGCCCGCCGGCCGCGAGCGGTGGCGGTAGACGTCCAGCCGGTGGCGCTTTCCGGCGTCGCCATAGGCGATGTCGGCGATGCGCTCGACGTCGCGGCGGCGCACCAGGAACGGGCGGAGCAGGATGCGCGCATAGGGCGGGCGGCGCCGCAGCCCCGCGGCCAAGTCCTCCCGGACCGCGGACCGCCAGTCCGCGCCGAGGCCGTCGTCCAGCGCGCGCTCCAGTACCCGGCGAGCGCGCGTCCCCCTGCGCACGATCACCGCGAGGCCGACGGCGGTCAACCCCGCCAGGGCGGCCACCGTCCAGGCGGCGGCACTGCGGAGGTCGCCCTGGGCCCAGGCCAGCCCGGTCGAGGCGAGCAGGCAGTACAGGGCGAAGACGGGCATCTCGTTGATCACCAGTCCCAGCCGGAAGCTCACCGCGTCCCACGGGGGCGGACGGCGCAGGGGAGCCAGCGCGAAGGCGGTGCACACCGCGACGATCGCGACGGACACGAGGTAGCCGTAGGGCAGGTAGCCGAAGGGCATGGTCACCCCCGAGTGCGGCCGGTCGGCGGGCCGGCCCCGGGGGACCGGCGGTGTTCGGCACTCATGGACGGCGCGCCGTGGGTGCCAGAACGAGGATGACCACGACGCCCACGACCAGGTGCATCCCCAGGAGCACGACCATGCTCGCGGTGTCGGCGGCGGAGACCACCGGTCCCGCCAGCGACAGCAGCAGCACCGCGGCCGCAACGGAGGTCCAGATCGGTCCCGGCCGTCGCGTCAACCGCTCCAGCACCGCGAGCAGCGCCCAGCCGGCCAGCCCCATCATCAGGGCCGAGGCGCCGATGGACACGGGACCGATGGGACCGACGGTCCCCGCCCGGTCGCCCGCGACCTCGATCCCCGCGATCGGGACCGCCACCGCCCACACCGCCAGTGCCGCGACGGCCGCCCCGACCCCCGCCAGTACGCGGCGCAGGAGGCGGCCGCCGCCCGCGGGGGCGGTGTTCTCAGAGGCGTGTGCGGCCTCGGATCGACTGGTCATCCCTCTGTCTCCTTCCGCCCGCCGGGGACGCCTGTCCCGCGGGCCGGACTGCTGTGCGGCGGGGCCGCCGGCTGCGCCGCCGTCCCACCCGGACCTTTGCAGACTCCCAAGGGGGCCGGTGCCTGCGCATCGGGCGGGCGAACATCCTCGCCTCGACTCCCGACGGGAGCACCCCCTACTTCGGTCGGTGTCGGCCGCGCGGCCCCGGCGGTTAGCCTTGCCCGGTGAACGAGGAGGTCATCGCCGCTTCGGCGACCGAACCCGAAGTCCCGGCGGCGCGCAGGCGGCGCGCCGCGGTCGGCGTAACCGCGGTGTCGGCCGTCCTGGTCGCCCTGACGATCTGGGCCCGCCACGGTGCGCAGCCCGACGCCGCGACGCTGACCCTGGACATCGCTGTCGGCGCGCTCGGGTGCGCGCTCACGCCGCTTCTCATGTGGCGCCCGGTGACCGGCGCGCTGGGATTGGCGGTGCTGGCGGCGCTGTCACCGGCGGTGACGCCTCCGGCCACGCTCGCGGTGCTGCAGGTCGCGCAGCGGCGGCGGCTGCCGGTCGCCGTCGCGGTCGCCGCGACGGGCGTCGCCGCGCACGCCGTTCAAGGATTGTGGCAGCCCAACAGCGGGCTCTCCTACGGCTGGTGGCTGGTGCTGATCACCGCGGGGTACGGCGGGCTGGTCGGCTGGGGCGCTCTGGCCCGGGCCCACCGCGCCCTGGTCATGTCCCTGCGGGAGCGGGCCCGGCGGGCCGAGACCGAGCAGGGCCGGCGGGTGGCCGAGGCTCGCATGGCCGAGCGCACCCGCATCGCGCGCGAGATGCACGACGTGCTCGCCCACCGGCTGTCGCTGCTGGCCACCTACGCCGGCGCGCTGGAGTACCGCCCCGACTCGCCGCCCGAGCGCCTCGCCCAGGCTGCGGGGGTGGTCCGCACGGGAGTGCACCAGGCGCTGGAGGAGCTGCGGGAGGTCATCCTGGTGCTGCGCGACGAGGACGCGGCCGAGGAGGCCGCACGTGTCGCCGGCCGCAGCCCGGTGCTGGCCGACGTCCCCGCACTCGTCGAGGAGTCGCGCGGCGCCGGGGTCCGTGCGCGGCTGCGCGACGAGGCGGCCGACCCCGAGAACCTGCCCGCCGCTGTCAGCCGGACCGCCTACCGCGTGGTCCAGGAAGGGCTGACCAACGCCCGCAAGCACGCGCCGGGGCGGCCGGTCGAGGTGGAGCTGAGCGGGCGTCCGGGAGAAGGGCTCGCGGTGACGGTGACCAACCCGGTCGGGGGAGCGGACGACGGGAGCGGTGCGGACGGCGCGAACGGCGCGAACGGCGCCGACGGTGGTGCCGGAGCTGCCGGTGCGACCGGTGCGACCGGTGTGACCGGTCACTCGGACGCTCGGGCGGTCGGCGGCGGGCGCGGCGCCGCGCCCGCGGAGGCGCAGCGTGCCGCGGCGCAGGCAGCGGCGGCGGTGGGCAGCGGGACGGGTTTGGTGGGCCTGACCGAGCGCGTGCACCTCGCCGGGGGCGTGCTCGACCACGGCCTCCACGGCGACCGGTTCCGCCTGCACGCCCGGTTACCATGGCCCGCATGAGTCGTGCGCTGCGGATCCTCATCGTCGACGACGACGCCCTGGTCCGCGGTGGGCTGTCGATGATGCTCGACGGTGTCGACGGCATCTCCGTGGCGGGCGAGGCGGCCGACGGCGACGAGGTCGCGGCCGCCGTCGACAGGCACACGCCCGACGTGGTGCTGATGGACCTGTGCATGAAGCGGGTCGACGGCATAGCCGCCACCCGCAAGGTGCGCGCGCGGCCGCACGCGCCCGAGGTCATCGTGCTGACCACCTTCGACAGCGACGAGAACATCCTGCACGCCCTGCGCGCCGGAGCGGGCGGGTTCCTGCTCAAGGACACCGCGCCGCCGGAGATCGTCGACGCGATCCGCAAGGTGGCCGTCGGCGACCCGATCCTCTCTCCCCGCATCACCCGACGCCTGATGGACCGCGCCGCAACCCAGGCGGGCACCTACGAGCAGGCCCGCGCATCGCTGGAAACCCTGAGCCCGCGCGAACACGAGGTGGTGGTGGCGGTCTCGGAGGGCCGCTCCAACGCCGAGATCGCGGCCCGCCTCTACATGAGCGTCCCGACGGTCAAGGCCCACATATCCAGCATCCTCACCAAACTCACCCTCGACAACCGCACCCAGATAGCTCTCCTGGCCCACGACGCGGGGTTGGCGTAGGGAAAGCCGAAGGCCGTGATCACAAGGGCGCGCAACCATTACGCCGCGTCGAGTAGAGAACGGACTTCGGGAACATCGGCGAACTCCGTGAGCCGTGCCAGCACCACGCGCGACCGCTCGGCCGTCCGTTCGCTCGCGACCTCAGTGGACAGTGAGAGCATCCGCGACGCCGTCTCGGCGGCTGCTTCAGGCTCCCGGGCATCGGCGTAGGCGACGGCGAGCCACGACAGGTAGAGGGCGAGTTCACGTGCATGCGTGGCGTCGTAGCGCTGCAGGGCGTCGTGCAGCAGGGGCACGGCGCGCAGCGGGCGGCGTAGTTCGGTGTAGACCCGCGCGTCCATGACTTTGAGCTCGTCGTCCGTCACCCAATAGGCCCACTCGGGAGCGGGGAATTCAGGTGCCTCGGTGAGCGCGTGGTGGGCGGCGTCCAGGGTGCGCATGGCTTCTTTAACCTCGCCGATCGCAGCGTGCGCCCACGCAACCCGATCGAAGAACAGCGCACGCGTCTTGGGGTGAGCGTTCGGGCCTGCTTGGTCCAGAGCGGCGCGGGCCAGCGCGAGCCCGTCTTGCTGGCGTGCGGTGTTGGTCCACTGGTATGCGAGAGAACCGGCGACGTTGGCGACCAGAACCATGTCGGCCGCTTCCTGGGCGGCCGCCATGCCGATGCGGTACGTGGACTCGGCGCGTGTGTGCTCACCTGCGTCGGACTCGATCCAGCCGACGATCTGGGCCAACTCCCCGATCGCTACCAGCAGCGAACGGCCGACTTCGTCGCTGTGGGTTCCCTCGCGGTAGATCCGCAGCGCGGCCGACATTTCTCGCCGCGCGGGGGCGATCAGGTCACCACCGGCCAGAACGTCGTCAGCTAGGCGAAGCGCATGCACGCGCGCGGTGAGGTCTCGCGCCGCACCGGCACCGATCCGACGTCCATCCGGATCGTCGATGTGCGCCAGCGGATCGCCATCGGGCATCAGAGCGCTGAGCGTCGCCGCGGGATCAAGGGTCGTATCGGAGGATTCGCGCTCCACAGTGGCACGTTCCAACTGATTTCGGGGTATTTCGAGTGAATTCGCCAGATAAGGAAGCCAGAAACAAGGGATTCGGCGCCCGGCTTCCCAGCGGTAGACCTCCTGTCGGGTGACAGTCGTTCGTCCCGAGACCTCGCACAGCACCTCGGCCAACCGGGCTTGGGACCAGCCGCGTTCCCGTCGGGCACGGCGGATCATCTCGCCGAATGTCGTTGAAGACATGGGTCCAGTCTGGCCTACAAATTGGCCCACAGGTAGGCCGATCCGCTAATCCACAAGCGGAGAGAAGCTGGCGGATGAAAATGACCCCCGCGACGCGTGCGAGGCGTCCGGGGGCGCGGCCGCCAGCTAACTAGGAGCTGATGACATGAGGCAGAGTAGCCGTCAACGCACGACGTCCGCGAGGTGGGGGCGTTCGCCCGAGCACACCGCCGCCCATGCGGCTGCCGCCAACCTCCAGGCCCGTCACCCGGGCTCTGTGATCTGGTTCGGCGAGATCTCGCACCGGTACTACGTCATGGACCCCGCCGGTCTCCATGAGTTCCCTGACACGGACGCCGTCCGGGTGTACCTCTGGGGCGGCCTTGGGCGTCGACGGCTCCACGCCGAGGACCGCGCAGTCCGCTTCGGGGACGGCCTCGACGACCTCCGCAGTGACCTCAGCGGTCCACTGCGCGCGCTTGTCGCAGTCCGTCCGGACGCGCGCCCCATTCCCGCACCCATGGCGGGGGCGAGGTGAGCCCCGTGGGCACGCGCGACACCGATGACGTGCTCCTCGCCATGCTGAAGGCCCGCTACGGCGACCAGTGGAATATTCGCCGCACCGAACACCTGTGGCTCGCCACAGCCGAGGACCCGGATACCGACAACGCTCCCACCATCGTGCAACCCGACGTCGAGACGTTCGTCCGCGAGTTGGAGGATCCACCGGCCCGAGCAGGCCGCCCGTCGCTGCTTTCGTCGTCGTGGGTCGCGTCCCATTTCGACAAAGCCGGCGACGGCGCCTACGTCTCGCGTGCGTCTCCGAGGCTGTAACCGGCCCTCCCATCCGGTTGCCGGTACCGTCACGCCGCCCCTTGCAGCCGAGTCGCCCCCGGATCCGCCCGACCGCCCGCTGAGGTGGATCCGGGGTCACCCGTCGATGTATCGCCTGATCTGCCGGGCGATCGCCTGCGCCAGTCCGACCGGTACGGCGTTGCCGATCTGTCGGGCGACCTCGGTCTTTGTGCCGCACCACACGAAATCCGGGGGGAAGTCCTGGAGCAGCGCTGCTTCGAGGTGCGTGATCGGGCGGTTCACCCGATGCCCGTCACCGGGTTCCCACTGTGGGTGGAGATACTGCCCCTTCTCCGGCTTGAAGAACTCGGTGCGAATGGTCAGGGACGGGTGATCCCACCGCATGCGTCCCATGACATCCGTCGTACCCGTGGTCTTGTTGCGCCAGCAGTTGGGCTTGAGATTCTCGGGCAGATTGAAACGGCCCCCGCCGGGAGGGATGTGATCGTAGCGCTTCTTCGAGAGCTGCGTCGGGTTGCGTCCAATGTGCAGGTCCAGCCACTTGAACTCCCCTGGAAGCGGCATTCCGAAGCGTTTCGTCGCGGTGTCGGGCAGCAGGGTGGTGGACGGCCACTCGGGGAGCTCGCCGATGCGTTCGCGTACGGTGCGCCACGGCAGGACCCGGTCGTCGAGCTGAGGCGTGCGCGAGTGGGTGGGTTCAGGCAGGGGGACTGTGCCGATCCGGGAACCGATGACTATTGTGCGGGGGCGCCGCTGCGGGACGCCGTAGTCGGCGGCGTTCAACAGTCCATAGGAGAGCGTGTAGTCCTTCAGCAGGCCGTCTTCGGCCTCGGAGACCAAGAGCTCGAACTCGCTGCTCCGCATGAACCGATCCACGTTCTCGATGACAAAGATCTTGGGTCGGGCGTTGCGGACCACGCGGATGTACTGCTTCCAGAGCTTGTTGCGGGGATCGTCGACGTCCCTGCTGCCGAGGTTGGAGAACCCCTGGCAGGGGGGACCGCCGATGACCACGTCGACCTCGGGAATCGCCTCGTCGGGCAGGGCCTCGATGTCTCCCGAGAAGTCTCCGGACTCGGCCGCGTTGAAAACGTGGTCCTCACCGAAGTTAGCGGCGTAGGTCGCGGCCGCATGCAGATTGTGCTCGACCGCAAGCCGAGAGTGGAACCCCTCCTCGGAGAAGCCCGCGGACATGCCGCCACATCCCGCGAACAGGTCTATCAAGGTCGTCGTCACGGGACGATCGTACGTGTCTGCGAATCGATAAGCACCTCAGAACCCCGGTTATCTCCTGTCTAACGGAGATTTCCCTTACGGTGGCCCCATGAGCCGCGCATCATCCGAGTCCTGGGCCTCCAGTGACGGTGTACGAGCCAGCATGCGGTCCAACAAGGGACGTGACACCAAACCCGAAGTCGCGTTGCGCCGGGCGGTCCACGCCATGGGCCTGCGCTACCGTGTGTCCGCCCGGCCGCTGCCGAACACACGGCGAACAGCGGACATGGTGTTCACGCGAGCGAAGGTGGCCGTCTTCCTGGATGGGTGTTTCTGGCACGGCTGCCCTGAGCACCACACCGTCGCGGCCACCAACGCAGGATTCTGGGCCGAGAAGGTTCGCAGAACACGCGACCGAGACGAGGAGACCGACCGCCTCCTGAGTGAAGCCGGATGGGTCCCCGTGCGGGTGTGGGAGCACGAGGACCCGCGCGAAGCGGCCGAACGCGTGGCGGAACAGGTCAAGGCGCGGGTGTAAGTGCCTGTGGGCCACCGGTGCGACCCGCCCGCACTCGTCAAAGGCTGAAGAAACCGATCCCGGGTTGCTGAGCGGTGCCGACGAGAAGCGCACGATCCAGGAGCGTGTTGAACTCCTCGCAGCTCGTCTCCGGCAGCAGGACGCAGGCGTGGCACGCGGCGCGGTTGAGATTGTCGGTTCCGCCGGTGTGGGCCTCCATGCAGAGCGGGTCCGCTGAGCACCAGGACGCTCGGTCCAGCGCCGCCCGTATGGAGGCTCCGAGGTTGCCCGACTCCACTTGGGCGACGATGCCGCCGAGACTGCCGGCTGAGTCGCTGGTGGCCGTGTAGACGAGGAACCCCGACATGCCGCCGTCGGCGTAGAGCCGCTCGCGTAGCGATGCTGCGGGGTACCCCGAGTCGAGGCTCCACTCGTTGAGGACGATGTGTGCCAGCGTGTGGATCATCATGAAGCGGGGAGATATCGTACGGTCGGGCGTCTGGTCGGCCCGCACGAATCGCTCGCGATATGCGGTGTCGACGACCCCGACCCGCTCGACGACCTCCGGCCGCGATTCCCACCGGAGAAGCTTCTCCTCGTCGATGCGGAGAAAGACACCCTCACCGATGACCTCGATGGCTGGCAGCCAGTTGGGGGGATCGTCCTCCGGATGGAGCTTCGAGCGGCGCTCAGGGGCCACCGGGCTGGGCGGGGCGATCCGTGTGAACCCCTGAAGAACCCGCACCTCACGCAGCCGTTTGACACGCATGACGCGGTCGACGGCGAGGCCCTCCAGGCCGGGGGAGTCCTGCCAGGGTACGCAGACGAAGTCCTGGTCACGAGACCTCTCCTTCGTCTCTCTGAGCAACGCCTGATATTCCGCGGACTTCAATTCGGAATCCGAGGACAGGTTTTCCCCGGATTCCTCGCGCCGTCGTTGCTCGACGGCGTAGGCAAGCTCCTCGACACTGAATCTTCGGTCGTCCGCCAGCTCGAGTTCCTTGATCCGGTCGACCGGATCGGGGGCGTTGCGGAGGGAACGCCAGTGTTTGCCGACGAGCTTCTGTACACCTTCCGACCACGGCGGAATCGATATGGCCGAATGAACGTCGGAGAACCAGACGGCCGAAGAACCGCGCTGCATGGCTCGGGGGGACTCGTCGCAGAGCTCGTCTTTCACGTCGACGAGCCATGGGCGTCGTCCTCTGCAAGCGGTGATTCCGTGCAGCGCCCCCTTCCGCAGTGCTCCCTCCATGGTGACCGGGGGCACCTCGCACGAGCAGGAGATCTCGATGTCGCCCAACGAAGCGCTGCGCCCTCCGGCTTTGAGGCTGAGTTCATGCTTCGTTTCCGATGAAGGACCGGCGGCTCTTCCCTTGTGCAACCACTCGAAATAAGGGAAGTCGGAGATGTGCCCCTTGGGGCAACACACGACGAATCGAGAGGGGACAAGTTCCCTGTCGCAGTTCTTGCATTTTGCGGGGCTCGCCGAGGCGCCGAAGAACCGGGCGTCGGCGAGTCGCCTGCACTCCGGGCAGGAGTGGCGCTCGGGGAACCTTACTACGGGGACGTCCCCGTACTTCTCGCTCTCGGACGCCGGAGGAAGACGGAAGTAGTCCACACCGAACCGTTTTTCGAGACGGCTTTCGTTGATTGTTTGTTCATGGATGTCGTCGGGCCATCTGTTGATCCCGGCCACCATAAACGACTCTCCGCCGATGGCGATCATGGAGCCGACGCCATAGGTGGTGATCATCTGAGCCCGGCGAACTCCGCCGAGGGGTCGTCTTCTCACCGCGTCCCCCTGTCCAGGTAGACGGTCGATTCCACATCCACGTCGCGCAAACTCCACAGAGTGGGAAAGAGGTCACCGACCTCGTCGTCGGACTCGTCCCATCTGCCCGCGTCGATCAACAACCCGGGGCTCCGGTAGTTGCCGTATCCCAGGTCAGGGTTTTCCTCCGCGAGTCTGTGCCATTGTTGGATTATTTCGTCGATCTGATGCTGTGTCGCGTCGCGCTCGTCCTCTCCCGCGACCCGCGCGACACGGTTCAGCACTCGATCGCATACGGCGCGGAGCTCATCGTCGAAGTCGGCGATCGCGGCGGCCGCCTCCGCGGGGCGTGCACGGGGGATCAGGAGTCGGGCCAGGGCCACAACCGTGGCGTGTAGACCTCGATCCCTTGCCCGAGCGGAGAAAGGGGTCACGCTTGTGGCCTCGACCTGGCGGTATAGGGCCGAATGGTAGCTCGTGAAACTCTCATAGTGAGATCGGTCCCGTGAACGTCCCGAGTTGAACAGCGTTACCACCAGTCCCGGCCACTTTCGTCCCACGCGACTGGTTGCCTGGATGTACTCGGAGGTGGACTGAGGCTGGCCCATGACCACCATCAGCCCGAGGCGGTTCACGTCGACGCCGACCGAGATCATGTTGGTGGCAAGGATGACACCGAGTGCGTCGGGATACGGCGTCTCCATATCCTGGAGATGCCCGGGTATCGCACTTGAAGGTTCGCGGCTGGTGAGCTCGATGTCGCGCCCGATCTCCCTGCGTGGTTGATTCAAGGTTCGGCTGAGGAGGTCAAGACGGTCGTTGACGTCGTCCTGTACCTGAAGCCTCGCGCCCGCGAGCAGACGCAGGCTGTTGAAGTAGCCCAGCAGAGTCCAGTAGGCGTCGCGGATCTCGTCGTCTCCGTCGATGGCCTGCGCGTGGTGCAGTAGGGCGGCGTAGGCGCGTACCAGGAGAGAGGTCTGGCTCGTGGCCGGTGCCATCAGGCCGACGTATCGACGATCGGCCTTGTCGGACGGCGGTGTCTCGACCGAAAAGTATGAGTCCCGTGCATCCAGCCCGGGCGGCGGAAACTGTTCGACGCTGCGATCGAAGAGTGCGCGCCCCTGGTGGACGGCGCGTCGGATGGTCGCCGTGGACGCGACGATCTTCGGACGATCTCCGAGAACGTCGACCGTCGTCTCGTACAGGCCGGCCAAGGTCCCGAGGGGGCCGGAGATCAGGTGCAGTTCGTCCTGGATGATCAGCTCGGGCGGGGGGGCACTCGTTTCGTGGTTGAAGAGGCTACCGATCATCGGCTTCCACGGAAGGCCGGCGAATTTGTCGGCGGTGGCGATGATGAGCGTGGGGCGCGCGGCATAAATCGTGTCGTCGACTACGTGTACCGGGAGCCCGTCGGCGAATTCGCACGCCGGATCGCCGCAGGAGATGACCAGGTGTTCCTCCTCGACCCGATAATTACCGTGGTCGAGCGCGTTGCCGCACCAGGAACACGATCTCAGCTGTACGGGGTTCTCCTCCTGTACCTGCTCGCCCCGCCTCAATTTGTTGAGGGAGGCCTTGGCCTCCTTGAGGGTGTTCGGCGTCGATCCGCGGCCCACCCACATGCCGATTGAGATCTCGGTACGCCCCAGACGGTCGGGGGCATTGCGCCGTAGCCGTTCCATGCAGCACATGAGTAGCGCCGCCCGTTCAAACTGCTGCACGGTCAGCAGCCGGAGGGTGTATCGCATCAGGACCGTGACGCCACCTCCGTGGGCGGGGTCGCGCAACCGTCTCAGGAACGTCGCGAACGCGATCAGGCCGAGGTACGCCTCGGTCTTTCCTCCACCCGTCGGAAACCACAGCACGTCGGCGACGTCGCGGTCCTTGTGCTTCCGGTCGGCCACGCCGCACAGGGAGAGCAGGATGAAGGCGATCTGGAACGGTCGCCAGGAAGGGCTTTCCTCATCAGGTGTCCGGGATGATCTGTCCTCCGATCTTAGCCAGTCCGTACGGGCCCGCTGAGTGGCCATGGTGCGGTTGGCGAGTCGGAACGCCTCCATCGCGGTGCGATCCCCGGCTTCGGCGAGGAGGTCGATGCCGGCGTCCATGCGATCGCAGGCCGTGGTGCACTTGTCCAGGTGCTCTGTGGCAACGGCCCTGAGGCTCGGCTCGGCCGGCTCAGAGGTCTGATCGCGACGCTCCCGTATCCATTGGCGGTAGCCGTTGGTCAGTTCACGAAGCACGGAGACGATCTCGGCGTCGGAGGCGGTGTTGGCAAGGTAGTCCATCCGCAATCGTCGCGTGTCGATAGCGGGGTTGGAGTCGGTCAGGCGCAGGTCGTATTCAGGGACGAAGGTGGTCCGGATCCAACTGGTCCCCGCGGCCCCGGTGAGATCGTTGATCGGGAACGTGTGTTGTTCCCACTCGACCGCGCAACCGTGACCGACGGCGAAGGTCGGGGCGTGGCGGTAGAGGAGCCGATAGGACTCGAGCTCCTCGTCGGCACCGGTGGCATTGGGCGACGGACGTTCGACGAACGGGGACTTCCGCCCCTCCACGGCTCTGACCGTGATGCGTGGTTGGAGGAACGCATGCTCGTCGCGTCGTTCCGTGGGGCCGACGCGATTCCTGTTCAGCAGAGCCACCGTCACCGCAGCGACCCCGTGTTGGTCAGGGGGGCGAACGAGACAGTAGAGATCGAGCCCGTCTGCCGGTTCCGAACCGGGAGTCGGCTCCGCCCCCGGTCGCAGGGGCAGAGTCCGTTTCTCGATGGCGAGGGCGTGGCGTCTCCAGAGCTCCTCGGCCACCGCACCGGTTCGGCCGCGTCGTCCCTCCGAGGACTGTTCGAGGGTGTAGCGGGCCGCCTCGACCTCGATCTCAATCCCGTCGGAGAGCGACGTATCGACGGCGAAGGTCAGTCCCATCGAGGACGGATAGCGAACGTTCGCCATCGTCACCGCGGGATCGACCGTCTCGCCGGCGTGGTGTCCCTCGGGTTCCTCCTCGGGCGGGACCTCGTCGCCGACGGCGTCCTGCGATTGCGGAAACAGGATGCCTGCCGCGTACTTGGTGATCGGGGGGTCGGAGATGGTCTCGTCCTCGCCGCCGGGGCCGACCACGTCTCTTTCGAGCCGACCGACGAGCTCGTCACGGAATGCATAGTGCCTGTCGAAGCCAGTGGTGGTCACCGTTTCTCCTTGTCTCCCCAGACGAGCCTTCCCAAGCCCACGATTCGCGGACGCAACCACACGCCCGACCACCCGAGCCCGACGTTGACAGCCGCGGCCTCTCGGCCGACGACCGTTTCAACACAGTCGACGCGAAGGTTCGTGACTTCCTCGGGGAGCCTTCGCCCTCTCCCGACGAGTGTTCGCATTCCCCTGGCGAAGGACTCGGAGGTAACCCCGATGGGTTCTCCGGCGTGATCGACGATGTAGTGGGGCTCCTCAAGGGTGGTATCAGGCGCCCGTCGAAGTCGGATGTCGTCACCGGCATGAACGCGGGTGGCCAGATGGTTCTGAACGTCGGCCGGCTCCGCCGAGTAACCGACGCTGCCCGCCGGATCGTCGGCGTGGACGTCGGAACCACGAATCTCCATGCCGAAGCGCGGGCCGGCCTTGAACCCAACGTCGGCCCATCGACCGTCCGGCAGCGGCTTGAGGTATCCCGTCGCAAGGTCGTCGACGGGCTTGATCAGGCACAGCAGATCGCGCGGTCGTGTCATCGCCACGTACAACAGGCGCGTGTGCTCGGCCTGCTCCACGACTCCGTCCCGTGGATGACCGGGATCCACGATGACGACCTGATCGAACTCCAAGCCCTTCACCCGATGCACGGTCGACACGACCAGCGAATCCGAGGGCGGTTGGGTCAGTTCGTCGGGTACGGTGCCCACGGCCAGCTTGCGACGCAGGGCCACGAGGTCGAGCGTCTCGCCCCGGCGGTCTGCGGCCGTTCGTTTGAGCAGTCTCCACGCATCGCCCGGGTCCGTTTCCGCATTGGCCAGAGCCCTCAGCACCTCCTCCTTGGCCGGCCCCTTCGACGCGAGCTCACGGTAGATCGTGGCGACCCACGACGGCAGCACTCGATCCTCGGCGGCGCGCTGGAGACGGTGAGGTACGCCGAGTTCGTGGAGTCTCCGCGAGATCAGTAGAGTCTGAGCGTTGGTCCTGCACAAGATCGCGGTCGACGAGTTCCGGCCCGCGAGTACTCGGGCCGCGTCGTCCAGCGTGCCAAGAGTGTCGCCACTGAGCAGGCGAGTGCGAAGCTCGTGAAGTAGTGGGGGAAAGACGGCGTCGACCTCGCCGACCTGCGGGCCGAGATCCAAGGCGGCCCTCGCCTCCGGCTCCCTGGCCCTGAAGTTGGCGGAAAGCGTGAACTCGGCAAGGTCGTCGAACCTTGTCCGGATCCACTCGTACAGGGCCGCAGCTCCCTGAAGACGCTCGGCCCGATCCTCGACCTGAAAACCGTAGATGCCCTGAGCGGGGTCACCGAGAAGGGTGAAACCCTCGACGTCAGACTCCAGGAGCGCCTTGACGAGTTCCGCACGGGCGCCGACGAGGTCCTGAACCTCATCGACGACCAGATGGCGAACCTCCGAGACCAGTTCGGTCGCATCCTCGTCGTCTCTGATCAGATGGGTGGCCGCCTCGATGCGACCTTCAAAACTCTTCTCCTTCCATGAACCGTCGGGATCGAGCTCGGACAACAGCCACGTCGCGTAGGAGTCGAACGTTCGGACGTCCACGTTTCCGGAGGCACCCTCCGCGTTTCTCAGACGGTTGCGGACCTCGCGGACTGCGGCGCGGGAGAAACTCAGGACGAGGACGTCGACGGCGTCCAACCCGTCTTCGAGCAGCTGGGCGACCCTGTGAACGAGGGACATCGTCTTACCCGAGCCGGCACCCGCGGTGACCAGCACGCGCGCGGACGCGGGTTGTTCGACGAGACTCCGCTGTTCGGCGGTCAGCTCCGGTTCTTCGGGCATCATCTCTTCCACAGGTACTCGAAGTCGCGGAAAGCAAGCCGTTCGCCGAAGTTTGTGATGTTGTCGGCGACGTTGATGATGAGGCACTCCTCCTTGCCGCCGTTGAGCGGACCGCGCAGCCCTCGGCCGATCATCTGTTGGTAAAGGTTGGGGCTGTAAGTGGGGCGGGCGACGATCACGGCCCTAGTGGCGGGGGCGTCGAAGCCTTGGGCCAAGACCCCGTAGTTGGCGAGGACCCGGATCTTCCGCCGGCCGAAGCGTTCGATGGTGTGTCGCCGGGCTCCGGGGTCGGACTTGCTGTCGATCGACGCGGCGGGTATTCCCTTGCGGCTGAGCAGCGCTGCCATGATCTGTGCGTGTGCGACGGACGTGGCGAAAAGAAGAACCGGCCAGTCCTCGGGAAGCTCTTGAACGGCGGCGAGTAGTCTGCGGTTTCGAGCGGAGTTCAGACCGAGTCGTCTCTCCGCCGATCCGGGGAGCCGGCGCCTGGACTCGAGCTCGGCGCGCTCACCGCCGTCGAGGTCGAGGGTCACGCCTTCCAACTCTCGATGGCTCACCTTGCTCAGGACGCCGAGCTCCTGAAGGCGTGCATACGGGTCCACGCCGAGGATCTCGGAACCGTCGTTGTCCAAGTCCAGGCGGGTCTGTTGATAACGCCGGACAAGCCGGGAGGTCTCCTCCGCGTTGCCCTCTTGAGGGCGAGTGCCTCGGAAAGGTGTGGCGGTCAGGCCGATGAGCGGGCAGCGGGTCCGGTGCCTGCTAAGCCCGAGGGCCTCCAGCACGGACGTGTAGCGCGGACTGATCGACACGTGAGCCTCGTCGACGACGACCGCCCGGGCGTTACGCAGCCACGTGTAGGCGTCGGTCTCCAGTACCGAGTCAAGCTTGGCGTCGGTGGCCACGACGACGTGGAAGCCGTCGTCGACGGGGATCGCCTCGTTTCCACTCCACAGACGATTGATGGTGAGTTCCCCGTCCGGCGGTCCGATGTGACGCCACACGTACTGCCAGGACTGGACCGCCTGTTCGCAGAGCTCCTCCGTCTGGGCGATCCACAGGACCGGAAGCGGGGCCGAATCCGCCGGGGAGGAGCGGAGCCATTGAACAAGGGCTTCGATGGCGACCCGGGTCTTACCCGCTCCCGTGGGCAGACTCAGCAGTCCGCGCTTTGCGGGCCTGGCCCGGAGGGTCTCCAGCACGCGAGCCACCATGTGTCGTTGGTAGAGGTGCAGCTCTTGGAAGTCCGTGGGACCGTGAACGGTGACCACCGGATCGGGTTGCGGCTGACGCATTCCCGCGTACCCCACGGGGAACCCGAGGTCGGTGACGAACGCACGTGCCTCGTGGCCGCCGGCGAGCTGGGCCGGCACCGCGAAACCGCGTTCCTCGAGCCTGCTTCGGAACTTTCGCAGGACCTCCGGGCCGTAGACGGTCAGTGCGAGTTCGCCGAGCATGCGCTCGGTCACCTCGCCCTCCTCGGCCTCGACTGCTGAGATGAGCCCTTGCGGGAGTGCCTCCTGTAAAGTCTCACGCCCCAGCATCGCCACAAGCTTCTCGGCGAGACCGGTCCTTCTGCGGACGTCGACCAGGAAGTCCTGGTGCTTCCGCTGCTCGCGGTTGCGGAGGATCTCACTGACGTCGTTGTCGGTGAGGCCGAGGTTGAGTAGCCTACTCAGCTCGCGGAGCAGAGCTGCGTCGTCGTGTTCGCCTTGGACCTCCCAGTAGACGGTGTTCTCCGCATGCCCGATCGTCGCCGACTCCGTGGTCTGCCCGGAAGGCGTGCTGACGAGCCGTTCCAGATCGGTGCACCGCACCAACTCGAGGCCCCGCAGCGGGCGGCCGTCCTTCCACTTCATCAGAGGGAAGACGTCCTCGAGGGGGGTGCCGACACCGACGGGCGTCGCGCGGTACTCGGCCTTGTAGACGTCGGAGAACGTCTTCATTCCCCAGAGTTCGACGAGACGCTGCGCGCTTTCCTCGTCGGGAGCCAGAACCACCGGCTCCCCGTGTTCCCGCAGCCGGCCGTATTGGGTGTCGTCGAGGGCAACCGCGATGTTCCTGGTGGGGACCTCGCACCAGCTCTGGCCCTCATGGCAGGACACTCTGCCGGGGCTGCTCAGCTGCGTGCTCGCCAGGGCGTAGAGCATTCCGGTCTCCACCGGGCTCCGGGCGGCCTTTGCGTGTTCGAAAGCGGCGGACCAGGTCTTGCCCTTGACCCTCTCCAGGGTGCGGGCGAGTCGCAGTGCCTCGCTCAGGCTTTCGTCGACCTCGGCGACGGGAAGGACGCGAGAGTGCTCACCGAGCTCCGGCCCCACGCACACGTCCACCGGGAAGGGCCCCAACGAGGTGTTCAGAAAACCGTCCCGCCGGAGCATCCACAGGAGGGGCGACTCAACCCAATGCGGATCGTCGTTCGGTCGGGTCTCGGCGTGGACCGTCCACGCGGTGACGAGACCCTCGGTGGGGAGCTCGCCGATGAAGCGGGTGCACGCCGCCCGGCTCAACCGACGGACCAGGCCGAGACTGCCTGCGGGGTTGGCACCGACGACACGGACGCGGCCCCTACCAGGTCGTGGCAGGTCGGAAGGGAGCGAAGCGTAGTAGGACTCGATCTTCTCTTCCTTGTAGTCGGCGAACCAACGCTCGTCGACGGGGTCGACCTCCGCAAGCGGCACGTCGGACATACCGAGTTCACGGAGCAACCCCATGTCGTCCCGATGCTCGGTGTCATCGAGCGTGATCGAACAGTCCTCCTCGTCGGCCGGGCGGACCACGCGGCCCGGTAGCAGGCACTCGGCCATCGGGACGAAGACGCCCGCCCGGTTGCGAACCTTGAGATCCTTGGGAGCGATCCCGTGCTCATGTAGGAGGCCGACGACGTGGCGTGGGCCTACCTGGCGAGCCAGGCGCCAGAACCGGTGCCAGTCGTCCGTCTCGTAGGACGCGACTCCGTGATTGATCTCCGCGGCGAAGCGGCCGAACGCGTTGTCCTCACGCACACCGAGGGTCTCCAGGCACTCAGCGATCTCGGAGTCCCGTTCCAGCTCGGGATCCACGAACTTCAGGTCGCCGGTGACCTCGTCCAGTGAGGATCGCCGGAAGACCTCGCCGTTGGCCGGCGCCACAATCTCGCCCTGTGACGTGCGCAGAATCTTCGCTTGCCGCGCCTGATCCGCGTAGGGGCGGCCCTCCGTGACCATGCCGGCCACGATCGACACGGCGACCGCCGATGCCGCCGCCGTACGGTCCTCGACCAGAGCCTCCAACCACTCCTCAACACTTGCGGGCTTGCGCTGGGCGCGCTCCATGATGGTCTCGACGCGCGATCGGCGGACGGTGTCGAGGACGGAGTGATGACACCAGTTGCTCGGTCGTCCGGGATGGCCGGCCCACTTCTCCAACCAATGGGCCTCCGGCTTTTCCCGGGTCCGCGTCAGCTCCGGCGGCTGGAGGTGGATCTCCGCTGGAGCTCGAAGCTGTCCGTCCAGGTCCGGGAGAGAGGGGCGATGGCCGGCCGCCTTATAAACCTGGTCGGTCAATTGCTTGTCCGCCCAGTTCCGGGATTCGCGTCCGCGTGCGGTGATCAGCGACAACGGAAGCCCCGGATCGTCGGGTGTGGCGAGCTCGGGGAGCGCGTCGACGACCAACCGAGCCGCGGCATCCATCAGTTCGTCGTTAAATGCGTTGTCCTTGAGGAGGTTCTGCCTGTCCTCGTTTGTCTTCCACGGCGCATTGAGGATTCCGCGCAGGGTCGTCTCATAGGTAGTGGGGAAGAATGCCCAGAAGCCACCGGTATCTTGGGGGCGACCGACCGGAACGGCCCAGGCGAGCGGAACCTCGGGTCGATCGTGGTATTCGCCGGCCGCTTTTCGGGCCGTTACCGTGGGGTGGTGGACGGTCTGAAAAACGCGCCACTCCTCGGGATCTTCGTATGCCTCGCCGCTCTTAACCTCGTGCAGAAGACGATGACTCCCTTCGCCGCTGACGCGAATATCCCGCCGGAGGTTCGCGATCGGAGGACGGCGATCCTCCAAGATCACGTGGCCGACATGCGGAGAGAAGACCGCGAACGCAGACGGGAAGTGTTCCAGGTCAGCCGCCAAGCGGTCGGCGTGCTGTTCATCCGCCAGGGGCAGCTTGACGATGGTACTGGCCCACTCCATGAGGTCGTCGAGATCCGGATCCGCCCTTCGCTCCTCCATTGGGTTGACGGGTCGGGCCACCCGCAGAATCGGAACCGGACCGTCTCCAGGGACCCGCTCACGGATACGTCGGCGAGCGTGATCGCGCGTCCATCCGAACGAACCGGATCGGCTCAGGAAGCGCGGTTCATCCGATACGCTGAGCACCGATTTGAAACCGAGTCCGAATCGCCCGATCTCCGCGCCCGCCTTACGGGAAAGATGCGAGGCGAGTATCGTCTCCGCCCCTTCGGGGGTCACCGGATTCCCCTTGTTGGCGCAGTACAACGCGTGCGAGGTCAGGACCACCTGGATGCGCCCGTCGTTCGCGCCACGCAGCTCGTCCGCACCGTTCTGGATCAGCTCATAGAGCTGTCGACGCCCATAGCCCCCTTGAGTAATGGAGCGTTCGATGTTGGCATGCTCCTCAATGAGCGTCGGGTTTGCCTCGTACGAGCGCAGGCAACTTTCCGACTGCTTGGTCACAACATCGACGACCTGACCGTCCGTCGCCCAGGTGAGTAGGGAGTCGCTGTTCCTATCTGATTCTTCTATGGGGTCCACTGAGACCGATCCTCGGGGTAGCGGTGAAAAATCGGTTGTGAATACCGATATAGGGGATTTTTGTATTTCAAAAGGAGTTGGCTAAGGAAATTCGAAGACGGGTTACGGCGGAAGGGTGTCCGTCCCGACTAACCGGCCAACCCATGCGGATTAGGCCTCAGGATTTGACTTTGGAGAGCACTCCCGGCAGGTCTCATATTCTGCGACCACTCGAAGTTTGCATCCGGAAGAAAACCTGCGGCGCCTTCGGCTGGAGTAGGTGGACATGGGGGGCTTCTGGTAAATGAAAAATGTGGTCGGGCTGGATGAGCCGGGATTATGCGGAGAAGGTAAGGAGTCACGACACGGGCGAAACGAGTGGTCAGTCGTCTTCGAGACTTGCGAGACGAAAGGAACCCTCCGGGACATCCTCCGGATTGTCGGCGTGGGACTCGATGAGCCAACCTTGGTCGATCAGTTCGTAGATCTCCTGGCGCCATGTGGGCACCCTGGCCACGCGTTCGAGCTGCGCAGGGCTCGCTGGCCACGGACTTATGTGAAGCAGATACTCGATCAGACGCTCCATCGGGCTCGCGCCCTTCACGGACTCCAGCGTCTCCTCGCTTGCGGCAACCTCGTGCTCCAGACGGTCCGATACGAGGCGATAGCACGCTTCCGGACCGGAGCCTTCCATCGATATCTCCCACCCCACCTGGCGAAGTTCGCGGATCCGCCGGGGCCAGGCGCGTATGGCCGCGACGCCTTCGAGACGGTGGGGTGGGATCGACTCCCCCGGATGGTTGCGGAAGTACAGCAGTAGCGAGGAGCGGGCCCCTCCCAGGATGCCTTGCCGGATCTCGGCGAGCGCGTCACGCGAATCGGCCATTCGCTGCCCGATTTCCGCTGTGATTTCCAACCATTCCGCCGGTCGGAGGGCTCCCTGCTGTCGGACATGCCGGACGAGACCGAGCGTGTCTTCGATGGCCTGCTCGACCTTCGCGAGTTCGTAGTCGAGTGGGTCCACATCCTGATCCTGCTGATCGTGGCTTGGAGTCGACAATAGACGAGGCCATCCTTTGTCGTGTCGGATAAGCAGACCTGGGCGCTGATCATTATCTGGTTTGTGGCGACGAGCGGGCATCGCCGTTACCCGTTCTTCAGGCTGGCAGCTCATCCGGAACGGGGAGGCGAAAACAACCGAAGCCGTTCGGTTGATCTCTTGTGTGTCGGAAGCCTAGGTCTATGGGTGCCTCGGTGTCAATAATGATGGTTTTGGGACCTGTGATTACCGAGTGGCTGAGAGTGAATTTCTTGGAGGTATATGCCTGTTTGGGTTTCATGTGTTCGTTTGTTGTATTCTGTCTACTTGATTTTGTTCGTAATTGGTTGCTTTTGTTTGGTGTCGATCGGTGAATGGCGTTCGGTGGAAGCAGGTCGGCGCTCGGGTGGGGCCGCGGTGCTACGCGTTCAACAACGGGGGTGGCTTGGAGCCCAAGAGAGCGGGAGTTGAGGCGTACCGGACTTTGGGGCAGGAGGGGCCGACCGGCCGACTTCAGCGTCGGCGGCTTGGTGGTGGCGATTCCGGTGCCGCAGGCCGCCGGCGCCGCGCAAGCGCCGGCGGCGGAGCCGGGGCGCCTCATCGACCAGCACGACCAGGTGCTCCTACTGCAAGAGGCCACCGAAATCCTCACTGTCCTCACTGCGCAGGCGGACGAGTGCGGCGCGCCTCGGAGGACACTCGGTCGAGACGCGCGGGGCACGCTGGATCGCGTTGACCTGCGTCGTGATTGGGCTAACGAGGCTCGTCATCGGGGCGTCGGGGGGTCGTCCCGTCCCTCTGACTGGTCCTGACAGGCGCCCTCGTTTCACGTCCTACCTTTCCAGCGGCAGGTTGAGTTCTACTCGCAGGTCGTCGGGGTTCATGTCGGGGGTGGGTTCGGTGAGGTAGACCTCCCATTGGGTGGTCGTGGGGTTGTGGCCCTGGTCGCCGACCCAGGCGAAGAGGCGGGCCCAGGACTGCGCGAGGTTGTCGAAGGCTCCGGTGTGGACCATGCGGGCGACTCGGCCGGCGGGCAGGGTGCCGGCCGCGACGTCGCCGGAGGGGGCGATCGGGCGGTCGGTGGGGAAGCCGACCTCGATGTCGACGGGGTCGCTGGGTAGGCCGCGGAACAGGCCGAACGCTGGGCCGGTGATCTGAGCGCCCTGGGAGGCGATGGTCGGGGCGAGCGTCTGGAACGAGCCGTCGTAGAACGACGGGAGGTCGTCCTGGGCGACGGTGCCGCGGATGACGGCGGTGGTGACGCTCTCGGTGGCGACGATCGCGGGCTCGAACTCCGACTCGAAGCCGGCGGGGCCGCTGGCGGGCTGCTGCATCGGGACGCCTTTCGTGATTGACGGTAGGTACGCGGGTGCTGATGGGCGGGCGGCGGTACCGACCTCGCCGTCCGTGCCGACGGCGATATGGCGAGGGCCTTCTTCCAACATCCGACCGCCCACCCGATTACCGACTCCGGCCGCGCCGTGAACTCATCGCTGGATTCACTGTTCGAGGGGCGCCGGTCTCCTCACCTTGCTCGCCCTCCCCGCCCCTTCGCCTCGCTGCCCCTGCTGCCCCGCTGCCCCTGCTATCGGCGGCGAACGCCGATCTACCCGCGCCCCCGGCTCCGCAATCGCGCGCCCCGCCGATCCCCGCCGATCCCCGCCGATCCTCCCCCGGCCCGTTCGCATCCCCCGCCCCTCCCGGCACACGCGCCCACAGGTCCCCGCGGTGCGGCGGGCTACCATCATCCCCATGACAGCCGGGAACACGGGACGCAAGCGCCCCACGATCAGCGACGTCGCCCGACGCGCCGGCGTGACGAAGGGTGCTGTCTCGCGGGCGCTGAACAGCGGCACCGGCGTCAGCACCGGCACGCGCGACCGCATCCGCCAGGCGGCGGTCGAGCTGGGGTGGAGTCCCAGCTACGCCGCACGCGCGCTCAACGGCAAGCCGCTCGGCACGATCGGCCTGGTCGTGCGCCGCTCCCCGGAGATCCTCGACTTCGACGCGTTCTTCCCGTCGTTCCTGTCCGGAATCGAGTCCGTGCTCTCCGGCGAGGAGCACGCCACGGTCATCCGCTTCGTGCCGGACGCCCAGACCGAGGCCGCCACCTACGAGCGGCTGTTCGGCGACCGCTTCGTCGACGGGTTCCTCGTGACCGACCTGCGGGTGGACGACGAGCGCCCCGCGATGCTGCACCGACTGGGCGCACCCGCCGTCGTGGTCGGCGCGCCCGAGGGCTCCTCGGACCTGCCCACCATCACCAACGACGCCGAAGAGGCGATCCGCGGCCTGGTGCGCCGCTTCGCCGACGCCGGCCACCGCCGCATCGCCCACGTCCAGGGCGACCGCCACATGCTGCACGCGCTACAGCGCCGCCGCCACTGGGAGCAGGCGATGCGCGAGTTCGGGCTGGAACCCGGCCCCGTGGAGTACGGCGGCTACACCATCGTCGGCGGGGCCCAGGCCACCGAGCGCATCCTCGCGCGCGGCGGCGAGCGCCCCACAGCCGTCTTCTACGGCAGCGACCTCATGGCCATCGGCGGGTACTCGGTGCTGGGCGAGTCCGGCCTGGCCATCCCCGCCGACATGGCGGTGGCCGGCTTCGACGACATCCCCCTGGCCTCGTTCGCCTCGCCGCCGATGACGACCGTGCGCAGCAAACACCGCGCACTGGGCAGCGCCGGCGCGCGCATCCTGCTCGACATGCTCAAGGGCCAGGAGCCGCCCCTGTCGACGGTGCTGACCGGCGAGCTCTGCATCAGGGATTCGTCCGGCGACCCCGCGTAACACAAGTAACGACTCTGTAACCCCCTCTCCTGTGCCGGAGTGATCTCCCCTACACTCACGCGGTAAACCGGTTTACTTACGTAGTCAGGGCCGCCTGAGCAGCACACGGTCCGCCAGCCCCGCCCCCCGCCTACCGACTCGCCGGCCATGCGGTCCAGGGTCGGCCGTCCTCGTGCCACGCGCCGAAGACGGTGCCGGGCCCGCATGACCACAGAGAAACGGAGATGGTCGTGAAGATTCCCGCCAAAGCAGTACTGTCCGCCTCGACCGCGCTCGGTCTCGTCGCCGCGCTGACCGCCTGCGGCGGCTCCGGCGAGGAGTCCGGAGACCAGACGCTGACCTACTGGGCCAGCAACCAAGGGGCGAGCGTGGAGGAGGACAAGAAGGTCCTCAAGCCCGCGCTCGACCGCTTCACCGAGGAGACCGGCGTCGAGGTCGAGCTTGAGGTCATCCCCTGGAGCGAGCTGTACAACCGCATCCTCACCGCGGTCAGCAGCGGCGACGCGCCCGACGTGCTCAACATCGGCAACACCTGGGCGGCCAGCCTGCAGGAGACCGGCGCCTTCGTCCCCTACGAGGGCGCCGACCTGGAGGCG
Organism: Streptomonospora arabica; assembly: GCF_039531585.1. NCBI lineage: Bacteria > Bacillati > Actinomycetota > Actinomycetes > Streptosporangiales > Nocardiopsidaceae > Streptomonospora > Streptomonospora arabica. Next base: position 182,935 of record NZ_BAAAQI010000002.1, on the reverse strand, counting down.
GTGGGCGGCAAGGGCCGCTTCGTCGAAACCAGCTTCGCCACCGGCGGCGCCGAGGGCGAGGCGCCGACGTCGGTGCCGCTCTACGGCCTGTCCTACGCGCTGTTCTACAACCCCACCATGTTCGAGGATGCGGGCATCGAGGAGCCTCCCGCGACCTGGGAGGAGTTCGTCGACACCGCGAAGAAGCTGACCAAGGACACCGACGGCGACGGCAAGCCCGACCAGTACGGCCTGGCGATGGAGGCCGGCAGCGAGCGGCAGAACTCGCACTTCGCGCACATCCTGGGACAGCAGTACGGCGGGCAGCTCTGGAAGGACGGGCCCAACTTCTCCTCCGCCGAGCAGGTCGACGCGGTCAAGATGTGGGTCGACATGATGGCCGAGGAGGAGATCGTCGACCCCAGCAACGCCGAGTTCAGCGACGGCACCCAGTCCATCGGCGACTTCGTCGACGGCAAGGCGGCCATGATCATGATGCAGGGCAGTGCCCGCACCACCATGGCGGCCCGCGACTTCGACAACTACGAGGTCGCCCAGGTCCCGATGCTCGACCCGCTGCCCGGCAAGCCCATCCAGAGCCACGCGGCCGGCATCAACATCAGCGTCTTCAACGACACCGAGAACAAGGAGGGCGCGCTGCAGCTGGTCGAGCACCTGACCAGCCCTGAGGAGCAGGTCTACCTCTCGCAGGAGTTCCAGACGCTGCCGGTGGCCACCAAGGCCTACGACAACGAGGAGCTGCAGAGCGAGTCCATGCAGACCTTCCGCACCATCCTCACCGAGCACGCCTCCCCGATGCCGCTGATCCCCGAGGAGGGCCAGATGGAGACGGTCCTCGGCGAGTCGATCGCCGGGCTCTTCGCCGACGCGGCGACCGGCAGCAAGGTCACCGAGGCCGACGTCCGCGACGCCATGAAGGAAGCCGAGACCCAGATGGACGCCGCGAACTAGGCGGTGCAGTCCGCCGGCCGCCCCGCCCCTTGCGGCGGGGCGGCCGTTCGATGGAGGCGCTAGATGTCGACCACTGAAGAACCGCGGTCCGGTGCGGCCGAGGAGGACCCGCCGACGGAGGCCGGGCCTGCGAGCGGGTCCCGCAGGCGGCGCCCGCGCCGCCCGGGTGTGCTCCTGCCCTACGGCATGGTGCTGCCGGCGGCCGTGCTGGAGCTGCTGATCCACATCATCCCCATGATCCTGGGGATCTACATCGCGTTCACCTCGCTCACGCAGCTGACCATCCGGAACTGGACGTCGGCTCCGTTCGTGGGCCTGGAGAACTTCGTCCGGGGGCTCGACCCCAGCGGCGCGCTCGGTTCGGCCCTGTTCCAGAGCCTGTTCCGCACCGCCTTGTACACCGCCCTGGTGGTGGGGCTGTCCTGGGTGCTGGGCATGGCGGCCGCCGTCTCGCTGAACACGAAGTTCCGCGGGCGCGGGGTGCTGCGCACGCTCTTCCTGGTGCCCTACGCGCTGCCGGTCTACGTGGCCGCCATCATCTGGGCGTTCATGTTCAACCACCGGGACGGCATGATCAACCGGCTGCTGGTCCAGGACCTCGGCCTGCTCGACGACCGGCCGTTCTGGCTGATCGGCGAGAACGCGTTCTGGGTGCTGGTGGTGGTGTCGGTGTGGCGGCTGTGGCCGTTCGCGTTCCTGATGCTGCTCGCCGCGCTGCAGAGCATCCCCGAGGACATGTACGAGGCCGCGGCGATCGACGGCGCGTCGACCTGGAAGCGGTTCACCGGCATCACGATGCCCATGGTGCGTCCCGCCAACGCCGTGGTGCTGCTGGTCATGGGGCTGTGGACCTTCAACGAGTTCAACATCCCCTTCCTGCTCTTCGGTGACACCTCGCCCGACAGCGCACGCCTGATCTCGCCGCTGATCTACGAGCACTCCTTCGTCAACTGGAACTTCGGACTCGGCGCCGCGATGAGCGTGCTGCTGCTGGTGGCACTGATCATCGCCTCGGCCGTCTACGTCCGGATGGTCCTGCCCAAGGGGAGCAGCAATGACTGAGACACCCGGCTTCCGCTGGTTCCGCCGGATCACCCTGACCGTCCTCACCGTGTTCACGGTCATGCCGCTGTACGTGCTGGTGGTGACGTCGGTCAAGCCGCTGGAGAACGTCCGGGGGCTGTTCACCTGGGTTCCCGACCGCGTCACCTTCCAGCCCTACGTGGACATGTGGTCGACGATCCCGCTGGCGCGCTACCTCACCAACAGCCTGATCGTCACGATCACGGCGACGGTCCTGGCGCTGATCGTCGCCGTGCTGGCGGCCTACCCGCTGGCACGGCTGCGGTTCCGCGGCAAGCGCGTGTTCAGCATGACCGTGCTCTCGACCCAGATGTTCCCCGGCATCCTGTTCCTGCTGCCGCTGTTCCTGATGTTCGTGCAGGGCGAGGAGCTCCTCGGCATCCAGCTGACCGGCTCCTACTTCGGGCTGATCATCACCTACCTGACCTTCGCCCTGCCGTTCTCGATCTGGATGCTGGCGGGGTACTTCCAGGCCATCCCCGAGGGCCTGGAGGAGGCGGCGATGATCGACGGCACCAGCCGTATCGGGGCCCTCGTCCGGATCATCCTGCCGGTCGCGCGCCCGGGAATCCTCGCCGTCGCCGTGTTCGCCTTCATCACGGCCTGGGGAGAGGTGCTGTTCGCCTCGGTGCTGACCGATACCGAGACCCGCACGCTGTCCATCGGGCTCAAGCTCTACACGAGCCAGACCGACACCCTGTGGAACGAGTTGCTGGCCGCGTCGCTGACCATCTCCCTGCCGGTGATCGTCGCCTTCATGCTGGTCCAGCGGCACCTCGTCTCCGGGTTGTCGGCGGGTGCCGTGAAGTAGCGCCCCGGCGCCGCGCCCGGCCACCGCCCCGACCGCCCTTGCTAGCGTTGCCGCCGGCGGATCGGCGGGGGCGGCGCCGGGCGCTCCGTCGAACCGCCCCGCCGCCCCGTGAAACGGCTCGAAGGGCGGGTACACATGATTGAGGCGGAGGGCCTGCGCAGCGAAGCGCCGCCGGACGAGGCGGCGCTGGACCGGTGGCGCCGGCTGACGATCGTGCCCATGATGGCGGCAGCGGCGCTGTTCCTGGGCGCCTACGCCTGGCCGATCATCGACCCCGGCATCGCCGCGGGCTGGCAGAGGGCCTGCGACGCGGCGATGTTCGGCATCTGGGTGCTGTTCGGCGCCGACTACCTGGTGCGGCTGCGCCTGGCTCCGCGGCGTTGGGAGTTCGCCAAGCGGAACTGGTTCGACCTGCTGATACTCGTGGCGCCGATGCTGCGGTCGCTGCGGCTGGTGCAGATCATCATGGTGCTCGGCCTGCTCGACAAGCGGGCGGGGCTGACCCTGCGCGCCAACGTCGCCAGGTACGCCGGGGCCGCCGCCGTGCTCGTCGTGTTCTGCGCCGCGCTGGCGGTGCTCGACGCCGAGCGGGGCGTGGCCGGTTCCGTCATCCGGACGTTCCCCGACGCGCTGTGGTGGGCGGCCACCACCGTGACGACGGTGGGCTACGGCGACCTGTACCCCGTCACCGCGGAGGGCCGCCTGGTCGCCGGCGTCCTGTTCACCGCGGGCATCGCCCTGCTGGGTGTGGTCACCGCGACGCTGGCCTCGTGGTTCGTGGAGAAGTTCAACGAGGGCCAGGAGAGCGCCGCGGCCACGCAGAAGCAGATGGCGGAGCTGACCGAGGAGGTGCGGTCGCTGCGCGCCGAACTTGCCGCCAGGGGCGCGGGCGCCGGAACCGCCGCCGGGGAGGTCGGCTCGGGCCGCCGACCGTGACCTGACGGCCTCCCTCAGCGCGGCTTCTGGGCGCCTTCGGTAAGCCCCGCCGCCCGGTCTGCGGCGCGCGTCCGCCCCTCTTGGTCCTTCGAATGCGCCGTGTGTACTCAGGCGAACGCATCCGGTGAAGTCCCGGATTGTTTCCGAATGTCAGCGCGCACATTGGGTCGCTGAGCAGCCGCTCCGGCGCCCCCGAACCCTCCGCGGCCCGGGGGCGCTCCGTCGTCGGCGGGACCGCCCCGCGCGGCCGCGGCGGTCACTCGCGGGTGCAGCCGAGTACCTCGGAGACCTCCCCGGCCGTGCGCACGACGACAGGGCCCAGCTCGAACATGCGGTCCTCGGGCATCCGCGACTCGGGAGCGCTGACGCTGATACTGCCGGCCACCCCGGACTCGTGGTCGAAGACGGGGGCCGCCACGGTGCGGATTCCGGGGGTGCGCTCGGAGAAGGACAGGGCATAGCCCCGTTCGCGGATCGCCTCCAGCTCGATGCGCAGCCGGGCGGGATCGGTGATCGTCGCCGGGGTCACCGCGTCGATCGGCCCGGCGAGCAGCTCCTCGGCCGCCGGACGGGGCAGGAACGCCAGCATGGCCTTGCCCGGCGCGCCGTAGACCAGGGGGATCGGCACGCCCAGCTCGGTGTAGGTGCGGCGCAGTGCGTGGTGGCTCTCGACCTGGTCGATCACGGCGCGCTCGTTGCCCGGCAGCAGTTCGTGCAGCCCCACCGTCTCGTCGACGATCGCGCGCAGCTCGCGCATCGCGCCCAGGGCCGCATCGCGCAGCGTCGTGGGGAACGCCCCGCTGCGGGCCAGCTGGACCAGCAGGGGACCCAGGGCGTAGCGGCGCTGCGCTGTCTGCCGGACGAGCCCGTTGGCCTGCATCGACGCCAGGATGCGGTGCGTGGTGCTGGTCGACAGCCCGGTCGCGCGGGCGATGTCGCTGATGCCCATCTCCGGCCGGCGGGGGCTGAAGCATTTCAGGATCGCGACGGCGCGGTCGATCGCCTGCACGGCCGGTCGTGCGGCCCCGTTGTCCTTCGCACCTGCGCCGGTGCGGCCCTCGGTCGTCTCGCTCAATTCGGCCCAACCCATTGACGTTAACGTGCTTGCAATCGTACGTTCCTGTTATACGGGATCGCATCCCATTATACGGGATAAATCACGGAACAGGTGCGTGGATGAAGCCACTCGACGGATTCCGGGTTCTCGACCTCACCCGCTTCCTCTCCGGCCCCTACTGCACGATGGTGCTGGCGGAGATGGGGGCCGACGTCGTCAAGGTGGAGCAGCCCGGGACCGGGGACGACTCGCGTCGGCTGGCGCCCAAGGTCAACGGCGAGAGCTACCCCTTCGGCATGCCCAACCGCAGCAAGCGCAGCGTCTCCCTGGACCTCAAGGACCCGCGCGGCCGCGACGCCTTCCTGCGCATGGCCGAGCGCGCCGACCTGGTCATCGAGAACTTCCGGCCGGGCGTGGTCAAGCGGCTGGGCATCGACTACGAGTCCCTGCGCGAGGCCAATCCGGTACTGCTCTACTGCTCCATCAGCGGTTTCGGCCAGAGCGGCCCCTACCGCGACCGGCCGGGCTTCGACATCATGGCCCAGGGTGCGGTGGGCTTCATGCGGATGACCGGCCACCCCGACGGCGGCCCCGCCAAGGTGGGCATCGCGATCAACGACATCGCGGCCGGCGCCACCGCCATCTACTCGATCCTGGCCGCCGAGCTGAACCGGCGCGCCACCGGCGAGGGCGACTACATCGACATCTCCCTCGTCGACGCGGGCCTGGCCTGGACGGTCTGGGAGTCGGGCGCCTACTTCGGCAGCGGCGAGCAGCCCGCGCCGACCGGTACCCGGCACCGCCGCTCCACGCCCTACCAGGCCTACCGCACCGCCGACGGCTACGTGACGATCGGCGCCAACAACGACCGGCTGTGGCGCCGCCTCGTCGTCGACGCCCTCGACCGGCCCGCCTGGCTGGAGGACGAGCGCTTCGCCACCCTGACCGCGCGCATGGAGCACATCGACGAGCTCCAGGAGGAGATCGAGGAGGTCACCGCCGCCCGCACGACCGACGAGTGGATCAAGATCCTGGACCGCGCCGGTGTGCCCGGCGGGCCCGTGCTCACCTATGCCGAGGCCCTGGACGATCCGCACATCATCGCGCGTGGAATGATCAGTGAAGTGGATCACCCCATCATCGGTCCGATGCGGACGATCTCCCCGCCCGCCAAGTTCGGCTCACTGGAGTTCGGTATCCAGGGCCCCGCCCCCTGGCTGGGCCAGCACACCAGAGACGTCCTCGCCGACGCCGGCCTGAGCGACGACGAGATCGAGGCGCTCTACGCCGAGCGCGTCGCCTTCGACGAGCACCCCGAACTGCACGGAAGGTAGAAGCCCATGTCCGACGACCTCCAGGTGGAGCGCTCCGGCGCGGTGGCGACCCTGACCCTCGACCGGCCCGAGAGCCGCAACGCCATCAGCCTGCAGATGTACCGCGACCTGCCCGGCATCCTGCGCGGCATCGACGACGACCCCCGCGTCAAGGTGCTGGTGGTGCGCGGCGCGGGCACCAAGGCCTTCGCCGCGGGCGCCGACATCAGCGAGTTCCGCGAGGTCCGCTCCGACGCCGAGAGCGCGCGCTCCTACAACGAGCAGGTGGCCGCCGCGGAGCAGGCGCTGGAGGGCATGGCCAAGCCCACCGTCGCCATGGTGCACGGCTACTGCGTCGGCGGCGGCTGCGGGCTGGCGCTCGCCTGCGACCTGCGGTTCTGCGACACCGCCGCGAAGTTCGCAATCACCCCGTCCAAGCTCGGCCTCGTCTACAGCCTGGAGTCCACCCGGCGCCTGGTCGACCTGGTCGGCCCCGCGCAGGCCAAGTGGGTCCTGTTCTCCGGCCGGCGGATGGACGCCGAGCACGCGCTGCGCACCGGTCTGGTCGACACCGTGGCCGAGCCGGACGGGCTGTCCGAGCAGGTGTACGGCTTCGCCGAGCTGGTGGGCACCCGGGCGCAGTACAGCGTCCGCGCGGCCAAGGAGATCGTCCGCCGCATCGTGGCCGGTCAGCGCCGCGACGACGCCGAGACCACCGACCTGCGCAACTCCTCCTTCGACACCGAGGACTACGCCGAGGGCGTGCGCGCCTTCCTGGAGAAGCGCCAGCCGGAGTTCACCTGGTCGTGACGGCGGCGCGCCTCCTCCGCCGCCGCACGGCCCGCATCGCGACCGCGGGGCGCCGACCCGATGCCCGCCCCGCACCCACCGTCACAGCGACGGCACACCCACAGCGGAACCCCGCACCCCACCCCCCGTAACAGCCACTGTGCCGGCAAGGAGGCACCGCCATGCCGATCAACAAGCCCGTATTGCTACCGGTCCTGGCCTCACTGGCCTCGGCCGCCCTCGTGGCCGCGCTCACCGCCTGCGGCGCGGGTTCGTCGTCGGTCCAGGAGAACCCCGACGACTACCCGAGCCGCGAGCTCGACTGGACCATCGCGTTCGGCCCCGGCGGCGGCAACGACATCATGAGCCGCACCATCGTCGAGATCCTCAACAAGAAGGACCTGTACCCCGCCGACATCGTCGTGGAGAACCGCGAGGGCGGCAGCGGCGCCAAGGGATGGGGCCACCTGCTCAGCAACTCCGGCGACCCCTACGTCATCTCGTCCACCTCGGGGTCGTTCATCACCACGCCCCTGCAGGCCGACACCGGCTGGACCCCCGCCGACTTCACCCACATCGGGCTGTTCGCCACCGACGACACGCTGTTCGTCACCCCCGGCTCCAGCGACCTGACCACCTGGGAGGACTGGGTGGCCCACGCCAAGGACGAGGGGAAGGTGACGGTCGGCGGGATCGGCACGGTCAACGTCGACTACATCATCCAGGCCGCCCTGGCCGAGCAGGCCGGCTACAAGATCGAGTACGTGCCCTTCAACGAGGAGGGCCAGCTGCAGACGGCCCTGTCGTCGGGCTCGCTGGACGCGATCGTCTCCAACCCCGGCTCGATCATGGGCCAGGTCGAGAGCGGCGACGTCAACCCGCTGCTGTTCACCGGCAAGAAGCGGCTGAAGGCGCTGCCCGACGTCCCCACCGGCGAGGAACTGGGCTATGAGGACCTGGTCTCGATGCCGCGCGGGCTCATCCTGCCGCCCGACGCGCCCGACTACGCCCGCGAGTGGTGGATCACGACGATGAAGAAGGTCGTCAAGACCGACGCCTGGCAGGAGTACCTGGACAAGAACTACCTGACGGCGGACGTCCGCTGGGGCGACGACTTCACGTCCTACCTGGACGCCACCGGCACGCGCTTCGAGCAGGAGCTGAAGGAGCAGGGGGCCATCTGATGGCCGGGACGCCGACCTCGCGGGTGCGGCTGCCGTTCCAGCGCGCCTCCGCCGAACGCACCGCGGGCGGCCCCTCTGGACAGGGCCCGTCCCCAGCGCAACCGGAGGGCGGCGGCCCCGGGGGGCCCGCGGGCGGCCGGCGCCGCCCGCGGGTCTCGGGGGAGACCGTCTTCTATCTCATCGTCGGCGCGGTGCTGACCGGCTACACGGTCATGGCGTTCGGCATGGAGTGGCAGACGACCGCCGGCCGGGTGGGGCCCGGGCTCTTCCCGCGCATCATCGGCGTCCTCGGTGTCGCCGCCTGCGCGATCTGCACCGTGCAGAGCGTGCTCCGGCGGCGTCCGGAGGGCGCGGACGAGCGGGACGCGGGTGAGCAGACCGCGGACAGCGGGGACGGCGCCGCCGCGGCCGGCGGCGGGCAGGCGCAGCGGCGCCACCCCTGGGCCGTGGTGGCGCTCTGCGCGATCCTCGCCGCCTTCGTCACCGTGCTGGTGCCGGTGGGCGCGGTGGTCACCGGTTCCGTTGCGCTCATCGCGGCCCTGCTGGTCTGCGACCGGTCGCACCCGGTGCGGTCCGTGGTGATCGGAGCGATATTCCCGGTGGCGCTGTACGCCGTGTTCGTATACGGCCTCAACGCCCCGCTGCCCGCCGGGATCCTCCCGCTGTACTAGCGCCCATCCGCAAGCCGAGACCGCAGATCCCTCGGAGCCAGCATGGACATCTTCGCCAACCTGGTGAACGGCATCATCGGAGTGCTGTCGCCCACCACCCTCCTCTTCCTGTGCATCGGCGTGCTCGTGGGCATGTTCGTCGGCGCGATCCCCGGCCTGGGCGCTTCGGCGGGGCTGGCGATCCTGCTCCCGCTCACCTTCGGCCTCGACCCCACCACGGCGATCGTCATGCTCGCCGCCGTCTACTACGGCGCGATGTACGGCAACACGATCACGGCGGTGCTGATCAACACCCCCGGCGACTCGGCCGGGGTCGCCACCACTCTGGAGGGCCATCCCATGGCCCAGAAGGGGCGGGCCGGACCGGCCCTGGTGATCGCGGCGGTGGCCTCGTTCGCCGCCGGCACGATCGCGGTCGTGCTGCTGACGGTCACCGCGCCGATGATGGCGGGCGTCGCCGCGTCCTTCGGCCCGCCCGAGCTGTTCCTTCTCGTCGTGATCGGGCTGCTCACCCTCATCGTGCTCGTCGGCCGCAACTGGCTGCGCGGTCTGGTCTCGGTGCTGATCGGCTTCGCCATCGGCACCGTGGGGATCGACGTCGGCGGCGGCACGCAGCGCTACACCTTCGGGTCCACCGAGCTGATCAACGGGATCAACTTCATTCCCGTGGCCATCGGCCTGTTCGGGCTGGGCGAGATCCTGTGGACGCTCTACCGCGGCGGGCACCTCGACGGCGCCTCGCCGATGCGGCTGGACCGGCGCGCCGGCGCATTCTGGCCCAGCAGGCAGGAGTGGCGCCAAGCCCGGATGCCGATCGCGCGCAACACTCCGCTGGGGTTCGTGCTCGGCGTGATCCCGGGTGCCGGGGCCACCGTCGCCTCGCTGATCGCCTACAGCGTGGAGAAGGGCCTGTCCAAGCGCCCCGAGCGCTTCGGCAAGGGAGCCGTCGAGGGCCTGGCGGCGCCGGAGTCGGCCAACAACGCGGCGGCCACGGGCGCGATGGTGCCGCTGCTGACCCTGGGCATCCCCGGTTCGGCCTCCACGGCGGTGCTGCTCGGCGGCTTCCTGATGTGGGGGCTGCAGCCGGGGCCGCTGCTGATGGCCGAGGAGCCGCAGTTCGCCTGGGGCCTGATCGCCAGCATGTACCTGGGAAACGTGATGCTACTGCTGGTCAGCATCTTCTGCATCCCGATGTTCGCCGCTGTCACGAGGACGCCGTTCCGCACCCTGGGCCCGCTGGTCATCATCCTGTGCGCGTTCGGCGCCTTCGCCGTCAACGGCAGCGTCGTCGAGGTGGGCATCATGTTCGCCTGCGGCGTGCTGGGGTTCTTCATGCGCAAGCACGGCATGTCGCCGGCGGCGACGGTGATCGCGCTGGTGCTGGGGCCCATCGCCGAGGAGACGCTGCGCCAGACCCTCCTGCTCGACGGCGGGACGGAGGTCTTCCTGCACCGCACGCCGTCGCTGGTGCTGCTGGGCGTGATGGTTCTGGTGCTGTGCGCGCCGCTGCTGGGGGCGCCGCTCAAGCGCGGCGCGGCCCGGCTCGCGGGTCGGCGCCGCGCGGCGGGAGCGGCCGCGGGCGCCGGCGGCGAGCCGGGAGGCGGGCCGCGCGACACGGGTGAGCCGGGAGGCGAGCCGGGTGAGCCGGGTGGGTCGGACGGTCCGCACGGCGGTTCGGCGGGTGCGGCCGTCGGCGGCTCCGAGGACGATCGCCGGGACGAGGCTTCCGGAGGAGGCTGAGCAGCGCGGACGCCCGGACAATGCCCGCCGGTCCCACCCCTCCGGGGCCGGCGGGCGCACCGCGTTGGCGCGGCGCGGCGTGGTCCATTGGGGCACGGGCGCGGCGCCGTGTGGCACAGCGGGGTGCGGCGCAGTCCGTCACCCGGACGCGGCGCTCCGCCAGGCCCGTTCGCCCAGCAGGCGCAGACCGTTCAGCGCGACCAGGACCGTCGAGCCCTCGTGCCCGGCGACCGCGAGCGGCAGCGGAAGGGTGCCCGCCAGGTCCCACACCACAAGCCCGGATATGAACACCGAGGCGATCACCAGGTTCTGCACGACCAGCGTGCGCGCCCGGCGCGCCAGGCTCACCGCGGCGGGCACGGCGATCAGCTCGTCGCGCACCACGGCGGCGTCGGCGCTCTCCAGGGCGAGATCGGAACCCGCGCCGCCCATGGCCATGCCGCAGTCGGCCGCCGCCAGCGCGGGCGCGTCGTTGACCCCGTCGCCGACCATCAGCACCCGGTGGCCCGCGTCCTCGGCCGAGCGGACCGCGGCGACCTTGTCCTCGGGCAGCAGCCCGGCGCGGACGTCGGTGATGCCCGTCTCGGCGGCCGCGTGCTCGGCCGCGCGCGGGTTGTCGCCGGTGAGCAGCAGGGGCGGGGCGCCGGTCAGCGCGGTCAGCCGGGAGACGGCCGCTGCGGCTTCGGGACGCAGCCGGTCGGCGACACCCAGCACCCCCGCGGGCTCGCCGTCGACGAGCACCACCACCGCGGTCCGGCCGCGCTCCTCCAGCAGCCGGGCCTCGTCGGCCGCCGCCGCGGCGGCCGCGCCCTCGCCGAGCAGGCGCGCCGGGGAACCGGCCTCGACCCTGCGCCCCTCCACCGTCGCGGACACGCCCAGTCCGGGAGCGGCGGCGAACTCCGCGGCGGGGGCGATCGGCAGCCCGCGGGCGCGGGCGCCACCCACGACGGCGGCGGCCAGCGGATGCTCGCTGGAGTGCTCGGCCGCGGCCGCCAGGGCCAGTAGCCCGTTCTCGTCCAGCGGGCCGCCTGCCAGCGGGCGCACGTCGGCCAGTCGGGGGGAGCCCTCGGTCAGCGTCCCGGTCTTGTCCAGTGCGACGCGGTCGCACAGCGCCAGCCGCTCCAGCGCGCGGGCGGACTTGACCAGTACACCGTGGCGGCCGGCGTTGGCGATCGCCGCGAGCATCGGCGGCATGGTGGCCAGGATCAGCGCGCAGGGGGAGGCGACGATCATGAAGGTCATCGCGCGCAGCAGCGTCGGCTCCAGCTCGGCGCCCCACAGCAGTGGCACCGCGAAGAGGGCCACGGTGGCGGCGACCATGCCGATCGAGTAGCGCTGCTCGACCTTCTCGATGAACAGCTGTGTTCCGGCCTTGGTGCGGGTGGCCTCCTCGACCATGGCGACGATGCGCGCGATCACCGAGTCGCCGGGGTCGCGCTCGACCTCGACCCGCAGCATGCCGGCCCCATTGACCGTGCCCGCGAAGACCTCGTCGCCGACCTCCTTGGCCTTGGGCAGCGGCTCCCCGGTGATCGAGGCCTGGTCGACTTCGCCGGCACCCTCGATCACGCGCCCGTCGGCGCCCACGCGCTCGCCCGGCCGCACCACGATCACCTCGCCCGGACGCAGGTCGGCGGCCGGGACGACCTCTTCGGCGCCGTCGGCGCGGACCCGGCTGGCGCGGTGCGGGGTCACGTCGAGCAGGTCGCGCACCGAGTCGGCGGTGCGGGCGGTGGCCACGGCCTCCAGCGCGCCCGAGGTGGCGAAGATGACGATGAGCAGCGCACCGTCCAGCACCTGGCCGATCCCGGCGGCGCCCAGCGCGGCGGCCACCATGAGCAGGTCGACGTCCAAGCGCCTCTCGCGCAGCGCGCGCAGCCCTTCCAAGGCGGGCTCCCAGCCGCCGGCCGCGTAGGTGAGCGCGTACAGCGGGGCCCAGGCCCAGACGGGGGCGCCGAGCAGGTCCAGCGGCAGCGCGGCGGCGAAGAGCGCGAGTGCGGCGGCGGCCCAGCGCACCTCCGACAGCGCGAACATCCGGGCGAGCCGTCCCGGCGCGCGGCCGGTGCCGGGCACGGGCGGGGAGAGCACAGCGGTCACAGCGGATTCCTTCCAGGCGGGCGGCGGGCGGCGGGCGGCGGGACCGGCGGGCTCCACCTTACAGGAATACATGAACATCAGTTCAAGTGTTCATTGGTCCGGCCGGTAGACTGTCCGCATGGGTCACCGAGTCACCACTCCCGCTGAGGCCGTCCCCCGTACCCGGCTGGACACGGCCGACGCCGAGCAGGTGGCCACCACCCTTCAGGCGCTGGCGACCCCGTCACGGCTGCTGATCCTCGCCCGCCTGCGTGAGGGCCCGCTGCCCGCCACGGCTTTGGCCGCCGAAGTGGGGCTGGAGCAGTCGGCCTGCTCCCACCAGTTGCGCCTGCTGCGCAACCTGGGGTTGGTCGTGGGGACCCGCCAAGGCCGGTCGGTCGTCTACGCCCTGCACGACGACCACGTGGCCGCGCTGCTCGACCACGCGCTCTATCACGTGGAGCACCTGCGCCTCGGTGGCGGCGGCGTCGACGCCTCCGATGGCGCGCGCGAGGGGGAGGCCGAGACCGTCCGCTGAGCGTGGAGCGTGGAGCGTGGAGCGGTGACCGTGGAGCGGTGAGGGGCGGGCTCCCTCTGAGCGGTGTGTGCCGGTCGCCGGTCCGGCGCATCGTTCGGTCGACTGGGGCGCTTCGCCGGCCCGGGCGCCGGACCACGAGTTCGCCGGGTGCCAGGGTGCCCGCACATCCGCGTGCCTGCTGCGCGCCCGGCGGCGCGGGGCCCGGTGCCCGGACGCGGCGGTGACCAGGGGTTTCGCGGTCCGGCTAGCTGCGGCGCAGCACCCACTGCAAAGCGCGCAGTGGGCGGCCGTTGAGGCTGGTCGACTCCGTCGCACGGGCCTCCACGAGTTCGGCCCCCGGGAAGAGCGACTCCAGGTGCGCAGGGTCGTGGTGGCGGAACACGCCGCCGTCGGGGTTGGTGAAGACCCCGTGGACGGGATGGGACGAGACCGCGTAGGAGGCGCGGTAGTGCTCGCTGTCCTGCAACGGGTAGTCGCACAGGAACACCAGCCCGCCGGGTGCGCACAGCCGCTCGATCTCGGCGGCGACCCGGCGCTGCTCGTCGTCGTCGGGGATCACCGCGAGCACCGAGATGAGCAGGACCGCGTCGAACGCGCCGTCCGGGTGCGCCAGCGGAAGGCCGGGCGCATGCTCCAGCCGCAGGTCGGGCGACTCGCGGCGGCCGCGTGCGATGAGCGCCGCCGACGGGTCCGCGCCGATGGTGTTGCGGAAGCCCGCCCGCGCGAGGTCGCGCATCGCCCGCCCGTAGCCGCATCCGAAGTCCAGGATGCGCGCCCCTGTATCCAGGCGCGCGGCGATGGCCTGGAGCGGGACGGGGTACGTGAACGCCTTGGCGGCTCCGGGGCCCTCCCAGTAGGCGCTGACCATGGCCTGCCTCCTTCCCGACCGGACCTCGCGCTCCGCGCTGCCCGCGGTCGGCCGGTCGGCCGGTCGGCCGGTCGGCCGGTCGGCACGACTATGCCACCGGATGGGCCCGGGTTGGAGCGGTCGCAGGTCCCGGAATCCGGCGGGTTTGGCGGGGGCGCCTCGGGTGGCCGGCGCCGGTTTGCGGGCCGCACGGGTTGGCGGGCCGCGCCGTTGGTGCCCGCAGGCGGCGGCTGAGCAGGAGCGGGCGCGCAGGCGGCGGCTGCGCAGGCGGGTCGATGGTCGGGGCGGCGGTGTGCAGCCAACTGGACACCGGATCGGCGAGCGGAGGGGATCGAGCGCGAAGGGGGCCGATCCGTAGCGTTCATGGTGTCGCTAAAGCGGTGTCTGCCCAGGTCGGACGCCGTATCCCGAACGAGCAGCACCGATTCGCCGAGGAGTATCAGTGTCCGAGCCCGACCGCACCTCCCCGTCCTCCGTCTCCTCCTCCGCGCAGGCCGGCTCGCACACGCGACGCCCCGCCGACCGCGCGATGCTCGTACAGATTCTGCTGTGGACCCTGTTCGCCGTGTTCCTCGGCGGCAACGCCGCGGCCTCGCTGGTGGGTCTGCACCTGGCACTCGACGCCGCCTTCGGCGCAGGCGCCCTCGCCTGCCTCGCCGCCGCGATCATCCACCACCGCAAGACGCGCCGTTGACCGCAGCCGAAGACAGAGTGTGCGCCCCTCGCCCGCCTGGCGGGTGAAGTGAGGGCAGTGGGCGGCTGGGTCTGCGGTGGTCGGGTTGCGTGCTCGGTGGTTGGTCGCGCGGCGGGGCGGCAGGGGCGGCGGATGGTTGTGCCTGCGGTGGTCGGTTCGGGTGCTCGCCGGTTGCGGTCGCGACGGGGCGGCGAGGGCGGTGGATGGCTGAGCCCGCGGTCACCGGGTTCCGCCCGCGCTGGTTGGTCGCCCAACAGGGGCGGCGAGGGCGGTGGATGGCTGAGCCCGCGGTCACCGGGTTCCGCCCGCGCTGGTTGGTCGCCCAACAGGGGCGGCGAGGGCGGTGGATGGTTGTGCGTGTGGTGGTCGGGTTGCGTGCTCGGTGGTTGGTCTCCCAACGGGGCGGCGAGAGCGGTGGGCGGCCGCGTCTGCGGTGGGCGGTCGAGCGTGCGGCGATTACCCGCGTCGCCGCGCGCGCCGAAAGTGACGCGGCCTCAGACGACCACCAAGCGCGCGGTGAAGTTTCCCCTTATGTCTTAATTGCCGCCCTGTTCGCGTGTCGCCGTGGCGACGAAACCCACCGAATGCACCACTGAATGGCCTATGGGCGTGGTTTTCCGCCCACTCGTCGCCGCGCGGGTGCCCGTAGCGAGTTTCTAGCTTGGGCAAATCGGGCTATTCCCCCTGCAGTATTTCGGATTGCGGAATCTTCTGTGGGTGGCGATGTCCCCGACCTGCAAGATGCCGGTTCGTGGGGCCGCATGGGCGCTGCCCAGGTTCGTTCGTCCGAAAAGTCCGAACTTCTGCGCCCATTCGCCGTACTCGTGGCTCGTCGCGCGGCGGTCGTTCGTCCGTGGCTTCCAGGTGCGGCTTCTGGAGGCGAACGCAACTGGAGGAATCGGTCATTCGGGGCAGGGGTGCGGGTCGAGGGGCGACGAAACTGCTCCAATGCACACGGCGATCCTCCGGCGTGGCGCAACCCCCCTTCATGGAAGGGGATTCGTGGTTCTATGTCCGTAGTGCCCTGGGAGTTGACGGCTCGGGCGCACTGCCGTGGCGACGAGACCCACCGGATGCAGCACTGGACGGCCTCTCAATGCGGTTTTTCGCAGTCTCATCGCTGAGCGGATGCTCGCGGCGGTCTTTAGAACAGGTGAAACCGGTCAAATGGACTCGCGGTATTCTGCATCGCGGAAATTTGATGGAGCCGGTGCGTCGCTCGCTGGTCTCAGCGGGCCTCGTGCATTTCAGACGCTCGGTCGCGGATCAATCTGCCCGAGTATGCCGACCCTCAGCCGACCGGCCAAGGTCCGCGCCCGAGAACGGATTGGCTCGCCGCTCACCCGAGCACCCCGCTGCCCTTGCTGCCGCATCGTCGGGTGCCGAGCCGGTGGGTATCGGGTGCGTTGGTCGCGGGCTGGTGGGTGCGCTGCCGTCGCTGCCTCGTCGGGTGGTCAGCCGGCGGGCACCGGGTGCGATGGTCGCAAGCCCGAGCCCCCCTCACCGCCGCCGTCCTCCGCTCATCTCCTCCCCGGAACTCACGCCCTTCTCTCCCCGGAAACACACTCCCTTCCCTCCCCGGGAACTCACGCGCCCAGGTAGGCCAGCACCGCGCGGACCCGGCGGTGGCCCGTGTCGCCGTCGGCGAGGTCGAGCTTGGTGAAGATGCGGCCGATGTGCTTGTGGACCGCGCCCTCGGTCACCACCATGCGGTCGGCGATGGCGGTGTTGTCCAGCCCTTCGGCCATCAGCGCCAGCACCTCCCGCTCACGCGGGGTGAGCCGTGCGAGGGGGCGCTCCCGGCGGGTCAGGAGTTGGCCGACGACCTCGGGGTCCATCGCCGTTCCGCCCGCCGCGACCCGGGCCAGCGCGTCGAGGAACTCCTCCACTCGGGCGACGCGGTCCTTGAGCAGGTAGCCGACGCCGCGGGCGCCGTCGGCGAACAGCTCGGACGCGTAGACCTCTTCGACGTACTGGGAGAACACGAGTACGGGCAGTCCCGGCCGGGCGCGGCGCGCGTCGATCGCGGCGCGCAGGCCCTCCTCGCGGAAGTCCGGGGGCAGCCGCACATCGGCGATCAGCACGTCGGGGGAGTGCTCGTCCACTGCGTCGAGCAGGCCTCGGGCGTCGCCGAGCACGGCGGCCACCTCGTGGCCCCCGGTCTCCAGCAGCAGCTTCAACCCCTCGGCGAGGATGGTGTTGTCCTCGACGATCACGACTCGCACGGCAGCTCCACAGTGATCCTGGTCGGGCCGCCCGCGGGGCTGGTTACCGACGTCGTTCCGTCCAGTGCCGCCACACGGCGGCGGATTCCGCTGAGGCCGGTGCCTCCGGACGCTCCGGCGCGGGTCGCGCCGCCTCGGGCCACCGCGGCCCCGGGCGCGCCGTCGCCGGATACCGCCGCCCCGGTGGGACCGCCTCCGGCTCCGCCGCCCCGGCTGCCGTCCACACCATCCGTATCCATCGCGCCATCCGAGGTCACCGCGCCCTCCGCGCTCCCGGCATCACCGTCCACGCCGCCGGCACCGGCTGCGAGGAGTGCGTCCTCTGCCCCGCCGACGCCGTCATCGGAGACCTCCACGATCAGCGTGGCCCCCACGCGGTCGACGCGCACTGCGGCGGCGGAGGCCCGCGCGTGCTTGGCGGCGTTGGTGAGCGCCTCGGCGACCACGAAGTAGGCCGCTGCCTGCACCGAAGCCGGCACAACGCCGAGCTCGCCCATCTCGACACGCGTGGGCACGGCGCATCGGGCGCCGAGTGCCGAGACGGCGCCGTCGAGGCCCCGGTCGGCGAGGATGGGCGGGTACATGGTGCGGATGACGTCGCGCAGCTCGGTCATCGCCTCCTCCGCGCGGCCGCGGATCTGGCCCAGGAGCTCGGCCGCCCGGTCGGGGTCTTTGGAGAGCATCTGCTCGGCGACGCCCACCCGCATGGCCAGCTCGACCAGCCGAGCCTGGGTGCCGTCGTGCAGATCGCGCTCGATGCGGCGCAGCTCGTCGCCGTGCGCCTTCAGCGCCTCGGCACGCGTGTGGGACAGCTCTTCGACGCGCTGGCTCAGGCGCGCGGCCTCGATCTCGGCGGGCGAAGGCGAAAGCAGCCGATCCATCAGCCGGGCGTAGCCTCCGGCGATGACCTGGGTCCCCCAGAGGAAGAGCGCCGCGTACACCAGCACCTCGGCCACCCCGCCGAGGAGCACCGACGTCCAGCCGGTGGCCTCGAACCACAGGAATGTCGGGGGCTCGGGGGCGCCCCACCACACGGCCATCTCCAGCAGCGTGGCGGGTACGCCGAGGGAGGCCATCACACCGACGACACCGGCGAACGGGCCCAGAAGCGCGTGTACGAGCAGTCCGCGCAGGGCGCGCCGCGTCGCCGGCTCGCCCGCCAGCGCGAGCAGTTGCCGCGGTGCATCGGAGGGCGGCGCGGCAGGAAGGGGGGTGATGCCGAGCCGGTGAAGGGATCGGCGGTGTTCCCACTCCGCCCACTGGCGCACGGCGGAGAGCAGCGGAAGCAGGAGGAAGACGCCCACGCCGAGTGGGACGAGCACGGTGCCCAGCAGCAGCAGCGGCAGCATGACGAGCGCCGCGATGCCGGTGGGAAACGACGCCAGCAGGTAGAGCGTCGCGCGCCCGCTGCCGAGCAACCGTTCGATGTTCATAACGCGGCCTTCCGACTCCCTGCCCGTGCCCGCTGAGGCTCGGCATGCCCTTTGATTCTGCCGCAATCGGGTGTACGGCGGCTGTCCCGCCAACTGGACATCCCGCAATCCCCGCCGCTGCACCCGGCGGCGGCGTTCGGTCGCAGAGTGCTCCGCAACCGCCGGCGGGTGCGGTCGAAAGCGCATCCCCGAGCGGGACTGCGCATCCCCGAGCGGGGCGGGTCGGCCTCGGCGACGCATGCGCGACGACCTCGCTCCGCTCGTGGAAGCGCTGGAAGCGGGCCCGCCGGACAGCGAACGCCCGGAAGGCGGCCTGAGCCGCTGTCAGCGGCCGGCCGAGGTCGTGTCCGGGCGGCTGTCAGCCACGGGCGGGCGGTCGATGCGGTAGACGTGGTGCAGCGGTTCGTCGAGCGGGTTGTCGGGCTCCATCGCGCCGCTGGCCACGCGCTGCAGTCCGGCGTTCTCCAGTGCGCGCCACGACGCCGTGTTGGCGGCGACGACGGCGACCATCACGGCCGGCGCCTCGGGGCAGTCGTGCCACGTCTTCTCGACGAACGCCCGGATCATCCTGGTTCCGATCCCGCGCCCCACCCGGTCGGGCGGCCCGATCAGATAGTCGATCACGACCGTGCCTTCGGGCACGGCGGTGATCGCGGACAGGGAGGCGAGCTCCTCGGGGTAGTCGGCCGGCCGCGACCGCTGGACCAGGCCGACGGGGTCGCCGCCGAGCAGCGCGAGCCAGTCCTGCGAGGGCTCCTTGCCGCGAGCGGCGGGACCGAAGTCGCGTGCCACCGCCTCAGCAGAGGTCTCGTGGTTCCACCAGCGCGATACGTGCGGCTGCGCCAGCCACTCGCACAGCAGCGGGAAGTCCTGCGGGCCGATCCGGCGCCAGGTGAACATCGTGCCCCCGAGCGGTTCGTGAGTGACCCGAGCATACGCCGACCGGCAAGCCCCGGGTCCGGCCCCCTGCCGGCCGGCGACGGTCGAGCGGCCGCGGGCCCTGACCGCCCCGACCACCGCGGCCAGGCCTCCCGGCGCCGGTCAGTCCGGTTCGCCGGGCTCCTTGGGCCCGCTCCGCGTGCCCCGACCGCCGAGCACCTCGAAGACCGGATGGTCGGGCAGGTCGGCGGCGAACTCGTGGACGGGGGAACCGGGCCGGGTGCGCAGCCAGCGGCCGCGGGCGACCTCCTCGGCGAACACCTTCAGGGCCGCGCAGGCGTCCTCGCCGCCGACCTCGACCAGCCGCACGGGCTCGCTCCCTCCGCGCCCGCGCAGTGTCGCCGCGCCGTCAGCGCGTGCGTTGGCGACCCAGGCGGCCGCGCCGCTGCTGGCGACCAGCCACCGCCGCCCGTTCCACCGGACCGGGCTGACCGGGGTGGAGCGCAGGACCCCCGACGTCCGTCCGACCACGGTCAGCACGTGCGCGCGCCCGACTGGGAGACCGATGCGCACCGCCAGCCGCACGACGGTGTTGAGCGCGCGCATGCCTGCCGTAGCGCGGAACGGACGACTCACCGAGAACCTCCTGAGGTGTACCGGACTGCGTGCCCGGCCGATGCTAGCCGCGCACCCGGCCGCGGGGGCGGCTGCGTCCGGTTCGGGACAGCGCCGCCCCCGCGGCCCGTCTTCGCCGGCACCTCTGCCACCGCGCCGGGGAGGTCCACCCGGGCCGGAGCCGCGCCGCCGGATCGCCGTTACTGCAGCCGCCGCGATGCCGTGCGGGCGGCGGTCGGGCGCTCCCTGCCACGAGCGGGCGGTCCCTGCCAGGCGCAAGCAGTCCCGGGCAAGACGGCACGAAGGCGTTGCCGACCATCACTCGGCGACGTATATTCGTATACGAGTAACCGTAGACGAGGAACAGATATGGCGAACCGCCGCAAAGTAGGCAACCTGCTCGCCCTCGCCGTCCTCTCGGTGGTGGTCCAGCGCCCGATGCACCCCTACGAGGTCGCCTCAGTGCTGCGCGCCCGCGGTAAGGAGGACGACATGGAGATCAAGTGGGGCTCCCTCTACACGGTGGTGCGGAACCTGGCCAAGCACGGGTTCGTGGAGGCCGTCGAGAGCGAGCGCGCGGGTGCCCGCCCGGAGCGGACGGTCTACCGGATCACCGATGCCGGCCGGGCGGAGCTGGTCGACTGGGCCGCCGAGCTGGTGTCGACGCCTCAGCCGGAGCGGCCGCGCTTCAAGGCCGGCCTGTCGGTGCTCGCGGCGCTGGAGCCCGACGAGGCCCTGACGATGCTCCGGCGCCGGCTCGACGCGCTCGACAGGGGCAACGCGTCCCTGCGCGAGGCGCTGGACCGGAACCGGCGGGACGTGCCGCGGCTGTTCCTCGTCGAGGACGAGTACGAGATCGCCGTCCGTGAGGCCGAGGCCGACTGGGTCCGCTCGCTCGTCGGCGAGCTGTCCTCCGGGAGTTTCCCCGGCCTGGAGGAGTGGGCCGGGTGGCACGCGACGGGCGAGGTGCCCTCCGGAGTCGCCGAGCTCGCGGAAGCGGAAGGGGAGGACGACCGATAGGGAGAACGGCCCCGGCGGAGGTGTTGCAGCACCGTCGCCGGGGCCGGGCACTCGAACCGCACCCGGTAGAAGCGAGTCCGGTCGCGAAGTGGCAAGCGCAGCATATCCGGCTCACCTCGCGGGACGCGGTTCGGAGCAGACCGAACCGAACACAGAGGGCACGGGTACCACCCGGTCCCTCGGAGAGTCCTGAGGAGTGTCATGTCGAGTACGAGAACGGCGCTGGTGATCGGTGGGGGCATTGCGGGCCCCGTCGCGGCTCTGGCGCTGCGGAACGCGGGCGTCGAGGCGACCGTCTACGAGGCCCATCCCTCCACCGCCGACGGTGTCGGAGGCAGTCTCGCGATCGCCCCCAACGGCCAGGCGGCGCTGGAGGTGGTCGGCGCCCGCGACGCCGCGGAGGCCGGCTCCATCCCGCTCCACCGCTCGGCGCTGTCGTTCGGCGGGCGGGAGGTCGAGCTACCGCATCTGGCCGGGCTGCCCCCGATGCGGCTCGTGCAGCGCGGCGACCTGTACCGCGCGCTGCACGACCTGGCGGCGTCCCGTGGCGTCCGAACGGAGTACGGCAAGGGCCTGGTCGCAGCCGAGGAGAGGGCCGACGGCGTCACCGCCCGGTTCGCCGACGGCACCTCGGCGGACGCCGACGTGCTCGTCGGCGCGGACGGCGTGCACTCGGTGGTCCGCAAGCTGATCGACCCCGACGCGCCCGACCCCGGCTACACCGGTGTCCTGGGCTTCGAGGGGGTGGCCGACCACCGGGTGCGGCGCGAATCCGGTTCCCTGACCTTCACCTTCGGCAAACGGGCCTACTACCTCTACTGGCCCCGCCCCGACGGCCGTACCGGCTGGGGCGCGAACCTGCCGCAGGAGCGGCCGATGCCGCTGGCCGAGGCGCGCGAGGTCCCGCCCGAGGAGTGGCTGCGGCTGCTGCGCGAGGCGTACGGCGACGACGACCCGGGCGGCGACCTGATGCGCAGCACTCCCGCCGACCTCCTGCAGGTCAGCGGCTCGCTGCACATCCTGCCGCACGTGCCGCGCTGGCACAGCCGGCGCATGGTGCTGGTGGGCGACGCGGTGCACGCGCCCTCCAACAGCTCGGGGCAGGGAGCGTCGCTGGCCGTCGAGAGTGCGGTGGAGCTCGCCCGCTGCCTGCGCGATCTCCCCGACCCCCGCAGCGCGTTCGACGCCTACGAGCGCAGCCGCCGGCCGCGGGTGGAGAAGGTGGCCGCCCGCGCGGCCAAGACGAACACGCTCAAGGCGCCCGGTCCCGTAGCACGGGTGCTGATGCCTTTTCTGATGCGGCTGCTGCTCAGGACGGCGCTCGACCCGGAGAAGGCCTTCGGCGCCGAGCAGCGGTACAGGATCGACTGGGACGCTCCGGTGCGGGCGGCGGAGACGGATGTGGAGGCGGCGCCGGGGGCGTGAGCGTGGTCGGAGTGCGCCAGGGGAGCGGCGACCGGTGAGCCGCCCGGTTCGCGGGGTTCGCGGGATCTGCGGAGCGGCGCGGGGTGGATCGGCGTCGGCGGCGGCGCTGATCGCCACACCCCTCCGGCCCTGACCACCGCCGGATCGGCAGCGGGCAGGGCCGGCACGGAAGCGGCGCCGGCCGCTCCAATGGCGCGCGGCCGAAGGCGTGGCGGACGGGTGGCCGCTTAGCGGCGGCCGCCCGTCCGCGTGGCTGCGCTGGCGGGCCCGGGTCAGGCGGCGGTGCCGGCGGCCGGGCTTTCGCCGTCCTCTCTGCGGTCGTCGAGGCGCACAGTGAGGCTGACGCGGCCCTTGGCGTAGGGCCGGGCGACCGCGTGTCCGGTGCGAACCTGTTCGTCCAGCTCCAGGGAGATGGGCCGGCCCTCGCCCGTGAAGTTGCGCCACCACCGCTTCCGCTCGGGCATGGCTACGTTGATCGTGACGGTCTCCCCGCTGCGGCGGTAGGAGACCGGCGTCGAGAACGTGCGCCCCGAGCGCCGGCCCGTGTAGGTGACGACGGTCAGGCGCCTGCGCGCCAGTCGCCCCCATCGCGGGGAGGTGCGCAGTGCGGTCGTGAACCCGTTGATGGGGCGGATCAGCCAGTGCGGAAGCGGTCCCTCGTATCGCACGAGACCTCCTGGTGGGCGGGCGTGGGGGCGGGTCGAGTGCAGGCCGCGGCCGCCTGGACCTGCGGCGGCGACCCCGGCGGGGTGGACCCGCGTCTCCGTTCGCCGCAACACTAGCCGGGTAAGTGGAGACCCCCATCCGGTTGCACGGAAGTGAGAAGAATGGGCACCGAAGACTCTCGCCTGCGGCCCGACCGCCGGGCTCCGGCCCAGGAGCCACGCCTGCGCGCCGACGCGCTGCACAACCGCAACCGGATTCTGGGGGTCGCCGCCGACCTGCTGGCCGAGCGCGGGCTCGACGTGCCGATGGCCGCGGTCGCCAGACACGCCGGCGTGGGGGTGGCGACCCTCTACCGGCGCTTCCCCACGAGGCGGGCCCTCATCCAAGAGGTGTTCGCCGACCAGTTCGCGGCGTGCGTCGCGGCCGTCGACGAGGCGCTCACCTGCCTCGACCCCTGGGACGCGTTCCGCGGTGCCGTCGAGCAGGTGTGCGCGGTGCAGGCGGGCAACCCGGGTTTCAACTCGGCGTTCGTCGCTGCCTACTTCGAGGAGCTCGGCATCAGCGGCGAACTCGACCGGGTGACGTGCGGGCTGAACGAGCTGGCGCGCCGAGCCAAGGACGCCGGCCGCCTGCGGGCGGACTTCGCGACCTCGGACTTCACCCTGCTGATCATGGCCAACAGCGGTATCTCCGCCCAGGCACCCGAAGCCGCTCCAACGGCCTCCCGCAGGCTCGTCGCCTATCTGCTCGACTCCTTCCGCGCCGACAGGGCCGCACCCGCCGACCCCCTTCCGCCGCCCGCCCCGCTCGACCTGTACGACATCCTCCGCTCGCGGTAAGCGGCAGGACCACCAGGCTGCTCGCTTGCTCGCACGGCCGGGACGCGCGGAGTGTTCGCCGGTGGCAGTTGGGAGGGGCGGAGGTGGCGGTGGGGGATTGAGGCCGCGCGGGTCGGTTCGGGTGCTTGCGGGTTGCGGTTGCGACGGGGCGGCGAGGCGAGGGTGGGGGTTCGGGTGGCGTCATGGGCTCGGCGCGCGGATGGTCGCGCGTGACAGTCGGACGAATCAGGCATTTGGAGTGCACGCACGGCTTGGAGGAGCGACGAGACCGCCCTGAGCCTTACGTCGGCGCTCCGGTGCGCCGTGGCGCCCCTCCGGGGAGAGGGATAGATGGATGAATGCCCCTTTTGCGCCTCCGATGGAACGGCCCGCACGGGGGACAGTGTCGACGAAGCCTCTTTCATGCACCTCTCAAGGGCCCTTGAGCGCTGTTTTCGGCGGTCTCGTGGCCGTTCAGAAGCTCAGAGCGATCGCAAAAGCAGGCGAATCGGGCAAATTGCCTGGTGGGATTCCGTATAGCGGAAGATCGGCGGGGGATGGCTGCTTCGCTGCTGATCGCGTCCTGCCCGTTTCGCCTCGCGAAGGCAAGCGCTATCGATCTGCCCGAAATGTCCGCCGTGGGCTTCAATGCGCGCTGCTGGTACTGCGTTCGTCGGGGCCGCGACCGGCGGGCACCCGGACCGATCACCGCGCGCCCCGCCGTCCGCCGCCTTTGCCGCCTGGTTTACCGGCGGGTACCGGGCGGTGGGTTGGGGCTCAACCGTCCGCTTGCCCGCTCCTTCGTTGGAGCCGTGGCTGGCGGGCACGCGGTCCGATGGTCGCGGGTCCAGCCGTCCGCTGCCCTCGCTGCCCCGTCGCATGGCTTACCGGCAGGCATCGGGTGCGGTGGGTTGGGGCTTGGCCACCCGCTGTCCCCGCTGCCCCGTCGGGACCGTGACCGGCGGGTGCGCGGTCCGATTACCGCGTGCCCAGCCGTCCGCCGCTGTCGCCGCCTCGATGGGGCCGTGACCAGCGGGATTCCGATTCGATACCGCGCGTCCCGCCATTTACCGCCCTCGCCGCCGCGTCCGAACCGCGAGCGGCTACGACCCGGACCGATGGGCGCGGCCCTCACCGCTCCCCACTGGCGGCCCTCACCAGCCCCGGTCCCGCCTACCGCGCCTCTAAGCCTCGGCGTCGGCGCCGCCGGCCAGAAGCGGCTCCAGAACCAGGTTCGGGTTGTCGCGCGTGATCACCCTCAGCCGGTACTTGTTGTGGACCAGGACCAGCAGCTCACCATCGGCGCGGCGCTTGAGGACCTCCGCGCCCGAGAGGGCGTGGGCGGCCGGGGCCGAGGCGGCGTCGGTGCGCCGTGCCAGCGAGTACTCCAGGTGCGCCAGCTCGATCGGGGCGCGGAACTCCTCGGCCATGCGGTGGGCCACCACGTCGAACTGCAGCGGGCCGACGGCCGCCAGCACCGGAGCCTGCTCGCCGCGCACGTCCGAGGTCAGCACCTGCACCACGCCCTCGGCGTCGAGCTGGGCGATTCCGCGCTGGAACTGCTTGTAGCGGCCGGCGTCCTTGGCCCGGGCCACGGCGAAGTGCTCGGGCGCGAAGCTGGGGATCGGCGCGTATTCCACCTTCGGACCCGAGTAAAGGGTGTCGCCCACGCTCAGCGCGGCGGCGTTGACCAGCGCGATCACGTCGCCCGGGTAGGCCGACTCGATGGTGGAGCGCTCGCTGCCGAACACCGCCTGGGTGTACTTGGTCGCGAATGGGCGCCCGGTCGCTCCGTGGGTGAGCACCATGCCGCGGTCGAAGCGCCCCGAGGAGATGCGCAGGAACGCCATCCGGTCGCGGTGCGCCTTGTCCATGTTCGCCTGCATCTTGAACACCTGGCCGGAGAAGGGGGCGCCGACCGGCCGCCGCTCGCCGTGGACGTCGACCGGGTCCTCGGGAGCCGGCGCCAGCTTCACCAGCGTCTCCAGCAGTTGCGACACGCCGAAGTTGGGCAGCGCGGCGCCGAAGAGCACCGGCGAGGACTCCCCGGCGAGGAAGGACTTCTCGTCGAAGTGCGCCTCGATCTCACCGAGCAGCTCGATCTCCTCGACAGCCTGGGTCCAGGTCTCCTGCTCGGTCTCGGCCGCCCGCTCGGCGTCCATCCGCTCCTCGACGGCACGAGTGGCGCCGCCGGGGGTGCGTGTGAGCTTGGTGTAGGAGCCGTCGGAGCGGTCGATGAGCCCGCGGAAGTCGCCGGCGATGCCCACCGGCCAGTTCAGCGGGGTGGGCCGCAGGCCGATGCGCTGCTCGATCTCGTCCAGCAGCTCCAAGGGCTCGCGCCCGGGCCGGTCCCACTTGTTGACGAAGGTGATCACCGGCATGTTGCGGGCGCGGCAGACCTCGAACAGCTTCAGGGTCTGGGGCTCCAGGCCCTTGGCCGAGTCCAGCAGCATGATCGCGCAGTCCACCGCCGAGAGCACCCGGTAGGTGTCCTCGGAGAAGTCGGCGTGGCCGGGGGTGTCGAGGAGGTTGAGCACGCAGTCGCCGTAGTCGATGCGCAGTGCCGCGGAGGTGATGGAGATGCCGCGGGCCTGCTCCATATCCATCCAGTCGGAGGTGACCCCGCGCCGCTCGCCCTTGCCGTGCACTGCGCCCGCCGAGGTGATGGCGGCCGCGTGCAGGGCCAGCGCCTCGGTGAGCGTGGACTTGCCCGCGTCGGGGTGGGAGATCACAGCGAAGGTGCGCCGCCGCGCGGCCTCGCCGGTGACCTCCGCGGTCGTCTTCGCGTCGCTTTCTGTGGCCGTCGTATTCAACGCTGCTGCTCGTTCCTCACCTGTCGCCGGTCGGTGCGAGGTGCGCGCGCCGCTGGTCGCTCAACCGCTCGGCGAACTCCTCGGCCATTGCCAACTGCTCGCGCAGGGCGCGGCAGCGCTCTTCGGCGGCCTGCTCGAACATGTCCAGCCGTGCGGCCAGGTGCGCCCGCCGTTCCTCGGTCAGACCGGGTTCGGCGAGGCTGTCCAGAACCTCCAGCAGGTCGCGGGTCTCCTCCAGGCTGAAGTCGAGCGGTTTCATCCGCTTGATCAGCAGCAGTCGGTCGAGGTCGGCCTCGGTGTAGAGCCGGAACCCGCCGCGTGAGCGGGCCGAGGGTTCGACCAGCCCGACCTCGCCGTAGTAGCGAATGGTTCGCAGCGACAGGCCCGTGCGTTGGGCGACCTGACCGATCTGCATGTGCTCGGCGCCCATCCACGCACCTCCTGGCCACAACTCTACCCTCACGTGAGAAACGCGGGTCCGGCTTCGCCGTTCCGTCGTCGAGGGTAGCCCTCTCGCGTTCCCCGGGCGCCGCGGACAGCCGGATCGCAGCACGCGGGTACGCGGACGCGCAGCGCCCGCCGTCCCGCCCGCACGCAGGCTTCGCCGCGCCCCCTGGCCGCAGGTCGGCTTGGCCGCGCGCCTGTCCGCGCGCCGGCATCGCCGCGCATCCCCGCGGGGAGCGAGGCCCGCGAAGCGAGGCCGGCGGGCGCGACCGCCGGCGCGGTGGCCCGACCGCCGGCGCGGCGGTGCGGTCACGCCGGGGCGGGTCCGGTGGAGTCGCGGATGACCAGGTGGGAGGGCAGTACCACGCGGCGGGGGCCGTCCTCGGCGGCGCGGGCCGAGGCCTTGTTCAGCAGGATCTCCACAGCCGCGCGGCCGGCCTCCTCCTGCGGACCGGCCAGCGTGGTCAGGGCGGGCACGCAGAAGTCGGCGCCGAAGATGTCGTCGTAGCCCGCCACGCTGAGCTGGTCGGGCACCGACACCCCCCGCTCGGCCAACCGCCGCAGTATCCCGATCGCCAGCAGGTCGTTGTGGGCGACGACGGCCGTCGCGCCCGAGACCAGCGCCGCGTCGGCGGCGGCTCCGCCGCCCGCGACCTGCGGTGGGAACGGACCCAGCCGCGTCGCGGCCATCCCGCGCTCCTCGGCCCCCGCGCTCAGCGCCCGCCAGCGTTCGCCCGCGAGCCACGACCCGTGCGGGCCCGACAGGTAGACGAGCGAGCGGTGCCCCAGCGAGGCGAGGTGGTCCACGAGCTGCCGGCTGCCCGAGGCGTTGTCTATGACGACGCCGGGCAGGCCGTCGACCTCGCGGTCAATGAGGGCCAGGTTGTGCTCGCGGGCGAGGTCGGCGGTGGTGGCGTCGGGCATGCGGCTCGACGCCAGCACGAAGCCGTCGACCGATCGGGCCAGGCGCTCGATCTTGTCGCGCTCGGTGTCGGCGGACTCGTCGGTGAACCCGAGGATGAAGGTGATGTCCGCGGCCGTCGCACGGCGCTCCGCACCGCGGATGGTGCCGAAGAAGTGCGGGTTGGCGATGTCGGGCACGAGCATCGCCACGGTCGCCGTGCGGCCCGACTGCAGGGCGGTGGCCAGCGGGTTGGGGTGGTAGCCGAGGCGCTCGGCGACCGCCAGCACGTGCCGGCGGGTGGCCGCGTTGACCCGGCGCGGGTTGCCGAAGGTGCGGGAGACCGTGGAGGCGGCGACACCAGCCTCGCGGGCGACGTCGTAGACGGTCGTGCGCTTGGGGGTGGTCATGATGTGTCCGTTGTACGTGAGATGACAACATTTGGCAATCGCTTGTCATGCAATGCGGCGGAAATCTAGGGTTCACACAATCCGTGCTGCGGACCGGCGTTCACCGGCCTGAGCAGCACTGTCGTTGTCCTCGTCGAGTGGAGCCCCGGATGTCCGACACCCCCGAAGCAGCCGGCGAGGGGCCGCCGCCGCGGTCCCGCCCGGCGGCGGTGCGGTGGCTGGAGGCCGCGGAACTGACCGCGGGAGTAGCGCTCCTGGCCCTGATCCTCGTCCTGATGCTGACCCAGGCCCTCCAGCGGCACCTGCCGGTGACCGGATGGGTGTGGACCGGCGAGCTGGCCCGCCTGGGCCTGGTGTGGCTGGCGTTCTCGCTCGCGGGCTACCTGATCGGCCGCGACGAGCACATCACCCTGAAGCTGGTCGACTTCGCGCCGTCGGCATGGGTCCGCCGCGGGGTGTGGGTCGCGGCCAACCTGGTGGTGGCCGCCGTATGCGCGGCGTTCACCGCCGAGGCCGCCGAGCTGGTCTTCGGCGGCTCGCCGATGACGACCCCCGCTCTCGGTATCCCCATGGCCTTCGTCTACGCGATCCCGCTGGTCGGGCTGGCGCTGGCCGCGCTGCGCGCCACCGCCAACGCGTTCCTGCCGGGCCCGCCCCCGGCCGAGCCGCTGCCCGCCGACGCCGGCACCGACGCCGGGGAGGCCGACCGATGAGCGCGACGCTGGTCGTCTGCGGAATCCTGCTCCTGCTCGTACTGCGGGTGCCCATCGCATTCGCCATCCTCGGCCCCTGCATCGCCTACATGGCGCTGACCGACCAGTCCACCGGGCTGAGCCTGCGCACGGCCGCGGAGGAGATCGACAGCTTCCCGCTGCTGGCCGTGCCGCTGTTCATCCTCGTCGGGGTGACCGCCAACCACACGGGCATCGCCGACCGCATCTTCGCCTTCGCCCAGGTCCTCTTCGGCCGGGTCCGCGCCGGGCTGGGCTACGTCAACATCGGCGTCAGCGTCGGCTTCTCCTGGATGAGCGGCAGCGCGCTGGCCGACGTCGCCGGGGTGGGCAAGATGACCGTGCCCGCGATGACGAGCCGCGGCTACTCCCGCCGCTTCTCCCTCGGACTGTCGGCGGCGTCGAGCCTGATCGGACCGGTGATGCCGCCGAGCATCCCGGCCATCGTCTACGCCTCGGTGGCGGCCGTCTCCACCGCCGCCCTGTTCGCCGCCGCCGTCGTCCCGGCGCTGCTGATCGCGGCGGGACTCGCGGTCGCGGTCTTCCTCTGGGGGCGCCGCCAGCCCCACCTGGCCGGGCGCCGCCCCGAGCCCGGCGAGGTGCGCGGCGCCGTGCTGCGCGTGATCGGCCCGCTGGGCGCGCCGGTGCTGCTGCTCGGCGGCATCCTCAGCGGCCTGTTCACCCCCACCGAGGCCGCCGCCGTCGGCGCCGCCTACGTGTTCCTCCTCGGGTTCTGCTACCGGGAGCTGAACCCCGGGGCGCTGTGGCGGATCGCGGTGGAGACCGCCACGACCGCGGCGTCCATCGCGATCATCCTGGCGGCCTCCGGCCTGCTCGGCTGGATCCTCGCCCGCGAGCAGGTCCCCCAGGCCCTGGCGTCGTTCCTGCTCGGGTTCACCGACAGCACGGTCGTCTTCCTGCTGCTGGTCAACGTCGCGCTGATCCTCATCGGCACGGTCCTGGAGCCCGTCGCCGCGCTGGTGATCACCGTGCCGGTGCTCCTGCCCGTGGCGATGCAGGTCGGCGTGGACCCGGTGCACTTCGGCGTCATCACCATCGTGAACCTGATGATCGGCCTGCTCACCCCGCCCATCGGGGGAGTGCTGTTCGTCCTCGGCTCGGCGACCCGCACCCCGATGCAGGAGGTGTTCCGGGGCACCGCCCCGTTCCTCCTCCCGCTCATCGCGGTCCTCGCCCTGCTCACCGCCGCCCCGGACCTGGTGCTCTTCCTGCCCGGATACCTGGGCCTGTAGCCCCTCCGCCCCCGACCCGGACCCGACCCGTCCGGACGAGATTCGCCCTACCCCGTACCGCACACCCCTGCGCCGCCGGACGCGGCGCCATCCCCCGGACCCCCTTAGGAGGCGTTCGATGCGCACCACCCTTCGCTGGGCGGCCGTTCTGCCCGTAGCCGCCCTGACTCTCGCCGGCTGCGGCGGCGGTGGCGAGTCCGCCGACGACGGACTCACCCTCTCCTTCGCCAACAGCTACTCCCAGGACCACCCGCACACCCGCTGCGGCATCGACGTCGTCGCCGAGAAGGTCGAGAAGGCCGACGTGGGCATGACCGTCGACACCTTCCCCGACAGCCAGCTCGGCGACAACACCGAGACCTTCGCCTCGGTGATGTCCGGCGACATCGACATGGACGTGCAGGGCTCGGCGGCGCTCGGCTCGACCTACGAGCCGATCGGCGTGTTCGACGCCGCCTACGCCTTCGACGACGCCGACCACCTGTTCGACTTCTTCGACTCCGACGCCTCGGAGACGATCAAGAAGGACTTCGAGAAGGCCACCGGCGCCAAGATCCTGGACGTCTGGTACTTCGGCGACCGGCACTTCACCGCGAACAAGCCCATCCGCAAGCCCGCCGACCTCGACGGCCTGCGGATGCGGTTCCCCGACTCCCCGATCTACCTGGAGAACGCCAAGGCCCTGGGCGCGGAGGCGACCACCGTCGCGTTCGAGGAGGTCTACCTGGCCCTGCAGCAGGGCACCGCCGACGGCCAGGAGAATCCCATTCCCACCATCCACAGCGACAGCTTCGACGAGGTCCAGTCGCACATCAGCCTCACGAGCCACCAGATCGGCTCGCAGATGATCGTCGTCTCCGGCAAGACGTGGCAGAAGCTCTCCGCCGAGCAGCAGGAGGCTTTGCAGAAGGCGGTCAGCGAGACGCGCGCCCGGAACCGCGAGTGCATCGAGAAGGCCGAGGCCGAGATCGTCAAGGAGTGGAAGGCCAACGGGACGATCGAGATCGTCGACGACGTCGACGTCGAGGCGTTCCGCTCCAAGGCCAGGGACTACTTCCAGAAGAACCTCGACGGCGACTCGCTGGAGCTCTACCAGGCCTTCCAAGAGGCACGGTAACCGGCGGACGGCCACGCCGAAGGACGACGGAGCGGAGAGCAACCGACATGCGGCGCAGTATCGCCACCGTATCGCTCAGCGGCACCCTGGAGGAGAAGCTGCGGGCGGCCGCGGCAGCGGGGTTCGACGGGGTCGAGGTCTTCGAGAACGACCTCGTCGCCTCCCCCCTGCCCCCGCGCGAGGTCCGCGCGGCGGCAGCCGAGCTCGGCCTGGGGATCGACCTCTACCAGCCGTTCCGCGACTTCGAGGGAGTCGACGACGCCGGGCTCGAACGGAACCTGCGCCGGGCCGAGGCCAAGTTCGAGCTGATGCTGGAACTCGGCGCGGACACGCTGCTCGTCTGCTCCAACGCCGCGCCGGCGGCCCTCGGCGACGACGCGCGCGCGGCGGCCCAGCTGCGCCACCTCGCCGAGGCCGCCGCGCCCTACGGCGTGCGCATCGCCTACGAGGCGCTGGCCTGGGGCCGCCGCGTCGACACCTACGAGCACTCCTGGCGCCTGGTGGCCGAGGCCGACCACCCGTCGCTGGGCGTGTGCCTGGACAGCTTCCACATCCTCTCCAAAGGCGGAGACCCCGCCGGAATCCGCGCCATCCCCGGCGCCAAGATCTTCTTCCTGCAGCTGGCCGACGCCCCCTACATGGCCATGGACCTGCTGCAGTGGAGCCGGCACTACCGGTGCTTCCCCGGCCAGGGCGCCTTCGACCTGACCGGTTTCACCCGGCACGTGCTCGCGGCCGGGTACACCGGGCCGCTGTCGCTGGAGGTGTTCAACGACGTCTTCCGCGCGGCCGATCCCCACCGCACCGCCGCCGACGCGATGCGCTCGCTGTCGGTGCTGGAGGACGCGCTCGCCCGCGAGCGGGCGGCCGAGCGCGTCGGCGGGGAGCCCGGGGCCGACGGCGCACGGCCCCGGGCCTCCCTCACCCGCCTGCCCGACCCGCCCGACGACGCCGGCTACGCCTTCGTCGAGATCGCCGCGCAGGAGGGGGGCGGCGCCGAGCGCGTGCGCGCGGTGCTCGCCGCGCTCGGGTTCTCCCACACCCGCGACCACCGGTCCAAGCCCGTCCAGTTGTGGAGCAGCGGCGGCGTCCGCCTGCTGCTCAGCTCCACCGACCCGCGCCTGGGCCACACCTGGGACGGCGACGCCGCCGTCACCGCCCTCGGCGTCGAGGTCGCCGACCCCGAGCGCGCGGCCGAGCGGGCCGAGCGCCTGCTCGCGCCGACCCTGCCGCGCCGGCGCGACCCGGCCGAGTCGCGGCTGAACGCGGTCGCGGCCCCCGACGGCACCGCCGTGTTCTTCTGCCCCGGCAGGCGGGAGGGCCGGGAGTGGCTCGCCGACTTCGGCGCCGAGGCGGTGCGCGACCGGCACGCCGGCGGCGACGGCGCGCCGCTGTCGGCGATCGACCACGTGGGGCTGTTCCAGCCCTTCGACCACTTCGACGAGGCGTCGCTGTTCTACCGCTCGGTGCTGGGGCTGACCCCCGACGAGAGCCTTGAGGTGGCGGCGCCCGACGGGCTAGTGCGCAGCCGGGCGCTGGCCGACGGTGGGGACGGCGGGCTGCGCATCGCGCTCAACGTCTCGGTGCTGGGCCGCGGTGCGCACTCGGATGCGGCCGGCGGAGCCCAGCACGCCGCATTCGCCTGCGACGACGTGTTCGCGGCGGCCGAGGCGATGCGCGCCGCCGGTGTCGCCCCGCTGCCGATCCCCGACAACTACTACGACGACCTCGCGGCCCGAACCGACCTCGCGCCCGCGGTGCGCGAGCGGATGCGCGCCAACGGGATCCTCTACGACCGCTCGGCCGACGGAGGCGAGTTCTTCCACTTCTACACGCCGATGCTGGACAACCGGCTGTTCTTCGAGGTCGTGCAGCGCACCGGCGGCTACCGCGGTTACGGCGCCGCCAACACCGCCGTGCGCATGGCGGCCCACCGGGCGGAGCAGGCCAGGTGACCGGCGCGATCGGCGACGAGGCGGCGCTGCGGGCGGTGGGCGAGGACCAGGCGAAGGGCGCGGCCGGAGCCGGGCCCCGCGGCACGGCGCCGTCCTACCTCGTGGGGCTCGTCGGGGCGGGTGTCGGCCCGTCGCTGACGCCGCCCCTGCACGAGCGTGAGGCGGCCGCGACGGGACGGCGCCTGATCTACCGCACCATCGACATCGCCGAGCTGGACCTGCCGCCGGAGTCGGTGGCCGACCTGGTGCCGGCGGCGCGGCGGCTCGGTTTCAACGGGCTGAACATCACCCATCCGTGCAAGCAGCTGGTGCTGCCCGTGCTGGACGGGCTCACCTCCGACGCCGCCGCCATCGGGGCCGTCAACACGGTGGTCTTCGACGGCGGCTCGGCCATCGGGCACAACACCGACGGGTCGGGCTTCGCGCGCTCGCTGGAGCGCGGCCTGCCGCACGCGCCGCGCGAGCGGGTGGTCCTGCTGGGCGCCGGCGGCGCGGGTGCGGCCGTCGCGCACGCGCTGCTGGAATC
Source organism: Streptomonospora arabica (assembly GCF_039531585.1). NCBI lineage: Bacteria > Bacillati > Actinomycetota > Actinomycetes > Streptosporangiales > Nocardiopsidaceae > Streptomonospora > Streptomonospora arabica. Next base: position 148,993 of record NZ_BAAAQI010000002.1, on the reverse strand, counting down.
GGGGGTGCGCACCCTGGTCGTCGCCGACCTCGACACCGGGCGGGCGGCCGAGCTGGCCGAGCGCGTCGGCCGCCGGTTCCGCGACGCCCGCTGCGAGCCCGCCGGCGCCGACGACCCCGAGCGCCTGCTCGCCGGAGCCGACGGCCTGGTGCACGCCACCCCGGTGGGCATGGCCCACCACCCCGGCACGCCCGTCCCGCGCGAGCTGCTGCGCCCCCCGCTCTGGGTCGCCGACGTCGTGTACCGCCCGCTGCGCACCGAACTGCTGGACGACGCGGAGTCCCGTGGCTGCGCCACCCTGGACGGCGGAGCCATGGCCGTCTTCCAGGCGGCCGACGCCTTCCAGCTCTTCACCGGCACACCCCCCGACCGCGAGCGCATGCTCGCCCACTTCCACGACCTCCTGGCGGCGGAGTGAGCGGTCCTCGGGGCCGGAAGCCGCCCGCGCCCTCCTGTGTGGGCGGGGCCGGCTTCCGCCAGGTTTCTTCCATCCTGTACGGCACGAGTTCGCGATTTCAGCGCGATCGTTCCGGAGGTGCCGACCGCACGGAGGGACGCCGGGGCCGGGCGGCCCCGGCCGAGAGGGTGAGCAGGAGCGTGTCGGCGTCGGGGGCCTCGATGAGGCCGCCGGGGGTAGCGGCCCAGTAGGACTGGGTGGCTTCGCCGAACCAGACGACGGCGCTGCGGCAGCGGGCTTGGACGGCGGCCGCGGTGCGGTGTTCGCGGGCGAACTCCGGGGTGCGGCCGTATATGCGGTCCTGGCGGCCGGCGCGGCGGGTGCGGCACAAGGGATGGGCGCAGTCGGTGCAGGGTCGCCGGGTGGGTGGGGCGTCCGCGATGTCGGCGGGCTCGCGCGGGGGCGGCACCGGTGCGGGTGCGGGCACAGGGGGATGCATAGGTGCGGGGGTGCCGGTGCGCCTGTGGACGGGGGCGGCGGTGCGGGCGGGCGCGAGGGTAATGTCGGGCATTGATTCCGTTCCTTTCGCATTGCAACAGGTTGTGGGATCAGGGCCCGGGAGGTGGTGGTGCACCTTCCGGGCCGCTTGCCGTCGGGCGGCAGTGAGGTCGGGCGGCAGTGGGCAGGAGTGGGCGGGTCGGCGGGAGCCGCGGCGAACGCCGGGCTGCCGCCTCGTCCTTCAGGCGGCGGCCCAGGCGGAGCCCGCGAAGTCGTAGGCCAGGTGGAACCACACGTGGCGGTAGGTGGGTACGCCGTTGTCGCCCCAGGCGGTCGCCAGCGCGTCCACGAGGGCGAGCCCGCGTCCGGCGGTGGCGTCGGCGTTGGCGTGCAGTCCGGCGGGGTTGGGCTGGAGGCGGGCGCGGTCGCGGCGGTCCCGCAGATGCGTGTCGGGCAGGCCGCCGTCGCGGCAGGTGAGCGTCAGCCCCGCGGCCGAGCGGTCCACGCGCAGCGTGAAGGTGCCGCCCGGCTCGCCGGAGCGCGTGTGCCGGACGGCGTTGCCCGCGAGCTCGGTGCCCAGGAGATCGAAGACGTAGCGGTAGTCGGGGTCCCGGTCGCGCGCGCATCCGTTGAGGAAGGCGTGGACCAGGGGGAACAGGGCCGCATCGCCCCAGAACGTGAAGGCGCGGGACCGGTAGGGCGTGCGCGGGCCGATGGTGTCGAAGTAGTGCTGCTTCTGCCGGGGGATGAGGAGAGCGAGCGGGACGGTTACGGGCGGTAGCTGGCTGAGGGCAGCATGAGAGGAGGACATGGCGACTCCTTGAGGTGTGGGTCCCGATCCGGTAGCAGAGGCGTGCGTGTGGCCCGTTTTCCGGACAGGGCGGCGGGCGATGAGTAGCTTGACTACTGAGCGCGACGATTCTGTGATCGACTGCATATCCATAGTGAAACTCGAAATTCGAGATGTCAACACGATGATTCGAAATTCGAGAACCAATCGCCTAGGATCATGTCCATGCACCGCCCCTTCAGTCCCACAGTGCGACGCCGTCGGCTGGCCGCAGAGCTTCGGCGCCTTCGCGACGCCCAAGGTCTGAAGCTTTCCGCAGCAGCCAAGCTGGCCGACGTCCCCGCCTCGACGCTCAGCAACATCGAGACGGCCGAAGCCAGGCGCATCAAGGCCCGTGACATCGATGCACTGGCGGACCTCTACCAAGCTCCCGCAGAAGCCAGGGAGGCGCTCCACGAACTGGCTCGGGAGTCCAAGGAGCAGGGCTGGTGGTCGAAGTACAAGGACGTATTCGGAGGTAACGCCCTACCTGACTTCGAGGTCGAAGCCTCTATGATCCGGACCTATCAATGTCAAGTCATTCCTGGGCTGCTTCAGACGCCTGAATACAGCGAGGCAGTCTTCCGAGGCGGTCGTGCCTACACGGAGAACGAGGTTCAGAGGCTCGTCGAGGCACGTCTTCAGCGGCAACAGATCCTCAGCCGCCACGACCCGCCCCAGATCTGGGCTGTCATCGACGAGGCCGCACTGCGGAGGAAGCTCGACCATCCGCACGTCATGCGGGACCAGTTGCAGCACCTCCTCAACGTCGCCACTCGTCACAACGTCGACATACAGGTGCTGCCCTTCACTGCTGGCATGCACGCGGGGCTTGCAGGCTCATTCGTCATCCTGGACTTCCCGGCAGAAATGGACCCCGGCATCGTCTATACAGAGACTGCTACAGATAGCCTCTTTGTTCAGGATGTTCCGTCTGTACAGCGGTTCGTGACGATTTTCGCCAACCTCAACTCGGCCGCGCTTCGGCCACCCCATACTCTGAAGTTCATCCAACAGATCATGGAGTCCGACGATCAGTATGACGACGACTGAGCGATTGGTGTTTTTCAAGTCCAGCTACAGCAGTGACCGAGTGGACTGCGTCGAGGTCGCCCCCATCCCGCCGTCCTTCCGCAAGAGCAGCTACAGCGCTCAGGGGCAGGAGTGTGTGGAGGTCGCCCCCATAGCCCCGTCCCCGTCCTTCCGGACGTCCAGCCACAGCGGCGTCAACGGCAACTGCGTCGAAGTCGCCGACCTCCCCGCCGGTGCGGCTCTGCGCGACTCGAAATCCCCCGGCGCCGGATACCTCGCCTTCCCCGCCGCCGAGTGGGACGCCTTCCTCAGCGCCGCCCGCTCCGCCGAGCTGTAGCGCGCGCATCTCGCCGTCGCTGGTCGCCGGCGCTGTGCCGTCAGGACTCGTCGAGGCGGGCGAGGAGGCCGCCGACGCGGTCGTCCTCGGCCGCGAGGAAGGCGCCGAAGTCGTCGCCGGCGAGATAGGCGTCGTGCCAGTGGTTGTCGTTCAGCGCGTCGCGCCACTCCGGGGTGGTGCGCAGCTCATCCAGCGCGTCGATCAGCTCCTCGCGGCGCGACTCGCTGATGCCGGGCGGCGCGAGCAGTCCGCGCCAGTTGAGGAACTCCAGGTCGATGCCGAGCTCCCGCAGCGTCGGCGCGTCGATTCCGGGGATCGGGTCGGGGCCGGTCACCGCCAGCACGCGCAGCTCGCCCGCCTCGACGGCGTGGCGGTACTCGCCGGCACCGGACGCCGCCACGTCGACCCGCTGCTCGACCAGCGCCGACAGCATCTCGCCGCCGCCGTCGTGCCAGATGTAGTCGGTGTTGGCGGCGGGGATGCCCAGCCGCTCGGCCAGCAGCATCAGCGCCAGGTGGTCGGGTCCGCCGGGGCTGGAGCCGCCGCCGAGCCGGACGGGTACATCCGGGTCACGCCAGTCGTCGACCAGGTCGTCCAGAGTCCGGTACGGGGAGTCGGCGGGCACCAGCAGCACCGTGGGCTCCTGCACCATCCGCGCCAGGGGCACGGCGGCGGTGATGCGGTGCGTGTCCTGCAGGTGCGTGCGGGCGACGAGCCCCAGACCCATCTGCAGCAGCAGCCGGTCGTTGCCCGCCTCGTACATCAGCCGGGCCATGCCCGCCGTCCCGGCGGCGCCGGGGAGGTTGAACACGTCGACCTCCGCGGCCAGGCCGGTGTCCTTGAGGGTGGCGGCGACCGTCCGGGCCGTCATGTCGTAGCCGCTGCCGGGCGGGTTGGGCACCATGATGCGCACCTCGGACATGGGGGCGACCGGGGCGCACCCGGCCGCTCCCAGCAGCGCCGCCGCCGCGGACGCGGCGAGCCGGAGCCGCCACCGTGCGCGGGTGCCCCGCGCGCGGCGGTTCCCGGCTTCGGCCCGCATCGTCGCTGCTACCTCCCCTCGGCGGCCTCGTGCCCCTCGCCGGCGGGCGCGGGGGAGCGTCGGGCGCCCCCGCTTGCGCCGCCGGGTCCGTCCTCGGATCCGCCGTCATCCCCGCCGGAGCCCTCTTCCGGCGGCGCCGCGCCGGAGGGCGCCGACGGGCGGCGCCGCAGCCGGGCCAGCAGCGGCCCCGCCAGCGCCAGGACCGCGAGCACGAGCAGGCCCGCCGAGAACGGGCTGGTGACGAACGTGGACCAGTCGCCGTCGGAGATCTGCAGCGCCTGGCGCATCGACTTCTCCATCAGGCCGCCGAGGATGAGGCCGAGGATCAGCGGCGCCGCGGGGAACCCGTTCTGCCGCATCACATAGCCCAGCACCCCGAACCCGAGCAGCAGCCAGAGGTCGAAGACGGTGAAGCTCAGACCGTACACGCCGATGACGCAGAACACGACGACCAGGGGCAGCAGAACCGCCCGCGGGGTCTTGAGCACCTTCGCGAACAGGGGGATCAGCGGCAGGTTCAGCACGAGCAGCACGAGATTGCCGACGTACATGCTCGCGACCACGCCCCAGAACACGTCGGGGTGGTCGGAGAGCATGAGCGGCCCGGGCTGCACGCCCAGGACCAGCAGTGCGCCGAGCAGGATCGCCGTGGTGCCCGAGCCCGGAACGCCCAGCGTGAGCAGCGGGACGAACGAGCCCACCGCCGCCGCGTTGTTCGCCGACTCCGGAGCCGCGACCCCCTTGATGTTGCCGCTGCCGAACGTCGCGCCGTCGCGGGCGATGCGCTTCTCGGTCGAGTAGGCCATGAACGAGGCGATCGTCGCGCCCGCGCCGGGCAGCACGCCGACGAAGAACCCCAGCAGCGAGCCGCGGGCCGTCGGCGGTGCCAGGGTTCCGACCTCGCGGCGGTTCAGCCGCAGCGAGGTGATGGTGCCGTCACCGCCGCCGGTGCCGCGGCGGGCCAGCATCGCGAACACCTCGGCCAGTGCGAACACGCCCAGCGCGACGATGAGGAACTGCACGCCCTCGAACAGCTCCGGCACACCGAAGGTGAAGCGCATGGTCGCGGTCTGGGAGTCGATGCCGACGAGCGAGATGATCACCCCCACCACGGCCGCGATCAGCCCCTTGGTGAGGTTCTTGCCGCCCAGGGAGACCACCGCGGTCAGGCCGAGGACCATCAGCGAGAAGTAGTCGGCCGGGCCGAAGCTGACCGCGAACTTCGCCAGCCACGGGGCGATGAGCATCAGCAGCACGACGCCGACGGTGCCGCCGGTGAACGACGCGATCGCGGCGATGGCCAGCGCCTTGCCGGCCTTGCCCTGGCGCGCCATCGGATAGCCGTCGAAGGCGGTGGCCACCGTCCCCGAGATGCCCGGTGCGTTCAGCAGGATCGAGGACGTCGAGCCGCCGAAGACGGCGCCGTAGTAGACCCCGGCCAGCATGATGATGGCCGTGGTGGGGTCCATGCCGAAGGCGATGGGGATCATCAGCGCGATCGCGCTCATCGGCCCGAGACCGGGCAGCATCCCGATGATCGTTCCGGTGAGCACGCCGATGAAGACGAACAGCAGGTTCTCCGGCGCCAGCGCGACCGCGAACCCGTAACCGATTTGGTCGAGCGTTTCCATGAGGGTGGCTCCGCGGGGTCAGAAGGGCAGCGGCCCGGTGGGCAGCGCGACGTCGAGGAATTCGGACATGGTGAAGTACAGCGACGCCGGTACACCCACGCTGACCAGGGCGTTGGCCCAGTGGCGGCGGTACCCGAGGTACCAGGAGGCGCCGAAGACGTACACCGCGCTGCTGATCAGGAACCCGAGGGGTTCGAACAGCAGGATGTAGGCGGCGATGGAGGCGGCGAAGGCCGCCAGTTCCAGCCGCGCATCGGGGATCCGCCCGAGGGCGGCGCCCGCCGGGACCGCGGCGCCCGCGGTCCCGGCCGGCGTGCCCGCGGCGCTCTCCGCGGCGTCCGTTCGCCCTTCCGCGCCCTCGGCGCTTCCGGTGCCGGAGGGGCTCGCCGCGGGCACCTGCTCGCCGTCCTCGCCGGGCTCTCCGCGCTGGAAGAACAGCAGCCCGGCGAGCAGCAGCAGCACGACGCCGAGCCAGCGCGGCAGCGTCGACGGCTGAACGGGCACCTCGACCGCGGTGAACTCCGGCATCCGGAACGCCAGCACCAGGTAGCCGACCGCGAACAGGCCGACCACGAGGGCCGCCGCCCGGTTGGAGAAGCCGAACGGCGTCATGTCAGCCCTGCTCCTTCCGCAGCCCGATCTCGCCGAGCAGGTTCTCGGCGTCCTTGCTCGACTTGTCCAGGAACGAGCCGAACTCCTGGCTGTCCATGTAGGAGGTCTCCCAGCCGAGCTTCTTCGCCTCGCTCTTCCAGTCCTCCTGCTCGACCATCCGCTTGAACGCCTTCTCGTAGTAGGCGACCTGCGCGTCGGTCATCTCGCCGGGGCCCATCACGCCCCGCCAGACGTCGTAGGTGTAGTCGACGCCCTCGTCACGCAGGGTCGGCACATCCGGCAGCGTCTCGGTGCGCTCCGGCGCCGAGACGGCCAGCGCCCTCAGGTCACCGGACTCCACCAGGCCGGCGGCCTCGGAGACCCCGGTCACGGCCGCGTCGACGTGCCCGCCGATCGCCTGGGTGAGGGCCTCGCCGCCGCCGTCGTAGGGGACGTACTTGAGCTTGCGGGGGTCGATCCCGGCCTTGTTCATGGCGCCGGCGAAGGCGACGTGGTCCATGCTGCCGGGTGCGGAGCCGCCGGCGACGCTGAGCGAGGACGGGTCGTCCTTGAGCTTGTCCACGAGGTCGCCCATCGACTTCAGCGGGGAGTCGGCGGGCACCGCGAAGACCATGTACTCGGTCATCAGCCGGCTGATCGGGGTGAAGTCGTCGTGGTCCTGGGAGGACTGGCTGGTGAGGGGCACCAGGGTGATGGGCGGGCTGGTGACGAACAGCCGCGTCGGCTCGGGGGCGCCGGCGACGTAGGCCCAGCCGACGGCACCGCCGCCGCCGGGCTTGTTCACCACCTGGATCGGCTGGTCGACGAGGTTGTTCTGCTCCAGCACACGGGAGCTGGTGCGGGCGAGGGTGTCCCAGCCGCCTCCGGTCGCGGCGGGCGCGACCATCTCGATGGGCTTCTCCGGCGCCCACGCGCCGTCGCCGCCTCCGGCGGAGCCGCCGGAGCCGCAGCCGGTGGCCACCAGCGCCAGCGAGGCGCAGACGGACACCGGGGCGGCCAGGCGTGCGGCCAACGTGCGGAACATGGTGCCTCCTGAATCGTGTCGGGGAATGGTGATCCGCCGTACAGGCGGATGTGAGGGGAGGCACATGAAAGCAGGGGCGGCCGGGCTCGCAGAACCGTTCTGGCCGTTGTGCGAGCAGTGGTGGTAATGGACGTTTCGGTCGTATTGGTCACGCGCCGGCAGGTCGCCGACGTGCGAGGATGAGGCGGATCGGGTGGGCGCGCCGTCCAACGGCCCCCGGCCGGTCCGGTGTGTGTCGTGACGGCGGGGAGGAGAGGTGCGGATCAGGCTCACGCTCGCGGGCCGCTTCCTGGGCCTGCAGCTGGCGATCGTGGTGGCCGTGCTCGTCGCCGTGGCCGGGGTGTCGATGGCGCAGGCCGACGCCCGCTTCCGCGAGGTCGAGGGCGAGCGCATCCTGTCGGTCGCCGAGACGGCCGCCGCGACCGACGCCATCCGCAGTGGGCTGAGCGACTCCTCCGACGAGGGCATCCTGCAGCCGGCCGCCGAAGGGCTGCGCGGCCTCGCCGACATCGACGACCTGATCATCGCCGGTACGGACATGCGCACGCTGGCCTCGGCCGATCCGCGGCTGATCGGGCAGGAGCTGCCGCGGGGGGACAGCCCGGTGCTCGCCGGGCGCTCGTGGGTCGGCGTCGTGACGCTCGGCGAGCGGCGCGTGCTGACCGCGCACGTTCCGGTGATCGACGACAGCGGGCGCGTGATCGGCGTCGTCGCCGGCGTCCGCGACTACCCGGGGCCGGTGGAGCTCATGGCCGAGGCCGCCCCGACCCTGCTCGTGTACCTGGGCATCGCCTGCGCCCTCGGCGTCGCCGGGTCGCTGCTGCTGTCCCGCCGGGTCAAGCGCCAGACCCTGGGCCTGGAGCCCGCCGAGATCGCCGGCCTGGCCGAGCACCGCGAGGCCATGCTGCACGGCATCAAGGAGGGCGTGCTCGGCCTGGACAGCGACAACCGGGTGACCCTGGTCAACGACACCGCCGCGGAGCTGCTCGGGCTGCCCGCGGAGCCGGAGGGGCGCCGGCTCACCGAGCTGGGCGTGGACCCGCAGCTCGTCGAGGTGCTGACCGACCAGGTCCCCGAGCCCGACCGGGTGACCGTGATGAACGACCGCCTGGTGACCCTGAACTGGACGCCGCTGAAGACGCGCGGTCGGCGCATCGGGTCGGTGACCACCATGCGCGACCGCACCGACCTGGTCGCGCTGCGGCACGAGCTGAACATCACCCGCACCACGACCGAGGCGCTGCGCGCGCAGGCGCACGAGTTCAGCAACCGGCTGCACGTCATCAGCGGGCTGCTGAGCCTGGAGGAGTACGACGAGGTGGAGCGGTACGTGGCCAGTGTCGGCGGCGCCCGCGCCCAGTTGGCCGCCGACGTCACCTCGCGGGTCGCCGACCCCTCGGTGTCGGCGCTGCTCATCGCGAAGGCGAGCCTGGCCGCCGAGCAGGGCGGCGAGCTGCGCGTCTCCGAGCGGACCGAGCTGGGCGAGCAGGACGAGCGGCTGTCGGCCGACCTGGTGACCGTGGTCGGCAACCTGGTGGACAACGCGCTGGAGGCCGTCCGCGGCGAGGGCGAGGAAGGCTGGGTCGAGGTCGAGGTGGCCGGGGCCCAGGACGCGGTGCGCGTGCGGGTGCTCGACTCCGGCCGCGGCGTGCCCCCGGAGCTGGCCGAAGAGGTGTTCCGCAGCGGGTTCAGCACCAAGGAGTCCGGGGCGGGCGCCCGGGGCGTGGGCCTGGCGCTCACCCGCCTGGTGTGCAACCGCCGCGGAGGCGGTGTGGAGGTCGCCGGGTCGGAGTTCACCGCCTGGCTGCCCTGCCGCGATGCCCCGGCTGCCGATGACGCGGACGGCGCGGCCGGAACCGGAACCGGCGGCGCAGAGGAGGACGCGCGGTGATCCGTGTGCTCGTCGTGGACGACGACTTCATGGTCGCGAAGGTCAACCGGCGGCTCGTGGAGCGGGTGCCGGGGTTCACCGTGGTGGGCGAGGCGCGCACGGGAGCGGAGGCGCTGCGGCTGGCCGAGGAGCTGCGCCCGGACCTGCTGCTGCTGGACATCTACCTGCCCGACATCAGCGGTATCGACGTGCTGCGCAGGCTGCGTGGCGGCGGGTCGCCGCAGGTGGACGCGCTGATGATCACCGCCGCGCGCGAGGCCGCGACCGTCCGCCAGGCGCTCCACGGCGGCGCGGTCCACTACATCATCAAGCCCTTCGACGCCGCCGCGCTGCGGGAGCGGCTGACGCGGTACCAGGAGGCCCGCCGCGCGCTGGAGGGCCCGGGCGTGCCGGGGCAGGACGACGTCGACCGCGTGTTCGGCGGGGCCGCCGCCGCGCCGTCGGGCGCCGGCGCGTCGGGCCCGGCGATGCCGAAGGGCCTGACACCGGAGTCCGCGCGCCTCGTCGAGGGCGAACTGCGCCGCGCCGGCGAAGCGTCGGCCTCGGAGTGCGCCGGGCTGACCGGGCTCTCGCGTGTCAGCGCACGCCGCTACCTGGAGTACTTCGTGCAGGCGGGCAGCGCCGAGGTGCGTCTGCGCTACGGAACCGCCGGCCGCCCGGAGCGCCGCTACAGGTGGGTCGGGCCGCCGGTGGGGTGACGCCGGCGGAGGCCGACCACGGGGAGGCGGCCGGGGCGGGCGCTACCCGTTGACCTCGCGGGCCCAGGCCTCCAGGCCCGCGGCGAAGCCCTGCAGCTCACTCGGCGAGAGCCGCTCCAGCACCCGCAGCAGCGGGGCGGCGCGGGAGGCCATGAACCGCTCCATCGGCTCCTGGTAGTCCCGGGCCAGTGCGACGAGCACGCGCCGGCGGTCGCCCGGGTCCGGTCGGCGCATCACCAGTCCGACGCAGGCGAGGTCGCCGACCAGCTCGCTGGCGGTCGACAGGCGCACGCCCAACCGCTCGGCGAGCTCGGTCACGGTCAGCTCCCGGCCGTGGACGAGCTGGACCAGGACGCCCCCGTGCCGACCGGTGAGGCCGTGGCTCCGGAACGTCCGCTGAAGCTCCTCGGGCATCTCGTCGTGCGCGCGCCGGTAGTAGTTCTCCAGCAGCGGGACGAAACGGAGTACCCCCTCGACCAGGTCGGCGTCGGGGAGCCGGGCGTCGTCGGAGTCCTCGGCACCGTGCATAACCCGATTCTAGCCTGTTCGGATGTCCGAACTTCTGTTCGGAAACGGGAATCGGAGGTGCGGGGACCCAGGATTCGGTGCCCCCTTCCGCGGCACCGCGTATTTCACCGAGGGCGGCAGATCAGCGGCAGGGCCGCCATCCCGTTCTCCTTGAGCCGGCCGCGCACGAACCTGTGGAAGCTCGGCCGCAGCAGTTGGTCGGCCATGAAGGCCGCCGCGCCGCCCGGCAGGCGCACGTAGTTGACGAACGCGAAGCGCGCGTCCTCCAGCGGGACGAGGGGCGCGGAGTTGTCGACGCCGGCCTTGGCGGTGTACCAGCCGGCCAGGTCCTCCCACGCGCGGAGCGCGGCCTCGCCGTCCGCGGCGGTGAAGTGGTTGAACAGGTAGGTGCCCGACGCCGGGTCCTCGGTGTCGCCGATCCGCACGCTGTTGTAGGCGGGCATCACCAGGTCGGCCCCGATTTCCTGGAAGGCCTCGTCCGCCCGCACGCCGGGGAGCGCGTCCGGCGCCGCGGCCTCCACGAGCACCAGGACGTCGAACCGGGGCACGCCCTTGAGCGGCGGGATGAGCACCGTCTCGAACACGCGCGCGCGGACCACGTCGGTACGGGCTTCGAGACGCCCGGCCAGGCTGCGGCAGTGCTCCAGCGCGTCGTCGCGTTCGGCGCTGCGCCGCACCAGGGGTGCGCGCGGCGGGGCGACGGAGAGTCCCGCGTAAAGGTAGCCGTACGGGTAGGGATCGGTGAACTCCGGGCTCGGGTAGCCCTCCGCTGAACGGTTCATGGCTCCGCCTTCGGTATTCCAGGAAAAAAATACTTCGGACACCCGAATATACTGACCCAAGGGAGCCGTGCAAAGGCCGCGGTGCTCCGCGGTCGGCACCGTCCGGAGGTGCGGCCGCGCTCCGGCCGCGGCTCCGGTGCTCCGGGGCGGCGGCCGGGCGCCGGCGCCGATGCGGCGCGGGCGCGCGAGAGCCCTGAGCTGGTCCGACGCGCGAAACTGCGGGCAGGACGGCTCCTCCGGCGGCGCCGCGCAGGACGCCCGCCGGCCGGTTCGGCGATCACCGGGGCACGCGTCGCGATGCACACCCGGTCGGCGGTTCCCGCCCGATGGCCGATGATGGAGGAGGGCGCGTCGCGGCCGCGCCCGCCCCAGGTGGGGCACGCGGCAAGGTGGTGCGGGACCGCAGCCGTGGACGCCGCGGATTCCGCCGGTCGCGCGGCAGGGCGCCCCGCCGTCCGCCGCAGGCGGTAATCACGGCATTCGCCGCATTCTCCGTATTAAGTAACCTTTAATCTGAAAGTCTGCCGACGGAACCCGGGGCCGGTCCGCCCGCATCCGACAGGGGCAGCACGGGCCGACGGGTTGGGAGTGCCGTGTCGACATCGCGGATCCTCGACGATCTGCTGCGCCATCTGCGGCTCAGCGCGTCCCAGGACACCGAATCCGAGTCGCGGCGGCTCGCCGACCGGTTGCGGCGGCAGACCGGCGCCGACATCGCCCTGGTCGACGGTGAAGGCGCGGTGGACCTGGCGACCCCGGGGATCACCGCGAACGTGCTCGCGGCCCTCCGGCCGGTGCTGGGGCAGCTCGCGGGCGGGCGGCTCGCCGCGGCCGCCACGCAGACGGGCGAGCTGCACGTGCGGTGCGAGGTCCTGCGGCGGGAGTCGCCGCGGACGGTGCTGGTGGTGGCGGCCCGATCGCCGCTGACACGCGAGACGATCACCCTCGCCTCGCACACCGGAACCGTGATCGACGCGCTGCGCCGCGTCCGCTACGCCGACGAGCTGGCCCACCGCTACAACCGGGCGGCGAGACGGCTGCGCCTCGCCGTCTTCATGGCCCTGATGGCGGGCGACCTCGCGCTGGCCCGCAGGATGACGACCGGCGCCGTCCCCCCGCTGCTGGACGCCGAGCGCATCCGGCTCCACGTGCTGCACTGCCCGCCCCCGGACCGCGACCGGATCGCCGAGCGCTACCAGGACTCCTCCGGCTACCACGGCCGCAGCCTGATGCTGCGCTGCCCGGTCTACGACTCCCACCTCATCTGCCTCATCCCCGACGGCGGGCGCGAGGACGGCGAGGACGGACTGGGCGGGCTGCTGCGTTCCCTGGTCGGCGACGAGCCGCGGTACGCACTCGGTATCAGCGAGCCGCGGCCCCTCGCGGCGACCGCGGAGGCCTACGAGCAGGCCCGCCACGCCCTGGCCGCCGCCCGCCACACGCCGGACCGCGCCGCCCCCTACCACGGCAGCGCGCCGCTGGCCCGACTGCTGCCGCGCGAGCAGGCCCACGCCTGGGCGCGCACGCTCCTGCGGCCGCTCGAATCGCTCCCCCGGCTCACCGTCGACGTCACCCGCCTCGCGCTGAGCTTCCCGCGCTCGGGGGTCGCGCGCCTGCTGGGTATCAGCCGCAACACGGTCACGGCGCACCTGCGCCGGGTCGAGGAGGCGCTCGGCTCGGACCTGCACGACGTGCACTGCCGCGCCGACCTCACGCTCGCCCTCACCGTCAGCGGACTTCCGGCACCGGGCGGCGCCTCGGCAGGCGAAGGCCCGGCGCCGTCCCTGGGCGCGCTGCTGGCCACCGAGGAGGCCGCCACCTGGGCGCGGGCGTTCCTCATGCCCCTGCACGACGGCGGGCAGCGACACCTGCTCCAGACGCTGCGGGCCTGGGTCGACTCGGACACCGACGCGCAGCGCACGGCGCGGACGCTCGATATGAGCCGCACCACGGTCCGCACCCACCTGCGTGCCGCCGAACGCCTCCTGAACCGGGACCTGCTGGCCTCCGGGCCCGGCACCCACGACCTCGTCCACGCCCTGCGGGTCACCGACTGTGCACCGTGACTAGCCGCCGCCCTCCTGTTGTGCACCGTGCGCATTGCCCAGGCCCGGCCGCACGCTTACTGTCTGCAGCGTCCGTCGGTGGCGGAAGTCGGGCGGCAGGCGGGAGGACGGGGTGCCGTCCCCGGCAGGAAGGGGCTGGGGAGGGGCCGCGGCCGACTCGCCCACGGACCCGGCATCGCCGACTGGCAGCGAGGCGAAGCGCCGGAGTAGCCGAGGTGCCGGACTAGGACGGAGTCCGGCACCTCGGCCGCAGCCGACCCGATTCGACGAACGGATCGCATCCGGCGCGAGTTCCCCCTGCCTCCCCTCCGCGTGCGCCGCACCCGCCTCGCCTCCGCGACCGGGCACGGGTCCGGCGGGACACCTCCCTGCCGCGTCGACCCCCTGCGCCCGCACGCCGCCTCTGCGCCCGCCCCTTCCGGGCCGTCGAGCCGCGCCGCGCCTCCCCGCGGGGCCGCGGAGGGCGCTTCGCGCCCGTCGACCTGGCGGTGGCCGCCTCCTGCCCAGGGCCGTGTGCAGCCTGCCGGACAGAAAGCGGCCCCTTTGCTGGATCGTGGCCGCGTATGCGGTCTCCGTAATGTCAGGGCATCGCGACGGGCGGTTTTCCCAGCGCCCGTCAACCCCTGGTGCGAAGCCGCCCCTGACTCCGAGGACGACGCATGCCCGATTTCCCGCATCCCGACCGCACGCCCGCGTGGCGCCGCTTCGTCAAGCGCCACCCGATGGCGAGCTTCTTCACCTCGGCGATCACCCTGAGCTGGATCGCCTGGACGCCCTACATCCTCTCCGACCACGGCCTCGGGCTGGCGGACATCGAGATCCCCGGCCTCTGGTCCCAGCTCCTGCTGATGCTGCCCGGCGCCTACCTCGGCCCGATCTTCTCGGCGTTCCTCGTCACAGCCGCGGCCGACGGCCGCGAAGGGCTGCGCGTGTGGGCGGGGCGCCTGCTGAAGTGGCGGATCAACTGGCGCTGGTACGCGCTGTCCCTGCTGGGCGTCCCGGCGGCGCTCATCCTCTGCGGCATCCCGTTCTCCGGCGGCGATGTGCAGGTCCCGCCGCTCGTGGTGCTCGCCGCCTACATCCCCGGCCTGGTCCTGCAGTTCCTGACGACCGGCATCGCCGAGGAGCCGGGCTGGCGCGACTTCGCGCTCCCCCGGATGCAGCCGTACTTCGGCCCGCTGCTCGGCACCGTCATCCTCGGCGTCATCTGGGGGATCTGGCACCTGCCGCTGTTCATGACCGAGTGGGGCGGGTTCCCGAACGTCACCTGGGCCCAGCCCGTCGAGTTCGTCGTCTCGTGCGTCGCCATCAGCGTGGTGATGACCTGGGTGTTCAACCGCACCGGCGAAAGCCTGCCGATCGCGATCCTGCTGCACGCCAGCGTCAACAACTTCATGTCGATCGTGCTCTCCTTCCTGTTCCCCTCGATCGGCGACTCGCACGCCGCCGCAGGCCACGTCGTGCTCCTCGCCTTCGGCCTGGCGGCCTGCGCGCTCATCGCGGCGACCCGCGGCAGGCTCGGCTACGACCCCGCGGCGGCCGTCCCGCGGAAGGCGGAGGCCGCGCCCGAGGACGCCCGGGGCACCGGCACGGGAGCCCCGGCCTGATCCTGCGTGTGCGGGCGGCCGGTCCGCGGACCGGCCGCCCGCACACGGCGGTGGACAGCACCGGCTGGAACTCCCGGCCCCGGCCCGAGCGCTCCGCCCTACCGGCGGCCCGGGCACCGGCGCCGACCCGCGGGCCGCATGCGGCCGCCGCGCCCCCGCACGGGGGCGGGCGCCGCACAGGTCGGACGGGGACGGCTCCGCTCGGCGTTCACGTCCGTGTGGCGGGCAGGCCACCTCAGCTCCCTACCGTTGCCAGCGCCCACGGCCGCGCTGACCTGCGCGGTCCACCTCCCCGCGGTTGGAGCCCCCTCGTGCACCCTGAAACGCCGAACACACCCCCGCTCTCCGAGCTCGCCGAGCGCCGGCTGTCCCGCCGGACGGCCATGGCGGGGGGCCTCGCCACCGCGGCCGGGGCCTTCTTCGGTACCGCGGCGCCCGCGGCGGCGGACGCCCTCGGCGGGGCGGGCGGCGCCGCCGCCCACGGCCCGCGGCGGCGGCTGCTCGGGTTCGAGCCGGTCGAACCCGGCGTCGCCGACGAGGTCGTGCTGCCCGACGGGTACGAGTACCACGTGCTCTTCCCGTGGGGCCACCCGATCGTCCCCTCCGGCCCCGCGTTCTCCGAGGACGCCGGCAACAGCGCGGCCGACCAGGCCCGCCAGGCGGGCGACCACCACGACGGCATGTGGTACTTCCCGCTGAGGGGCAGCCGCTCCGGCCTGCTCTGCGTCAATCACGAGGCCACGACTGAGCGGCTGCTGCACACCGGCGGCGAGGCCGACTGGACGCCGGAGAAGACGGCCAAGTCCATGGCCGCGCACGGGGTCTCGGTGATCGAGGTCGAGCAGGGCCGCCGCGGCGAGTGGAGGCTGGCCGAGTCGCGCTACGCCCGCCGGGTGACCATGTCCACGCCCGCCGAGATCACCGGCCCGGCGGCGGGACACGCCCTGATGCGCACCGGCGCCGACCCCGAGGGCGTGCGCGTGCTGGGCACGCTGAACAACTGCGCCAGCGGGCCGACGCCCTGGCACACCTACCTGACGTGTGAGGAGACCACCAACAAGTACTTCTACCCCGGCGAGGAGGCACCGCCCGCCGGGTCGCCCCAGGAGCGCTACGGCATCGGCTCGGAGAGCCCGTACCCGTGGTACACCACCGACGAGCGGTTCGACATGCGGGCGGAGCCCAACGAGTACCTCCGGTTCGGCTGGGTGGTGGAGGTCGACCCCTTCGACCCGGAGTCCGCGCCGAAGAAGCGGACGGCCCTGGGCCGGATGGAGCACGAGAACGCCGTCGTCGTCCGCGGCCGCCGCGGCGAGGCCGTCGTCTACATGGGCGACGACAGCCAGTTCGACTACTTCTACAAGTTCGTCGGCGCCGAGCCGATCGGCAGGGCGCGCGCGCACGGCCGGAGTCCGCTGGACGAGGGCACCCTCTACGTCGCCAGGTTCGAGGAGGACGGTTCGGGCGCGTGGCTGCCGCTGGTGCACGGCGGACCCGGCCTGACCGAGGCCGACGGCTTCGCTGACCAGGCCGAGGTCCTGGTCTACACCCGGCTGGCCGCCGACGCGGCGGGCGCGACGCCGATGGACCGCCCGGAGTGGTGCACCGTGCAGCCCGGAACCGGAGCGGTGTTCTTCACCTGCACGAACAACACGGCCCGGACCGAGACGGTGAACCCGGCGAACCCGCGGCTGGACAACCGCTACGGCCACATCATGAAGATCGACGAGCACCGCGACCCCGCCGCCGAGAAGTTCGACTGGGACGTCTTCCTGCTCGCCGGCGACGAGGCCAGCGGCGCCACCGTTCCGCCGGACCAGGCGTTCGGCTCGCCGGACGGGCTCTGGTTCGACGCCGACGGGCGGCTGTGGATCCAGACCGACGGCACCCAGCCGCAGGTCGACGGCGCCGACCAGAACAACCAGATGCTGGCGGCCGACACCCGCAGGGGCGACATCCGCCGGTTCCTGGTCGGCCCGCCCGACTGCGAGATCACCGGCATCACCGCCACGCCGGACGGCCGGTCCCTGTTCGTGAACATCCAGCACCCCGGCGACTCGGGTACCCCGGAGGACCCGCGGGCGGGCTCGAACTGGCCCGACTTCAGCCGGACCGGCCGCCCCCGCTCCGCGACCATCGTCATCACCCGCGAGGACGGCGGGGTGATCGGCGGCTGACCCCGGACCGCGGAAGCGGGCCCGCGCACCCGAAGGGGCGTGCGGGCCCGCACCCGCACCGCCGGCGGTCCCGCCCGGCCGAGGGCTCGGGCGCCGGTCCGCAGGTCCGCGCGCCCGATGTCCATTCCGGGCAGGACGCGGTCCAGCAGGCGCGGTGGCCACCAGGCGCTCCGCCGATGAGCGCCATCACCGCCGGAACGAGCGCCGTCCTGGCGGGGAACGCGTCCGCCGGGACGCCGACCGCCGGGACGCCGTCCGCCGGGGCGAAGGCCGCGGGCTGGATCGCGGCGTCGTCGCCGGCGACGAACGACCCGGCGTGGGGCGAGGCCGGCGCAAGGGTGGCGCCGGGATGGTGTCAGATTCATGGGAATGACGCTTGACGTGACGTCATCCATGACGTCATTATGAGGTCATGGATTTGATGCCGTATGTGGACACCCTCCGCCGCCAGCTCGTGGCGGCCGCCGAAGCCGGGGGCGAGGACACCCGGGCGATCGCGGAGCGCCTGACCGCGGCGCTGGAGCCGGCTGCGCGCCTGGCCCTGATGGACGCGCTGTCCGACGCCGCGGACGAGATCACCCGCGACTTCGCGCCGGGGTCGGTCGAGGTCCGGCTGCGCGGGGGTCAGACTGACTTCATCGTGACGTCACCCGCGAACGAGGAGTCGTTCGGCGACTCCGGCCTCGGCCCCGCAACGGCACAGCACTCTCCGGCGGACGCCGCGGCCGAGGCCCGGCCGCCTGCGGGCGCGCTCCCGCCGGACGCCGACGAAGGCGGCACGTCGCGCGTCACCCTGCGGCTGCCGGACCACCTCAAGCCGCGCGTCGAGGAGGAGGCGCGCCGCGAAGGGCTCTCGGTGAACGCCTGGCTGGTACGCGCGGTGTCCGCCGCGCTCGACCCCGGGCCCCGCCGCACCGCTCCGGGCCCGAGCCGCCCGGTCGGGCGCGGCTACACCGGCTGGGTCCGCTGACCGCACCCGGCTTCACCCACCACCACTGACACGTCTCCCACCAGCGGAGACGCCCACCAGCGCCATGAGCGGGAGACACCCATGCCGAATTTCGACACCCCCGAACCGATCACCGCCGAGATCGACCTTGCGGTCGGCACCGTCCAGATCAACGCCGGCGACCGCGGCGACACGAACGTCGAGGTCCGTCCGCGCGACCCCGGCAAGGACGCCGACGTCCGCGTCGCCGAGGAGATCCGGGTCGAGTTCGCCGGCGACGTACTGCTGGTACACGACCCCGGGACCACCGGCCTGAGCCGGCTGCTGCGCAAAGGCGTGGTCGACGTGACGGTCGACCTGCCGGCCGGCTCGCGAATCCAGGCCGACATCCGCGACGCCGGCCTCCGCTGCGAGGGCCGGCTGGGCGCGGCCAGGATCACCGCATCCACCGGCAACGTCACCCTGGACCGGATGACCGGAAACGCCGAGATCACCTCCACGCACGGCCGGGTCCGCGTCCAGGAGATCGACGGCGCCGCCGCGGTGCGGACGTCCAACGGCGCCATCGCCCTCGGCACGGTGACCGGCAGGCTGCGGACGAACTCCGCCCACGGCGACGTCACCGTCGAGCGCGCACTGTCCTCCGTCACGGCCAGGACCGCGCACGGCAGCGTCCGGATCGGCGAGGTGGTCCGCGGCGAGGTCGACCTGGAGACCTCCTACGGGGAGGTGGAGGTCGGCATCCGCGAGGGCACCGCCGCCTGGCTGGACACCGGATCCAAGCACGGCAGCACGACCAGCTCGCTGGAAGCGGCCGAGGAGCCGGGCCCCGCCGAGGAGACCGTCGAGGTCCGCGCCCGCAGCACCTACGGCGACATCGTCGTCCGGCGCGCCTGAACGCGCCGCCGATCCGCCCCGCACGCCGGTGCGCCCCTGCGCACCGGCGGCCCCACACGAACCCGATCACCCCGTCCCGCACCCGCGGGAACCGAGAAGCGAGGCAGCAATGACCCCACACCCGCCCCCGGCGGCCATCACGGCCACCGGCCTGCGAAAGACCTTCGGCGACCACGTTGTCCTGGACGGCATCGACCTGGACGTCCCCACCGGGACGATCTTCTCGCTGCTGGGGCCCAACGGCGCCGGCAAGACCACCGTCGTGAAGATCCTGTCCACGCTGACCGCCGCCGACGGCGGTCGGGCGCGCATCCTCGGCCACGACCTGGCCGCCGAGCCCGACGCGGTGCGTGCCGCGATCGGCGTCACCGGCCAGTACGCGGCGGTGGACGGGCTCCTCACCGGCGAGGAGAACCTGATGCTGATGGGCAACCTGCACCGGCTGGGCCGCCGGCGCGCCCGGCGGCGCACGGCCGACCTGCTGGAGCGGTTCGACCTGGTCGACGCGGCCGGGAAGCCGGCCTCCACCTACTCCGGCGGCATGCGCCGCCGACTCGACCTGGCGATGACCCTGATGGGCGACCCCCGGCTCATCTTCCTCGACGAACCGACCACCGGACTGGACCCCCGCAGCCGCCGCGGCATGTGGGACATCACCCGCGAACTGGTCGCCGACGGCGTCACCGTCTTTCTCACCACCCAGTACCTGGAGGAGGCCGACCGGCTCGCCGACCGGATCGCGGTCCTCGACCACGGCAGCATCGTCGCGCAGGGCACGGCCGACGAGCTCAAGCGCCGCATCCCCGGCGGCCACATCCGCCTGCGGTTCGCCGCGGCCCACGCCCTGGACGCGGCATCCCGCACCCTCGGCGGGGCGCGCGACGACGCCGCGCTGGCGCTTCAGGTTCCCAGCGACGGCGGCGTCGAGTCGCTGCGGGCACTGCTCGACCGCGCCGACGCCGCGTCGATCGAGATCGAGGAGCTGTCGGTGCACACCCCCGACCTCGACGACGTCTTCCTCGCCCTCACCGGCCACTCCAGCACCGCGGACAACGAAGCGAAGGCGGCCTGACGATGAACACCCTCACCCGCGCCACCAGCGACTCGGCCACGATGGTCGGCCGCCAGTTGCGGCACATGAGGCGCTACCCCTCACTCACGATCATGCTCGCGGGCATGCCGATCGTCATGCTGCTGCTGTTCGTCTACGTCTTCGGCGGCGCCATGGGCGCTGGACTCGGCGACGCAGCCGCCGGCCCGGCCAATTCGGGCGGCACGGGCGGCGTCGGCGGCCGAGCCGCCTACCTCGACTACATCGTCCCCGGGATTCTGCTGATCGCCGTGGCGATGGTCGCCCAGGGGACCGCGATCGCGGTGGCCACGGACATGACCGAAGGCGTCATCGCCCGGTTCCGCACCATGGACATCGCCCGCGTCTCCGTGCTGACCGGACATGTCGTCGGGGCACTCGTGCAGACGGTGGTCGCCGTAACGATCGTCGTCGGGGTGGCGCTGCTCCTCGGGTTCCGGCCGAGCGCCGGCCCCCTGGACTGGCTCGCGGCCGCCGGTCTGCTTGCGGCGGTCGCCTTCGCCCTGACCTGGCTGACGGTCGCGCTGGGCCTGGTCTCCGACAGCGTCGAGACCGCGAGCAACACCCCCATGCCGCTGATGTTCCTGCCCTTCCTCTCCAGCGGGTTCGTGCCCACCGACACCCTGCCGACGGGGCTGCGGTGGTTCGCCGAGTACCAGCCCTTCACCCCCATGAGCGAGGCCCTGAGAGGGCTGCTCATGGGCACGGGGGCCGGCGACAGCGCGGTGCCGGCCCTGGCCTGGTGCGCCGTCATCGCGCTGGCCTCCTACATCTGGGCCAAGCGCCTCTACAACCGCCGCTCCGCCGGTTAGCGGCACACCGCCGGGCCGCCCGCGAACACGGCGAGCGCCCCCGGCCGCGACGGCGGCCGGGGGCGCCCGCCGCGCGTTTGCCGGGCGTCCGCGGCCGGTCGCCGCTCCCGCCGGTCACCCGCCCGTTTCCGGGCCGGACGAGGACCTCGGGCGCACGCCGTCCGTCCGTCGCCCGACGGCCGGGCGCGGCGCCGGGCTGGAGCGCCCGGGGCTCCGGCGGTTCCGGTCGTTGCGCTCCCTGCGTACCGGTGATGGCGGCTCTCGCCACGGACACCCGCACGCCCGGTCCGCTCGGAGGGGGCTTCCGAACCGAAGGCGAGGGCTCTTTCATGCGGCCGTGTCCCGTCGGGCCGGCGGCCGGTGCACGCGGTCCGGTTGCAATGCCAGTGGTTTCAGCACATACTGAAATCACTGGCATCTTGGAGGAGGAGAGCGCGGTGTCGGAAAGCGGCTCACCCGGCTGGGAGGACACGCTCGCCTGGGTCGAGCGGGTCGCGACGATCTTCAGTGCGGACGGGATCCCGCCGATCGCCGGGCGGACCCTGGGGTGGCTGATGATCTGCGACCCGCCGGAGCAGTCCGCCGGGCAGATCAGCACCGCGATCGGGGCCAGCCGCGCCTCGCTGACCACGAACCTGCGCATGCTGACGACGATGGAGCTGGTCAGTCGGCGCACCCGCGCCGGCGAGCGCACGGTCTACTACCGCGTCGACGACGACGCCTGGTACAAGGTCGTCCAGCGGCAGATCGCCGGTGTGGCGTCCTATGTGGAGGTCGCCCGGGACGGCATGGACCTGGTCGGCCCCGACAGCCCGCGCGCCGCGCGGGTCCGCGAGTCCCACCGGGTCCTGTCCTGGCTGGTGCGGGTGTTCGCCGACGCGCCGCCGCCTCCTTCCGAAACGGAGGACCGCTCATGAGCAGCCCGGAGGCGCAAACCGCGGACGGCCCTATGGCGATCGTCGCGGCCGAGCAGTTCGAGGAGCGCCCGCTGATCCGCGACCCCTGCGCGTACCGGTTCCTGACCGGCGGCGCGCGGTGGTTCGCCGCCGCCAACCGGTGGGGCCCTCTGCGCCGGTGGACGATCCGCAGCATGGAGAAGCGGATGCCGGGGCTGTGGGCGAACATCGTCTGCCGCAAGCGCTACGTGGACGACCGGCTGCTCGAAGCCGCGGAGTCGGGCGTCGACGCGGTGGTGATTCTCGGCGCGGGCTTCGACGACCGCGCCTACCGGCTGGCCGCACTCGAGGGGACGCCGGTCTTCGAGGTCGACCTCCCGGAGAACGCCGACCGCAAGCGGGCCGCGCTGCACCGGGTCTACGGCGCGGTCCCCGCGTCGGTGACCCTGGTCCCCGTCGACTTCCAGACGCAGGCGCTCGCCGACGTGCTCGCCGAGCACGGCTACCGGCCCGAGTGGCGCACCTTCTTCGTCTGGGAGGCGGTCACCCAGTACCTGACCGAGGAGGGCGTCCGGGCGACGTTCGGCTTCCTCGCCGCCGCCCCGGCGGGCAGCCGGCTCGCCTTCACCTACGTGCACCGGGACTTCCTCGACGGGACCGACGCCTTCGGCGCCGGGGCCGCCTACGAGAAGTGGGTGGTGCGGGAGCGGATCTGGCGCTTCGGTATGCGCCCGGAGGAGGTCGGCGGGTTCCTCGCCGAGTACGGCTGGCGCGAGCTGGACCAGGCGGGGGAGGAGGAGTTCGCCGCCCGCTATGTCGCACCGACCGGGCGCGCACTGCGCACCACCGACGTGGAGCGCTCGGTCGCAGCCGAGAAGGCCTGAGGCCCGCCGGGGCGAGCCGGCCGCGTCCCCGACCGCGCTTGCCGGGTGCGGCGCTGCCGGTGTACCCGCCGAGGTCGGATATCAGCTTGGTCAGCTCGGGGTCGGCCTCGTAGCGGCGCCGGTGCAGCGCCGCGATCCTGGCGCCCATCCCGGGGTCCGGGCCGGTCGGCGAATGCCTCTTCCATCGCCGGAAGGCCGGGGCGATGATCGCCGGCGCCATGACCGTCAGTGCGGCCGAGGCGAGGATCGTGCCGCGGGCGAGGCGGCGGGAGCCGTGCGGTCGGCTCGGATCGCCATGCCCCGACGATCGCCCCGGCGGACCCGCCTTCGCGTCGGCGAGGATCGCCTATCCGCCCGCGCGTCGGCGATCCGCATATCGTTTTTTCTATGCCAACGCCGCCTTCCCCCGCGCTCGTCGGCAGGCGCGAGGAGACCGCCCGCCTCGACACCGTGCTCGACGCGGCGGACCGCGGTGCGGGCGGCGTGCTCGTTCTCCGCGGTGATCCGGGCATCGGCAAGAGCGCGCTGCTGGACCACGCCGTCCACACGGCCTCGACGGGCTGCCGGTTGATCCGCGCCTCCGGATCGGAGTTCGAGAGCGAACTGCCGTTCGCGGCGCTGCACCAGCTGTGCGTGTCGGTGCTCGGGCACCTCGACGAGCTGGAGGAGCCCTACCGCAACGCCCTGCGCGTCGCGTTCGGCCTGGCCGGCGGTGCGCCGGACCCGTCCCGCGTCGGCCTCGCCGCACTCGGCCTGCTGGGCGCCGCGGCGAAGGAGCGTCCGCTGCTGTGCGTCGTCGACGACGCGCACTGGCTGGACACCGCCTCGGCGAGGGCGCTGGTGTTCTTGGCCAGGCGCATCGCGGCGGAGCCGATCGCGATGGTGGTCGCGACCCGCGGCGAAGGCTCCGCCCGCGCGCTCGACGAGCTGCCCGAACTGGCGGTCGGCGGTCTGAGCGACGCGGACTCGCGCGCGCTGCTGGCCGCCGGGAAGGCCGGGACGCTCGACGAGCGCGTGCGCGAGCGCATCCTCGCCGAGGCGCGCGGGAACCCGCTGGCGCTGATCGAACTGCCCAAGGCCGGCGGCTTCGCACTACCGACCCCGTCGCCGGTCGCGAACCGGATCGAGGCGAGTTTCCAGGCCAGGCTGGCGGGCCTGTCCGCGCAGACGCGGCTGCTGCTGACCCTCGCGAGCGCCGATCCGACCGGCGATCCGGCCCTGTTGTGGACGGCGGCGGCCCGGCGGTCCGACATCGACGTGCCCGCCGCGAGCGCCGCCGCCGAAGCCTCCGATCTGGTGCGGTTCGACACGCGCGCACGGTTCTGCCACCCGCTGGCGCGCTCGGCCGTATACCGCGCGGCCGACCCGGAGTGGCGCCGCGCGGCGCACCTGGCCCTGGCCGACGCCGTCGACCCCGTCGCGGCACCGGACCGGCGGGCCTGGCACCGCGCTCAGGCCGCCGGCGGGCCGGACGAACAGGTCGCCGCGGAACTGGAGTCGTCGGCCGCGCGGGCGCAGTCGCGCGGGGGCGTCGCGGCCGCAGCCGCCTTCCTCGAACGCGCGGCGGCGCTCTCCCGCGACCCCGGCAAGCAGACCGAGCGCGCACTCGCGGCCGCGCGGGCCGCGGTGGAGGCCGGCGAGCCCGACTCGGCGGCGGACCTGCTGGCCGGTATCGGCACCGAGGCGCTGGACGACCTCCAGCACGCGTCCGCCGATCTGCTGCGCGGGCAGATCGCGCTCGTCTCAGGCGCGGACGGGGCCGCCAGCGGGCCGGAGTTCATCCTGCGGGCGGCGCGGCGGCTCGCCGGGGTGGATCCGGAGCGGTCGCGCGCGTGCTACGTGTCGGCGCTGGAGACGGGGCTGGTCGTCAGCAGAGCCGACGGGGTGATGGAGCGCGTGCTCGACGCGGCCCGCTCGGCGCCGCCGGCGTCGCGGCCTCCGGACCTGCTGGACGCGCTGGTGCTGCTGAGCACCGAGGGCCACCACGCGGGCGTGCCGGCGCTTAGGCGGGTTCTCACCGGCGGCGACGCCGGCTGGAGCCGAGTTCCGGCGCTGGCCACGATGGTCGCGGGCGAGCTGTGGGACCTCGACCTGCACGCGTCGATCGTCGAGTGGCTGGTACGGACCGGGCAGGACACGGGATCACCGCTCACCGTCCGGCTCGGTCTGTCGCAGGCGGCGATGTCCGCGGTGCTCACCGGCGACTTCGGCCGGGCGATGGGCGCGATCGCCGAGGAGGAGGCGATCGCCGACGCCCTCGGCGACGTGCCGCAGCTGTATCCGCGGGTGCAGCTGGCGGCGATGCGCGGCCGCCGCCGAGAGGCGCTCGACCTGTTCGCCGACGCGGCGAGGCGGGGGATCGGCCAGCTGGCCGCGAACACCGACGGGGCCGCAGCCGTGCTGTACAACGGCCTGGGCGACTACCCGGCCGCGCTGGACGCGGCCCGGCGCGCCGTGGCGGGCGGCGAGCTCTTCCGGGCCGGCTTCGCGCTGCCCGAGCTGGTGGAGGCCGCGGTCCGGTGCGGCGAGGCCTCCGTCGCGGAGTCGGCGCTCGCGTCCCTGACGGAGCGCACGACGCCCTCGGGAACCGACGTCGCCCTCGGCGTCGCCGCCGGCGCGCGGGCGCTGGTCCGCGGCACGGAGGACGACTACCGGGAGTCCGTCGAGCACCTGGCGCGCAGCCCGCTGGCGCCCGATCTCGCGCGGGCGCATCTTCGGTTCGGTGAGTGGCTGCGCCGTGCGGGCCGCCGCCGCGACGCGCGCGAACACCTGCGCAGCGCACACGAGCGGCTGTCGCGGATCGGCATGGAGGCGTTCGCCCGGCGGGCGGCCACCGAGCTGCGCGCCACCGGAGAGGTGGTCGTGGGCCGCTCGGAGCACGCCTACGACCGCCTGACCATGCAGGAGATGCACATCGCCCGCCACGTCGCCGCGGGAGCGACGACGAAGGAGGTCGCCGCGCGCCTGTTCCTCAGCCCGCGGACGATCGACGCCCATCTGCGCAGCATCTTCCGCAAGCTCGGTATCACCTCCCGCAGGCAGCTCAGGGGCATGCCGGACATCGGAGCAGCGCACTAGAGCCCGCACGACCGGCCGCAGCCCTCGCCGAGGACCGCGACCCGCACGGCCGCCTCGCAGCGGACGGCGAACTCGACGCCCCGCCGACCGGCGGCGCGGCCGGCACCACCGTCGGCGGACTAGGCCGTGTCTTAAGTAGCGGGTGAGTCTTGGGCGGATAGCTCTTCGGCAAGTTCCATGCAGCGCAGGCGGGCCGGGGAGAAGTCGTAGGGCATCTTGCCGGTGGCTTCGAACGCGCTCATGGAGTCGGCCTCCCGCCTGCCGGAGCTGAGGTCGGCCTCGTCATCGGCGGTGGCGGGATGCGACGTGTCCCAGGCGTCGCAGAGGGCATCGTCGTCCTTGCCCAGGCCGGACTCCTCGATGACGGCCAGCAGGGCGCTTTCGAAGGCGTGCCGCTGGACGGCCACGTGAGCCACCCGTGGATCATCGACGGCGACGCTGTCATCGAGTGCCTCCTCGGCGTCGTCGATGCGGTCGGAATCCTTTCGCAGCGTGGGATGCGTGGCCAGGACGACGAAGCGGGTGGCCTGGACGGCCGCGCCGAGCGGGCCGAAGATCCGCTCAGTGACCAGCAGGCTGTCCAGGTCCGCCTGACGCAGGGAGCCCTCGGGCAGCCTCTTGAGGCGTTCGGTGACGACGTCGGAGAGCAGGCCCATCCGGCTGCCTTCGGTGCGCATCCGCTGCACGGCGGTCCGTTGCCGCCGCAGTTCCGCCTCCTGCTCGGCGAGGGTCTCCTCCAACCGCTCCAGGGTGCCCGCGATGCCGTCTCCGCTATCCGCACCGGCGGACGCCATGCCGATGTCGAAGGCGTCGCGGATGTCGTCCAGGGCGATCCCGGCGTCGGCCATCCTGCGAATCCACAGCAGGCGGATCATGTCCTCGTATCCGTAGCAGCGGCGGTCATCGCCGCCCCGCTCGGGCTCGGGGAGCAGCCCGATCTCGTGGTAATGGCGAATCGCCCGTGGCGTGGTGCCGGCGAAGGCCGCCGCGTCGCCGATCTTGACCCGGCGGGGTGGCATGAAAGACGAGTGCATGAGCAGGGACCTCTCCTCACGGGACCGGGACGTAGGTCCACCGGACCACATGCCGCTACGGAAGGTGCAACCCCATGGGCTCCGCCCCGCGCCGACGCCGGGAAACGCGCCCCTTCCTCCGTGATGACCGTAGGGCGGTCGTTTTCCTGCTGGGGCATCCGCACGACGGCAGGCCAAGGGTTCACAGCCACTGATGAATCGCCGCGACCCGAACCGTCGCCTCGGACCGAACCGCGCGTTCGTCGAACCGGGTCGCCGCGGCCCGGTGCCGCTTGAGACGGCTGATCCCGCATTCGACCGCGTACCGACACGGACTAGGCGAACGTCACCGACGCGAACGCCCTCCCGACCGCGCGACCGTGGTTCCGGACCGCCGAGCCGAGCGCCGGCCCCACGCATCAGGAGGATGAACCGTGAACACGATCACCGGGATCGACGCGAGCGCACCCGTCGTCGTACGCAGAGAGATTGCCGTCGACGCTCCGCTGGAGCGCGTGTGGCGGCTGCACACCGATGTGGCCTCGTGGCCGCGGTGGCAGCCCGACATCACCGCTGCGCAGGCGGCCGGCCCGCTGCGCGTCGGCGACGCGTTCCGCTGGAGCACGGCGGGGCTGGACATCGAGTCGACCGTTTACGTCGTCGAAAAACCGCACCGGATCCTCTGGGGCGGACCCGCCCACGGGATCACCGGCGTCCACCTGTGGACCTTCGAGGCGGCGGGTTCGTCGGTGCGCGTGCGCACGGAGGAGTCCTGGGACGGGGAGCCGGTGCGCGCCGACGCCGCCGGCATGCGCGCCGCCCTCGACGAGTCCCTGGCCGCGTGGCTGGCCCACCTCAAGAGCGCCGCCGAGACCCCCTGACTCCGCCCCGGGGGCCCGGGAGATGCGGATCGGGCCGACGCGGCGCGCTTGCCGGTTTCCCGGCCCGTTCCCGAGAGTCCGACGGGATTGCAGGTACCGCCCTCCCGCGGCGGCGAAGCCTGGGATCATCGAAGGGCGGAGCAGCGATACCTGCGCGGTGGTCGCGTGCGACCAGACGCGGTCGGCAGTCGACGGTCCGCCGGTTTCCTGATCGCCGGTCGGTCGAGGGCCGGAGTCCTACAGGTAACCGGCGGTACCGGCCGTCGGCATCCGGGAGGCCTTGTGCGTGCTCTGCTCGCTTTCACCGTGCTGGCGCTTTCGGTCGGGTGCTCCGCGCCGGAGGGACCCGCGGTCCCCGCCGCGCGGATCGCTCCGCTGTCGGGACCGTCGCCGTCGCCCCCTGCCCCCGATACAGACGCACCGGAGTGGGACCGGTCCGCGTCGGCGCGGATGTCGGCGCCGCTGCTGGAGACCGAGCCCGCTCCCGATTCCGACGGCGACCCGCCGGCCGGCCCGGGCGACCCCTTCTACCGGCCGCCCGGCCTCGACCCGTGCGAACCGAACGCGTACGGGTTCGAGGACAACGACGCCTGCCTCAGGCAGCACGGGTACTGACTCCGGCACGGTCACCGGCCCGCCCCGCATACCCTCCGCTGTTCCGTGGGCGGGCCGGGACGCGGTCCGGCGGCCGCCCGCGACGCCGGAGAATTTCGACACATAAAGGTGCACACCTTAGGGTGTCGATTTAGGCTGAGTTCATGAACGACACGGAAGACACCATCAGCGAGACAGCGGAGCAGGCCGCCGCCGACGTGTGGGTGGTGGCCGGCCGGCTGCGCCGCCGACTGCGCTCCCTCGAAGGCGTCGACGGAGGCGGCGACCTCTCGGCTGCACAGGCGTCCGTCCTGCGCCGCCTGGTCAAGCAGGGGCCGGCCTCCGCCAGCGCGTTGGCGGCGGCCGAGGGCGTCCGACCGCAGTCGATCGCCAAGATCGTCGTCGTCCTGGAGGACGCGGGCCTCGTCGAGCGCGCCCCCGACCCCGATGACGGCCGGCGCCTGGTGGTCAGCCTGACCGAGGCGGGGCGCGAGTACCGGCAGGACGACCGGCGGGCCAGGCAGGCGTGGCTGGCCCGAGCACTGCAGGAGCACGGCGACGACGAGGAGATCCGGGCCGTGGTCACGGCCATGGCCCTGCTCGACCGCGTGGCCCGGGCGTGAGGAGGTTCCTGCGGCGCCTGCGCCGGGGACGGACCACTGTTCCCGAAAGCTTCGACTACCGCCTGGTCACACCGATGGTGCTGGGTTCGATCCTGAACCCGATCAACTCGTCGATGCTCGCGGTGGCGCTGATCCCGATCGGGCGGGCCTTCGACGCGCCGCCCGCGCAGACCGCGTGGCTGGTCACCGGCCTCTACCTCGCCACGGCCGTGGGCCAGCCGGTCATCGGCCGGCTCGTCGACGCGTTCGGGCCGCGCCGGCTCTACCTCGCGGGCACGGCGCTGGTCGGGTTCGCCGGCCTGGTGGCCGTGTTCGCGCCCAACCTGTGGGTCCTCGTCGCCACCCGGGTGCTGCTCGGGTTCGGCACGTCGGCGGCGTACCCGGCCTCGATGTCCCTGCTGCGCACCGAGGCCGACCGCACCGGCGTGCACAGCCCCAGCCGCATCCTGGCCACGCTCACGGTCTCCAACCAGATCGTCACGGTCGCCGGACCGACCCTCGGCGGCCTGCTGGTCGGGGCGGGCGGTTGGCACCTGATCTTCGCGCTCAACGTCCCGCTGGCGGCGGCCTGCCTCGTCCTGGGCACGCTGCGCCTGCCCGCGGGCGGCGCCGTGCCCTCCGGCGTGCGCACCGACGTCCTCGGCATGGTTCTGTTCGCCGGATCGCTCACCGCGCTCATGCTGTTCGTGATGGACCCGGCGGCCGGGCGCTGGTACCTGCCGGCGGTCGGAGCGGCGGCGGGCGCGCTGTTCGTCCGCCGGGAACTCGCCGCCACGCGCCCGTTCATCGACCTGCGGGTCCTCGGCGGCAACCGTCCGCTTCTGGCCACCTACGCCCGGCAGTTCCTCGCCTACACGGTCACCTACACGTTCCTCTACGGCTACAGCCAGTGGCTGCAGGACGGCCGCGGCATCGACCCCGCGTCGGCCGGCCTGCTGCAGTTGCCGATGGCGCTGGCCGCCATCGCGATCACCGTCCCCACGGGCCGGAACGCGAAGGTGCGCGGCAAGCTGGTGGCCGGATCCCTGATCCAGCTCACCGGCTGCGCCTGCCTGCTCCTGCTCACCTCGGACAGCCCGGCCTGGCTGCTGCTCGTGCTCGCCACCGTCTTCGGCGTCCCCCACGGGCTCAACAGCCTGGCCAACCAGAACGCGCTGTATGCGCAGGCCGACCCCGAGCGCATGGGCGCGTCGGCCGGGCTGCTGCGGACCTCCACCTACTTCGGTGCGCTGCTCTCCTCGGCGGTGACCGCCGCGTTCTTCCAGGACGGCGCCACCACCGCCGGAATGCACGGCCTGGCCTGGCCGATGATCGGCGCGGCGGCGCTGTTCCTGGTCGCGAGCGTCGCGGACCGGTCGCTGAACCGCGTCGGCCGCGACGCCACCTGAGCCCGTCCGGGTCCGGCGGCGCCGCGGCCGCACGGGGGAGCCGCCGCGCTCCCGCCGGTCAGGCGCCGGGCGGGACCAGCACGGCCAGCGGCACGTGGTGCTGCCCCCTGTGGACGTCGCGGTCCCGGAGCCCGCCCTGGGCAATGGTGCGGGGGAAGGAGATCTTGACGACGTTGAGCGAGGCGATGCGGAAGAACCGGACCTCCTGCGCCGGAACGCCGTAGAGCCGGGCGACCACCTCCTCGTTCAGGAAGTCGGCGTCGGCGGCCGCGGCATAGCCGTCCGCGTCGCGCATGAACAGCTCCACGGTGACCCAGAACGGGCCGGCGTTCTTCGAGCGGACCTCCAGAGCGAGGTCGCCCAGGGTCTCAGGCATCGGCGGTGGCCTTTCGGTACTCGGTGCGGAACAGGGCCGTCGGGCTCTCGGCGTCGACGGTGTGGTTGAGGACGAACTCGTAGGCCGGCCCCCGTTCGGTCTCGGCGGGGGAGAAGGGGAACGCCAGGCTCGGCAGGTAGTCCATGTCGGCGGTGGGCAGGTGCAGCATGAGCGGGTTGGCGACCTTCGCGACGGCCGTGGCCGTGGCCTGGTCCGACGCGCGGACCAGCAGCATCACGCCGACCTCGCGTGCGGGGCCGGTGGCCGGGTCGCGCTCTTGGAGGACCGCGTTGTGCCCGTAGAGCCGGATGTCCACCGCGTAGTCCGCGGGGTCGAGGCCGAGGGTCCGCCCGACGCGGTCGGTGAGCACCTCGTGCAGCAGCGCGGCCCAGTCCTCGATCCCGGCCAGGAGGTGGGGGTCGCGGATCGCGGAGAAGGACATGGTCTCGTAGCCGCTGAGCCGGGCCCCTTCGAGCTTGATCGTGTGCTGCTCGGCCGGCTCGAACACCGAGCCCTCCACCCGCACGGTCCGGTCGTCGACCGCGCGGTAGGTCGCCGCCGTCACGTCGAGCGTGCCGGCGGGCTCGCGCATCCGGAACGGGTCGGCGGTCTCGTAGAGCATGTGGGCCGCCACCGAGTTCGGGGTGCAGGAGACCGCCGGGTCGAGCGGCTCGATGGTGAAACCGTGGTGGTCGACGGTGGCGAACACGCCTCCGGAGCGCGGGTCGGTGGTGGACTGGCCGCCGCATTCGACGATCTTCGCGGCGTGCCAGGTCGGTCCGGGCGGCATGCCGTGCATCAGCGGGTAGGCGGCCGCGAGGGCGGTGTCGGTGGCGCGCCCGGCCAGGACGACGTCGGCGCCGCCGCGCAAGGCGGCCTCGATCGGTTCGTGGCCCATCATGCCGACGATGTGCGTGCACTCGCGCAGCGTGTCCGGCCGGAGGTCGCCCATCGGCGGCAGCGGGCGGATCGCCCCGGCGGCGAGCCGCCCGCTGAGGTGGTCGGGGTCCTGCTCGCTGTAGACGGCGGCGACGGCCAGGTCGAGCCCGTCCTCGGCGATGATGTCGGCGGTGATGCCGGCGACCCAGTCGACGCCGCTGTCGGTCCCGGCGGTGCCGCAGGAGCCGACGATGAGCGGGATGGACGACCGCGCGGCCGCGTTCAGCAGAATCCGCATGTCGGCGGCGACGGCGGCGCGGGTGGTCTTGGGTGTGCCCGACCCGAGGTAATGGGGTCCGGAGTCGGTGGACCCGCCGTCGATCGCGATGACGTCGGCGCCGAGGGCGAGGCCGCGCTCCACCGTCTCGGGCGGGAACCCCGCCCCCAGCATGCCCGTGGGTACCAGGATGCGCACTGCGGTGTCGTTCACGTGGTCACTCCTTGTCATGGTCGGACGTGGGTCAGCTGGTCGCGGCCGCCGCGGCCCGTCCGGCCGCCCGTCCGGAGAAGAGGCATCCGCCGAGGAACGTGCCCTCAAGCGCGCGGTAGCCGTGGACCCCGCCGCCCCCGAAGCCGCCGGCCTCGCCGGCCGCGTACAGGCCGGGCAGCGGTGTGCCCTCGGCGGTGAGCACCCGCGCGTCGAGGTCGGTCAGCAGGCCGCCCAGCGCCTTGCGGGTGAGAACGTGCAGCCGGACCGCGACGAGGGGGCCGGCCTCCGGGTCGAGCAGCCGGTGCGGAGCGGCGACCCGGGTCAGCCGGTCCCCGCGGTACCGGCGGGCGTTGTGGATGGCGGCGACCTGGGTGTCCTTGGTGAAGGCGTTGCGCATCTCCCGGTCGCGTGCCTCGACCTCGCGCAGGATGTCGGCCGGGTCGAGCAGCGGCGTGTCGGTGAGCGCGTTCATGCCGCGCACCAGGTCGTCGAGCCTGTCGGCGGCGACGAAGTCCTCGCCGTGGCGCTGGAAGGCCGCAACCGGGCCGGGAATGCCGGACCTGATCCTGTTCAGGACCATCCGGACGCTCTTGCCGGTGATGTCGGGGTTCTGCTCGGAGCCGGAGAGGCCGAACTCCTTGCCGATGATCTTCTGCGTCAGCACGAACCAGCTGTGGTCGTGGCCGGTCGAGCGCAGGTGGGCGAGCGTGCCGAGCGTGTCCGAGCCCGGGTACAGCGGTGCGGGCAGCCGGCGCCCGAGCGCGTCGAACCACAGCGACGAGGGCCCCGGAAGAATGCGGATGCCGTGGCCGGGCCACACCGGGTCCCAGTTCTTGACGCCCTCGACGTAGTGCCACATCCGGTCCTGGTTGACCAGGCGGCCTCCGGCGGCCTCGGCGATGCCCAGCATCCGCCCGTCGACGTGGGCGGGCACCCCGGTGACCATCTCCCGGGGAGGCGCGCCGAGGCGCTGCGGCCAGTTCCGGCGCACCTCGGCGTGGTTTCCGCCGATGCCGCCGGAGGCGACGATCACGGCCTGGGCGCTCATCGCGAACTCGCCGGTCGCGGTGCGGTTCGTGGCGGCTCCGCGCGGTGCGTCGTCGTCCGCCAGCACGGTGCCGCGCACTCCCGTCACCGCTCCGCCGGTAACGGTCAGCTCGTCGACGCGGTGCCGGAAGGCCAGCGTGACGCGGCCGCGTTCGGCCGCCTCCCGTACGCGGCGGGCGAAGGGGGCCACGACGCCGGGGCCGGTGCCCCAGGTGATGTGGAAGCGGGGAACCGAGTTGCCGGGGCCCGAGGCGTGGTGGCCCCCGCGCTCAGCCCAGCCGACGACGGGGAAGAAGCGCACGCCGCGTTCGCGCAGCCACGCGCGCTTCTCGCCGGCGGCGAAGCCGACGTAGGCCTCGGCCCAGCGCCGCGGCCACTCGTCCTCCGGCCGGTCGAAGCCGGCGGTGCCCAGCCAGTCCTGGAGTGCCAGGTCGTAGGAGTCCTTGACGCCCATTCGCCGCTGCTCCGGCGAGTCCACGAGGAACAGCCCGCCGAGCGACCAGAACGCCTGGCCGCCGAGGTTGGGCTCGGACTCCTGGTCGAGCAGGATCACGCGGCGCCCGGCGTCGACGAGCTCGGCGGTGGCGACCAGGCCGGCGAGTCCGGCGCCCACGACGACGACGTCCGTCTTCATCGGGTGGCCGCCTTCGGTGCGCGGTCGGCGCGGCGGGAGGGGCGGTGCCCGGGCCGGCCGCCGGGAGGCGGCGGGGTGCGGTCGACGGTCATGTGTGTTCTTCCGTCCCAGAGTGGTCGGTCGGATGGTTGACGGGACTTTCGGGCTCGCCGCGAAGGGCGGCGAGCAGCTCGCGGGCCGCGCCGATCGCGGCCGCCCGGCGGGCGTCGGCGGTCTGGCCGGCCATGTGCGAGTACACGGTGATGCCCGCGACGCCGCGCAGCAGGCTGTCGGGGGGCAGCGGTTCGGTGCCCGTGACGTCGAGCTGCGCGCCGGCGATCCGGCCGGTGGCCACGGCCCGCGCGAGGGCCGCCTCGTCGACGATCGCTCCGCGGGCAGTGTTGACGAGGACCGCCGTCGGTTTCATCGCGGCGAGCGCGTCGGCGCCGATCAGGCGGCGGGTCGCCGGTGTGAGGGCCGTGTGCAGGGAGACGTAGTCCGACTCCCGCAGTAGCTCGGCCAGGCCGACGAAGCGGACCTCGCCTGCGCTCTCGTCGGGGTGTTCCGTCGTGCACAGCACCCGCATGCCGAAGGCCCGCGCGAGCGGAACGACGGCGCGCGCGGCTCGGCCGTAGCCGACCAGGCCGAGGGCCGCCCCGCGCAGCTCGCGGCCGCTTTGGCGCGGCCACAGCCCCTCTTCGACGCCGACCGCCGTGTCGACCAGCCGCCGGGAGGCGGCGAGCAGCAGGCCCATCGTGTACTCGGCGACGGCGTTGCTGTTGATGCCCGGCAGGTTGCTCACCCGGATGCCCAGGCGCGTGGCCGCCCCGACGTCGACGGTGTCGTAGCCGACACCCGCCCGCACGATCGCGCGCAGCGCGGTCGCCCGCTCCAGCACCCGCGCGGTCAGGGGGTTGTTGGCGACGATCGCCCCCTCCACGCCGTCAAGGGCTCCGCCTTCGACGCCCGTGCTGTAGACGACCTCGTGGCCCGCCCCGGTGAGCAGGTCGTGCGCCTCGTCGCCCGGGTGTGCGGAGTCGGTGGTGACCAGGATCTTCGGCATCCGTCCCTCACAGCGCCTTCGTCGCCGGCGCCCGGCGGTTCAGTGCCAGCACGCGCAGCACCACGGCGACCGCGAGCGCGGCGAGCAGTGCGGCGTCGGTCGGCATGAAGCGCCATCCGGTGATGTCAACCATGGCGCCGACCAGCGCCGGGCCGAGGAACCCGCCGCTCATCCAGCCCACCGTGTAGAGGCCGGTGTAGGTGCCGAACGCCCGGGCCGACGGCGCGAGGTTCCACAGGATCACCGCGCCGTTGACCAGGAAGCCTGCGGCGCCTACGACGCCGACGCAGAGGGCGACCACGGCCGCCGCCGGGGTGTTGACCAGCGTGATCATCGTGAGCGAGAGGGCGAACAGCCCCATGCCCATGGCCATCACTCGCAGCCGCCCGATGCGCTCGGACAGCAGCGCCACGGGGAACGCGGCCAGGATGAACGCCACGCCGCTGGGCAGCGTGAGCCCGCCGGCCTCGCCGCGCGAGAGCCCCAGCGCCTCCATCCCATAGGGCGTCATCAGCGACCGGGATGCGGCCCACGCGCAGCCGAACAGCAGGATGGCCAGCAGGACGAGCAGCCTCTCCCGGTTCGGGTCGCGGACGATGTCGGCGAGCATGTCTCGCATCCGCGTCTGGGGCGCGGCGCCTTCCGGGCCCGCGGCCGCGTCCTCGGCGGCGGCCGCCTGGTAGGCGGGCGAGTTGGAGTCGCGTACCCGCCACACGAGCACGGCGGCCGAGACGAGCATCAGCAGGGCCGGTACGGAGAACGACAGCACCGGGTAGGCGTCGACCATGAAGAGGCTGATGAGGGCCGAGACGACGATGGTGAGGCTGGTGGCGGCCTTCACGGCGGCGTTGGCCCTGCTGCGGCGCTCGGGGCGGATGTAGTCCGGCAGCAGCGATTCGGCGATCGGCTTGAAGCTGTTGCACACGAGGGCGTAGGCGAACATCACCGCGATCAGCGCGGGCAGCGACGACGCCAGGGGGATCGTGGCGAACAGCAGCGCCGCGACGGGCATCCCGACGGCCAGGTAGGGGATGCGCCGTCCCCACCGGGTGCGCGTGTTGTCCGAGCGGTTGCCGATCCAGGGCTGGATGAAGATGCCCAGCAGGTTGTCCATGCCCATCAGCAGGCCGATGAGTGCGGCGCTGGCCACGTACTCGCGCAGCAGCGGCGGCACCTGCGCGTCGTAGAAGTTCCACGTCGACTCCTGCGCGAAGACCGCGAGTACGACGAATGCGGTGATCTTGCGTCCCGCCGCCCGGTCGGCGGCGGTGTTCAGTGCCGTCATCGGCGACCTCCCTCACCTGCGGTCGCCTGGGTGTGACGCCGCTCACTACCAGAACAGTAATTTTGCTATAGCAAAAATGTCAAAGGGTGCTTAGGTCGATTGCGACGGATCGGATATGATCGGACGCATGACTCGCGGGCAATTGCGCACGTTGACGGCCGAGACCCTCGCCGACCGCACCTACCGTGCCGTCCACGACGCCATCAGGACCGGGGAGCTGAAGCCCGGCGAGAAGGTCACCGAGCGCGGGCTCGCCGAGCGGCTCTCGGTCAGCCCGACCCCGGTTCGCGAGGCGGTCCGGCGCCTCGAACAGGACGGCCTCCTCGAACGGACCGGGCCTCGGACGGTCGTGGTCTCGGCGATGGAGGACACGGCCATCCAGGAGCTGGCCGAGGTCGAGATCGCGCTGCGGGGCCTGGTCGCGCGCTTCGCCGCACGCCACGCCACGGCCGACCGGCTCGACAACCTCGACGCCATGCTCGACGACGCCGACGACCGCCTCATCGTGATCCAGAAGCGCGCCGGCGACGGCGAGCCGGTCGAGCGGCAGATCAGTGCGCTCTTCGACACGATGCAGCGGTTCAACGACGCCGTCGCCGCCTGCGCCGGCAACCCCGTGCTGGTGCGCCTCCTGGAGCAGACCCGCGTGTTCTCCCGCGAGGAGCGCCGCAGCCGCCTGCTCCGGCAGGCCGCCGTCGACGACCGGTTCGGCCTCGACCGCTATGCGAGCCACCGCGCCCTCGTCCGTGCCCTGCGCGAGGGCGACGCGCAGGCGGCCGAGCAGATCGTGGTGGAGGACGCCCGCGGGGGCCTCGCGGACCTGCGCCGGGCGCCGGGCGACCCGCCGGCCGCCGGGGACTGAGCTCCTCTCCGCGCGCCGGACCGCCCCGCGCCTCGCGTCCGTAAGCCGCCGGTACACGGCGTAGGTCCGGACGCCCGTGGACGCGGGGCGCTCCCGCGGGCGATGCTGGACCGTGCTCCTACGCCAACTCGAATACCTGGTCGCACTGGCCCGCGAGCGCCACTTCGCGCGGGCGGCCGAGGCCTGCCACGTGTCCCAGCCCTCGCTGTCGGCGGGCATCGTCAAGCTCGAACGGGACCTGGGGGTGCCCATCGTGCAGCACGGCCGCAAGTACGCCGGCCTGACCTCCGAGGGCGAGGTGGTCCTGCGCTGGGCGCACCGCATCCTCGCCGAGTCCGACGGCCTGCGCCAGGAGCTGTCGGCCCTTCGCGGCGGGCTGTCGGGTGTGCTGCGCCTGGGCGCGATCCCCACCGCTCTGACCGCCGCCTCGCTGGTCTCCTCCCCCTTCTGCGACCGCCACCCCCACGTGCGCATCGTCATGGAGTCGCTGTCCTCGCGCGAGATCACCCGCCGGATAGGCGAGTTCGAGCTCGACGCGGCCCTGACCTACCTCGACGAGGTCGAGGACCCCGGCGTGCGCGCGCTTCCCCTCTACGAGGAGCGCTACCTCCTGCTGACACCCGACGACGGCCCGCTGGCCGAGCGCTCCAGCGTGCGCTGGGCCGAGGTCGCCGCGCTTCCGCTGTGCCTGCTCGCACCGTGGATGCGCAACCGGCGCATCCTCGACGGGTTCTTCCGCGACGCCGGCGCAACCGTGGTCCCGGCGATCGAGACCGACACCGTCTCGGCGCTCTACGCCCACGTGGCCACCCACCGCTGGTCCAGCGTCATCGCGCACGCCTGGCTGTACATGTTCGGCGTACCCGCGGGCATGCGTGTCGTGCGGCTGGAGGACCCGGCCCGCCTGCCCCGGATCGGGCTGGTCCTCGCCGCGCAGCGCCCGCAGGCGCCGCTGGTGCGGGCCCTCTTGGACGTCGTCCCCCGACTGGACGTGCGGGGCGAGCTGGAACGCGTGCTCCACCGCTACCTCGACCCCTCCTGAGGCCCCGCCCGGCCCCGACCGGTCCGCGCGGCCGCGGTGCACGCGCGGCGTCCTCCGCGCCCGCGGTACGCCCCTCCCGGCGGACGCTGCGCGGATAGCCGGCGCCTATGAGGCCATAGCAGCAATCGTTTTGACCGGGGAGAACGCGCGGACGAGGCTCGAACCACAACACACCGCGACTTTGGAGCCAGCCATGGCGAACGTCCTGTGCGTCCTCTACGACGACCCCGCCGGCGGACACCCCTCCTCCTACGCCCGCGACGGCCTCCCCTCGCTGCCGCACTACCCGGGCGGCCAGACGCTGCCCAGCCCCTCGGCCCTCGACTTCGTCCCCGGGCAGCTCCTCGGCAGCGTCTCCGGCGAGCTGGGGCTGCGCCGGTTTCTGGAGGCGCAGGGCCACACCCTCGTGGTCACCTCCGACAAGGACGGCCCCGACTCGGAGTTCGAGCGGCGGCTGCCCGACGCCGACGTGGTGATCTCCCAGCCGTTCTGGCCCGCCTACCTCACCGCCGACCGCATCGCCAAGGCCCCCAACCTGAAGCTGGCCATCACGGCCGGCATCGGCTCGGACCACGTCGACCTCGACGCCGCCATCCGCCACGGCATCACCGTCGCCGAGGTCACCTACTCCAACAGCATCAGCGTCGCCGAGCACGCGGTGATGATGATCCTGGCGCTGGTCCGCGACTACCTGCCCGCCCACCGCATCGTGCGCGAAGGCGGCTGGGACATCGCCGACGCGGTCGCCCGCTCCTACGACCTGGAGGGCATGCACGTCGGCAGCGTCGCCGCCGGCCGCATCGGCACCGCCATCCTGCGCCGGCTGGCCCCCTTCGACGTGCACCTGCACTACACCGACCGGCACCGGCTGCCGCGGGAGACCGAGGAGGAGCTGGGGCTGACCTACCACCCCAGCGCCGAGGACATGGTGCCCGCCTGCGACGTGGTCACCGTGAACGCGCCGCTGCACCCCGAGACCGAGGCACTGTTCGACGACCGGCTGCTGGCGACCATGAAGCGCGGCTCCTATCTCGTCAACACCGCGCGCGCCCGCATCTGCGACCGCGACGCGATCGTGCGGGCGCTGGAGAGCGGGCGGCTGGCCGGCTACGCGGGCGACGTGTGGTTCCCCCAGCCCGCCGGGCCCGACCACCCCTGGCGCACCATGCCGCACCACGGGATGACCCCGCACGTCTCCGGCACCTCCCTGTCGGCCCAGGCCCGCTATGCCGCCGGCACCCGCGAGATCCTGGAGTCGTGGCTGGCCGGCGGCGCCATCCGCGAGGAGTACCTCATCGTCGACGGGGGCGGCCTGGCCGGCGCCGGAGCCCACTCCTACACCGCGACCGCGCAGGGCTGAGCCCGCCGCCCGCGGCGGATCCCGGGAGCCGCCCCCGGGGGGCCGCCGCGCGGCACCGCGGCACCGCGCCCCGGCGCTCAGCGCAGCGGGTCGAAACGCCGCAGCAGCGCCGGGGAGCGGCCGGTCGCCATGGACTCGGCGAGGAGGCGCCCCGTCAGGGGACCGAGCACGATGCCCCACATGCCGTGCCCGCCCGCGACGTGCACACGCGGCGACGACGACGCGCCGACCAGCGGCAGCCCGTCCGGGGTGCAGGGGCGCGAGCCGACCCACTCCTCCTCGCGGGCGGCGAGGTCCACGCCGGACAGCAGGGGGCGCACCGAGTCGACGATGGTCTGGATGCGCCGCGGATCCAGCGGGGCGTCGGGCGAGCGGAACTCCATCATCCCGGTGATCCGGAAGCGGTCCCCAAGGGGGTTGCAGGCCACCCGCTGGGCCGGGAAGTAGACGGGGCGGGTCGGCATCTCCCGCGGGCGGACGCTGAAGCTGTAGCCGCGCCCCGCCTGGACGCGCATGCGTACGCCGAAGGGCCGCGCCAGGGCCCCCAGCCGGACGCCGCTCGCGAGAACCGCCGCGTCCGCCCGCAGCTCCCGCCCGGACGCGGCGGCAAGCGCGACACCGGACGAGCCGAGGTCGCGCACCGCGGTCACGTCGAACCCCTCGACGATGCGGCCGCCGCGGGCGCGCACGGAGTCGGCCAGCGCGTGCACGAACTCGGGCGGGTTGAGGAAGCGCTGGCCGTGCACGCGCAGGCCGGTGCGCACGTTCGCGCTGAGCGACGGTTCGAGGGCGCGCAGCTCGGCGCCTGTGGCGAGGTCGTAGGAGACCTCGCCGCCCGCGCGGCGCACCGCCGCGAACTCCTCGACGACGTGCCGGCGGTCGTCGGCGGAGGTGCACGCGACCAGGAGCGGGTCGGCGGTCTTGACCGGAGCCGTGATCCCGCCCGCGGCGAGCCGGTCGTAGGCCTCCAGGCTGACCCGGTTGACCTCGTCGAACACGGCCATCGCCCGCTTCCACCGGGCCGGGGCGCAGTTGCGGGCGAACGCGGCCAGGAAGGCCCACAGCCGCCGGTCGGGTGTCAGCGGCACGGAGACCGGCGACGACCGGTCGAGCAGCGACGTGAGCCCGCTGCGCAAGAGGGCGGGCTCGGGCAGCGGCAGCGTGAACGCCGGGGCCAGCAGTCCCGCATTGCCCCAGGACGCCTCCGCCGCCGTCCCCGTCCGGTCGAGGACGGTCACCCCGACGCCGTGCTCCTGAAGGAACCACGCCGTCGAAAGTCCGACCATGCCCGCTCCGACGACCGCCACGTGCTCCGGCCCTGACACTGCGCTCACCTCACGTCCCTGCTCTCGGGTGTCCGGCACCGACGGTTCCCTGCCGGGGAGCGCCGCCCATCAGCGGACCTCGGCGACGTCGGCCGGGCCGGGCGTGAGCACCCGGGCGCCCTGCTCCTCCACCGCGAAGGTCTGGCTGAGGCCCACGCCGGAGCGGCCGAACGAGCGGAACGACGCCGGGATGTGGAAGACCATCCCGCTTTGCAGGGGCTCGTGGTTGCCCCGGGCGATGTGGAAGGGGGCGCCGTCCATCCAGTGCGGCTTGTGCGCCAGCCCGACCGGGTAGCCGAAGAGGCCGTGGAACACCACGTCGCCGGGCAGCCGGCCGACGGCCCTCCACGCGTGCTCGGCGACCTCGGAACACGGCACCCCCGGCTTGGCGGCCTCCAGCACCGCGGCGAGCGCGGTGCGGGACAGATCCGCCAGGCGCCGGTCGCCGGGGGAGAGCCCGCCCAGCACCAGCGTGCGCATGACCGGCGCGTGGTAGCGCTGGTGGGCGCCGGAGAACTCCAGGAAGGTCGGTCCCGGGGCCAGCCGGCGTCCCACCCAGCTCGAATGCGGAATGCCCGCCCGGTTCCCGGTGGCCACCACCGGCCCCCACGCCGAGGGCGAGTCGGCGCGCTCGAACAGCGCCCCGGCGATCGCGGCGGCGACCGAGGAGTCCGTGGCCTCCGGCCTGCGGGCCTCGGCGACGGCCGCGTCGGTGCCCGCGGCGGTGGCCGAGGCGGCCTGCTCGACGCAGCCGATCTCCGCCGCGGAAAGCACCAGCCGGACCCGCTCCACCAGATGGTCGGGGTGGACGACGCCGACCTCCCGCGCCCGCAGGATCTCCACCGCCTGCGGCGGGGTGGAGGCGTGCCCCACCTCGACGCCCACGCGCGCTCCCGTCCCGAGTCCTGCAACCGCGTCGTCGAGGAAGGTTCTGAGGCTGACCAGCGCGTCGGTGTAGCCGCAGAAGCGGACGCTCCCCACGCGGGAGGTGGCCAGGGCCCGGCCGACCTCCAGGTCGGGCACGTAGAGGCGGGTGTCGGACTCGGTGACCAGCAGGGGCTGGGGCGCCGTCTCCGCCGTGTGGTAGCCGCACAGGTACTCGACGCTTGAGGGCCGGAACACCAGCAGGGCGTCCAGCCCGGCGCCGGCCATCCGGGAGCGGACCTCGTCCAGCCGCGCGCGGTACTCGCCGGCGGTGAACGGGCCCGGTTCGGCCCCGGCGACGGTCGCGGCGGCCTCGGGGGTGAGCCATTCCGGCGCGGCCCCCGAGGCGAGTCCGGCGACGTCCGGCTGGGGTGGTGAATGCTGGTCGCGGCCCATCCCGGTCCTCTTTCCCTGTGGAGTGCGCCCGGCGAATCCGTTCGCGCCGTCCTTCGCCGACTGCTTCGGCAGTCTAGGTTCCGGATTTCCTTCGGGTCACCACGCGGTCGAGCGGTTGCATTAATAGATCGACCTCTATATATTTCCCTTGGATCGACGTAAATCGATGAAGGGGTGCGTGATGGCTGATCGGCTTCCGGTCGCGGTGATCGGTGCGGGACCGGTGGGGCTGGCCGCGGCGGCCGAGGTGGAGCGGCGCGGCCTGCCCGCGGTGGTGCTGGAGAAGGGTGCCGAAGCGGGTGCGGCCGTGCGCGAATGGGGGCATGTGCGCCTGTT
The DNA here is from genome assembly GCF_039531585.1 of Streptomonospora arabica. NCBI lineage: Bacteria > Bacillati > Actinomycetota > Actinomycetes > Streptosporangiales > Nocardiopsidaceae > Streptomonospora > Streptomonospora arabica. The sequence goes on along the minus strand of NZ_BAAAQI010000002.1, from coordinate 106,739 downwards.
CTCGTCCTGGCGGGACCTGGTGTCGCCGGCCGCGGAGAAGCTGCTGGCCGCCGGCGGGTGGACGCGGCCGGACGAGGACGCCTACCCCACCGGCGCCGAATGGGCGCAGGAGTACTTGCGGCCGCTGGCCGCCGCGCTGGGGGAGCGGGTGCGCTTCGGTGCGGGGGTCGTCGGGGTGAGCCGTCTCGGTCGGGGCCGGGTCGTGGACGCGGGGCGGGAGGAGCAGCCGTTCACCGTGCGGGTGCGCACCTCCGCCGGCGAGGAGCGGATGCTCGCCCGTGCGGTGGTCGACGCCTCGGGCACCTGGGGCTCGCCCGGCCCGCTGGGCGGCGACGGGCTGCCGGCACTCGGCGAGTCCGCGGCCGCCGGCCGGGTCTCCTACCGCATCCCCGACCTGGCCGACGCCGACGTGCGCGCACGCTACGCGGGCCGCCGCACGGCCGTGGTGGGCAGTGGCCACTCCGCGCTGACGGCGCTCGTCGCGCTGGCCGGGCTCGCTGAGGAGGCTCCGGGCACCCGCGCGGTGTGGGTGCTGCGCCGCGGCGAGGTGGGCGACGCCTTCGGCGGTGGGGACGCCGACCAGCTCGCCGCCCGCGGAGCGCTGGGCCGGCGCGCGCAGAAGGCCGTCCGGGCCGGGAGCGTCGAGGTGGTGACGGGTTTCCGCACCGCCGAGGTGCGCCACGAGGACGGCGGTGCGGTGCTGGTCGACGACGGCGGCCGGGCCCTCGACCCCGTCGGCGAGGTCGTTGCGCTGACCGGGTTCCGCCCCGACCTGGCGCCGCTGTCGGAGATCCGCCTGGGGCTGGACGCCACGCTGGAGGCGCCGGTGGCGCTGGCGCCGCTGATCGACCCCAACGTGCACTCGTGCGGCACCGTCTACCCGCACGGCGCCGCGGAGCTGTCCCACCCCGAGCCCGGGTTCTACCTGGCCGGGATGAAGGCCTACGGCCGCGCGCCGACGTTCCTCGCGCTGACGGGTTACGAGCAGGTGCGCAGCATCGCCGCCGCGCTCGCCGGGGACCACGAGGGGGCCGCGCGGGTGGAGCTTACGCTGCCCGAGACCGGCGTCTGCCAGGGATCGGGGCTCGCCGACGCGGACGCCGGCGAGGAGGAGGCCGCGGGCGGCTGCTGCGGCCCGGCCCCGCAGGCGGTCGAGCTGACGCGCCCGCCCCTCGCCGTCCTGGAGTGAGCCGACGGCCCCCCTTTCCCAGCGCAGCCCGCGGTTCGCCGCCGCCGTCCGGGGCCGGGCGGTGAATCCCGTGTGCTGCACCGAGGCAGGCGTCCGCGTGCACGTGGGGCGTGGGGTCAACGGGCGCAGTGGAGGTCGGTCGCGGTGGTCGTCCGGGCCCGGAACTCCTCGCGCGTGCCGACGTCGTGCCTGATGCCCCTCGGCGTGCTGATCGGGGTCGCGGCCACGCCGGTCGGGGCGAGCCCGGTACGGGCGGGGCCGCGGGCGGAACAGGGGACAGCCGAGGCGCCCCGCTCCGAGGCGCCGCTCATCCGCGGCCCGCGTCCGTACGTGACCGTCGGCGCAGCGTCGCTCCGGCGACGGCGGCCGCGGCCAGACCCGCCAGAACGGCCAGCAGCGGAACAGGCCCGACCTGCTCCAGCGCCCGGACCAGCGCCGACTGGACGCCGACGGCGGCTGAAACCACGGGGTCGGAGGCCGCCTGCCCCGACAGGACCCGCAGCTCGAACCAGCCGTAGTAGGACACATAGGCCCCGGCGGGAACGAGCAGCGCTCCGCCGGCGCGGTTCACGTACGGCAGCACCCGGCGCATACGTGCGGCGATCCCGTCGCGGGCCAGAGCGGTCGCCACCGTCAGTACCGCCACGACCAGGGCCATGCCGGCGGTGTAGGCGAGGAACACGCCCACCGCGCCGGCCGCGCCGCCTGTGGTGGCCGCGGTGGTCGTCACCGCCAGGAACGGGGCGACGGTGCACGACAGCGACGCGGTGGCATAGGCGGTGCCGTAGGCCGCGGCCCAGCGCAGCGAGCGGGTCGCCCGGCCGGGTGCGGGCGCGCGGAGCCCGGGCAGAGCGAGCCGCCTGCCGCTGAGCAGCCAGACGCCCAGAACGACCAGGACCGCGCCGATGACGACGGTCGCCCAGGGCAGGTAGCGCTCCAGCGACAGCGCGAGCGGCGTGGCGACCAGCGCGAACAGGCCGAACACCGCGACGAAGCCGCCGGACATGGCGGCGGTGGTGGCCAAGGCGCGCCCGAGGGCGGCCGCCCGCCCGGCCGGCGCGTCGGGGGACGCGGCCACCAGCAGCGCCACATAGCCGGGCAGCAGCGCGAAACCGCACGGGTTGAGTACCGCGAGCATCCCGGCGGCCAGGGCGATCGCGAAGGGGAGCTGCTCCACCGGCTCAGCCCAGCACCTCGGAGGCGACGCGCTTGTCGATCTCCTGCTCGCTCATCGTGCCCGTGTAGGTGAGGAAGCTCCCCGAGGAGCGCAGGAACGAGAAGGAGGGCTGCGTGGTCACCTCGAACCCCGACCAGATGGAACCGTCGCCGTCGATGATGTGGCGCATGCCTCCGGTGCCGGTGGCGTCGACGAACTCCTTCATGGCGGCGGGCTCTCCTTGGCCGGCGACACCGATGAACTCCACCTCGCCCGCATAGCGCTCGGCGGTCTCGGCGACGCCGGGCGCCTCGCCCCGGCACACCGTGCACCAGGGCGCCCAGAACCACAGGACCACCGGTTCGCCCACCAGGTCGGCGCCGTCGATCTCGCCGCCGCCGACAGCGGGCGCGGTGAAGTCGAAGGCGGTCGGCGCACCCTGGCCGCCTCCGCCCTGCCCGGTGTCCGCGCCGGGGGAGGAGGAGTCCGGGCCGCCCGCGGGTTCGCCTCCGCCGTCGTCGGAGGGGACGGCCCCGCATCCAGCCACGAGCACGGCGGCCGCCGCGGCGGCGAGTGCGGGGGAAAGGGCACCTCTCATGGTCACCTCGGCTGCTCGTCGACGTTGTGATCCCCGGATGCCGCAGCCGCGAGGGCCTGCCCACGCGCGCCGGCGGCCGGGTCCTTCAGTCTCCATTCGGAGCCGCCGGCTCCGGGGCGACGTGTCAGTCCCCGGACATTTCCGCGAAGCGGCCCGCGCCGGCCCGCGCCGGCCCGCGCCGGCCCGCGCGGGCGCGCAGGAGTCCGCGGGCGACGACGGTCGCCGGGTGGACGCCGCGGACGCGGGGGACCTCCACCATCCGACCGCGCGCGAACGCGGCCGCGGTCACACCGGCCGCCGGCAGCAGCCAGGCGGTGATCAGGGCGCCGCGCCAGCGCGGGTCCGGTTCGTGGCGCAGGGCGTAGGCGATCCACAAGGAGGCGTCGGCGAGGGCGTCGGCGTAGGCGCCGAAGGGCGAGGCCGTGCCCGTGCTGCGGGCCAGGCGCCCGTCGGCGACGTCGGTGGCCAGGGCGAGCGGGCCGGTCCAGGCGCCTCGCGCCAGTGCGGGCAGGTTGGCGCGCAGCGGCGTGAGGGCGTCGGCCGCGCTCAGCCCGGCGCGGGCCTCCAGCAGGCCCAGGTGCGTCATCGCCGGCAGCCGGCAGGCGACCGCGCGGACGCGCCCCCGCCTGTCGCGGGCCCCGTACAGCACCACCGCGTGCAGGGCGGTGGTCTGGGCGGCCGCGCGGCCTCGCGCACCGACCAGGCGGCGGCGCGGGCCCAGAAGGCGGCCCAGGCGCCGGGTCTCCACCTCCCCTGCCGCAGCCCGGCGAGCAGGGCGTCGGTCCTGCGCCTGCTGGAGCCCGCTTGTGCACTCTGGCGGATCGGGGCGGATCCGTGGTCGGTCGGCAACGTCTGCCCTCGCCAAGCGGTGTGTCGGCAGCGCCCCGGTCCGGGCGGCGCAGGGCGTCTCCACCCTAGGGGAGCGGTGGGCGGTGAACACGGGGCCGCCCTCCTCCCGACGGCCCGTACCGCGTCCCGCTCCCGTCGGGGAACGCGCCGCCCGGCTCGCTGGGCGGTTCCCGACGGGGCTCGGGCCGGAGGAGCGGGCCCGGTCGGCGGCCCTCGGCGAGCGTCCCGGGCAAGGCGGCTGCATGCTCCCGGTCGGTCGGCGGCGCCAAGTGCTCCCCGGCGGCGGCCGGTCGCCGCGGGATGGCGGTGGCCGGGGTGTCCCCCGCCAGAGCTACTCCATGTGTCCTCCAGGAGGTGATGCCCCGCGTCGCCGCCGCTTTCTAGCATTTCCCCTGTTACAGCGGCGAACGAGCCGACGGCGGCCGAATAGTGGAGGAACCCGTGTCCCGAGAATCCCTGCGGAGTTGGAACCGTTTGTTCTCCCAGACGCCGCCCGAGCCGCGGCGCCGCGTTCGGTCCGCCTGGGTGCGCCTGGCGGCGATGACGGTGCTGTTCCTCCTGGTCATGGTCGTCGCGGCCGGAGTGCGGGCCGCCGCGGGGCACACCCCCGTCCTTTCGCTGCTTGCGGGCGCCGCGGTCGCGGTCGGAGGGATCGCCGTCTACGCGGCGGTCGTGCGGGCCATGGAGCAGCGCGCCGTAACGGAGCTGGATCCGGCCACCGCGACGTCCGAATTGGGCAAGGGGTTCCTCATCGGGCTCGGCCTCTTCACCGCCACGATCGCGCTCATCTCGATGTTCGGCGGGTACAGCACCGCGGGCGGCGGGTCGTTCGGCGGGATGGCGGCCGTGCTCGGACTGATGGCGGGCGTCGCGGTCACGGAGGAGCTGCTGTTCCGGGGCGTCGTCTTCCGCCTTCTGGAGGAGCTCGGCGGAACCACCGCCGCACTCGTCGTCTCGGCGGTGCTGTTCGGGTCCATCCACCTGGTCAACCCGGGCGCCACCGTGTGGGGTGCCGTCGCCATCGCCGTCGAGGCGGGGCTGATGCTCGGTGCGGCCTATGTCGCGACGCGCAACCTCTGGGTGCCGATCGGTCTGCACCTGGCGTGGAACTTCGCCTCACGGGGGATCTACGGTGCCACCGTCTCCGGTGATGATGCCACTCCCACGGGTCTGGTCCAGGGGGTCTTCTCCGGACCCGCCGCGCTCACGGGAGGCGGCTTCGGCCCCGAAGCCAGCGTGTTCGCCATCCTCGTCTGCGCCGTGCCCACGGTCCTGTTCCTGCGGGCCGCGAAGCGGCGGGACCGCCTGCACACCCGCCGGACCACGGCGACCACGACGTCCGCCGCCGCAGTGAGCGGGGACGCGGCGGGCCGATGAGCCCGGTGGAGCCGAGACGGGCGGCCGGTACGCGCAGCGACCCGGCCGCCGCACCGGAGGAGCACGTCGCCGGAAATTACGCTTCACCGGCCGCCGCGGCCATCCACGACAAAAGCCTTTGCGAAAAATGCAAAGTTGCGGTGATATGGGGGCATGGGCGAAGAGTTCGAGGCAGTGCTGGCCGCGGTCGGGCCGCGGCTGCGCGCGTTGCGCCGCCGGAGCGGAGCCAGCCTCGCCGCCTTGTCGGAGACCACCGGTATTCCGATCAGCACCCTGTCCCGGCTGGAGTCCGGGCACCGCAAACCGGGCCTGGAACTGCTGCTCCCCCTGGCCAAGGCCTACCAGGTGCCGCTCGACGAGCTCGTCGGAGCCCCCGCCAGCGGTGACCCGCGCGTCTATCTGCGCCCCGCCAGCTACAAGGGAATGACCGTCGTACCGCTGACCCGCAATCCCGGCGGGTTGCAGGTGTACAAGCAGATCCTGCCGGCCGGCTTGACCGACCGCCTCGAACCGGATCCACGTTCACACGAGGGCTACCACTGGCTCTACGTCCTCAGTGGACGGCTGCGGATGATACTCGGCGACCAGGACTTCGTCCTCACGGCCGGCGAGGTCGCCGAGTTCGACACCCACCTTCCGCACTGGTTCGGCAACGCCGATACCCACTCCGTGGAGTACCTGAGCATCCTCGGCCCCCAGGGCGAGCGCTTCCACATCAAAGCCCGCTACCAGCGCGACTGAATTCCGGCTCGCCCGAGCGAACGCAGCCGGGAGCGCCCGGGGGAGCCGGCCCCAGGCCCGTGACCGGTCGGCTCGCGCCTGCAACGCAGCGCGGCCCGGCCTCCGCCCGCCCGCGTCAGCCCCGCGTCAGGACCGCAGGTAGGCGAGCACCGCGCGCACCCTCCGGTGGTGGTCGGTGTCGTCGACGTACAGGTCCAGCTTCGTGAAGATGCTGCGGATGTGCTTCTCCACCGCACCGTCGCTGACCACCAGGGCGCGGGCCATGGCCTGGTTGGAGCGCCCCTCCGCCATCAGCGCGAGCACCTCCCGCTCCCGCGGGCTCAGCGCCGCGAGCGGGTCGTTGCGCCGACGCACCATGAGCTGGGAGACCACCTGCGGGTCGAAGACCGTGCCCCCGGCGGCGACCCGGCGCAGGCCCTCCATGAACTCGTCGACGTCGACCACGCGGTCCTTGAGCAGGTAACCCACCGCCCCCCGCGCGTCGGCCAGCAGGTCGTCGGTATAGGACACCTCCACGTACTGCGAGAGGACGAGCACGGGGCTGCCGGGTACCTGCTGCCGTGCCGCCACCGCGGCCCGCAGCCCCTCGTCGGTGAAGGACGGAGGCATGCGCACGTCCACCACCGACACGTCCGGCCGGTGCTCGGCGATCGCCCGGATCAGGGAGTCGCCGTCGCCGATCTCAGCGACCACCTGGCAGCCGAACTCCTCCAGCAACCGCACGATGCCCGAACGGATCAGCGCGGCGTCATCGGCCACTACTACGCGCACGGGACCTCCACCGCAATCGTTGTCGGGCCTCCCTCGGGGGAGTCGACGACCAACCCGCCTTCGGCCGCCTTCACCCGGTCGGCCAGGCCCGCGAGTCCGTGCCCCTTGGCCACATGCGCGCCGCCCACCCCATTGTCGCCCATGGTGAGCAGCAGGCCGCCGCCGGTTCGCGACAGCACCACCTTCGCCTCGCTCGCACCGCTGTGCTTGGCCATGTTGGTCAGGCCCTCCGCAGCGGCGAAGTAGATCACGCTCTCCACCGAGGCCGGGAACCGCTCCTGGACCTGGGCGTCCAGGGTCACCGGAATCGGACAGCGGGCGGTCAGTGCGGCAAGCGCGGGAGCCAGCCCGCGGTCGGTGAGTATGGGCGGGGCGATGCCCCGAGACAGCGCGCGCAGCTCGTCCAGGGTCTCGCGGGTGGCGCCGATCGCACCGGCGAGCGTGCTGCGCGCCGCGTCGGGGTCGCGCTCCATCTGCCGCTCGACCCGGGAAAGCTCCATCGCCAGGTGCACCAGCCGCTGCTGGGGGCCGTCGTGGATGTCGCGTTCCAGCCGCCGCAGCGCTCCGGCCTCCGCCGATACGGCCGCCGCGCGGCTCTCCGACAGGTCGACGATGCGCTCCTGCATCTCGCCGACCGCGGTGAGCAGGATCCGGCCGAGCTGGGCCCGGAGCAGGGCGCACCCGCGGACCAGGAACGGCAGGAGCGGCGCCAGCACCAGTCCCACGGCGAAGTAGAACAGTGAGGACGCGATAGGCGTGTGCGGCAGGCCGATCATTCGGGGCACGTCGTTGTAGTCCTCGCCCGCGACACTGCCGACGTACCAGCCGTAGAGCGGGGAGGTGACGGCGGCGAGAGTCGTCGCCGAGAACACCGCCGCCACCGCGGTGGCGGCGATCGACACCGGAAGGATCAGCAGCCCGTAGAGCAGGTCCAGCCAGCTCTGCCCCGCACGCAACGGGGTGGTCAGCATGCGGACGAGCCCGGCGTCCGGCGGGGTGGGCGGATAGCGCGGCCGGGCCACGGCATGGCCCAGAACACCGGGCAGGGCGCGGCGTTCGATCTCGGCCAACCCGCGGGCGAGGACCAGGCTCTGCGCCAGCACCGGCACTCCGATCCCGATCGGCAGCGTGACCAGGCCGGCCGCGAACGTCACGACGAGTAGGACGAACCCGACCAGTGTGAGCGGGAGCGAGGCGACGAGGTAGACGAGGTCGGCGGCGACGCGACGCGGCGTGGCTGGCATAGCCAACATGTTAGGGATGGACCCGTACGCGAACGTGCCCGCACACGTGCCTGTTCCGCGTGGTGCCACCCCCACCTCGGGGGGAGGGGCGACCACCCGGAAGCGGGGAGCCTGCGTCATGTCGCCGGCCTGCGCCGCCTCCTAGGTTCGTGCCTGGAGACCCGACCCGCATCGGCGACGTGCGCTGAGGGGATCGCCACAGGGCCCGCCCCTCCATCGAAGGAGATCACTGCATGGCAACGACCCGTGCCTTCATGCCGCGCAGCACGCCGCCGGAAACCACCCGGGCCGTGCCGGGACCCGTCCGCGACGGATTCCTCGACGCCCTGCGGCTGCTGGTCATCGCGCTCGTTGTGCTGCAGCACTGGACCTTGCCCGTGCTGGACTCCACCCGGGGCACCCTGGCCTTCGGCAGTGTGTTGGACGTCCCCGGGGCGTGGGTGCTCACCTGGGTGGTGCAGGTGATGCCGCTGATCTTCTTCGTCGGAGGCGCCGCCAACGCGATCAGCAGCCGAGCGGCGCGCCGGCGCGGCCAGAGCGGATCGGACTGGCTCGCCCGCAGGGTGCGGCGCCTCGTCTGGCCGGTGATCCCCCTGGCCGCGGTGTGGATCCCCCTCACGTACCTGCTCGTCGCCGCGGGCGTTCCGGAGGACGCGGTGCGCGGCGGCGCGCAGGCCGCGGGCATGGTGCTGTGGTTCCTGGCCGCCTATCTGATGGTGGTGGTACTCGCGCCGACCCTGCTGCGTTGGGATGAGCGCGCCGGGTGGTGGGTCTGCGTCGGCCTGCTGGCCGGGGTGGTCGCCGTCGACCTGGCCCGCCTGGCGACCGGGGTGGCCGAGATCGGGTACCTCAACGTCGCACTGGTCTGGGTGGCGCTGCAGCAGCTGGGCATGCGCTACGCCAGCGGGGCGCTCAGCCGGCGCGTGGCGGCCGCACTCGCCGTCGGCGGTTGGGCCACCGCGGCGACCGCGGTCCTGGTCGGCGGCTACTCGCCGAACATGACCGGCGTGTTCGATACCGCGGCCTCGAACATGAACCCACCCACCCTGGCCCTGGCCGCCCTGGGGGTCGGGCAGGTGGGGCTCGCCGTCCTGGCGCGGGAGCACATCAACGCCTGGGGACGCCGACCGGCGGTGGCGTACCTGCTCACCTGGGCGCCGCCTCGGCTGATGACGGTCTACCTGTGGCATCTGCTGCCGATGGCCGCCCTCAGCGCCGTGCTGGTGCTCGGGGCCGGCCTGGCCACCCCGGAACCGTTCACCGCCGGATGGCTGGTCTGGAGCGCGGCCGGGGTGGCCGTCATGGCACTGGTGCTGCGCCCCCTGGTGTGGATCGCGGAGCGTTTCGAGCAGCCGCCGAACCTGCCCTACGCGGCGCAGGGCATCGTGCGGGTCTGTGCGGCGGCCCTGCTGGCGGGGGCCGGGCTGCTCGCCCTGACGATCACCGGGCTCGGCCCGGCCCCCGTCCCGATCGCCGGTCTCGCTGCCATCTGCGGCGCCTTCGCCCTGACGTGCGGGTGCCGCGGGGACCGGGGCGGCACTCCCGCCGTGCGTCCGGATGGACTCACGACACACGACGCCGGCACGGTCTGGGTCAACACCCATCACGAGATGACCACCGGAGCCATGCCGTTCGAGGGGTTCAAGCAGTCCGGGGCCGGAGGCGAGGGCGGGCCCGAGGCGCTGGACGCCTTCACCAAGCAGAAGGCGGTCCTGGTCGCCCTCTGAGCAGGCGCCGGCCCGGCGGCCGCGGTTCAGGCACGCACGTGCCCGACCCGCGGCCGTGCCGGCGGGGCCGCTTCCCAGCGCTCCGAGCGACCGCGTAGGGGAGCAGAGCGCGTGCCCGTCCGCCCGGGAAGCGCGCCGCATCGGCTGCGGGCACGCCGGCACGCGGCCCGGGGGGCCACGGCCCTGCGCCGGGGCACCGCCGCGAAAGCGGGGCGGCGCCGGATCGTGGAGCCCGGCACGACCGGAGTGGTGAGCTGGGGAAAGTAGGCGACAAGCGGAATCGGGCCATACGCGAGAACAGCGGTGCGGCGCGTGATCGTTTCCGTCCGAGCCTTGTGCCGCCAGTGCGAATATGCTGGAGAAACAATCAGCGAAGGTGACGACGGCCGCTGATCAATCGGCGAACCGGGCTTACTCCGGAACACGACTTCCAGAAAGGAATTCCGGATAAATCGAGTGGCTCACGCACCTCTGCCGCGGCGGTCGACACGCTACGATTCCCGCATGCTGAGCCGTCGCCGTATGTTGCAGGCTGTCGTCGCCGGAGCCACCGCCACCACCGCCGCCGGGCTTGCGCCGGCGAGCGTCCACGCCGCCGCGTCGACGTCGCGAAAGCGCCCGTTGACCTACTACAACCACAGCTACGCCGTGCTCGACCGGGCGACCGCGGACGCGGTCGAGCATTCCGACTATCTGCATACGTTCGCCGATTTCCAAATCCGCGAGACGACCGGTGAGCAGGGCACCTGGATCGGTCGCTACCTCCTCGGCCGCGAGACGTACTTCGAGTTGTTCGGTGTGGGGGACCTGCCCGGGAAGGACGGAGAGCTCGGCGCGGCGGGTACGGGCGTATCCACCGAGCGCGACGGCGACCTGGCCGAGGTGATCGCCCGCCTGCCCGGCGAGGGCGTCCCCGACCCGGTCGAGTTCCAGCAGACCCGGGATTTCGGGGACGGCCGACCGGTGCCGTGGTTCGACGCGGTCTTCACGACTCAGCAGTACGACACCTTCGGCGCCTGGGCCATGGAGTACCGGCCGGAGTACTTCGCCGACCCGCGCAGCGACACCGAGCCTCCCGGCTTCCCCGGGGATGTGGGCCGGGAGCGCTACCTGTCCGACGGCTACCGCGACCGCCTGATGCGTGACGTCACCGGAGTGCACCTCGCCGTCACCGGGTCCGACCTGGCCAACACCGTCCCGCTGCTCCGCGCAGGCGGCATGCGCGTCAAGACGCGGCCGGACGGAGCCGTGGCGAGCGACGGATACACCACGGTCAGGTTCGACGCCGTGCCGCAGGACCGGGTCGGCCTGCGGCGCGTGCGGATGTGCTTGAACCGTCCGCCCGGGACACGGCATCGTGAGCGGCTCGGCACCTCGACGCTGCTCGTCGGCCCGGGCCCGAAGGCCGTCTGGACGTTCTAGCACCCCGGCGTAAGGCCAGGCCGCCGGGCGCCCGCCGCCCGGCGGCGCGCGCCGCGCGCCCGCGGGACCGCCGCGAAGGCGAGCGGACCCGCTTCCGCTTCCACGCCGAGGTGCCGCCGCGCCTGCGCCTTCTCGTCCGGGAAGCACCGTGCGCACCGCCCGCGGCAGCTCTGTCCACTGCGGTCGGCGGGCGGTATAGTTACCAGTACGTCTACATGGTGGAGGTGCGCTACCCTGAGCGTCGGCGCAACCGGATCCAACGTGGTCTAGCGGAGGGAAGATGCACGCAGACGCAACCGGAGTCGCGGCGCGCGCAACGTCGGGCGCCGACACACGTGCGCGTATCCTCGCCGCGGCAAGCGAGCTGTTCTACGCCCACGGGATCCGCGCCGTCAGCGCCGACCGCATCATCGAGCAGGTCGGCATCACGAAGGTCACCTTCTACCGCCACTTCCGCACCAAGAGCGACCTCGTCGTCGCCTACCTAGAACAGCAGGCGGCCGCCGAACGGCAGTGGATGGAGAGCATCCGCCGTGCGGGAGACCCAGCCGGCTCGCTGCGCACACTCGCCACCGACATCGGCGCGGCAAGCTGCAGCCCGGGGTTCCGGGGGTGCGCCTTCATCAACGCCGCGGCGGAGTTCTCCGATCCCGACGACCCGGTCAGAGGCGCCGTCGACGCGCACCGCCGCTGGATGCTCGGCCTCTTCGCCGAACTCGCCATGGAAGCAGGCGTGCAGAACATCGACGCCACCGCGAGGCAGCTGATGATCCTCCGCGACGGAGGCATGGTCAACGGATACCTGGGCGACTCGGCGGCCCTCGCCGACACGCTCGGGGCGGCGTTCACCGCGATCCTCGCGCCCGCGGCGGCCACCGGGTGATCATCCTGAGCCCGCGCAGCGACCTGCGGCCCCCCGACCGCGTTCGAGGCCGTGCATACCAAGCCCCTCGCCGCAGCGCAACGCCGCGGCGAGGGGCCTCGGGCACCTCGGCGCGGTCAAGCACCGACGGTGCGTGCCCCCGGCGCCTCCGGCCCGGTCGGTAGGCACGGGTCAGCCCGCCAGCTGCCGCTTCAGCCCCGAGGCGTCGTGCAGGGCCGTCATGTGCGCGAACCGCCCCTCGCGGATCTGGTATATGGCGTACTCGACGATCTCGAACGAGGCACCGGTGGGGGCCACGCCGAGCCACTCCTTCGCGGGGGTGCCCGTGTTGATCGCCCGGACGGCCGCCCGGTCACCGCCGACGAGGAACTCCTGGACCTCCCAGTGGAAGTCCGGCACCGCGTCGATGTCCGCCTTCTGGACCGCGACGACATCGTCCCGGGTGCCCGGTTCGCCGTTCAGGGTGACCTCGTCATGGATGAACCGGTCCATGCCGTCGAACGTGTGGGCGTTGAGCTCCTCGACGTAGCGGCGGTAGAACTCGTGGATGTCGAAGTCAGCCATGATGATCGCCTCTCTCCGCCCCGGACCGGGGCTGGTACTCGGGTCGTGATGATCGGGGACGCGCTCGTCGGTTGGCGGCCGTCGCCGCTGCGTTCCCGTGCCGGTGCTGACGCGCTTACCAGGGCAGCTCCCCGTTCTCGTCCCGGAAGGTGCCCGTGGGGCCGTCCGCGTCGAGGGTCGCGAGGCGCACGACGGTCGCGGCGCTCTCTTCGGGCGGCCGTCCGATTCCGAAGGCCGCGGTCATGTCCGTGGCGGTGGGGCCGGGCTCCAGCGCGTTGAACTTGATGTCCGGCTGGGACTTGGCGTACTGCACCGTCAGCATGGTGGCCGCCGCCTTCGACGCGGAGTACAGCGCGAACGACAGGTCGAACTCGGGCCGGTCGGGGTTGGTCACCGCCCAGAACGACCCGGCGCTGCTCGAAACGGTGACGACGGTGGGATTCGAGGACTTGCGCAGCAGGGGGAGCGCCGCCTCCGTGACCCGCACGACCCCCACCGCGTTGGTGTCGAAGGCGCGCAGGGCCGAGGGACCGTCGACCTCTCCGGCCGCCAGGATGCCCGCGTTGTTCACCAGGACGTCGAGCCGGCCCTCGGCCGCACCGATCGTCGCCAGCGCATTGTTCACCGACGCGTCGTCGGTCACGTCGAGCTGAACGGATCGCGCGCCGATCGCGGCCGCGGCTTTCTCCCCCCGTTCGGCGTCGCGCGCGCCGATGTAGACGGCGTGGCCCAACGCCTGCAGCTGTTTGGCCGTCTCGAAGCCGATGCCCTTGTTCGCTCCGGTGATGAGTGTGACTGTCACGGGGTCTCCTTACGAATACGTGGCCCGAGCGGACCGTCAGGAACGCTATGCGGGCCCGCTCTGCGGGGCCCAGAGCCCTGTCGAGCCGGGGGTGTGACAGGACCCCCGCTATTCGCTTCAGGGCGATCTAGGCTGGCGGCATGAGCGAGAAGACGAACGCCCTCGGTGCGTACCTGCGCGCTCGGCGCGAACTGGTGACGCCTGAGCAGGCGGGCATCCCCAACATCGGGGTGCGGCGTGCACCGGGGTTGCGGCGGGAGGAGGTCGCCATGCTCGCCGGCATCAGCGCGGACTACTACCTGCGGTTGGAGCGGGGCCGCGATCGCAACCCGTCCGTGCAGGTGCTGGAGGCGATCGCGCGGGTGCTCCAACTCGACGACGACCACTTCGCCCACCTGCTGGACCTGGTCTCCGCGGCGGCCCGGCAGCGCAGGCGCCGAGCGCGCAAGGAGACCGTGCCGCCCGGCGCGCTCAAGCTCCTGGACTCCCTCGTCCAGCCCGCCTTCATCGAAGGCCGGTACTTCGACATCCTGGCCTCGAACTCCCTCGCCAAAGCCCTCGATCCCCGACTCGTCGTGGGCGGCAACCAGTTGAGGGACATGTTTTTGGATCCGGGCCAGCAGAGGCTGTATCCGGAGTGGGAGAACGTCACGGAGTGCTTCATCGCGAACCTGCGGCAGTCCGTGGGCAACGACGTCGAGGACCCCCGCTTCGCCGATCTCGTCGGAGAGCTCTCACTGGCGAGCCCTCTGTTTCGCCGACTCTGGGCCCGCCATGAAGTACGCGGACAGCGCGGGACGCCGATCCGGCTGGACCACCCGCAGATCGGGGAACTCACGCTCAACCGGGAGCGGCTGAGCGTGGGCGGGGCCGAGGACCTGAAACTCGTCGTGTACCACCCGGACGCCGGATCCGACGACGCGGGCAAGCTGGCCCTTCTGGCCTCGGCCGATCTGCCCGCCCGGACACCGGACGGCGACGGTTCCGCACCGATACGTGAGGCCGACGGCGCCGCCAACGAGTGACCCCTGTTCGCGCGCCGGACGTGGCGCACAGCGCAAAGACGGCGACCGGGTCTGGCGCGTGTGGGAAATCGGCGGGAATACTCACAGATTTCCGGGCTGAGAGCCGCCCGAAAGCGTCCGCGTCAGTGAAAGACTCCGGTTGACTCGCGCGGCGACGAAGGGAACGCATATGGGCGCCGGCCACCAGCCACGGCACACGGCCGACTACGACGCCGTCGTCGTGGGCGCCGGTTTCGCCGGCCTGTACCAGCTCTACCGCCTGCGGGAACAGGGTCTGAGCGTACGGGTATTCGAGGCCGGCAGCGGAGTGGGGGGAACCTGGTTCTGGAATCGCTATCCCGGTGCCCGTTGCGACGTGGAGAGCGTCGACTACCAGTACTCGTTCTCCGAGGAGCTGCGGAGTGAGTGGCGGTGGAGCGAACGCTATCCCCGCCAGGAGGAGCTGCTCCGCTACCTCGATCACGTGGCCGACCGGTTCGGCCTGCGCCCGCACATCCAGCTCGGCACGCGCGTCGAACGGGCCGTCTTCGACGAGGAGAGCGGCCATTGGACGGTCGGGACCGACCGGGGCGACCTCGTCCGGGCGCGCTACTGCGTCATGGCCACCGGGTGCCTCTCCGTCCCATGGATGCCCGACCTGCCCGGGTTGGAGGACTTCGCGGGAGAGTGGCATCACACCGGCGCATGGCCGGCCGAGAACGTCGACTTCACCGGTAAGCGCGTGGCGGTCGTTGGGACCGGATCCTCGGGCATCCAGGTCACCCCCGTCGTCGCCGAGCAGGCGGACGAACTGTTCGTCTTCCAGCGCACGGCGAGCTTCAGCGTCCCGGCGTTCAACCGCCCCGCGGGCGAGGAGGATGCGGCCGAGACCAGCGCGGAGTTCCACCGGCGCCGCGAGTTCGCCCGGCACTCCGTGTTCGGTTTGTCGGTGCCCGTCAACAAGCAGTTGGCGCTGGCGGTTTCGGCCGACGAGCGCCGGCGCGAGTACGAGGCCCGGTGGCGGATGGGCGGGCTGCCCATGTACGGCGCGTTCGCCGACCTCCTCATCGACCGGGCCGCCAACGACACCGCGGCCGAGTTCCTGCGCGGCAAGATCCGGGAGAAGGTCCAGGATCCGGACGTGGCCGAGCGCCTGCTTCCCAGGGGCTATCCCCTCGGCGGCAAGCGGATCTGTGTGGACACCGGGTACTTCGAGGCGTTCAACCGGTCCAACGTTCACCTCGTCGACATCAAGGACACCCCTATCGACGCCATCACGCCGCGCGGGCCGCTGGTCGACGGCGTCGAGTACCCGGTGGACGTCATCGTGTTCGCGACCGGCTTCGATGCGATGACCGGTGCCCTGTCGCAGATCGAGATCCGCGGACGCCACGGAGCCGCTCTCAGCGAGAAGTGGGCCGCCGGGCCCGCGTCCTATCTCGGGCTGGCGGTGGCCGGCTTCCCCAACCTGTTCCTCGTCACCGGGCCCGGAAGCCCCGCGGTCTTCGGCAATGTGGTCGTGTCGATCGAACACGCCGTCGACTGGATCTCCGACGCCGTCGCCCACCTTCGCCGGCGGAACCTGGCACTGATGGAGGCGACGGCCGACGCCGAGGACGCCTGGGTCCGGCACGTCAACGAGGTCGCCGGCTTCACCCTGCTGGGCGACGTCGACTCCTGGTACACCGGCGCCAACGTACCCGGCAAGCCACGCGTGATCCTGGGCTATGCCGGCGGTGCCGGCGAGTACCGCCGGCGCTGCGACGAGACCGCCCGGCAGGGCTACACCGGTTTCGCGCTCAGCCCGGCGCCGCCGCGCCGTATCCCGGTCGGTGACGGCGCCCGACTCGCAATCAGCGAGACCGGGTCCGGCACACCACTCGTGCTGGTGTGCGGAACCGGACAGGATCACCGGATGTGGGCTCCACTGCTGCCCGCACTGGCTTCCCGGCACCGAGTGATCACCTACAACCACCGCGGCATCGGCGGCTCCGAGCGCGGCGAGCGGGCTGTCACCACGGCCGACCTTGCCGACGATCTCGCCGACCTGCTCGGCGGACTCGGCGCCGCCCCCGCGCACCTGCTGGGCTGGTCGCTGGGTAGCGCCGTCGCCCAGGAGCTCGCGCTGCGCCACCCCGATCTCGTCGCCTCGCTGGTGCTGTGCGGCACCTGGGGGCGTACGGACGCCTTTCAGCGGTCCCTCTTCACCGCGCTGGCCCATCCCTGGCGCACCGGACACCGGGACAGGGCGCTCACCGCGCTCGGCATCATCTACTCGCGGGAACTGCTGGACTCCGAGGCGTTCGGTCCGCTGACGGCACAGCTCGAACCGCTGCTGCCCAGCACAAAGGAGCAGGTCGCCACGGTCGCCGAACAGTGGGACGCGGACCTCGCGCACGACAGCCTCGACCGCCTCGGCGGCATCACGGCGCCCGCGCTCGTCGTCGCCGGGGAGCAGGATCTCCTGACGCCCGCCTACCAGGGGCGCATCGTCGCGGAGACGATCCCCGCGGCCTCGTTCGAGCTGTTCACCGGCCCGGGGGCCAGCCACGCGCTGCTCATGGAACGCTCGGAAGAGTTCGCCGACCTGGTCCTCAAGTTCCTCACCGACCTCCCCCCGACCTGAGCGAGGCACGGACGAGAAGGCGTCGGCATGCCGACGTGCGGTTCCCCTGGCAGGCTTGTCCTCGTGGTCAACGCGTCGGTGCGGGCCGCAACAACGGGGGCGACGGTCGTGCGGTTATCGGGCCTCGGCCCGGTGGCCGAGGACGTTGAGGAACGGTGAGTACTTGCCTTGGCTCGACCAGACCTCGTCGACCACCCACCCCGCGTGGTTCACGACCCCGCGCAGTTCCGCTTCGCGCCAGTCGGTTCGGTGGTACCGCGATCCGGTGCGGCCGGCTTCACGCCCGTGCCCGTCGCCCTCGGTGACCGAGAGGAAGATCAGACCGGCCGGCCTGGTCACGCCGGCCAACCGGCCGAGGACTCTGGGGAGGTCGCCGCGGTCCACGTGCATCAGGCAGGCTTGGGCCCAGACCGCGTCGTAGCGGGCACCCGGGTTGCGCGGATCGTCGAGGTCATCGGTGAGCGGGTCCAGCAGGTCGGCCTCGAACCCCTGTCCGCGGAGGACCTCGACGAATCCGGGGGTGATGTCGGTGCGCCGCACGCTGAGGCCGTACTCCTCCAGCGCCCGGGCGTCGCGACCGCCGCCGCTGCCGATCTCAAGGACCCGGCCCGACCCCGCGAGCAGCCGGGCGAACCGCGCGCACGTGGTGCGGATAGCGTCGGGCAGTCGAGCCGTCTCGGTGGCGTATTCCACGGCCGCGGCGTCATAGGCCGCGATGGTCTCCTGCTTTCGGCTGTCCACGTGCACATCCTGACAGTGCTCTACGAGTGCTCCCCGCGCAGGGGGGATGATCCTTTCGATCCCGCCAGCGACCGCCGACCGTGACGGAACTCGGCGTGGAGGCGGCGGTGATACTGGCCATGGACTCAGCGGCGGTCCTCATCCGCAACCGGAACGGGGATGGATGACGACCGGATCCGAGTATCTCCGCCGCGAACGCGCCGTCCACGACCGTCTGGTTCCGGCCTGCATGAGGCTTCGGCGCATCCGGCAACGCGCGGGCGGGGTCAGGCGCGGCGCTGCCGGAGCAGGGCGAGGACCACGACCAGCCCGGCGGCGGCCAGAACGGCGGCGACACCGCCGTAGCCCGCCGTCTCGGCGATCGGGCCGCCGAGCAGGGGCGCGAGCAGATAGCCCCCGATCCCCAGTTGCGACCACAGCACCATCGCCGTGACGATGCGCCGGGTGGGCACCGCTTCGAGGAGTACGCCGATCGACCCCGTGTTGGCCATGCCGATGCCGACACCGCCCACCGCCAGCGCCGCCATCCAGACCGGCACGGACGCGACGGTCCCCGCTCCGCCGAGACCCGCAACAACCAGAACCGTCGCGACCAGCAGCGCAACGCGAGGGCGCATCCGTGCGGCAAGTGCGGCGGCCGCGGCCACCACCACCGACGTCGCGGCGTAGAACACCCCGATCTGCCACTGGCTCAGCTGTGAGCCGAAGTGCAGCGGGAGTACCCCTTCCAGCATGCCCAGAGCCATCACCGCGAACGCGATGCCGGCGCACGCCGCCCAGAACCCGGGCGAGCCGATCGCCTTGCGGTCGCCGGTGAACCCCTGACCGCGGGCAGGCAGCCGGCGCCGCAGCAGTACCACCGCGACGGCCATGAGCAGCGCGGCGAGCAGGTAGGCGGCGAAGGGGCCGCGGACTCCCGGGACCGACCCCAGCAGCGGTCCCAGCAGCCCGCCCGCGGAGTAGGCGGCGAAGATCCGGCTCATGCACACATAACTCTGAGTCGGCCAGTAGGACAGGGTTGCGAAGGTGACGCCGAGCCACAGGCATCCCGACCCCACTCCCATCACCAGGCGGGCGGCGGCCAGAAGCGGTGCCTCGGAGGCGGTGAGGAAGCCGCCGCAGCCGGCGCAGATCAGGACGAGACCAGCCAGCACGACCCGCAGGGGTACGCTACGCCGCATCGCGGCGCCGCCCAGAGCGAATCCCGCGACCATGCCCAGAGGGAAGGCCGCCACAATCAGGCCCATGACCGCGGGCCCGGCGCCGGTGCGCTGCGCCAGCGCCGGCAGCACCGGGGCGATCACGCTGTAGCCGGCCGCGTCCAGGACTCCCAGTGCGATGAGGATCCCATAGGCGGCGCCCGAGCCCCGCCCCGTGAGGTCCCCGGCGCCGCCGGGGACGCCGGCTGTGGCAGGGGCGCTCACCGGGGTCGGCCCCAGCGTCCGGTGCCCGACCGCCCGCCCGCCTGTATCGGGGCGGGACGGCCCATCACCACGTCGGCGGCCGAGGGGAAGGCCTCCACACACTCCTCGTTGAGGCGGTAGCGGCTGTAGGCGCCCTCGTGGTCCACGAGCACGAAACCGGCCTCGGCCAAGGCCTTGAGATGGTGCGACACCGTCGACTGGCCTACGTCCACCGCCGCAACGATCTCGCCGACACTCAGCGTTGCGCCCCGGCGGGCGAGCAGCGTGACGATCTGGATCCGCGTGGCGTCGGCCAGCGCCTTGAACCAGTCGGCGTAGCGCTCGGCTTCACGTCGATCCACCACATCATCACTCATCGGTCATCGACGATAATCGATAACCTTCCGGGGTTCAATCCCTCGGCCGGAGAGGCGCTCACAGCGACCCTGGATGAACCGGTCAGAGCCCGAGAGGACCAGGGAACCACCCATGGCCGCGAGGCGGCGCGGCCCAAGGAGTCGCCCGACGAGTGCGACCGCAAGGCCGGCCCAGCATCGCGCCGCGCTGGAGGCCGGCGCCGATCCGGTCTAGCTGACCGAGTGAACGGAGGTGAGTAGTGCTCGACCATCCGTGGCGTTGGCTGGGGTGGGCGCTGATACCTCTCCCGCAACGCCGATTCCCGTTCAACGTTGACGCGGCAATCGCTGCACCTTCTTGGTGAGGGGGTGGTCGGGGCCCAGGACGCGCACGGCGTCGTCGCGGAGGTCGCGCAGCCGGTTCCGGGCGTTGTCGAGTTCGCCCAGAGCCGCGTAGCAGCGGGCGAGTTCGAAACGGACCTCAAGGGCGTCCTGTGTCTCCTCCTCGCCGAGCGCGCGGTAGTTGTCCAGCAGGTCGAGCAGCACCTCGACGGCCTCGGCGCAGCGGTCCAGGTCGACCAGGCACGCGGCCAGAGCGTGCCGGCAGTCGATGACGTCGGTCGCCCCCTCTCCGTGATGCTCGATGAGCAGTGGGAGCAGCCGCCGGTACTCCCGTTCGGCCTGGTCGACGCGGCGGGCGGAGATCCAGGCGTCGGCCCGCATATGCGTGAACCGCAGACAGACGTCGTCGGGCAACTCCTCCGGATTGGCGAGCGCGTCGGAGAGGACGTCGCCGGCCTGGACGAAACGCTGGTTCTCCACGAGGCGAGCAACCTCGTCGTACACCCGATCCGGGTCGATCGGCCCGGTCGGATTCGGCGCGGGGAAGGGGGACGTGGCCGCCCGCGCGGGGTCGCCGCCGGTCCTGGAACGGGAGGCGAACGGGTACCGGAACGGGTGGCTCGGGTCGTGCTCGCCGCCCGTGTCGGGGGTTCCTACGGGTCGCGGGGCCGGCAGAAGGGGCGCCAGTCGGGTGAGAACCTCGTCGGCATCGGCCGGACGGTCGGCCGGCTCCTTGCTGAGGAGGTCGGCCACGAGTGCGGCGAGCGGCGCGGGCACGTCGTCGCGGAGCTCGCCCAGCGGGGGCGGTGGGGTGTGCACCTGGTCGTAGATCACCGCCTCGGTGCGCGCGCCGGTGAACGGGGGACGTCCGGTGAGCACCTCGAACAGCAGGCAGCCCAGCGCGTAGAGGTCGGTGCGCGCGGTGGCGTCCCCGCCGATACACAACTCGGGAGCTATGTACGGTGCGCTGCCGAGGGCCTCGTGGCTTCGGGTGAGCCGGGAGATGCTCGGATCAAGCAGGATCGCGATACCGAAGTCGAGGAGTTTCACCGTGCCGTCCGGGCCCACCATGACGTTGGGAGGCTTGATGTCGCGGTGCACCAGGAACCCGGCGTGAGCTGCGGCGAGGACGGAAGCGAGCTGCGCCCCGACGGCGGCCGCGCCCTCCACGGGCAGCGGGCCCCGCTGCGCGAGGAAATCACCGAGGTTCTGCCCCTCCACGAGCTGCATGACGAGGTACAGCTCCCCGTTCTCGGTTCCGGCGTCGTAGACGGCCGGAACGCCCGGGTGCTCGACGCGGGCGGTCATCCGGGTCTCCCGCAGGAAGCGTTCGACCAGCACGTCGGCCTGCGTGCCGGAGGCGCTCAGGTGCGTCCTGCTCACGAGTTTCACGGCGATCCGCCGGTCGAGCCGGCGGTCGTAGCCGCGGAGGACCACGCCCATGCCGCCCTGGCCTAGGGGGGCGGTCAGTTCGTAGCGGTCGGCGATGACGCGTTGCTGGAACATCGAAGGGCCGTGTTTCCGTGGAGCAGGGGGTGGTCAGGCGGCGTCGCGGCGCAGCCGCCGGTAGGCGCGCCCGCGGGCTTTGCGCACGAACTCCTCCCGGAATTCGTCGTTGTGACTGAACATCCGGAGGAAATCCGTTCTGCTCTGGGCGATCTCGTACACCTTGTCCTCGAAGGCGGTGTCGAAGACCAGGCCGAAATCCTCCTCGCCGTTGGCGTCGGCGGCGTTGGCCATCTCGGGCTCGCCGACGAGCGCGTCGAGGGGGTCGCCCATGTCGCCGGGGTGCGCGTGTCCGCCGTACTTCTTGTTGAGTTCGTCGATGAGCTCCTGCAGGGAACCCGTTTCCGGTTCCTTCGCGGTGCCGCTCCCGCCATCGGAGAACCCGGGCAGCACCTGTGCGCCCTCGGAGGCCAGGCGTTCGTCGTGCACACCGGTCCGCTTGAGCCGGAACTGCTCAACGGCGGTCCCGGAGAGGTCGATGTCGGATTCCTCCTTGCGGTTGGGCAGCCGGTTCAGCAGCAGCTTGCCGTACTGGAAGAGCCGCTCCAACCCGCTGTCGGTGAACGGCACGATCTGGGCGAGGAAGGCGTACATCCGGACGAAGTCCCGCAGAGCGGTGCGGAAGGACTCCGCAGCATCGGGGTCCTCCTCCTGCAGTCGGACGAACCGCTTCGCGGCGGGTTCGGTGTGCCGGTTCATCTCCGCGTGCAGGCGCTGCCGTTCGCGGCCTTCGGCGGGGGAGCGGTCGGCGGCCGCGAACGCTTCGGCGAAGTCGGCGAGTTCGTGCTCGACCAGCAGTTGGTGCTCCATGACCTCGCGCTCGGCCGTGTAGAGCAGATTCGGGTCGGTGGGGGTGGTCAGGGTGGTCTCGTAGTACCGCTGGAAGGATTCGCGGATGTCCTCGGCGTCGTTGGCGAAGTCGAGGACGAACAGGTCGTCCTGGCTCTTGGCTGGGTGGGTGCGGTTCAGCCGCGACAGGGTTTGTACCGCCTGCACGCCGGTGAGTTTGCGGTCCACGAACATCGTGGTGAGGAGCGGCTGGTCGAAGCCGGTCTGGTACTTGTCGGCCACGACCAGGATGCGGTACTCGGGTTTGCCGTTCGCCGGAGCGTCGGGGTCGTCGGCGCGCGTGTAGCCGAACCGTTCGGGGAGTTCCTTCTCGCCGAACCCGTTGAGGGTGGTTTCGGTGACCTTGTCGTCGGAGTTGCCGTCGACCTCCAGTTCGCCGGAGATCGCGACCAGCGCCTTGCAGTCGCCGTATCCCAGTGTCGCCGCGTACTCGGTGATGGCCCGGTAGAGCTTCACGGCGTGGTTGCGCGACCCCGTGACGACCATCGCCTTGGCGCGGCCGCCCATGCGGTGCCGGGTGTCCCGGTGGACGTGCTCCACGATGACTTCGGCGCGCTGCTGCATGCTTTCCGGGCTGAGCATCGCGAACCGCACCAGCGCCGATCGGGCTTTCTTGGTGTCGACTTCGTGGTCGTCTGTATCGGGCCCGGCCAGTCGGAAGTAGTTGGCGTAGGTGATGTAGTTGCCGAGCACGTCGAGGATGAAGCCTTCCTCGATGGCCTGGCGCATCGAGTAGGTGTGGAACGCCTCGGGGTTGCCGGTGACCGGGTCGGGGGTGCCGAACAGTTCGAGGGTCTTGGGTTTCGGGGTGGCGGTGAACGCGAAGAACGACAGTTCCGGATGGCGGCCCCGCGCCAGCGCCGATGCGGTCAGGGGGTCGCCGTCGGCGTCGACGTCGTCGCTGCCGAGTTTGCGCAGGGCCCGCTTCATGGCCGAGGCGGAGTCGCCCGACTGGGAGGAGTGGGCTTCGTCGGCGACGATCGCGTACCGGTTCCCGCGCAGCGCGGTGACCTGTTCCAGCACGTAGGGGAAGGTCTGCAGGGTCACGATGATGATCTTCGTGGTGGCGTCGGCGAGCGCCGCCGCGAGCTGGCCGGACTTGCTGCCGTCGGTGGTGGTGATGCGTTTGACCACGCCGGGGGTGTGGTCGAACTGGTAGATGGTGTCGCCGAGTTGCTTGTCCAGTACGGAGCGGTCGGTGACCACGATGGTCTTGTCGAACACCAGCTGGTCGGCGCCCAGCCCGGCTCCGGGGGCCAGGCCGGCGGGGTCGGGCACCGTGTGCAGGGTGGAGAGCCGGTGCGCCAGCCAGGCGATGGTGTTGGACTTGCCGGAGCCGGCGGAGTGCTGGACGAGGTAGTTGTGGCCGCTGCCGTGCCGGGCGACGTGGTCGGTGATGCGGTCCACGGCGTGCCACTGGTGGTAGCGCGGGAAGATGAGCCGCCGTTCGTGCGGAGGCGTCCTCGCGCCCTTCTCCGGCAGTTCCAGGTGCAGGAACCGGCGCAGCAGGTCGAGCCAGGTGTCGCGTTGCCAGATCTGTTCCCACAGGTAGCCGGTGGCGTACCCGGAGGATCCGGCGGGCGGGTTGCCTTTGCCGCCGGAGACACCGGGGCCTCGCGAGCCGGTGTTGAACGGGAGGAAGACGGTGGCGTTCCCGGCGAGCCGCGTGGTGAGGTGCACCTCGTCGGTGTCGACCGCGAAGTGCACCAGAGCGCGCTTGCGCAGCAGCGGCTCGCGCCGGTCGCGGTCGGTGCGGTACTGCCGTTTGGCGTGTTCCACGGTCTGCCCGGTGAGGGGGTTCTTCAGCTCGGCGGTGGCGACCGGCAGCCCGTTGCAGAACAGCGCCAGGTCGAGGGATTTCTCCGGGTCTTTCGCGGAGTAGTGCAGTTGCCGGGTGACGGTGAGGATGTTGGCGTCGTATTCGGCGTTGGCATCGGCGGCGCCCGCACCCGCGGGTTTGAAGAACGCGAGCCGTATCTGCACTCCGCGGTCTTTGACGGGGTGCCGCAGCACGTCGAGGACTCCCCGCCGGTCGATCTCGCGGGCGATGTGTTCGGCGAAGCGCCGCTGGAATTCCCCGGTGTCGTCGCCGTAGAGTTCGGTGAGCCGATTGCACTCGTCGGGCTGGGTGCGGCCGAGGAACTGGAACAGCCGCCCGGTGTCGAGTGCGAGCCGCTGGTCGTAGTCCTGCTGGAGTCCTGCCACCCATCCACCGGTCCCGGTGAGCGAGTCGACGATGACCGTCTCGAACGCCGCTTCGTGGTGCGGGGGTGTTGGCGAGGGCATACGGGGAGGCTCCTTGGGCGCGCGAGGCTCGTTGTGGGTCCACCGTGACGCCCCAGTATGGCCGAGAGCAACGGTCACGGCGGCGAAACGGGTTGAATCGGTCATGCATCCGCCTGGCCGGATCCCGCCATTCATAGGGTGTCGGGTGTTCAACGCGCCGAGGCGGGAATGGTTCCTCTCCCGCCCCCTGCACATGGGAGGATCCCAGTGGAACGCCTGTGGGACGTTGACCTCTCCGCTCGGTTCAAGCGGCGTATGGGCAAGACCGCAGCCGAACTCGACAAGAGCCGGGTCAACGACGACTGCCCGGAGATCTGGGAACTCGACAACGGAGATGTCGCGATCGTGGGGCGCGATGTCACGGAGCGATTCGGCGACCGCCTGCCGACCGGGCTGAGCATAGGCACCGACGAGCGGCTGGTGGTCATCCCCGGTGAGATGCTGCGCGCCGCCAAGGAGGACATCGCCGATGTTTGACGACATCCGTGCCGCTGAGGGCACCTTTCTGGACCGCCGCGCCTACCGTGCGGACGCCGCCGACCTGCGCGCGGACCCGGCCATGACCGGCGAAGTCTGGAAACTGGAACGGTCGCAGTTCTTCTACGAGACCGGGGACCCCGCCTGGGACGCGTTCTGCTCCGGCGACTGGGACCGCGTCCTGGAGATCTTCGAGAGCGAGCGCGCCGCCATTCGGGGCGAGGCCGAGCAGTACGCGCGCCTGGGTCTCAGGCTGCGGCGGCTGCGCATCGTCGAACTCCCGCCCACCCCTTACCTTCGGTGGGAGATGTACAGTCATCGGATATTCGTCGAGAGCGGTTTCGAGATCGGAGTACTCGACGCCGGCCGGGTCCGCTTGTTCGAGCGGGAACGGCCCCTACCGGAACTCATGGTGTACGGCGGGGAAGTTGTCTACCAGGTCCACTACGACGAGCGTTGGGCCCCGGCCGGGGCGAAGCGGGTCGACGATCCTGCGCTGGCGCGTGACGCCGCCAACACTGTTTCCGCGCTGTACCGGCAGGCCGAACCGTTCATGGAGTTCTTCGGGCGAGAGATCGCTCCCCGGACTCCGGAGCCCGTCTCGGCCTGAGCCGAGGCGGTGGACGGTGGTGCCGTCCTCGGCATCGGAGCGCGGAAACACCCGGCCGCTGACTGTTGCCACGGTTCTGCTGCTCGTCGTGGTGGCGCTCGTGCTCGTCGGCTTTTCACCGCTGGGGTTGCGGGCCTTCGGCGGGGCCGACGGGGAGTGGGAGCGGTTGAGTCTCATCGGGCAGACCTACGGCGCGGTGTCCGCGTTGATCTCGGTCCTGGCGCTGGTCGGTGTGGCGGTGACGTTGGTCTTCCAGGCGCGGGAGACGCGCCACTCGGTCGAGGAGAGCCGCCGCCAGGCGATGGGCGAGCTGCTCCAGATGGCCATGGACGATCCCGATCTTGACGAGTGCTGGGGGCCGGTGCCCGCTGACGAGGATCCCAAGGCCCGCAAGCAGCAGCTCTACACGAACATGATCGTGACGCAGTGGGGGACGGCGTTCCGGGCGGGCGCGATGCCGGAGAGGCGGCTGCGGGCGAACGCCGCCGAAATGTTCCGCGGGCCGGTGGGGCGCGCCTACTGGGCTGCCGCCCGCGAGTCCCGGTTGAGGACGACCGGCCGCCGGCTGGATCGGCGGTTCAACGAGATCCTCGACGAGGAGTATCAGAAGGCGGGCCCTGCCGAGCCCGCGCAGCACGGCGACGACCGCGAGGGCGGCGTGCCCCCGGAGGGAGCGGAACGCACCCGCAGCGGCGCGGGGCGCCTGCTGCTGGCTTTCGCGAGCGGCGCGGCGGTCGCCGGTGCCGCCGCCGGAATCGTCCGGCACCTGCGCCGGAACGCTGCTCGCTCGCAAGGAGCAGCAGGAACTACTCAAGTGCCGGCTGGTCCCGAAGGCCCGCCTTCAGGGCCTCGTCGCGGACGCTTTTCAGCGTGGCCTTACCGCCGGCCTTCTTGGCGTGCCAGAAGGTCCAACCGTTGGCGGACTGCCGGTTCAGGACGAACATGGCCGCCGACGACACGGACGTGAAGATCTCCCCGGAGTCGACCTTCACATGGCCGTCGCCGAGGACGGTGGCGGTGTAGCGCTCACCGGCGCGGGTGCCGAAGATCTCCTGCCCGGCAGCCAGGTAGCCGTTCCGGACGAGTTGGGCCACGGTGACGTCGTAGCGCGCCCGCCCTCGCCGGGCGGCACGCCGCTCGGGCGTCACGTGCTTGGGGACCGTGAATCCGTAGTTCTCCGGTGCCCACACCAGTTCGCACAGCCGCTGGTACAGCTTCTGGCGCTCGTCGATGGCTTTCGCGGTGAACTCGGAGTCGTTCTTGTAGCTCTGGAACAGTCTCGCCAGCCCGTACTCCCTGTTGGTGCGGAGCTTGCGGAACCCGGGGTTCCTGGCGCGGTGGAACTCCGGGTGGAGGGAGGCGGCGAGCACGTTCTGCTGGCGGTAGGACTCGACCTTCTCGCTGAGGGGAGCGTCCCGGTAGCTCGCGTTTTCGCTCTTGTCCAGGAGCAGCAGGGCGCCGAGCCGATCGCGCAGGGCGTTGAACTTGGCGAGTGTGGGTGCATCGGACTGGTAGCGCTCGGGCTTGTCGGCCCAGATGTGCTCGATCTCGTACGGACGCTGTCGGCGCAGGTAGTCGGCGATGGGGTCGGGCTTGCCGCATTCCTTCTCCACCCAGGCGGTGACCCGGGCGAGCAGGTAGCGCACCTGCTTCCTGTTGTCGTGCCGCAGGCCGAACTTGGTCGCGGCGATCCCGGTGAAGTCGTCGTCCAGTCCGGCGATCTCCTGGCTGAGCAGGTTCCTGACGTCCTCACCGGTTCGGCAGTCGCGGAGCCGCGGCACCAGATGGGCCACCTCGTCGTCCAAGGCCTCGGGTTGGCGCGCCCTGTCGTTCACGAAGCGGCGAACGTAGAGGAGGTCGAGGTATCCGGCGATCGGGACCGCCTTCCTCCAGAACTCGTCGAGGTCGTCGGTGGGGGAGACGGCGGCGAGGATCGCCGTGTACTGCCAGTCGAGTCCGTTCACCGCGTTGTAGAAGACGGCTTCGCGGCCCTCGTAGGGCTCTTTCGCGGCGCGCAGCAGGGAGGCGTACCGGTCGGCGAGGCCGCAGACTTCATCGGTGACGAAGCGGTCGTAGGAGTCCTTGCCGTGCAGGCTGAGCCGGCCGTGGTTCTCGCGGACCCATTCGTGCGCCGCCGTGCCGATCCTGTCGGTGTCGCTGCCCGGTCCGGTTTCGGAGAGATCGGCGAACTTGGCGGTCAGCATGGCGGTGATGAAGTCGCTGGGAGTGTGGGGCTCGTTGGCGATGATCTGGGCGAGCATCTCCCGCCACTTCACGTCGAGTCGGTGACGGTCGTGGCCGTGGGAGAGCAGGAAGCCCTTCAGTAGTTCGATGGGGTCGAGCTTGACGCCCCGGTCGTTCATCGTCTTGAAGATCTCCCAGCCCTGTTCGCGGCTGTCGGCTTTGATACCGACGAGGCACACGCGGTCGCGGAGCCAGTCCAGGAAGGGGAGGAGGCTTTCGCCGCGGAGCTCGGGCGGGAAGGTCTCGTCGAGGTCGCGGGCGCGTTCGTGGAGATTGCGCAACGACTGTGTGGAGTTCTTCGGGAGGGTGTAGGGGCCTCCCTTGTAGATGGAGTCGAGTAGTGCGCTCCGCTCGTCGATGGCGATGGTGTAGGTACGCCGGCCGTGTTTGGAGACCCGGATGAGTTTGTCTAGTTCGCTCAGGTCGTCGTCGGCGTCGATCTGCTGCTCGACGAGCAGTCGGCGGAGATGCATCAGCAGCAGGTGAAGCGTGGTGATGCGCTGCTGGCCGTCGACGAGGTAGGTGGTCTCACCTTCTTCGAAGTACACGAACGGCCCGAGGAAGTAGGGGGCGTACTCGGACGTCTGCGACCTGCTGTGCTCGGGGTGCCACGAGGCGGCGAACCGCTGGTACAGGTCCTCGACGAGGGAGCCGACGTGCTTGCGGGACCAGACGTATTCACGCTGGTAGTAGTCCAAGCCGAACCGCTGGCCGGAGAAGAGTTGCTCGATGGTGAAGCCGTGACCGCTGATGGGGGATTCGGCCATGCGGGGCGACGCTCCTCGTTGATCGACGCAGCACGGGGGACGCTGATCGTCGTACCCCTTCGATGGAAGGAGCGAATCCCGGTGGATGACCCGATCCGGCCACGTTGACTCCCGATCCACCGGTATGCCGCCGCCGGAGCCCGACCCTCGGGGAAGAGCCGGAGAGTTCTACAAGCGGGCGGCCTTCACAGCGGTGAGGAACGCCGACCACTCGTCCCCGGAGAAGGACAGGTGCCCCGCCTGCGGGTGCTTGGAGTCCCGCACGGCGACCGAGGAGGGGAGCTGGGCGTACTCGACGCAGTTGACCTCGCGACCGCTGTAGGAGGAGACGTGCCACGCGGCGCTGGAGCATTCGACGCACTCTCCGCCATTGCCGTTGCTGTATGAACTCTTGCGCCAATCAGCCTTGCGATCGGTGGGCGCAATCATCTCCGGCTTCCTCATCCTTCGTCTTTGTCCTTCGCCATGCTTGCGATGAGATCCACCGAATCTTGGGGACTCAACGCGACACTTCTAAGGTTATCGAGCTCCTCGCGGAAGAACGTGACCTCATACTCCTCCTCCATGAAGAGACCGGAGATCTTGTGTTCCACGTGGACGACCGGCTTGTTCTTGCCGAACTCCAGCATGGTGAAGGGGCCATCGAGACCCGAGTGAGCTCCGAGTTGGGACGAGAGTACACGAAGTGAGACATTCGGGCGTTCGGCTGCTTCCGTTAGGTGGCGAAGCTGGCGGGCCATAAGCTTGGACGGCAATGCCTGACGGCGGAGTGCGCCTTCATCGATGATGAACTCCAACCTCGGAGGCTTGTCGCGGGTGAGGATCGCTTGTCGGCCCATCCGAGCAGCTACGCGCACCTCTATGTCTTCCCCAGGAGCATGGAACGCTTGTAGGAGAGCCCTGGTGTACTCCGGTGTTTGGAGGAGCCCGGGAATCAGCAGCATCTCAAGGCTGTAGATGGCGGTCGCCTTCGCCTCCAGGTGGATCAGCGTGCGGGACTCGCGCGAGAGGCTTCCCTGGCCCCCGTTCTTTTCGACAAGGCCGGACTCATCGGACCTTGATGCCTTCTCGATGAGGTACTCACGATCACGTCCGATTACGTCGTACAGCGCCAGCAACGATGCGACATCCTCTGGCTTGATGCTCTGCTTCCCTGTCTCGATGCGCGAGATCTTGGACTGAGCCCATCCCAGCCGCTCGGCCACCTTGCGACTGCTGATGTTCCGAGCCTCGCGGAGCAAACGTAGCTCCGCCCCAAGGTCACGCCCGGCGACAGTGGGCTGATTTGTAGGCATTCAATCCTCCTTGTGCCCGTAGGAACGGGTCGAGCTTAGCCAGGGACAGTGCACGGCGTTCTTACCTGATGGCCAGTGCCTGCTTGCTGTCGGTAGCTTGTTCGTCACATCGCTAGCATCAGATGCGCATTGATGCTCTAATGATCTCACGCTGTTGTTCATGATGTAAGGAGGCTTCGTGCACCCCTCATCTACTACTGGAGGCCACCGGTCACCCACCCTCGGTGAAATCCGCCGTTCGCTACTGGCTCGGCTACAGCGGGAGGTGCATACGTTCGGGAGGTCGGCGCTGGTGGCGCTGGCCGGCTCGGATCACCCGGTGCTCTACACCGCCGGACCTGACGGTCGCCGGGTCGCCGTCGTGGCCATGTGGCTGGGGGACTCCTGGTCGTTCGTCTGGGGCCGGAACGGTCAGGCTCCGGCGGACTCTCCGCGTGACGTTGCCGCACTCCTGGCTGGACTTCGTCCGGCAGGACCGAACCGCGCGGGAAAAGTCCGTGAGCTGTTCAGCCGCCGCCCTCGCGCACGCGGTAAGCAGGTCGCGCAGGCCGCTTCGGGCACGCTTGCGGAGGTGGCGTGATGGAGGACGTACTCTCCCCGTTCACGCTCAGCGCCTACCGGTGCTTTCCCGGTGTGGCGGAGCAGTGCCGCGAGGCCCGCCTCTGGGTGCGGACGCTGGTGCGCGACTTCCACGACGTGGCCGACGCCGTGGAAGTGGTGGCCAGCGAGTTCTTCAGCAACGCCCTGCGCCACACCGCCTCAGGCCGCCCCGGCGGCGAGGTGGACGTGGGGCTCGTCGGTCTGGCGGCCGGTGTCCTCCATCTGGAGGTGATCGACCAGGGGCAGGCCACCACCCGCGCGGAGCGCCAACCCTTCGACCTGATGCGCCCCGGCGGCTGCGGCCTGGTTCTCGCCGCCGTCCTCTCCCACGGCTGGGGTCGCGTGCCCGCCGAGGCCGACCCGTGCTGCGGCGTCCACACCCCTACCCCTGACGACTACACCGGCCCGATGGTCACCTGGGCCCATTTCCACACCAGGATCCGACGCTGACCCAGACTCCCTGTCCGGCACGGCGGCCGTCGATCCACGCCCCCAGCGTCACCCCACGGCCGCCCGCCCCGCCGTCGTCACATCGATCTGCCCGGTGACAGCGGCAGTGATGAGCGCCTGGCGTCGCTCAGCAAGGAGAGAGATTTGGTGATTAAGAGTGTCGAAAATGCGGTTCGTTGACTCTCTCATTTTTGCGCATTCACTTGCAATGGATTTCTGTTTTTTCATGTCGACTACTGGTACAGGGAAATCGAGTACTTTGCTGCCGCTAGTTGTGGCGATTCCTACTTGGTTAGAAGTAAAGCGAAAATACTTGCGTCCGTGTATTGATGCCAGTGTGGACGAGAGGAAATCTGGCAGTAGCGAATCTTTATTTGTTCGGATGGCAAATATGTGGTTCTGATGAACCATGCCAGGTATGTCGTCATTCCATACTGCGCCACGTCCTAGATTGTCGGGGTTTCCGTTAGCCTCTGTCATAACTACGTCGCCAGGCTGTAGCGTGGAGCGCCTAATGGCTGACTTTGGAAGGTTTATTGTCTTTATTTCGGATAGGTCGATTCCTTCGCCCTGTACGTTTGCCACTCGAAGATATGGAACTTCAATATCGTCCGGAGTAGCTTTCCTAGTTGCATCTACAGTGGCGCCGGATTGGATTCGGGCGAGATAGCCAAGCCTGGCAGTCGGCATGTCGTTGGGTAGCCAGGGCCAGGCCTCACTTCTCCTTACATTTTGAGAAATGCCTGGTGTGGTGTTCTCTGAGATTGCAGCTCGATAGCGTTCTGAAATGATCAGCATCTGTCTGTTGCGTAACTTGATCATCTCGTCGATCCGCGCTGTCTCGGCGTCGAGATAATCGGCGATGCGTCGCTGCTCGTCAACGGGAGGTAGGGACACTGGAAGTGCGCGCACTCGTTCGGCGCTCAGGTGGTAGATGTTCGCGCCGCTGGCCACGGACGCGAACAGCCCCGAGCCATGGGCGGAGCGCGCCCACCAACTGAGATAGCGGCCGTCTACGTCTTGACGAGGTCGCAACCGGAGAAGGGTGTTCTGAAAACAGACGGTGCCTTCTAGCTCTCCTCGCCAGACTGCTGAGGCTCCGACCGTGCCGAGGCTCCCGCTGCCTTCGGTCACCAGAACATCGCCGGCGCGCAAAGAAAAGATCTGCTGTTCCTGCGGAGAGAAGTTCATCTCCAGAACACTGCTCAGATCGATGCGGCCGTCTTTTACATTGGCGGCACGAAGGTAGGGGACCATGTTGGGTCCTTCCGCGTGCTGCGGAGACCGTTGGCGTCCCAACGAGACCTCGGCGGCGGCTCGGAGGTGCGTTTGCCGCCACATCACTCCGTCACCTCTCCCAACAACCGCTGGATCTCGCCCTCAAGCTCCTTCAGCTCCGCGTCGATCTCTTCCAACGGCCTTGGCGGGGTGTACTCGTAAAAATGCCGGGTGAAGGGGATCTCGTACCCCACCTTGGTTTTACTCTCGTCGATCCAAGCGTCCGGGACGTGCGGCAGGACCTCGCGCTCCACATAGGCGTGAATGTCCTCGTTCAGCGGGACGTTCTCATTGTCGCGCAAATCCGGGTCCGGAAGGACATTCCCCTTCTTGTCCTTCTGCAACTCGCCCTCCGGGTCGCTGACGCTGACCGCGTTCCACACCTGCTTGGTGACAGCGGCCGGGATACCGGTCAACCCCGCGTCGGCGTAGGCGGTCTTCAATGTGGCGTCGAAATCGGCCCGGCTGTAGACCGGCTCCCGGCCCGCCAGAGGACGCAGCGCGGCGAGAAGCTTGTCCCGCAGATCGGTATCCTTGGCGAGGGCTTTGTTGGCCTCCAGCTCGGCCAGCGCCTCCTCGGTCACCTCGAAACGCAGCCGCAGCGGGCGCTCGACCGTGATCCGCCGGTACCCGAAATCCCTCGGCCGGAACACCTTCACCCGCGGGTCCGACTCCGCCTCGGAGAGGGCGTTCACGTACAGCTTCTTCAGCTCCGCGATCCGGTCGTCCGGGATGCGCTTGCGCTTGTCGCCGAGGCTCTTGCGCATCTTCTCCCACTCGTCGCGGGCGTCCAGCAGGATCACTTTGCCCTTGTGGGCCGGATCCTTCTTGTTCGACAGGATCCAGAAGTAGGTGGAGATCCCCGTGTTGTAGAAAAGCTGGTCCGGCAGCGCCACGATGCCCTCCAGCCAGTCGTTCTCCAGGATCCACCGGCGGATATTGGACTCGCCCGACTCCGCGCCGCCCGTGAACAGCGGGGAACCGTTGAACACGATCGCCACGCGCGCGCCGCCCTCCTCGGGGCTGCGCATGTGGTGGATCATGTGCTGCAGGAACAGCAGCGAACCGTCGTTGATCCGGGGAAGGCCGGCGCCGAACCGGCCCCGGTACCCCTTGTTCTCGTGCTCGGCCTCGACCTCGTCGCGTGCCTGCTTCCACTCGACCCCGAACGGCGGGTTGGCCAGCAGGTAACTGAACGACTGTGCGGCGTGCCGGTCGTCGGTGAAGGAGTTGCCGAGCTTGATGTTGTCGGCCGGCTCACCCTTGATCAGCATGTCCGAGCGGCTGATCGCGTAGGACTCCGGATTCATCTCCTGGCCGAACACCTTCACGGTCGCGTTCGGGTTGTGCTCGGTGATGAAGTCCTCTGCTGCGGTGAGCATGCCCCCGGTCCCGCATGCCGGGTCCAGCACGGTGAATACCCTGCTCGGGGTGAGCAGCTCGGCCTCGTCCGGCGACAGCAGCAGCTTCACCATCAGGTTGATGACCTCCCGCGGGGTGAAGTGCTCGCCGGCGGTCTCGTTGGAGATCTCGGAGAACCTGCGGATCAGCTCCTCGAACAGGTAGCCCATCTGGTGGTTGGACACCCGCTCCGGGCTCAGGTTGAGATCGGGGTCGGCGAACCTGCCCGCCACCTGGTACAGCAGCTTCGACTTCTCCAACCGGGCGATCTGGTTGGTGAAGTCGTAGTGCTCGAAGATGTCCGCGGCCGTCGAGGAGAAACCGCCGACGTAGGTGCGCAGGTTCCGGGCGATGACATGCTCGTCGGTCTCGGCCCCCACGATCTTCGGCAGGCTCAGGTTCGACTCGTTGAAGAAGCTCAACCCCAGCGGCCGGACGAACGACAGGAGCTGGCGCTCCCGGTTCTCGATGCCCTTCTTCTTGAGCTCATCGCGCTTCTCGATGATGGCGGCCTTGTGCGGCTCAAGCACGCACTCCAGTCGCCGCAGCACGGTGAACGGCAGCACCACCCGGCCGTACTCCGACTGCTTGTAGCTGCCGCGCAGCAGGTCGGCCACCGACCAGAGGAAACCGGCGAGCCGCTGATGGTCAGAACTCATGGCGGGTCTTCCTTACCAAGGATGAAGGGGTCAGGGGAAAGTCTGCGACGCGGTGACGACAGGCGCGACCGGTTCCGCCGAGCCGGCGCCGATCATTCGTCGAAAGTGTCTTCCGGCCCGTCCGCGACCGGGCGGAGCGCGCCGTGGATCAGGCCGTCGACCATCGTGCGCCGCGCGTCGTCACCCGCCCGGTACAGCCCGTCGAGAGTGGCGCGGAACTCCTCCAGCCGGCGGAAGGCCGCACCGATCCGCTGCTGGTCGAGCAGCGGCAGGCGCGGCAACCCCACCCGCCGGACGTCGACGAGGGAGGAACGGTTTA
The DNA here is from genome assembly GCF_039531585.1 of Streptomonospora arabica. Lineage (NCBI taxonomy): Bacteria > Bacillati > Actinomycetota > Actinomycetes > Streptosporangiales > Nocardiopsidaceae > Streptomonospora > Streptomonospora arabica. The sequence goes on along the minus strand of NZ_BAAAQI010000002.1, from coordinate 72,203 downwards.
ACGAGAGTGAGGAGGAGCGCTGCGCCACCTCGGAGCCGCTGAACACGGCCGCCAGGAACCACGAGTCGACCGCGTCGGGGTCCGGGCGCACGACCACCACGTTGCCCGCGACGGGAGTTCCCGCTTCGGTGTCGTCGACCACCCGGGCGGCCGGGCGGGGGACCGGCGCGCGCGGCACCAGCACATCACCCGCCCGGACCCTAACCGTGTCCACACCCTCCGGCATCCGCTGCGACGGCGGCCCCCCGGACAGCACCTCCTTCACGGTGAACGCGAGAAGGGATTCCGGTCCGGGGGCGCCCTCCTCCCCGCGGCGGTGCGACGGTGTCCAGAGCAGCTCGACCTGCCCGCGGCGCACCAGATCATGCACGGTCACCGTGGCCCGTGACCCCGGCGACGCCTCGGCGACATCCGGTAGCAGACCCGAGAGCCGACCAGCGAGGCCGGCCAAGGCCTCCCGGGCCGCACCGAGTCCGGACACATCGGGGGCGGCCGGGGCGAGGTGCCGGGCCGGGGTGAGATCCACGTCCTCGCCGAGGAGGTCGACCACCGGCACCGCCCGCCAGTAACCGGCCTCCTCGCTGCCGGCCTCCCCGCCGCCGGCCTGCCGGTCGGCGGCAAACGGCTCATAGGCGGCCAGCACCGCATCTCGCACCTTCGGCCAGGCGGGCTCCACGACCGCCGCGGCGGCATCGACGAGCAGCACCTCGGACGGCGCGGCCTCCCCTTCAGCCGGGCGCCGCAGCACCCACAGCATGAGCGGAATGCCCATCGGGGGCGCGAGCCCTGCGGGCAGCGAGACCACGGCGCGCAACGCCCTCCGGCGCAGCAGCTCCGTTCGGATCCGGCGGCCGGAACGCCGCGACGCCACCCCCGGCGGGAGGACCACCACGACCGCGCCGCCGGGCCGGGCACGGGCGAGCGCGTGCTGCACCCAGGCGAGCTCCGAGTCGCCCTTCGCCGGCAGCCCGTACTCCCAGCGGGCGTCGAACTCCAGCTCCTCCACACCCCAGTCCCGCTGGTTGAACGGCGGGTTCACCAGGACCGTGTCGGCGGACAGATCGGGGAAGGCGTCCTCGCGCAGCGAGTCGTCCGCGCGGATATCGGGTTCGGCACCGGCCAGCGCCAGCCGCACCCCGGCGAGCCGCGCCAGCCCCGCGGCCAACTCCTGTCCGACCGGACGCACTCCCCGACCGCGCAGGAACGCCGTGCGCAGCAGGGTGGCGGCGCCGCACGCCGGGTCGAACACGGTCCCCTCGGGGCGGCCGGCGAGATCCACCATCAGCTCGGCGAGCTCCTCGGGGGTGGCCGTGAACTGGCGGGTGACCGAGGTGAGGAAGCGCTCGTAGAGCCGCTCGAACGCCTCCTGCGGGCCGCCCTGGCTACGAGCCAGCTCGGCGAGGGCGTCCAGCGTCTCCCGGAACGTGTGTACAGGGGGAAGCTCCGGAGCCCCGATGCCGGGAACGGCTGTGAACACCGCCCGGATACAGTCGTCCAGCTCGGCATCCGCCATTCCCGCCGTGTCGCGCTCCGAGGTCGCCACCAGCAGGGCTGCACCCGTGAACGCCACAGCGTCGGCGGTGTCCAGCCGGCCCCGCGCGGCGTCCATGAGCTGCCACACCGACTCCACGCTCGGCGCCTGGTCGAGCTTGCCCTGCTGCTCCAGCCAGCGGCGCACCTCGCGCAGGTCGAACGAAGGGCTGGTGTCCGTGCCGCCCACCGGTTCCGGGAAATCGCCGTACCTGCGCCGCCAGTTGCTCACCGCGGCGCGCCCCACCCCCGCCAGGCGGGCGATCTCGGCCGCGCTGACGGTCGCGGCGTCGCCGTCGCCGGTGTCCGGCACCGATCTAGCCATGGTGTTGACCCTATCGCAGCCGCATGTGCAGTAGAACACATGTACACAGAAATATGCCTGTTGACTAAGTTCACAAGCACGGCGTACATTGACGGAGTCGCCGTTGAGTGTGTGCTCAACGGTGCGTTCACGACCGTGATTCGCTGCTTCCCCCGGGAGATCGCAATGACAACCAGAACGGCACTTCCCCACGCCGAGCCGCCCCGACCCGGCGGCCGCGTCCGCGAGGTCACGCTGTACCGGCTGACCGATGTAGATGCGAACGAGCAGGACATGCGCGCCGTCTTCGACGAAGCCGGAACCGCCCGCCGGCAGCTCGACCTCAGAACAACCCGCATCGACGGCATGCTCGCGGTGGTGCTGTACGGGATGCGCGGCGGCGAACGCCCGCCCGACTGGCAGGCCGACGCGACCCGGACCACCGCGGTCGACCTGGACCTGCGCAAGACGTCCCCGGTCGCCGCCGTCCTCATCGCGGTGGACGACCACGTCTACGCGTTCAGCTACGGGGGCGGCCACCACCTCATCCCGAGGGACCTCCGGGACCCGGAGTTCGGACGCACGTTCGCCGCCTGCGCCCTCGACCCGGCAACGGTGGCAACCGTGAACACCCGCGACATGGACACCGTGAACCGGTACGGCAGCACCCACATCCCGCGCGGCCAGGCGGTGCGCACCTTCGGCCTCCGGCACGAAAGGGATTTGGTGAACCGGCTCAAGGCCAAGTGCGGGCTGAACGAGCTCACGGCCGCGCGGGGTGGTGAGAAGGCGCGTTTCGCCGAATGCGGGGACGGCATCCGCACTCACCTCGGTGTCGACCAGGCCGACCTCGTCAACGACATCCGCTTCATCGCCGCCACCGTGAAGGACGGGCAGGTGCGCGAGGAAATGCGGTTCCTGGAGGACCGCAAGGAGGTCCGTTCCCCCGAGAAGGTCGAGGCGCTCTGGTCGCTGGTCGAGGACGGGCTGCGCGACCCGGAGTCCGTCGGGCTGGCGATCGCCCCGCCGCTGGACGTCTTCGACCAGCTCGACGACGCGCGTTCGTTCCGGGTCCGCATCGGCCCCGCGACGTGCCCGCTGCGTACCGAACTCCGGGAGGAGGACCTGGTGGCGCGGCTCCGCCACCTGAAGGAGGGAACCCTCGCCCAGGCCCTCAAGAGCGGCTGGATCAAGCTGTTCGAGGACGCCGACGGCCGGCGGGAGCTCGCCACGCACCGCAACCTGTGCTACTGGATCGATGCCACGGTGTCGCCGGGCAGTGAGATGTACGTGCTGCGGGACGGGCGCTGGTACGAGTACGGCCCCCGCTACCTGGAGGAAGTGGGTCGCGAGGTCGCGGACCTCCTCGCGCGCGGCTCCTCCCTGGACCTTCCCGACTGGCCCGACCTGCTGGCCTACCGGCGCGACAAGGAGTCCCCCGAAGGTGCTTACAACCGGCGCGTCGGCGAGACGCAGCCCGGCTACCTCTGTCTGGACAAGAACCTCGCCCGCACCGAGGTCCACTCCGGCAACGGCGTCGAACTGTGCGACCTGCTGGGGCCCGGCAACGAACTGGTCCATGTCAAGCAGGCCTCGTCGGCAGCGGGCCTGAGCCACCTGTTCAACCAGGCCAAGTCGGCCGTGGAGAGCCTGCACTACGAGCGTCAGGCGCGCGAATGGTTCGCCGAGGCGGTGGCCCGCATCGACCCCGAGCGCGACCTCACCGGTTTCCAGCCGAGGACGGTCGTGTTCGCCCTCCGGCTGGCCAAGCACACCGATGTCACCGTCGACAACCTCTACCCGCTGGCGCAGGTCGAGCTGTACCGCACCGCCGTGGCCCTGCGCCGGTGCGGAATCGCCGTCGAGGTCGTCACCATCAGGCACAGCAGCTGATGGGGGCGGCACCCTTCGGACGAGCGGACCACGTCTTCTCGGGTCGGTCCGCTCGTCGCCGGCCGGCGACGCCGTCGTGCGCGGCCCCGGAGGCGGCCAGGTGCTCGTCCGCGTAGGCGGTGAGTTCGGCGTCGTCGGAGAAGCCGGAGCGCCGGCGCTGCACGACGCCCTGCGGGTCGTCGGGGCCGGCCCGGTGGAAGGCCGCCGAGATGCGGGCGCGCCAGTCGATCACCAGGGGAGCGCCGCCGGCGTCGTGGACGAGGCGGCGCCCGATGGAGACCCGATCGGCTCCGCTTGCGCGGGTGCGGGCCTGCGGATCGCCGGGGTCGCGCTCGTCGACGGTCCCGGGCGGCGGGACCGGCGGTATGGGCGTGCATGCGGAGGGGCGGGGGGCGACGAGCGTCTCCGCAGGGCCGGACACCGCCGACCAGCTCTGCCTTTGTGTCAGCGAAGTTGTTAGTGGCGGGCGCCCGAGGGAGGTCGCTGGGGGCTATCGGCGCAGCGCCGGTTCGGTCGGCTCGACCGGTTCCGGTTCGGCCGGTTCGGCTGCCGGCGCTGCGGTGGCCCTGCGGGGCCGCCGGGCGAAGGGGGCGGCCACCGCGATGACCGCGGGCAGGATCGCCAGCGCCAGCACGACGGGCTGGTAGGAGCCGGTGGCGTCGCGGCCCACGGAGAGGAGGACCGGGCCCACGGCGGTGGAGGCCACGGCAATGGACTGGGTGAGCCCGCGCAGCGTGCCCAGGGTGGCGGTGCCGTAGTAGTAGGGGAACGCAGCCGCCTCCACAGCGCGCGCGCCGGCCGCCGCGGCACCCAGTGTCGCGCCGTAGGCCATGGCGCTGATTCCCGGTGAGACGAAGGGCAGCAGGGCCAGGGTGGCGGCGTGCACGGCCATGGACCCCGCGATGAGCAGCTTGGGCGAGAAGCGGTCGGTCGCCGAGCTGAAGGCCAGGGACGCCACGAGTCCGGCCACGGTCTGCGGCAGGAAGTTCGCCGCCGCCTGCGTGGGGGTGAGTCCCTGCTCGCCCAGCAGGGCGACCTGGTGGAAGAAGACCGCGGTGGTGACCAGCCCACTGCAGGCTACGGCGCCGGAGATCGTCCAGAACATCGACGTGCGCATCACGGCGCGCAGCGGCCAAGCGGCCGCGGCGTCGGCCGGGCCGGCGGTGTCCGACTTCGCCGTCGTGGCGGAGGCGTTGCGCACCCCGCGCATACCCCACCACGCGATCGGCAGGACGATCGCCCAGACCAGGAGCGCCTCGGCCAGCACCGCGTGCCGCCACCCCACGGCGGCGATCAGCCGCTCGGCCAGCAGGGGGAACAGGGAGATCCCGGCCGCCCCGGCGGCGCTGGTGATGCCCAGAGCCGTGCCGCGGTTGCGGGTGACGGCGATCCCGACGGCCGTGGTGGCGATCATGGTCATACCGCCCTGACCCATGGCGCGCGCGCCGACGAACGCGGCGGTCAGCGAAACGAACTCGCGCGCGCCGGCGAGCAGCAGCAGGAACGCGCCGAAGGCCAGCGCGACGCAGGCCAGCACCGGGCGGACGCCGAAGCGGTCGACGGCGCGGCCGATCCAGGGCAGGACCAGCGCCCCCGACAGGGTGCCGACCATGTAGGCGGTGGAGACCGCCGAGCGGCTGATGCCGACGTCGGCGATGATGTGGTCGACGAAGATGGAGATCCCCGCGGTCTGTCCGGGCCCGCTGAGCGCGAGCACCGTGCCGGAGAGAGCGACGAGCAGAACCGGGTGCGGCGGTGCGGGGCGTGAACCTGCAGGCGGGGCGGACGCGGACGAGCGGGCGGCAGGCAGAAGGAACTCCTCCGTCGACATGGGCAGGCGGCACCGCCGGGGCCGGGCGCTCGGCCGCGCGAGCGGGGATCGGGCGGCGCTCCGGCGCGGGTTCCGGAGTGGCTCCTTCGACAGGACCCGCGCGGCACGGAAGGCGGCCGACCCGTCAACTCTACTCTTCCGTCAGTGTTCAAACGGGTTCCTGCCCGGTTGCCTTCACCACACCGCGCGGCACCGTGGGCAGGGACGCTGCAGTGGCGCGCGATGGCGCGCCCCAGCCGCCTGAGCACCCGCGGGCGCATCGGGGCCCTGGAGTACCGCCGCCGCCTCATCCCGGCGATTCCTGCCTAAACCACAGTGATGGTGCTGAAAGTCCCCAGGTCAGACGGTTTCGCCGGACCGGCCCAGGGAAATGGCGTCGATATGCGGAGCGCCGCGGAGCGCAGCGGGATCGCCTGCGCCGGTGCTGCCGCGCGCCGCAACGGCCGCACCGACGCGTAGCGTCGCTTGGCGGCCGAGACGGCGCCCAGGATGTCGTAGGGGGGGACATGCCTGAAAACGACAGCGACGGCCAGGGCAGGACGCGGCCGCCCGCCCGAACGCGTGAAGACGGTGGGGAGAGGTCCGCCAAGCGGAGGCGGGACGACGAGAAGAAGCTTTCGCGGAGGCCGCACGGGCCCGATGGCAGTGGTCGCGGATCCGCTTCCGAAGAGCCGGATGTACTGCTCGACGTCCCGGTGGTCAAGGTGGACGAGATCCAGCTTGAGGTCGAGAACCTCCGGGCGCGGGTGTCTTTGCAGGCTGAGGTCCTGGACTTGGTGAAACTCAATGTGGGTGCGGATGTTGAACTCGGGCGTGTCGGTCTCACCATCAAGGGGGTCGAGGCGCAGGCCCTGTTGAAGGTGCGTCTCGACAATGTCGCTTCGATCATCGAGCGGGTCCTGGAAACGATCGACAACAACCCGCAAATTCTGGAGAACCTGACCCGCGGCCTGCAGTCGACGCTTGAGGACGTAGGCAGTGGCGCTGGTCAGGCCGTGGGCGAACTCGGCCGGGGTGCTGGTAGTGCGGTCGAGGACGTCGGCGAGGGTGCCGGTGGTGCGGTCCAGGAGGTCGGCCGGGGTGCCGGTGGTGCGGTCCAGGAGGTCGGCCGGGGTGCTGGTAGTGCGGTCGAGGACGTCGGCGAGGGTGCCGGTGGTGCGGTCCAGGAGGTCGGCCGGGGTGCTGGTAGTGCGGTCGAGGACGTCGGTGAAGGTGCCGGTGGTGCGGTCGAGGACGTCGGTGAAGGTGCTGGCGGTGCGGTCGAGGACGTCGGCGAGGGTGCCGGTGGTGCGGTCGAGGACGTCGGCGAGGGTGCCGGTGGTGCGGTCGAGGACGTCGGCGAGGGTGCCGGTGGTGCGGTCGAGGACGTCGGCGAGAGTGCGGGCGAAGTCGGCAAGAGCGCAGGCAAAGCCGCCGGCCGCGCAGTCGAGGGCGCAGGCGAGTCCGCAAGGCGGACCGGCAGGGGTGAGGGTGCCGGGAGGACGGCCGAAGGCGCGGGCAAGTCCGCGCGCAGGGTCGGGAAGGGCGCGGGCAAGTCCGGAAAGCGGACTGGCGGAAGCGCGGTGAGAAGGACCAAGGACACCTGAGGTGGACTGAGGACTATGGGCAAGCCGTCACGACCGCGCCGGGGAGACGTGGAGATCAGCGCCTCGGTAAAGGCGGAGGAGCTGACCTTCAGCGAAGTACCGGAGGTCAGCGTGGATTTTCCAGGCGACGCGGAGCAGGACGCCGCCTCAGGCAGTGACCGCACCAATCTGCCGGACGAGGTGGAACCCGGAGTCACCTACCGGGACATCCACGTCGACTATCGGATTGCGAGTCGTCTGACCGGCCAGGATCGGCCCGACAGCCGAGAGGACTGACAGCGCGCTCACCAGGACGGCCCGGGCGGCCGGTGTAGGCCGCCCGGACCGCACCACCGGCTGAGGCACGGCCCCGGTCGGCCGCAGGCGCATTCCGGGAAGTCCGGCTGGCGCCATCCGGCGGTCCCGCTCGGGATGCGTCCCTCCGCCTGCTGCCTCCCTGTCCTCAGCAGCGAGCTGGCCTGCCGGCCGCCCTTCGAGCGGCCAGCACGTTTGCGCGTTCCGCCACGAAAACGCAGCCTGCGGCGTGTCGCCGCCACGGCGCCGGCCCGCGCCATCACAGAGACAGAACGGCTGCGGACCGTGCGTACCGCCGCAAGGAGAGGCGGTTTCCAGCGCGCATTGTTCGGGACGGCCCGGGGGTCAACGCCTCGAAGCAGACTGCTCCTGCTCCTCCTCCTCATCTTCGGCGGCGTACTCGCCCTCCCCTTCCTCTTCTCCCTCCTCCTCGTCCTCTTCATCACCCGACTCGGCAAGGTCCGCCAGCTCGGCACGCTCGTCTTCGTCGAGTTCATCGAGTTCGGCACGCTCGTCCTCGTCGAGTTCATCGAGTTCGGCACGCTCGTCCTCGTCGAGCTCGTCGAGTTCGGCCCACTGCTCCGCTGTGAGGCCGGCCTCCTCCAGCTCCTGTGCGTCGTCGTGGCTGAGGACGACCTCACCATCTCGGATCTCGCCGCGCCAGCCCTCCAACTCCTCGGCCTCGGGCTGGGCCATCATCATGACTTGGCGGCGGTAGTGCTTGAGGTCCAACCGCAGCCGGCGCCCTTGGGCCCGCCAGAGGTTGGCCGTCTTCTCGAAGAACCCCTTGGGGTAGTACTCCACGACGAGCAGCACGCGGGTGAGGCTCTCGCCCAGCGGGTGGAAGGTCACCACGCCCTTTGTGGTGCCTTTGTCGGCTTCGCTCGTCCATGAGATCCGGTGGTCCTGGATCTGCTCGTTGATCGTGGCCTTCCAACTACGGGTCGACCAGAAGATCTTGGCCGTCCACTTGGACGTGGTGTCGTCCTCCTCCTCGACGCTCAGCACGCCCTTGGCGAAGCTGCCGAAGTCGGGAAAGCGGGTCCACTGGTTGTAGGCGGCGCGCAGCGGAACCCCCACGTCGATGTTCTCGACGATGTTGATGGCCTTGGGACCACTTCCACCGCCACTGCCACCGCCACCGCCACCGCCACCGCCGGACATTCTGCCCAGCAGGCCCTTGGCCGCGCCCTCGGCGCCCTTGCCGGCCGCCCCGGCCGCGGCACCGACCGGCCCCTTACCCTGCAGGAGCTTCTTGCCCCCCTCTGCAACCGCTTCCGCCGATCCGCCCGCGCCTGTCGACGTGAGCCGCTCGGCATAGCCGCCGAGTTTCTTCGCCATGTCACTGGCGGTACTCGTGGCCTTGGCGGTGAGGTAGTCCTGGATCGCGTCAGCGAGCTTGGCCGTGCCCTCATTCCTGTCGGCAGCCTCACGCAACCGCGACAGTGGGCCGGTGCTCCTCTCAGCCATGCTGATCACCTTCGTGGTCACTGCTCTTGCGGGTGCCCCGCGAACGGGTGGTTGACCGCCGGCCCGCAGGGGCCTTCGCCTCGCCGGCCCCAGACGCCTCCTCCTTCGCGGCCGATTCGGTGCCCGTGCCGCTGTCTGGTTCGGACGGTTCCGCGGCCTCGCCGGACGATTCCTCCACATCAGTGGATCCGCTTTGCAACCGCTCGGTGCGCTCGTTCAGCGAGTCGGCCAGGCTGCCCGCCCAGGCGGTGACCATGCTCCCGGCCACGTCCTTGCCGACGGTGCTGAGCTGCCCGCGGGCCTGGTGCTTCAGCTCGCTGACGGCGGGGAGTTCGTTCAGTTCCTTCATGAGCGTCCGCGGATTGATGTCCAGCTTCTTCGCTGCCATAAAGAGGCCGAGGCCAATGGCGAGCTTCAGCTTCTTGCGCCTGCCGAGAACATAGCCGCCGACAGCGGCGGCCACGATCTTCGTAGATTTGTCGATACGTCCCATGCGAGACCACCTTCACCTGGTCACTGGTCGTCGGTAAATAAAGTTCTCGGCCTCATGGATCGGTCCGGATGCCCGTCGACAGCGGCGAATTCACCGGGCGTCCGAAGGACGCAGCGCCCCTGCTTGTGGTCGGGGCAGTCCGCGCCTGCCACAGCGGGAGCTCCGGAGCATTGCGGCGGGCTCCTTGAGGCCGGTCGTGATCAGCGCTGTAGCGTTGCCCTGCACCGGCGCCCGGGCAACGGGTCGTGGCTCCGCCGCGACGGGCGCCGCGTTCAGGGCTGCAGCCGACGAGCGATCACTGCGCCGGGGTCCGACACTTCAATGTGGCGATTTCACCGCACCCCTGCCCGGCAGCAGAGGGCCGGTATCCCTTCGCGCGACGACTACCCGAAAGTAGGCAAAGAAACACAAAAACGGAGGAACAACGTCAAACTCGACGTTGTGCTCCGCGCCGAGGCCCCGGATTCACGTTGCGATGGACGTCGCGCTTTACCTTTCCTGTTTAAAAACTTGACGAAATGTCCGGGAGTTCCCCTCGCGCCTTACCCCGTTTCCGTGCCGTCGAATGCACTGCCGGGTGCGCTGGTCGCCGGTGCGGTGCGGAGGCGTGCTTCAGCAGGGACGGTAGCGATCCCGAACGTCGACCGCCTGGGCGGCGAGGTCGCGCAGGCCCTCGGCGGCCGCGACGATGACCTCCGGGTGCAGCCGGTAGTTAGGTGTAGCGGCCGCGGGATTCGGGCTGGACGAGTCCCGCCCCGCACAGCAGCCGCAGGTGGTGGCTGACGGTCGTCTGCCGGGCGCCGGTGTGCTCGTGAAGTGGCAGGTGCGCATTTGCTCGGTGGCGTGCAGCCGCACGATCCGGGCCCGCAGCGGCCGAACACCCCTACGGCCTTCGATCAGATACGCTATTCCAATGAATAGTGGAACAGATGCTCGGGAGGCGGGGCGCGCCGAGCTGTGGGGCGGGTTCGCTCGGGTCGGCAAAGCGCTGGGCAGCGGCACCCGCTTGCAGATGCTGGATCTGCTGGCCCAAGGCGAGCGCTCGGTGGAGTCGCTGGCCGAGACCCTGGGGTTGGGCGTCTCGACCGCTTCGGCGCACCTGCAGACCCTCAAACGCGCGCAGCTGGTGCGCACCCGCCGCGTGAAGAACCACGTCTTCTACGCGCTGGCCGGCGACGACGTCGCCGCGCTGCTCTCGTTGGTGCAGAAGGTCGCCGGCACCCATCTGGCCGAGGTCGAACGGGCCTGGGAGCACTTCTCCGGCCCCGGCCAAGGCGAAATCGAAGAGGTCGACCGCGCCGAACTGCTGGCCCGCCTGGAAAAGGGCAGCGTCCTGGTGCTGGACGTGCGCCCCGAGGCCGAGTTCGCCGCGGGCCACCTGCCCGGGGCGGTGTCGATCCCCGTCGACGAGCTGACCCGCCGCCTGGACGAGCTGCCCGAGGACACCGACATCGTGGCCTACTGCCGCGGCGACTACTGCGTGATGGCGGTCGATGCGGTGCGCGTCCTGCGCTCCCACGGCCGCCGCGCCTACCGCCTCAACGAAGGACTGCTGGAGTGGCGCGCCTCCGGGCGGCCCGTGCACACCGCATCCGCATGACCAGGGCATCAAACGCCGACCTGCCCCTTGGAAGGAACGCGCACATGGCCGCCACCGCCTCGGATCCCCGCGATACCAATGCCTTTCCCACTGCCCTCCAGCGCCGCACTCTGATCACCGTGGCCGCCGCCCAAGTTCTGGGCGGCGCCGGCCTGGCCGCCGGGGTCACGGTCGGCGCACTGCTGGCCCAACAGATGCTGGAGACCAGCAGCCTGGCCGGGCTGCCCGCCGCCCTGTTCACCCTGGGCTCGGCCGGTGCGGCGTTCCTGGTGGGCCGGGTCTCCCACCGCCGGGGGCGGCGAACCGGCCTCGTCTGGGGTTATGCCGCCGGTGCCGCGGGCGGCGCGGGGGTGGTCGCCGCGGCCGCAGTGGACAGCATCGGGCTGTTCTTCGCCGCGCTGCTCGTCTACGGCGCGGGTACGGCCACCAATCTGCAGGCCCGCTACGCCGGCGCCGACCTGGCCCCACCGCATCGGCGGGGGCGTGCGATCAGCACCGTGCTGGTCGCCACCACCCTGGGCGCGGTGGCCGGACCCAACCTCACCGAGGCCACCCAGCCCCTGGGCAGGGTCGTCGGGGCACCGGCACTGGCGGGTCCGTTCGTGCTGGCCGCGGCCGCCTACGGCCTGGCCGCCCTGGTGCTGTGGGTGTTCCTGCGGCCCGACCCGCTGCTGCACGCCCGGCACATCGCCCTGACGCCCGCGGGCGCCGGCGCGCCCGAGCCTGCATCCCCGGCCCCGGAGCCCGCGCCCGCGCGGTTCAACCCGGGGGTCGCCCTGGGCGGGGGCGCGATGGTGCTCACTCAGCTCGTGATGCTGGCCATCATGACGATGACCCCCATCCACATGCAGGCCCACGGCCACGGCCTTGGCGCCACCGGGCTGGTCATCGCCGTGCACATCGCCTTCATGTATCTGCCCTCGCCGGTGACCGGGGTCCTGGTGGACCGTGTTGGCCGCAAACCAGTGCTGGTCGCCGCCGGCGTCACCCTGCTTGCGGCCGGCCTGGTGGGGGCGGCCGCACCGGTGGAGTCGGTGTCGGTGCTTGCGACGGCGCTGGCTCTGCTGGGACTGGGCTGGAACTTCGGGCTGGTCGCCGGTACCGCGATGGTCACCGACGCCGCCGATGCGGCTACGCGGGCGCGCACCCAGGGAGCGGTGGATGTGGGTGTGGCCCTGGCCGGTGCGAGCGGCGGAATGCTCAGCGGCATCGTGGTCGCCGCGGCGGGTTTCCCCGTCCTGGCCGTGGGCGGGGGCGTGCTCGCGCTGGCGATCGTGCCCTTCGCCGCCTGGCGCACCCGCCACCGGGCCGGCTGACGCGGCCCGACACCCGATATCCGCCGACACGTCTTCGACCCGCAGGAGGCCGCCATGCCCACCGGTTCTGACCCGGAACTGGCCGACCAGCAGCGCAAGCACTGGCAGCACACCTACGCCGGCCATCTGCGCATGTACGGCCACGAGCCCTCGGCCCCGGCCGTGCACGCCGCCGCGGTCTTCGCCGAGGCGGGAGCACGCGAGGTGCTGGAATTGGGTGCGGGCCACGGGCGCGACGCCCTTTACTTCGCCCGCACGGGCTTGCGCGTCACCGCAACCGACATCAGCCAGAGCGGACTGGACCAGCTCCAGCAGGACGCCGAGGCCCAACAGCTCACCGGCCATCTCGCGACCGTGGCCCACGACGCACGCGACCCGCTGCCACTGGCCGCACAGAGCGTGGACGGTGTGTTCGCGCACATGCTGCTGTGCATGGCCCTCTCCACTGCCGAGATCTCCGCCTTGGCGGGCGAGGTCGCGCGTGTGCTGCGTCCGGGCGGGACGTTCGTCTACACCGTCCGCCACACCGGCGACGCCCACTACGGGGCCGGAACCGCCCACGGCGATGACATCTTCGAGCACGGCGGCTTCGCCGTGCACTTCTTCTCCCGGGAGCTGGTCGAGCGCCTCGCCCAGGGTTGGGACCTCATCGAGGTCCATGCCTTCGAGGAGGGCGGCCTGCCGCGTCGCCTCTGGCGCATCACCCAGCGGCGCCCCCGGTGAGCGGTCCGACGCCGCTGCCCGGGCCCGGATCGGTCGTGGACGGTACCGGGCTGGTCTGCGTGGTGCTGCTGATCCGGTTGCGTGACCGCATCGCCGAGCGGCCGGCGGGCTCCGTCGTGCACGTGATTACCACGGACCCGGCCGCACCGCTGGACCTTCCCGCCTGGTGCCACCTGACCGGCCACACCTACCTCGGCACGGCGGAGGCCCACGGCGACGCCGTGGTGCACGCTGTGCGTGTCAGCGCTGATTCCCGCGCCACCCGCGCCGACCGGCCCTGGCATTCCGCCGATTCGCAGCGGCCCGAACAGCTCTGACGCACGGCGGCCCGCCGACCACGGGCCCGGCGTCGTCCGGCAGAAGAGCCTGTACGTGCGCGAGGACCGTCTCTTGGCGGCCCTTGCCCTCGAACCACACGGGCGCGACCCGCTCGGTATCGCGCGGCATGGGCGTGAGCAATGCGGGTGGTCCTGTGACACGGTGCCGTGGGAGTGCCGGGCCCGAACACGCGAAAGGCCCGTCCCGAGGCGACCTCGTCGCGGCGCCCTCGACGGCACGCTCATCGCCTGCGACCCGGCTGGCGGCCGATTGCCCCTTCTACTCGGGAAAGCACCGCCACCACAGAATGAATGCCCAGGTCGTCGCCACACCGAACGGTGATCCCGTGTGAGTCTCCGGTGCGCTGCCGGGTGCGGTGCACGACACCCGCGCCGCGCGGGTGTGGCGCATCGGGCAGCGGATCGCGGCCGCCGGCCTGCTCGGGCTGGGCGACAAGGGGTATGCGGGCTATTCGCTCACCCCGTTCAAGGGGCGGAACAAGCCCGAGTGGGGCCAACCGCACCCACGCGCGCCTGCGCAGCCCGGGCGGAACGCGCGATGGCCCAGCTCAAGAACTGGCGGATCCTGCGCCGCCTGCGGTGCTGCCCGCACCGCGCCACCGAGATCGCCTGGGCGGTGCTGGTCCTTCAACTACGCGAAACACGATGAAAAGCGCTCACTGGGTGTTAGACAGCCGCGGCGAGGACAGCTCGCTACCCACCGGCCGCGAGATCGCGTCCCACTTCGACCACAAGGACCGCTGGGGCCGGCTGATCAAGCAGTGGGGACAGCAAGGACGCTTCGCTGGGGCAGCGATATAGGTACCGCGATCAGTTATTCGGACGGGCCGGAACCGGGCGGTTCGGAGGTGTAGTACGAGTGTCGAACTTCGTGCTCGCCAGGGCGCGCTCCGTCAGTGTGATCAGATCGAGCACCTCGCGGGCGAGGTAGGCGGTGGCCCCGCGTTCAATCGACTTGGTCCCCAGGATCCCCGCCCGCTTCAGCTCATCCAGGGCGGCACTCGCTGCGGGGAACGAGATGTTGAGGATCTTCGACAAGGTGGTTGCTGTAACTACAGGCGCCTCGGGCAGTTGGCGCAGCAAGCGCGCAGCGGCTGAATCCGCGCGCGGTGTTGCGCGCAGGCCGACGGATTCTCGATGGGTCGACAAGCGGCTGGTCCAGTCAGAACGGAGCTCTTCGATCTGTTCCACGAGCGTCCGCGACTGTTCGACAGCGACAGCGGAGGCCTGAACGAAGGTCGACAGCCATCCGTTGATAGATGCACTCGCGTTCACGCCGGCAGCAGGCGCATCGTGGCGGTACGAGTTCAGTCCGGTGATGTAGGCGTCTCGCAGGGTGGCGAGTACAAGGCTGATGGGTAGAACGGCGCGTTCGGTCAGTCCGCGGCGGGCGAGGACTGTGTGGATGAGCGCACGGCCCACGCGTCCGTTGCCGTCGGTGAAGGGGTGGATCGTCTCAAATTGCGCATGGACGACAGCGGCTTGGATCAACGGAGCATGGGCGGCCCCGTTCATGTAGTCGATGAGGTCGGCCATCAGTTCGGGTACCCGGTCGGGGTCCGGCGGGACGAAGTCCGCTCCGACCGGGCTCCAGTTCGAGCCGCCGATCCAGTTCTGCACTGTGCGCAGGCCGTGGTGCTGCGGCTGGTCGGGAAGCAGCGACTGGTGGAGCCCCACGACGTGGTCGACCGTCAAGGTGTCGACCTCGACGAGCTCGGTCGTCGACTGCCGCACGATCGTCATATTGTTGGCCACGACTTGCGCCTGTTCGCTTACACCGCGGATGGCCTCAGACTGACCCAGCTCAGCGAGGGCGACCTGCTGTGCCGATGGGGAGATGCCTTCGATGCGCGAGCTGGCGATCGCCTCGGAACGCAGTAGGAATCGTGCGATGCCGGCCAGATTCTCCGCCCCCAGATCGTTGAGGGCGCGGATGTTTCGTTCGATCGCGGTGACCTCACGCGAGAGCCCTCCGTCGACACCCAGCGCGAAGCCGTCGATGGTGTCGGGAACGTACCGCTGGTACGGCCCCGAGCGTCGCGCGGAGCGCGGTAGGCCAGCGTCCACGCTGGACTCCCAGTGGGCTTCCTCCCACCTTGCCATCAGCGGTTTTTCCTTTCATGGGACTGTCCTCTATTAAAGGATAGTAGTCTTAGTTTTGATGGGTATGTGATCTGTTCAAGGATTTCCGTGAGTCCGTCCGTCCCATCGCGCGACGCCATGCGGAGTGCGGAGGAGTCGTGCCGGTGAGCCGTCGCAGCCGAGTCAACACGCCGCGTGACATCCGCTGGCAAGGCTGTGCGAAGTTCCGGAGGCAAGCGGATCCGGATCAGAGGAGTCCGCTCAGGAGGAGGCGCTGCATAAGCCTGTGGTGCCCCGCCCGTGTGTGCTACGTGTCGCGGAGCGAGTCCAGGAGCTTTCCGGTGTCGCTCACCCGCCAGAACCGCCAGCCGTTGGTGTTGGCGTTGCGTGCCGGGTTGTAGTGAGTGACGACCGCGATGGCGGCCGCGCTGGGTTTGGCGAACTCCTCGCCGTTCCACGGGGCGGACTCGATTGTCACCGTGTGGGTGTTCGGGTCGTACGTTCCCTCGACGCGGACCTGTCTGTAGACGGCGTGCACCGAGATGCGGCCATGCTCTCGGGGCTTCGGCTCGGGCCTCCGGTCGAGGAGGCGGGCAACCACCTCTCCTGCGGATATCCCTTCCCACGTGGCGATTGCGGAGAGCCTCGCATAGGTATCGCGACTGACTTCGATGTTCGTCATGGCCAGACTCTAGCATGAGGAGAACTTATAGTCGCAATAGTGCTTCCATGGAGAGTCGCTACCGCCCGGTTCGGTACCTACGGCCCCACACGTGGGTTCGGGGACGCTTGCACTCACCGCCGGCGCAGGTGCGCTTCAGCGAGCCACACCATCAGGTGGTGACGCGGCGCTGAGCCCCGCCCGATCGAACCGGGCGATGAGGCTGGGTTTGCGTCGATGCTCCTTGCGGAGTCGGGACAATCGCTGCGCGAACTCGTCGGTCTGGCCGACACGCTCGGCGACCTCCCGCAGACCATCGAGGAGATCGACGGCTGCGTCGTAGTCGCTCTGCCTGCGGGTGTGGATCAGTGCGTCGACGCGCTCCCAGGCTGCCTCGTGGTCGCGGGCCAGGGCGTCGAGTCGCTTCTCGCGGGCCAGCGCCTGTTCGTGTGCGCGGCGGGCTTCCTCTTCGGCGTGGGCGGCTTCGGCGTGCCGTCGGCGCTCCTGACGGGTGGTTGCGGCGGCATCCAGCAGTTCGGCCACCGAGCGGCGGGGACGGGCGTCGTCGCGGAGGCTGCCGGGCTCGCCGCGGAATCGGCGCAGCAACTCCATCCCGACCCGTGCACCGTGGCCTTGGGCGGTGCGGACCAGGAGCGTCTCCTTTTCCCTAGTGGGCAGGCCGCTGATCCACCGGGCCAGTTCGCGCCGGTCGGCTCCGCTCGCCGTCAGAGGTGGGCTGGCCTGGGCGGCGATCGCGAGAAGGGCGGGGTCAAGGCGAAGGAAATCGGCAAGGGCCCGCTGCGGCGTGGTGAGGTTGCCCAGACCGGCGGGCACCGGCGGTTCGCCTTCGTCCTCCTCCTCGTCGTAGTCGAAGGCGACCTCGTCGCGTTCCCACGTGCCGGAGCCGGCCAGCCAGGCCAGGTAGAGCGGCCGCAGGTCGCCGGCGGCGAGTTCGGCGCGGACACCCACGATGGCCGACAGGGACACCTCGGTCTCCGGATCCCAGTCCTCTTCTTCGGCTTCGCTGGTCAGATCGAGGATGAGGTGTTCCGTGGTGGTCCAGGCGTCCACGTAGGGGTCGATGCGGTACGGCTCGACGGTCTCGGGTTCGAGGGGGGCGAGGGGAAGGCGCAGCATGACCCGGTGGGTGCCCCAGTTGGCGAGGTAGAGGTGGGCGTCGTAGTAGCGCTGCATCAGGGTGTGCGGGTCGCCGCGGAAGTCGCCCCAGTGGTACTCGTTGGTGAAGCTCGTGGGGGTAATCCGGGCCCGTGTGGACACGGCGCGGACTTCGGCCTGTTGCCGCTCGTCCAGGGGCAGGTCGACGGCCAGGAATTCGTAGTACTGGTATTCGCTCATCGTCGCCGCGCTTTCACCGGGCCCAGTTCCGGTAGGCCTCGACCCATTCTGCGCCGGGCGGGGCCGGAGTGGGCAGCGGCAGGTCGAGGATGCCGATCGCCTGGCGGTGCTTGCCGCGGGTGCAGATCGCCACGATGTCGCTACCGGGTACCAGGTCGATCTTCGCGACGGTCACCTCGACACCGAGGACGGTGGTCTGGAACGGGACGGCGAGGTTGTCCTCGATCGCAGTTTGGAGGGCCGTGAACTGCTCGTCCTCGCCGTAGGCGTCGACGACGGCCTGCTCCACCAACTTTTCGAGTTCGGCTTTGCCCGGTTTCACCACAGTTGCACCTTACCGGCGCAGTGGGAGAAAACGCTGTCCGTTGAGGGAAACGGTAGAGCAGGGCCCTTCCTCTCTTGCGGTGGTGTGTCGTCCCGGTGGCGACTCTCCGGGCTCGGCGGTGCTGGTTTCGTGCCGGTCGAGGGCGGGGTCGTCGAGATCCCGTCAGCCGGTCCAGGAGCGCAGGGCGGTACGGGCGAAGGCGGGGCCGTGGGGGAGGGCGCGCAGGTGCCAAAACGCCCCGGCGGTTTCGGTGGCGCCGATGCGGTTCAGGATGTCGGTGGTGTCGCGGGCGGAGTGGAAGGCCTCGACGGGGCCGACCGGGGTGTGGTCCTCCAGACGCCAGCCGAGCCCGTTGAGGAGGTCGGCGACGAGCTGGAAACCGTCGCTGCGCTCGGCGGCGACGGCGAGGAGGACGAGGAGTCCGGCCTGGCGTGCGTGCGCGTGTCGGGTCGTCGGCGGCAGGCGCTGGGCCAGGTGGTTCCACAGGGCCGCGGGGTCGCCTGCGGCCTGCTGGCCCGCGGCGGTACGCAGGAGCCGGCCCCGGTGCTTGCGGAGCAGTCCCACGTCCTGAGCCGATGTGCGCAGGTGGAACACCGGGTAGGTCAAGCTCTCCCGGTTGAGCTTGCCGATCCCCTTTTCGTTCAGGCCGAGTTCCGCCGCTGCGGCCTCGACGCTGGCGGGCGGTAGGTAGCCGGCGCCGGTGAGTTTGATGCCTTCGGCGCCGATGTGGTCCAGCAGCCAGGAATAGGGGTGCACCATCGCTGCCGCGGCCGTTGGGTCGATGTCGGCGGGTTGGTCCAGGTGGGCCTGAAGGAACAGCTCCTTGAGGCGGCGTTCGGTGGTGGGGTCGACCGCGGCGGCCATCAGATCGGCGAGGGGTTTGGGAAGGTCGTCCGGGGGAGGGGTGAACAGCGCGGTCAGGGCGGTGTTGGTCGCGTCGATGTCGAACGGTGTGGGGGCGAAGTCGTCGGGGTCGGACTCGACTCCGAAGGCGGCGCGGTATTCGGCGAGGGCCGCGGTGTGGTCGCGGTGGCCGGGGTCGGTGGCCGCGGCCAGGAACTCATAGCCGCCGATGCCGCCGCAGTCTTCGGCCGGTGCGGGGCGCTTGCCTGCGGTGCACACCGCGCGTGGGGCGTCCTCGGCGCGCGGCAGTACGGCTTGCAGAGTGAGCCGGTGCTGCCAGTCGTCGCCGAAGTCGTAGATGTAGAACAGCCGGTCACCTGTCTCGGCGAGGACCTCGTCGAGGCGCACCTGCTCCGCGGGAATGCCCATCTCGCCCTCGTCGGCCTCGAACGGGCAGAAGTAGCGCTCGGTCTCGTCGCTGTAGTAGTCGGAGTCGCAGGCGAAGCGGTACAGGTGGTAATCCTGCCAGGCGAACACGGCTTGCAGGATGTCGTGCACCTCGTTGAGGAACAGGTCGGAGGCCAGCTCCAAGCGGCGGTAGAGCGGCGGTTTCGTCCCCGTGATCTCCACCCGCACCCGGTAGGTCGCGGCGTCGTCGCGGCGCGGCCGCCGCCGTGAGGCGGGCGCGGGTCGGTCGGACGGGTCGCCTGAAGAGCGCAGCGCGGCGAGCAGGCTGGTGATCGATGTCGGCTCGCCTGTGCTGCGGGACGTTGCCGCGTCCTGTACGGAGACGTCCGAGCGGTCGGAACCGGTGTCTGGGTCAGCATCGCAGGCCATAGGCACAGCCTAGGATGCAGGCCGGCACCCGGTCTGACGATCATGCCGACGGCGGCCTCGGCGGTGGAACCCTCCAGTGACGTCAGCACGTTCGCCGTCTCTATAGGAGATAGGTGCCGATCGCTCGCGAAGCGCCGATTCTGCGCGGCGTCGGTTTAGGGATCGACAGCAGCAGGTCCGCGTCTTCAGCAGCGGCAGTGTGTGGCGCCGCATCAGAGAACCTTCGGCTCATGTTTCGACGGTGCCCTGCGGAGTCTTGGGAAGCGGATCGGGATACACCGTCATAGACGGCCATGCGCTCCGTTCAGGGGGTAAGGACCCGGTTCAGTGGAAGGGGCGGTATGGCGGGGCGAGCAGCGCAGGGGCCCGATGAGCTGCGGCGGTGGATCAGTCGTGGTCGGTGCAAGGACCGGCGTAGCCGGCATGCGGTCCGGCCGCCCGGGGTGCGGTTCGCGTTCTACGGGCGCACGTCCACGGTGGAGTTCCAGGACCGGGACTCTTCACGTGGGTGGCAGCGTGAGGCCGCCGAGGAGGTGATCGCCGACTACGGCGGCATCGTGGCGGAGTTCTTCGACGCGGGGTGTTCGCGGCAGGTGGCGTGGGAGCAGCGTCCGCAGGCGGCCGCGCTGCCGGCGGCGGCTGCCCAGAGCGGGCGGCCATTCGACGCGGTGGTGGTGGGCGAGTACGAGCGGGCGTTCGCTGGCGGCCAGTTCGAGGAGGTCGTGGCCAAGTTGGCGGGATGCGGGGTGCGGGTGTGGTTACCGGAGGCCGGGGGACTGGTGGACCTGTCCGATCCGGAGCATGCGGTGTTGATGCGGGTGCTGGGGGCGCAGTCGCAGCGGGAGGTGTTGCGGTGCCGGTACCGGGTGCTGGCGGCGATCCTGGCCAACCCTCGCTATACCGGCCGCCAGGTCTGGCAGCGCTCGGGCGCGCGCTCGCCGGATAGCGGGGCGGGGCGCCCTGGCCGGGAGGAGTGGGCGGTGTCGAAGGAGGCGGCGCATCCGGCGCTGGTGAGCGAGGGGGAGTTCGTGGCGGCCCAGGCGGTGCGAAAGGCTCGTCCGACCAAGGACGGCAGCGCGCGCGAGTACGTGTTCGCGGGGCTGCTGGTGTGTGGGGTCTGCGGTCGGCGGATGGATGCGCACTGGCTCAATGGGCGGGCGGGGTATCGGTGCCGCCACGCATACAGCAGTTCCCGGCCGCGCGGCGTCATCCGGAAGAAGAGCCTGTACTTGCGCGAGGACCGTCTCCTGGAGGCTATTGCCCTCGGCCTTCCCGGGCGCGACTCGCTCGGTATCGCCCGGTATTTGCGCGCGAACGAGCTGGCGGTCGTGTGTGACACGGCGACGTGGGAGGTTGTCGGGGCCGAACACGCGAAAGGCCCGTCCCAAAGCGACCTCGTCGAGGCGCCCGAGCCGGGCCAGTACCCGCTTATGGGGAAATGGTTCGTGTCCGAGGGGGGACTTGAACCCCCATGCCCTTAACGGGCACTAGCACCTCAAGCTAGCGCGTCTACCTATTCCGCCACCCGGACGTAGCGGCCCTGCGCTCGGTGCGCGGGCTGGGTTAACCATAGCAAAGGTCCGGGGCCGCTCGGACATCGTTTTCTGCTCGTGGGGGAGCATGGAAGGGTCAGCGTGGAAGTCCGTGGTGGAGAGGAGGCGGTTCGCGTCATGGTGGGGGTTGGTGACGAGGTGAGCGCTGCCGAGCGCGAGGTCGTGGATCTGTGCCGGGAGCTCATCGCCATCGATACGTCCAACTACGGTGACCACTCCGGGCCCGGTGAGCGGGCGGCCGCGGAGTACGTCGCCGAGAAGCTCGACGAGGTCGGGATCGAGCCGACCGTCTACGAATCGCATCCCGGGCGCAGCAGCGTCGTGGCGCGGGTGCCCGGGGAGGACTCCGGGCGGGCGCCGCTGCTGGTGCACGGGCATCTGGACGTGGTCCCCGCCGACGCCGCCGACTGGACGCACGACCCGTTCGGCGGCGAGATCGTCGACGGGTGCGTCTGGGGGCGGGGCGCCGTCGACATGAAGGACATGGACGCCATGGTCCTCGCCGTGCTGCGCCGGCGCATGCGCGAAGGGCGGCGTCCGCCGCGGGACATCGTGCTCGCGTTCCTCGCCGACGAGGAGGCCGGCGGCACATGGGGCGCCCGGTGGCTGGTGGACCGCCACCCCGAGCTGTTCGCCGACTGCAGCGAGGCGATCAGCGAGGTCGGCGGGTTCAGCGTCACGGTCGCGGAGAACCGGCGGCTGTACCTGGTCGAGACCGCGGAGAAGGGCATCGCCTGGATGCGGCTGATCGCCCGCGGCACCGCCGGGCACGGGTCGATGACCAACGACGACAACGCCGTCACCGAGCTCGCCGACGCCGTCGCCCGCCTGGGCCGGCACCGCTTCCCCATCCACCTGACCAAGACTGTGCGCACCTTCCTGGAGGAGGTCTGCGCCGAGTTCGGCATCGAGTTCGACGAGAACGACGCCGAGGCGACGGTCGCCCGCCTGGGGTCGGTGGCCAGCATGATCGGCGCCACGCTGCGCCACACCGTCAACCCCACGGTGCTCGACGGCGGCTACAAGGCCAACGTCATCCCCGGCGCGGCAACGGCGCAGGTCGACGGGCGTTTCCTGCCGGGCCTGGAAGAGGAGTACTTCGCCGAGATCGACCGGCTCCTCGGCCCCAACGTGAGCCGCGAGTTCATCCACCACCTGCCGTCGGTCGAGACCGAGTTCGAAGGCGGGATCGTCTCCGCGATGTCGGAGTCGCTGCTGGCCGAGGACCCCGGAGCCAAGGCCGTGCCCTACTGCCTCTCCGGCGGCACCGACGCCAAGAGCTTCCAGTCGCTGGGTATCCGCAACTACGGCTTCGCGCCGCTGCGCCTGCCTCCGGAGCTCAACTTCGCCGGCATGTTCCACGGTGTCGACGAGCGGGTGCCCGTCGACGGCCTCCGGTTCGGGGTCCGGGTCCTCGACAGGTTCATCGGCATGAGCTGACCCCGTTCGCGACACACTCGCGGCCGGCCGTCCCCCGGCCCGCCACCCCGCGACCCCGCACCCGTTCGCACCGCCCGCTCCGCCCCGCCGCCCGGCGCCCGGCGGCAACCGGGGCGCGCGGTCGCCCCAGGTCCGGGGCGGACCGGCGCCGCGATGCGCCCTTCGCCCCCTTTGTCGCCCCGGGGAACCGGCACCGGAAAAAACCGCGGCCGGTTCCCCGGGTTTTGCACTTCACATCGCCCTCGGTGATGTTACGGTGACTTTCGGTTCGCAGGTGATCACTCTTTGCGAACCCCTCCGTGCGGCGGGTGACGCCGCATCCCAGCTTCCATCCGGTGTTCGCCGCAGAGCGAAGGGTTGTCCATGGTGCAGGCAGGTCGCATGAGGCGGGGTCGCCCCGCTCTCGCGTGCTGCCGCGCAGCGGGGCGCACCCTGCGCCGGGCAGGTCTGCTGACCGGCCTGGCCGCCGCCGGATGGCTCCTCGGTGGAGCCGCGGCCGCCGCGGACGACCTTCCCGGCCCGGGCCTCGAACCCGTCGCCGCGGTCGCGTCCGAGGCCGGCGGCATCGCCGGCACCGCACCGCAGGAGACCGGTCACGCCGACGAGCACACCACCAGGCACACCGCCGATGACGCGCCGGAAGCCGCCGCGGGCCGCGCCGACGCCGCCGGACGGGGCGGCGCCGCCGGGACCGGGGTGGCGGCGCTCGATTCGGTGGCCCAGCCCGGCGGCGTGACCGAGGCCGCCGGCGCAGCCGGCGCCGGAGCCCGCGACGTGGTGGAGACCACCGCGCAGGGCACGGGCGAGGTCGTCGCCGGCACCGTGAACGCCGGCCGCGAGGTCGGCGGGTTCGCGGAGGGCTCGCTGGGCGAAGGCTCGCTCGCCGATTCCGAGCTCGCGGGAGCGGTCTCCGACGGCCTCGTCGGCGACACCGGCCGCATCCAGGGCCGACTGGAGAAGACCATCCAGGAGGGCCCGCGGACCGGAATCGAGGGAATCGGCGGACTCGACGGCGTCTCCGCGACGCTCGTCCCGCACGGTCCCGCCGGCGACCGGGGCGAGGGCCCCGGCCGCCGCGGCTCCGAGGCCGCCAAGACCGAGGAGTCCGCAGCCGAGGACGGCGCCTCCCAGGCGCGTCCCGCACAGCACGCCCTGACCCGGGCCGTGCCCGCCGCCGCTGCCGAAGCGGAGCACACCGGAGCGGAGCCGTCCGCGGACTCCGCCGACTCCGGCGCCCCGCTGACCGGAGCGTCCTGGCACGACACCTCCGACTCCACCGGTACGGTGTCGCCCTCGCCGGTCCCCGCCGCGCCCGCCGGCTTCCTGATGAGCCGCGGCCACACGCTTCGGCTCGTCGCCCAGCGTGTCGCGCTGCCGGAGGACCCGGCCGTGGTCGTCCGCTACACAGCCGACGACCCGTCTTTCTCGCCTGACTAGTACGCGCCGCTCCGGCGTGCCTTCCGGGCACGCCTGACCGCGGCGCGCTTTCTCGCGCCCCGCCATCACCGGCGCCCGCTCCGCCAGCCTGCCGACGCGGTCCGACGGTTCCCGCTCGCCCGCTCGGCTGTCCGAAGCGATCCAGTCTCAGCCCGACTTCCCAAGGAATGGCCATATGTCCAGGAAAACCACCACGGCCCTCGCCGCCCTCGCGGCGGCCGGACTCCTCTCCGCCGCGCCGCTCGCCCACGCCGACACCACCACCAGCGGGAACGGCTCCGTCCTCGGCGGCAACCAGCTGGGCGCCGACGCCGACGTCCCCGTCAACCTGTGCGGCAACGCCATCGCCGTCCTCGGCACGGCCGGAGCCAAGTGCGAGGGCAGCGGCGCCTCCACCGGGTCCGGCGGCTCCGGTAGCGGAGCGTCGGTCTCGGGGTCCGAGGGCGACACCACGACCAGCGGAAACGGCTCCATCGGCGGCGGCAACCAGGCCGGCGTCGACGCCGACGTCCCGGTGAACGCGTGCGGCAACGCCATCGGCGTCGCCGGCAACGCGGGCGCCGACTGCGAGGGGGAGGGGAAGAAGGAGAGCGAGCCGACCCCGCCCGACGACAAGACCAGCCCGCCGGACGACGAGACCACCCCGCCGGACGACGAGACCACGCCGCCCGACGACAAGACCAGCCCGCCGGACGACAAGACCAGCCCGCCGGACGACAAGACGACCCCGCCCGAGTACGAGACGACTCCTCCGGACCACGGGACCACCCCGCCCGAGGGCCCGAGCGCGCCCCCGGTGAGCGACGGCGGCCTGCCGGTCACCGGCGCCGGGCTGCTGCCGCTGCTGGCGGCCGGCGTCGGCGCGGTGCTCGCCGGCCTGGGCGTGCTGGCCCTCGTCCGCCGCAAGGCCGGCCGCTCGTCCTGACCGGCTCGGCTCCCCGGTCCTCGGACCGGGGGGTTGACGCGAGCCCCGCGGTGCGGCCACGCCGCGGGACTCACGTCAGCCTCCTCGAACCAGAGGGAGCTGGTCCGGTGTGCGCCGCCCGCCGGGCGCCCTCCTGGCGCCGGGCGGGGGCACGCCCCGCGCTCCGCGTAGCCCGTACCCCCCAGGTGCGCAGCCGCGGAACGCCTCCGGACACGGAAGCCGGCGCCCCACCCAGGGGCGCGGGCGCCGGGTCCTCGCTACATCCATCTCGTAAAGCTGCACATTCGTCTCGAAAGGAATCCCACATGCACAAGTGGGTTCGCACCACCGCCAAGGCGGCCGTGCTCACGGCCGGCTTCGCGGCCATGGGCGCCGGCGTCTCCTTCGCCGACAGCCACCCCACCACCAGCGGGAACGGCTCCGCGCTGAGCGGCAACCAGCTGGTGGGCAACCTGGACCTGCCGGTGAACGTGTCGGGCAACGCCGTGGGCGCGGTCGGCGGGATCGCCGGAGCCAAGTCCGAGCACGACGGCGCCGCGGTCGTCGACCACGGCGGCAGCGGGCCGCACACCTCGGGCAACGGCTCGCTGCTCAGCGGCAACCAGGCCGTCCTGGACGGCGACGTGCCCGTGAACGTCTCGGGCAACGCGGTCGGCGCGGTGCTGGGCACCGCGGGCGCCGCCTCCCACGGCAGCGGCTCGGCGGTCGTCGAGGGCGACGGCGGCCACCACCACATGGGCGGCGACACGATCAGCTCCAGCGGCAACGGGGCGCTGGCCAGCGCCAACCAGCTCGTGGCCGACCTGGACATCCCCGTGAACGCGTCGGGCAACGCCGTGGGCGCGGTCGCCGGGATCGCCGGAGCGGCCTCGGAGGACACCGGCGCCCTGGTGGTCGAGGACGGCGGGCACCGCCACGGCCACCACGACAACGGCCACGACGGCTACCACGTCCACCAGGCAGCGCCCGGCGAGTCCACCGGCCTGCTGGAGTGGGCCAACCTGGGCCGCCCGCTGCACCTCAGCCCCAACTCGGTCGACGCGGGCCCCGTGCTGCACCAGCGTGCGGGCCACGGCGGCGACGACATCATGACCTCCGGCAACGGCTCGCTGCTCGGCGGCAACCAGCTGGTGGGCGACCTGGACGTCCCGGTGAACGTGTCGGGCAACGCGGTCGGCGCCGTCGGCGGCGTCGCCGGTGCGGCCTCCCACGACGCGGGTGCGGTCGTCGTCGACAAGGGCGGCGACGACATCACGACCTCGGGCAACGGCTCGCTGCTCGGCGGCAACCAGGCCGTCCTGGACGGCGACGTGCCGGTGAACGTCTCGGGCAACGCGGTCGGCGCGGTGCTGGGCACCGCGGGCGCGGCGTCCCACGGCGACGGTGCCGCAGTGGTGGAGGGCGTCGGCCACGACGTCCGGCACACCTCTCACGAGACGGTGCCCCAGGCCGCGGGCACGCTGCCCGAGGCCTCCGAGGTCGCCGACAAGGTGACCGAGCAGCTGCCGCTGCGCAACGAGCTGCCCGACCCGTCCGGTGTGCTGCCGCTCAACGCGGAGGTGCCGGGCTCGCAGGCCGTCGAGGCGCAGGTGCCCGCCGAGGTGCCCGAGGCCTCCGATGTCGCTCCCGCCGAGCTGAGCGGCCTGGCCGAGGCCACCGGCCAGGCCACGCAGGCCGAGCCCGTCGACCAGGTCGAGAACCGGGTCGGCACCGACCTGGGCCTCTAGGCCGGTTCGCGGCCCCTCCCGGCGCAGGCCGGGTGGCGGCGGGCCGCGGAGAAGTAGGAGATGGACCGGCGCGCGGCCGGTGCGGTGCTCTCCCGCCAGTAAGGATGTCGTGGTGGACATCGGGAGAGCCGGGACGGCGGCCGCGTCGCTGGAGCGGCGAGTCCTTTCGGGGCTTCCGTGATGGACCGGCATGCGGCCGGGCGCGCTCTCCCGCCAGTAAGGATGTCGTGGTGGACATCGGGGGAGCCGACCGGCCGCAGCGGCGGCCCTCTCGGAGCTTCCGAGGGGGCTCGCCGCTCGCGTGTGCGCGACGGCACAAGTGTGATCTCCGCTGGGCGCCCCGGCCGGGCGCGCAGGCGCCCCGGCCGGCGGCGGCCGCGGCCGGAACCCGGCGGATCCGCCCCGGTGGGCGGCGCACCGGGGCGGGTGTGGGCAGGCCGGTTCCCGGCGCCGGGCGCCGGGAACCGCGGCGGTCGGTCGGCGGGCCGGATCCGGCCACCGCCGTCGCGGTTACCGGTGCGTCGAGCCAAGTGTGGTGTAAATCACATCGGGCGGAGCTGTCGGAGGATCTTCCGACGCAGCGTCACGCGGCGGCTTCCGTCGGGAAACAGGCGTACCCGGGCAAGTTCCCACTTCCCGTACTCGGCCTGTTCGGTCAGCGCCTGACGGGTGGCGCTGCGCGAGGTGCCGCGTGGAAAGCGGATCTCGCGGTATTCGTACTCGAGCATCCTTCTTATTCTGCGACCGCCGACGGTGTTCGTGCCATACCGTTCGTACACGTGAACCACCGGTCCCCACCGGGCAGCGGGCCCGCTCGCGACGGTGCCGGCCGGTACGCGCCGTCTCGGGGGAGCGAATCCCGTCGCCGTCGGTTACCGTCAGTGGCTGGGAATTCCGATGGCTGGCGGACCCGTTGACCGGTCGCACAGACAGCGCAAGGCGAGATGTAGGGGAGCAGCGTGCCACCCAAGAAGGGCAGCGCCGGCGAGAACGGCTCCAAGGACACCGGGCAGCAGGACCGAAACCGGCTGGTCATCGTCGAGTCGCCCGCCAAGGCCAAGACCATCGCCGGCTACCTGGGCCGGGGATACGTCGTGGAGTCCAGCATCGGCCACATCCGCGACCTGCCCACCAAGGCCGCCGAGATCCCGGCCCGCTACAAGAGCGAGCCGTGGGCGCGCCTCGGGGTGAACGTCGACCGCGACTTCGAGCCCCTCTACGTGGTCAACCCGGAGAAGAAGCCGCACGTCAAGCGGCTGAAGGAGCTGCTCGCCGAGGCCGACGAGCTCTACCTCGCCACAGATGAGGACCGCGAGGGCGAGGCCATCGCCTGGCACCTGCGCGAGGAGCTCAAGCCCAAGGTGCCCGTGCGCCGCATGGTGTTCAACGAGATCACCAAGGACGCCATCCGCCACGCCGCCGAGAACACCCGCGACCTGAACCTGCGGCTGGTCGACGCCCAGGAGACCCGCCGCGTCCTCGACCGCCTCTACGGCTACGAGGTCTCGCCGGTGCTGTGGAAGAAGGTGATGGTCCCCAAGCTCTCGGCGGGGCGCGTGCAGTCGGTGGCCACACGCCTGGTCGTCGAGCGCGAACGGGAGCGCATCAGCTTCGTCTCCGCCGACTACTGGGGTCTGAAGGCCGTCTTCGACACCGTGGGCCGCGGCGCGGGCGACGACCCCGCCACCTTCACCGCCGCGCTCGCAAGCGTCGACGGAGCCCGGGTGGCGGTGGGCCGCGACTTCACCTCCTCGGGTGAGCTGCGCTCGGGCTCGGGCGTGCTGCACCTGGACGAGGAGGCCGCGCGCGGCCTGGTCCAGCGGCTGTCCGGCAGCGACTTCGCGGTCAGCTCGGTGGAGCGCAAGCCCTACAAGCGCTCGCCCTACGCGCCCTTCCGCACCACCACGCTCCAGCAGGAGGCCTCGCGCAAGCTGAGCCTGTCCTCCAAGCAGACTATGCAGGTGGCGCAGCGGCTGTACGAGAACGGCTTCATCACCTACATGCGCACCGACAGCACCACGCTGTCGGAGAGCGCGATCGCCGCGGCCCGCGACCAGGCCACCCGGCTCTACGGCGCCGACTACGTGCCCGCCAAGCCGCGCGTGTACTCCAGCAAGGTCAAGAACGCCCAGGAGGCCCACGAGGCGATCCGCCCGGCCGGCGACAGCTTCCGCACGCCCGCCGAGACCGGCCTGAGCGGCGCGGAGTTCCGCCTCTACGAGCTGATCTGGAAGCGCACCGTCGCCTCGCAGATGAAGGACGCGGTGGGCGAGTCGGTGACCGTTAAGGTCGTCGGCACCTCCACCGCCGGCGAGTCGGCCGAGTTCAGCGCCACCGGCAAGGTCATCACCTTCCACGGCTTCCTCAAGGCCTACGTCGAGGGGTCCGACGACCCCGAGGCCGAGCTCGACGACCGCGAGCGCCGCCTGCCGCCGCTGGAGGAGGACGACCCGCTCAAGGCCGAGGACATCGCGGCCGAGGGCCACAGCACCCGTCCTCCGGCGCGCTACACCGAGGCCAGCCTGGTCAAGGAGCTGGAGGACCGCGAGATCGGCCGGCCCTCCACCTACGCGTCGATCATCGGCACCATCCTGGACCGCGGCTACGTGTTCCGGAAGGGATCGGCGCTGGTGCCCTCCTTCCTGGCGTTCGCGGTGGTCCAGCTGCTGGAGCGGCACTTCGGCAACCTGGTCGACTACGACTTCACCGCGCGCATGGAGGACATGCTCGACGGCATCGCCCGCGGCGAGGCCGAGAGCGTGCCGTGGCTGCGCCGGTTCTACTACGGCGCCGAGGAGGAGGCCGGGCTCAAGGAGCTGGTGGGCGACCAGCTCAGCGAGATCGACCCGAAGGAGGTCAGCTCCTTCCCGCTGCAGGGCACCGACATCATGATCCGTGTGGGCCGCTACGGCCCCTACATGGAGCGCGAGAGCGACGGCCAGCGGGTGAACGTGCCCGAGGACCTTGCGCCCGACGAGCTCACGCTGGAGAAGGCCGAGGAGCTGTTCGCCCAGCCCAGCGGCGACCGCGAGCTGGGCACCGACCCCGAGACCGGGCGGCGCATCGTCGCGCGCAACGGCAGGTTCGGCCCCTACGTCACCGAGGTGCTGGAGGACCAGGAGGCCCCGTCGGCCTCGGGCGGCGCCAAGCCGGCCAAGTCCAAGGCCAAGAACGCGCCCAAGCCGCGCACCGCGTCGCTGCTGAAGTCGATGTCGCTGGACACCATCGAGCTGGAGGACGCGCTGAAGCTGCTGTCCCTGCCGCGGGTGGTGGGCGAGATCGACGGTGAGCAGGTCACCGCGCAGAACGGCCGCTTCGGCCCCTACCTGCGCAAGGGCACCGACAGCCGCTCGCTGGAGACCGAGGACCAGATCTTCACGGTCACCGTGGAGAAGGCGCAGGAGCTGTTCGCCCAGCCCAAGCAGCGCGGCCGCCGCGCCGCCGCCTCGGCCCCGCTGCGCGAGCTGGGCAACGACCCCGAGACCGGCAAGCCGATGGTGGTCAAGGACGGCCGCTTCGGCCCCTACGTGACCGACGGCGAGACCAACGCCTCACTGCGCAAGGGCGACGAGGTCGACGCGATCACCGACGCGCGCGCCGGCGAGCTGCTCGCGGAGCGGCGCGCGAAGGCCCCGGCCAAGAAGTCCTCGTCGGGCAAGTCGGCCGCCGGGACCTCCGGCGCGGCCAAGTCCTCGGGCAAGTCCTCGGCCAAGACGGCGGGTACGAAGAAGACCGCGACCAAGAAGAGCACCGCCGGTACCGGCGCGCGTTCGGGCGGGAAGGACGGAACGCCCAAGGGCGGCACGTCGCAGTCCTGACCCGGTCCGGGAGCGACCCGCGCCGCCCCCGCGAGGCGCCGCGCGGCCGCTCCCGGCACGACCGCCGACCGGGGTCGGCCGCTTCCGGCGCGGCACCGCCCCTCGCCGCGCGCCGGAGGAGCCGCAGGCCGCCGCCTCCAGGAATCCGGTGGGCGGGCCGCACGGTGTGACGGACAATTCACGCCCGCCGTCGCCACCGCCCCCCTCCAGGTCGGCGCCCGCACCCGTATCGGCAGCGGCGCCGGACGCGCCCGTTTGCGCCGGTGCGGGGGTGGCGCCCCGGTTCGCCCGGCGCTACAGTGCCGCGAACGCTCCTTGAACGCCGCGCGGCGCGAGGCGCGGGGCCCCGGATCCCGCTGTTGCCGAGCGAGCTATCGCCCTTCTCATGTTTCGCACTAGGCTGGCGACTGCGCCCGCAGCACGGCCGGTCCTTTTTCCGTCCCGGACCGATCGGGGCCCAAAGCCCACCTTCCCAGCACCAGAACAGTCGATACCTTCATCGCTATGAGCAGATCTGCCCCCCTAGGAGCACCGGGCGAGACGCGCGGCGTCCTGTCCAGCAGCAAGCCGTTGCGCCGCCTGTGGGCCGCGCTGTCGCTGTCGAGCCTCGGCGACTGGCTCGGCCTGCTCGTCCTCCTCTCCCTGGCCGCCGCACTGACCGCCGACTCCGACCCCCTGATCCGCGCCTACGCCGTCGCCGGCGCGGCCGCGGTCAAGCTCGCGCCCCCGCTGCTGCTGAGCCCGCTGGCCGGCCTGCTGGCCGATCGGTTCGACCGGCGGATGACGATGGCCGCAGCCGACGCCGCCCGCGCCCTCCTCTACCTGTCCATCCCGCTCGCGGGCCGCCTGGACTGGCTGCTCATCGCCGGCTTCCTCGCCGAGCTCGCGGCCCTGGCCTGGACTCCGGCCAAGGACGCCGCGCTCGCCGAGGCGGTGCCCAAGCGCAAGCTGGACCGCGCGATCCGGCTGGGCGTGCTGACGTCCTACGGGGCCGCTCCCGTGGCCGGCGCGCTGTTCGCGGCGCTGGCGTCGCTGAGCTGGCTGCTGGGCGCGCTGCTGCCCGGTGGCGGCGGGCGCCCCGACGGCGCCTTCTTCGCCCCGCAGGCCGACGCGGCGCTGTACACGGCCGGGGTCGCGTTCCTCGCGGCCGCACTGGCCGCCTGGGTGATGCCCAAGCCGCGCAGGAGGCTGGTGGAGGCCTCGCCGACCCCGGCGCCCACCGGTCCCGGCGCGAACCAGGCCCGGTCCTCGGCGGCTCCGGCCGGCTCCGCGCCGCCGGAGGCGGCCGACAACGAGCGCACGTCGCCGATCGCCGCCGGCCGGTCGGCCGACGACGAGGCCACCGCGCAGCTGCAGTCCACCCAGAGCGCCGCCGACAACGAGCGCACGGCGCCGATCGCCACCGGCACCCCGGCGGCGGACAACGAGGCCACCGCCGAGATGGCGCCCGCGCCGCAGCCCGAGGAGGCCCGCTCCGCCGGCCCGTCCGCGAGCGGCGCGGCCGCCGAACGCTCGGCCGCGGCCCGGCCCGCGGCGGAGCGGCGGTACCGGCCGGAGAACCTGCTGCGCACCGTGTGGCAGGGCGGCCGGTTCGCCGGCACCACCCCGTTCGTGCGGGGCCTGCTGGGCGGCATGGTCAGCGTGTTCCCCGCCGTGGCCGCCGTGGTCGGCGTCGCCCGGCTGCACGTGACGACCCTGGGAGCCGGCAACGCCGGGTTCGGGGTGCTCTTCGCCGCCGTCTTCGCGGGGATGGGCCTGGGCATGGTCGCCGGCCCGCGCATCCTGCACCACCTCAGCCGCCCCCGGCTGTTCTCGGTGAGCATGGTGGTCGCCGCCCTCGCCCTGCTGGCCGCCGGCCTGATCCCGAACATGGTCATGGCCGCGGTGCTGGTCGCGCTGGTCGGCGGCGCCGCGGGGATCACCTGGGTGACCGGCGTGACCCTGCTCCACCAGGAGCTGGAAGACGACATCCGCACCCGCACGCTGGGCTACCTCGACGCGGTGGCCCGTACCGAGCTGCTCGTCGCGGTGGTCGCGGCTCCGCTGGTCGCCGCGGTCGTCGGCGACCACACCCTCGGCTTCGGCGACCTCGACTACGCGTTCCTGGGCACCGGCGCGGTCCTGCTGATCGCGGGCGTGCTGGTGGTCCTGGCCTCGCTGATCACCTACCGCCGGGTCGACATCGGCGGCGAGGCCCCGCTGGGCAAGGAGCTGTTCGCCGCGCTGCGCGGGGTGCCGCTGCCCAGCGCCGAGGCTGCCCCGGAGGAGAGCCGCCTGCCCGGGACCTTCATCGTCCTGGAGGGCGGCGAGGGCGCCGGCAAGTCGACCCAGACCGGCCGACTGTCGGTGTGGCTGCGTGAAGAGGGCTTCGAGGTCGTGACCACCCGCGAGCCCGGCTCCACGAAGCTGGGGATGCGGCTGCGCGCCCTGCTGCTGGACCGCGAGCACACCGGGATGTCCGCGCGCGCCGAGGCGCTGCTGTACGCGGCCGACCGCGCCGAGCACGTCTCGTCGGTGATCCTGCCCGCGCTGCGCCGGGGCGCGATCGTCATCAGCGACCGCTATGTCGACTCCACGCTGGCCTACCAGGGCGCCGGACGCGAGCTCGCCCGCGACGAGATCGAGCGCGTCAACGAGTGGGCGACCGAGGACCTGGCTCCGCACCTGACCGTCCTCCTGGACATCCCGCCGGACCAGGGGCTGGCGCGGCTGGGCGGCAGCACCGACCGCATGGAGGCCGAGTCGGAGGAGTTCCACACGCGCGTGCGCCAGGGCTTCCGCGAGCTCGCCGAGCGCGACCCCTCCCGGTACCTGGTGGTCGACGCGCGGGAGTCCGCGGAGGAGATCGCCCGGGAGATCCGGGGCCGCCTGCGTCCGCTGCTGCCCGACCCGGTGCCCCAGGACGCCGAGGCGATCACCGGGATGATGCCCACCATCAAGGAGTAGGTCCGCCGCCCGTGCCCAGCCCGGCACGGCGGGGGCCGACCGCACGGCCGCCGGAGTCCGCCGCGACTCCGGCGGCCGTTCGCGTGTCCGGGGCGCCGCCGGCGGCGGCCGGATGTCGGCCGGGCGGTCTATCCTGGGAGCCGACCCGGAGGCGGTGCCGCACCGCCCGGGCCCAGTCGGCGATCGAGCGGCAGTGGGGCGCAGCGGTGAGCGAACGAGTGGAAGCCGGCCGATCCGGGGTCTTCGGCGACCTCGTGGGCCAGGACGCCGTGGTCGAGCGGCTCCGGGCTGCCGTCGGCGGCGCCGACGACCTGCTCGCCGGAGGGCCCGGCGAGGGCATGACCCACGCGTGGCTGTTCACCGGGCCGCCGGGGTCCGGCCGCGCCGAGTCCGCGCGCGCCTTCGCCGCGGCGCTGCAGTGCCCCCGCGGCGGCTGCGGCGCCTGCGACTCCTGCCACCAGGTGCTCGCCGGCACCCACGCCGACGTGCTCTACGTGCGCCCGAGCGGGCTGAGCTTCGGCGTCGAGCGGACCCGCGAGCTCGTGCTCCAGGCGGCGTCGCGGCCCACCGGCGGCCGGTTCCGCATCGTGTTGTTCGAGGACGCCGACCGCGCCACCGAGGCCGCCTCGAACGCCCTGCTCAAGGCGGTCGAGGAGCCCTCGCCGCGCACGGTGTGGCTGCTGTGCACGCCCACCGCCGAAGACATGCTGGTCACCATCCGCTCCCGCTGCCGCGAGGTGACCCTGCGCACGCCGCCGACCGGCGCGGTAGCCGACCTGCTGGTCCGGCGCGACGGCGTCGAACCCGGGCGGGCCGCCGAAGCCGCCCGGGCCGCTTCGGGCGACGTCGAGCGCGCCCGCCGGCTGGCCACCGACCCCGAGGCCCGCGAGCGCCGCTCGGAGGTGCTGGGCATACCGGCCCGCCTGGACGGCACCGGCGCGTGCGTGACCGCCGCGGCCCGGCTGTACGAGCTCGCCGAGGCCGAGGCCAAGACCACCACCTCGGACCTGGACGAGCGGGAGCGCAACGACCTCAAGGCCGCCTTCGGCGAGGGCTCCACCGGCAAGGGCGTGGCCAAGGCCGTGCGCGGCGCCGCCGGCGCCCTGAAGGACCTGGAGGAGCGGCAGAAGCGCCGCGCGACCCGCATCAAGCGCGACACCTACGACGTCGCGCTCATGGATCTGGTGGCGTTCTACCGCGACGTGCTGGCCGTCCAACTGGGCGCCGCGGTCGAGCTGTCCACGGCCGGGCACGAGGGCGACGTGCAGCGCCTCGCGCGCTCCTCGGCGCCGGAGTCCACGCTGCGCCGCATCGACGCCATCATGCTCTGCCGCGAGCGCATCGCCGCCAACGTGCACCCCCAGATCGCCATGGAGGCGATGACGGCGGCCCTCTACCAGGGCTGAGGCCGCCGCGGTCCGCGCGCAGCGGGCCGCTCGGCGCGCAGGCCGCGTGCAGGCCGCCCGGCGCCGAGCGGCCGGGCGCGCGACCACCGCGGGCGGCTCCGGGCGGGACTCCGGGCGGCGGCGGGGCCGCACCCATGGCTAGGGTGGCGCCGTGGACACCATGCAGGCCGCCGGCGCCTCCCCTTCGGTGCCGTTCTGCCGCGCCTCCCGCCGGCCGTCCGCCCGGCTCGCGGCGCGGACCGCGGCGGCGGTGCTGGCTCTCGCGGTCGCCGCGGCGGGCTGCACCGGCTCGGACGGCGGCTCGGGCGCAGACGCCCCTTCCGGCGCCGCCGACGCCCCCGGCGGAGCGCCGGCCCGGTTCTACGGCCAGACGATCGACTGGCGCGACTGCGGTGACGACGGCGCCCGGTGCGGCACCTTCGAGGTCCCCCTGGACTACGCGGAGCCCGGCGGCGAGCGGCTGGAGATCGCGGTCCGGCGGATCCCGGCGACCGGCTCCGACCCGATCGGCTCGCTGGTGGTCAACCCCGGCGGACCCGGCGGTTCCGGGTTCGAGTACGCCGACTCCGCCGCCCGCACCGTCGGCGAGGCGGTCCGCGAGCGCTTCGACATCGTGGGCTTCGACCCGCGCGGCGTGGACCGCAGCTCCCCCATCGCCTGCCTGGACCGGTCGGAGATGGACGACTTCATCGCCGTCGACTTCACCGGCCCCGGCGGCGGGTCCGACCCCGCCGACGTCGGTGAGACCGGGCTGCGGGAGCTCGCCCGGCTCAACCGCGGGTTCGTCGAGGGCTGCCGCGAGGACTCCGGCGACCTGATGATGCACATGGGCACCGACGAGGTCGCCCGCGACGCGGACGTGCTGCGCTCCGCCCTGGGCGACGACGAACTCACGTTCCTCGGCAAGTCCTACGGCACCTACATCGGAGCGCACTACGCCGACCGGTTCCCCGACCGCGTGCGCGCCCTGGTCCTCGACGGCGCGCTGCACCCCTCGGCCGACATCGTGGAACTGGGGATGCGCCAGGCCGAGGGCGCCGAGGTCGCGCTGCGGTCCTTCGTCGAGGCCTGCCTGGAGGTCGCGGACTGCCCGCTGGGCGGGCCCGGCGACGACGTCGAGTCCGCGACCGAGCGGCTGGCCGGCCTGCTCGAACGGGCGGGCCGCGAGCCGCTGCGCAGCGACCTGGACGACGGCCGCCCCGCCAACCGCTCCTGGCTGGAGCTGGGCATCCACTCGGCGCTCTACAGCGAGAGCTCCTGGCCGCGGCTGAGCACGGCCCTGGACGAGGCCTTCGACGGCGACGGCACCCGGCTGCTGCGGATGGCCGGCGACCTCTACAACCGCGGCGACACCGCCGAGTACACCAACTACACGTCCGCGCTGGTCGCGGTGAACTGCTCGGACCGGCAGAGCCCGCGCGACATCGGCGCGTTCGAGGAGGCCGCGGAGCGCGCCGACAAGACCGCCCCGCTGTTCGGCGCGCCGCTCACATGGGGAGGGCTGACCTGCGCCTACTGGCCCGAGGAGGCGGTGGCCGAGCCCGAGCCGCTGGACGCCCCCGGGGCGCCGCCGATCCTGGTCGTGGGCACGACCCGCGACTCGGCGACGCCCTACGCGTGGGCGCGCACGATGGCGGGCGAGCTGGAGTCGGGAGTGCTGCTCACCCGCGAAGGCGACGGCCACACCGCCTACGGCCGCGGCAGCGACTGCGTCGACTCCGCCGTCGACACCTACCTGCTGCGCGTCGAGCCGCCCGAGAAGGGCACCGTGTGCCCGTGAGGTCCGTGCCGCCCGGCCCTGCGCCACGGCGGGCGGGGGCGCGGCGGCCCGTGGGCGGGCCCGCGGCCGGCCCGGGGCGGGCGGGTCCGCAACGGTGATTTCGCGTACCGGTGCGCCCGCGCAAGGCGCTACACTGGTGACCGCTCCGCGCAGGCGGGGCAGCGCCGCCTTAGCTCAGTCGGCAGAGCGATTCACTCGTAATGAATAGGTCGTCGGTTCGATTCCGACAGGCGGCTCCGGATCGAGAGGCCCGGGCGCGACCCCACCGGTCGCCCCGGGCCTTTCGCTGTGCGCCCGCCGGCGGGCCCGGGGCGGAGGCGGGTGCGCGGGGCGTGCGACAGCCCGCCCCCGGTCGCATCAGTCGCATCCGGTGCAAGTCTCGTTGCATTGGGTAGTTGTCGGGTATGAGCATGCTGCTGATGGTGCTGGCGATGCTGGGCGCGTTGGCCGTGCTCGGCCTGGGGAGCTGGGTGTCGGCGCACGTCCGGCGCGGCCGCCGCGAGATCGAGCCGGGCGGCGACGCGCCGGAGGCCGCCGCCCCGGACGAGGCGCCCGCCGGCGGCTACACCCTGCTGGAGGGCGCCGAGGAGCGCGCCGCGGGGGAGCTCACCGGCGACGCGCTCGCCCGCGTCCGCGGGCTGCTCGCCGAGGGCCGCGGCAACGAGGCGGTCGGCGCGGTCCGCGACGCCACCGGCTGCGGCGCGCTCCGGGCCGAGGAGATCGTGGCCGGCCTCCGCCGCTCCGGGCGGTAGCGGCGGGCTGTTCGCGAGGGCGGCCCGTCCGGCGGAGGCGACCGCGGCAGGCGCCGGAGGCGGATGCGCGCGCGTTCGCGCTGGTCCGGAAGGCAAGTTGCGAAGCGGCCGCCGTCGCTGCGCCGGTCCCGCCCCCGGCCGGGCCGGGCCTTCGCCGGCCGCGCCCGCCTTCCCGGGCGGGATGCCGCTACGGGTTCGGCAGGACGTCGCCGAGGTCGCCGAAGGCCTCCAGGTACCCGTCCAGCAGGGTGCGGGCGGTGGTCACCGAGTCGACCAGGGGATGGGTGGCGAAGGCCCGCAGGGCCGCCGCGCGCGAACCGGTGCGCACCGCCTCCATGATGTCGCGCTCCACCGACTTGACCGCGAGCACCAGGGCCAGCTGGTGGCCTGACAGGGGCGCCGCGGCGAGCGGCTGCGCGCCGCCGCCGTCGACCAGGCAGGGCAGCTCGACCACCGCGTCGCGGTCCAGACCCGCCAGGGCTCCCCGGTTGCGCACGTCGACGATCAGGCGGGCCGGCTCGTCGCGGGCCAGGGCCCGCATCACGGCCAGCGCCACCTCCTCGTAGCCGCCGCCGTCCAGGTCCTGCTCGGCGCGTTCGACGCCCCCGGCAGCACGGCGGTTGTCGGCCATGTAGCCGCGCTCGCGGGCCAGCCGCGCGCGGTCCCACAGCTCGAACGCCTCGCCCGGCCGCGCCGCCGCCTCGCGGTAGAAGCCGTGCTGCTGCTCGACCAGTTCCTCGCCGCGGGTCAGGCCCTGGCGGGCCGAGTCGGCGGCGGCCGCGGCGGCCTCGCGGGCCATGTAGTAGTAGTGCAGGTACTCGTTGGGCAGCGCGCCCAGGCTGCGCAGCCAGTCGGCGCCGAACAGGCTGCCCTCCTCGAAGGACTCCAGCGCCGCGGTGTCGGCCAGCAGGTCGGGCAGCCGGTCGCGGCCGCCGCTCCACAGGCCGCGCAGCCAGCCCAGGTGGTTCAGCCCGGCGTAGTCGGCACGCACCGCCGCCGGGTCGAGCTCCAGTGCGCGCGCGGCCCGCCGGGTCAGGCCGACGGGGGAGTCGCAGATCCCGATCACGCGGTCGCCGAGCACCGCCGACATCTCCTCGGTGACCAGGCCCGCCGGGTTGGTGAAGTTCACGACCCAGGCCTCGGGCGCGTGCTCGGCGATCGCGCGGGCGACCCGCCGCGCGACGGGGAGCGTGCGCAGCCCGTAGCTGATGCCGCCCGCGCCGACGGTCTCCTGGCCGATGACCCCGGCCGACAGGGCTACGCGCTCGTCGGCGACCCGCCCCGGCATCGCGCCGACGCGGATGGCCGAGAACACCATGCCCGCCCCCTCCAGGGCCTCGGGCAGGCTGCCGGCGGTGCGCACGGTCAGCCGCGGCTCGCCGTGCTCGGCGGTGTGGGCGTCGCGCTGCCGGTCCAGAACGGCGCCGACGCCGCGCAACCGGTCCTCGTCGGTGTCGAAGAGGACCACCTCGGAGATCACGGCGTCGCCGCGCCGGGACTCGGCGAGCAGCGCCCGGTGCACGAGCGGCACGCGGAACCCGCCGCCGCCGAGAATGGCCAGTCGCACGTGTGCGTCTCCTCTCCGCCCGGCCCGCCCGGTTCGCTTCGTCCCACCGTAGTTTGCGGCGGCGCCCCCGGGGTGTGGGCGACATCAAGGGTGCCAGTGTCGGTGTCCTTGCATAGCCTGCACTTCTAGGACTCTTGAGCAGGCGCTCTCGAACGGGGGCGCCCGACCGCGGGGAAGAGTATGGGCGTGCAGACACGCGTGAACGCCGGCAAGCAGACGGCGAAGGCCGCCGCACGACTGGAATCGGAGCCTCTGGTCGGGCAGCCGCACGACGTCCTGGCCGCCGAGCGCGAGCCCGACAGCCCGGCAGTCGACCTCGCGCTCAGCGGGACTGTGTTCTTCGACATCGTGCTCACCGGGCTGGCCGCTCCACCCGCCGCGGGGACCGAGGTCGGCGCCGAGGGCATGGGCTCGTGCCCGGGCGGGGTGGCCAACCTCGCGGTCGCGGCTTCGCGGCTGGGCCTGCGCACCTCGGTGGCGGCGGCATTCGGCGAGGACGTCTACGGCGACTTCGCCTGGGACACGCTGAGCGTGCAGGAGCGCGTGGACCTGGCGGCGTCGCGGCGCATCCCGGACTGGCACTCGCCGTTCACCGTGTCGCTGGCCTACCGCGGCGACCGCAGCATGGTCACCCACGAGCACCCCTCGCCCACGCCGCACCGGGAGATGGCCCGCGCCCTGCCGCAGGCGCGCGCGGCGTTCGTCAGCCTCAGCATGGACGACGGGGTGCCGCAGTGGGCGCTGGACCAGGCCGCCAAGGGCGCGCGGATCTTCGCCGACGTGGGCTGGGACGACAGCGGGACCTGGAGCGGGTCGGTGCTGGAGCAGCTGCGGCGCTGCGACGTGTTCATGCCCAACGCCATCGAGGCGATGTCCTACACCCGCACGGGCAGCCCCGCTTCGGCGCTGTCGGCGCTGGCCGAGTACGTGCCGGTGGCGGTGGTCACCGACGGGCCGCGCGGCTCGCTGGCGGTGGACCAGTGCACCGGCGAGAGCGCCGAGGTCGAGGGGCTGGTCCTGGAGGCCATCGACACCACCGGGGCCGGCGACGTCTTCGGCGCCGCGTTCATCGTCGGGACGCTGGCCAACTGGCCGCTGGAGCAGCGGCTGCGCTTCGCCAACCTCTCGGCCGCCCTGTCGCTGCGCCACACCGGCGGTTCGCTGTCGGCGCCCGGCTGGGCCGACATCGCCTCGTGGTGGGGCCGGACCGCGGCGGGCCACAGCGCCACGGAGCGCAGACTGGCCCGCGACTACCGGTTCCTGGCCGACCTGGTGCCGTTGTCCTGGCTGCCGACCGAGCAGCGCCGCGCCAGCGCCACGATCGGTCTGCGCAACTAGGACCCGGCGGCCCCCGCCGCCGGGCCGGGCCTCAGACGGCGGCGCAGGGCCAGGTGCCGTCGACGACGGTGCCGTGCCCGGGGCGGCTCTTGTCGAGCCACTCCTGGCGGCTGCGGGCGTAGGCGGCCGCCCATTCGATCTGGCGCTGGTGGAGCGCTGCCAGGTCCATCGAGGCGACGTCGGGGCGGCGCGCGGCGATCTCGCACGCCAGGGCGAGGCAGGCCGCGGCGTCGCCCAGGGCGGTGTGCGCGTCGTTCAGGCTGACGCGGTAGAACTCGCACATGGCGGCGAGGTTGCGCTTGCCGCGCCGGTAGGGATCGGATCCGCGGTCGATGACCAGGGGGTCGACGACGGGGGCGACGGTGTCGGCGCCGAGGCGTTCGCTCAACGGCGCCAGTTCGTGGCGGCGGAGCTCGCCGGCCAGCACCATCAGGTCGAAGGGGGCGTTGAAGACGGCCAGGCCCCGCCCGGCGATCAGGTGGGCGCTGAGGGCCTCGGCGATCTCGTCCAGCGCCTTGGCTGCGGGGGCGCCCTCGGCGCGGGCGCGCTCGTTGGTGATGCCGTGGACGGCGATGGCGTCCTCGGGGATCTCGCGGTCTCCGGGGTCGACCAGCCAGGTGCGCTCGGTGCCCGCGGAGTCGACGAAGGCCGCTGAGACGAGGAAGGCTTCGCGGGGGTCGCGGGAGGAGGTCTCGCAGTCGTAGCCGGCGAGCGCGCCGGTGTGCCAGCCGATGTGGTCGCCGCGGGGCGGGGGCTCGGGACGGGGTTCGTGCTCGGTGCAGTAGGTGCGCCACCGCCCGTCCTGCTTGAGGACGACTCCGGCCTGGGCCGCGACGGGGGTGCCGCAGGAGGTGCATGTTCCGGGGTAACGGTTGCGCATCGTACTCCCCTGCTCTCTTTGCGTCCCGGACATGCTAGCGGCGGGTGACGACGATTCCGGCCGGATAGGGAGATCCGGGCCCGCAGGAGGTTCGGGAGCGCGGCGCCGCGCCGAGACGCCGCGCGGAGTGCGGGCGCCGCCGACCGCGTGCCGGCCCCCGGCTCGGCCCGCTGAGCGGGGAAGTCGCGCGATCCGCGACATGACCCCCCGGCCTCGGGGGTAGAGAGACCCAACGCGCGGCTCCTCGCGACGGATTCGCGCATGGAGCACCCGGAAGCCGAACGTCGCGGTCGGATGCGGCCGCACGCCGTAGGGAAGGGGAGACCATGAGCCTGGACGAGGCGGGACGCCAACTCGAAGCCGCCATCCACGACGCGCGCGTCGCGTTCGACTGCATCGAACTGGACGATCTGGAGCGGGCGCACACCAACGCCATCACCGCGCGCGCGGCCGTCGACGCCGCGGAGTACGCCATCCGGGTCGAGGCGGAGCGCCGCGAGGGCGAGGGCGAAAAGGAGTCCTCCAGCGGCGGGAGCGCGGAGCCGGGATCCACGGGCGCGTCGGACTCCTCGGAGGAGCTGTCGGGTTAGGCCCTGTCCGCGAAGGCGTGTTCGCCGGTGTCCGCGCCGGTGCGCCTTGCCGCCGGAGGACCAGGGCGCTCCCGCGGTGAACGGCGCGGCGATCGTCTCGCCGCTGGGCGGCGGCTCCAGACGGCGCCTGTGACCCACCTCGACGGTGGGCTCGGCGCGGGGGGAGGGCTCCA
Organism: Streptomonospora arabica; assembly: GCF_039531585.1. Lineage (NCBI taxonomy): Bacteria > Bacillati > Actinomycetota > Actinomycetes > Streptosporangiales > Nocardiopsidaceae > Streptomonospora > Streptomonospora arabica. The sequence goes on along the minus strand of NZ_BAAAQI010000002.1, from coordinate 30,389 downwards.
CGGACCGTCCGGCGTGAGTCCAGCTCCTCGTCGGCCGCATCTTCGGGCGCGGCGCCGTTCGCCGGGTTGTGCCGCGCCCCCGGCTCAGCGGAGACGATGATCTCCCGCGTGCGCTTCGCGAACGCCGCCGGTTCGGGTGCGAGCGAGATGACGGGGACTCTTCGGCGCGCCCGGAGCCGCCGAAGGGGCGAGCCGCTGCGTTGGCCTCCTTCGCCCGCCCCGGGGCGCGCGGAGCTTCGTCTCACCCCTCTTCCAGCAGGGCTCCGGCAGGGGGTGCGCGTCTCGCGGCCGCGGAGAACCCGGCGGCCCCGGTGGCACGTCCGGCACCCGACCTCGAACGCATGTACGAACTCGGGTAGGCTTGTGGCATGCCTGACCAGCAATTATCTCCTGACTGGCCGGAGAGCGTGCATCCGCCGGGGTCGGACTCGTTCGAGCAGACGGCCGCCGTCTGGCTGTTCGACCACGTGCCCGCCGACTACCGGCTGCACGGCGTGCTGCGGCGGCATCCGGTGGCCCTGTCGCGGCTGGCGCGCCAGCACGTGGCCTCCTCGCTCGAAGGCGCGCGCCAGGGGTACCGAACCGCGCGGGTCGACCTGCGCGACCACCTGCCCCAGCACGCCGTCGACCAGGTCATGAACGCCTACCGGGAAGAGGGGCGGCGCATGGCGGCCGTGCTGCGCTCGATCGAGGCCGTCGACGAGGCGCTGCGCGCGGCCGCGGGCCGTGCCGAGTAGCCGGGCCGCGCCGGGTTCAGCCGGTGACGCGCACGACCACCGCGCGCCGGTCGCCGGTGTTGATGAGCTGGTGGTCGTCGCCCGAACCCAGTGCCCGGGCACGGTCGCCGGTCAGCTCCTGCACCGCCTGCATCTCGCGGTCGGGGGCGACCGTGACCATGTGCACGCGGCCGCTCGCCAGGTGCAGGACCGAGGCGCGGTGGGGCTCGTCGGGCACCGCGGCGAAGCCGTTGGGCTCCAGCACCAGGACGCTCACGCGCATCCGCCGGGCGGCCGCGCGCCGCGCCGGGCGCGGCGCAGGCTGCCAGCGCCCCCCGCGGCGCGGGCGCAGTCGGAGCAGGGTCGGAGCCGAGGCCGCGGCGCGTGCCGCGGCGGCGAGCCGGCCGATGGTCGGGGCGCTGCGGGTCTGCAGGTGCGGATAGGGGGCGGGGTGCCCGGCGAGCACGATGTCGCCGATGCCCTCCGGCGACACGGTCGGCGCCGCCGGGCGCGGGACCGGAGGCGACCCTTCGTGTCCGGTCCTGTTCGCAGAGTGCTCTGCGGTGGTCGCGGAGGCGGCGGTGTCGTAGGTCATGGGTGCGGCTGTCCTTCACGGCGTCGAGCCCTCGGCGCGGCGGCGCCGGGGCTGGCGGAACTCAGGGGGAGCCGGTCGTCCGGAGGCGGAGTCCTCGCGGCGGCCGCCGCCGCGCGGCAGCGGTTCCGGCGGGGCCGGCGGAAAGCAAACGAATGCGAACGAGAACGAAGACGCGCCGTCAGGCGACCGCCTGCGGCGCGACCCGGCTCAGCGGTGGTCGCGGCGGGCCGGACAGCAACACAGGCAGCGCACACCGACCGCACGGCGAGCGCCGGAGTGGGCGCTGCGAGCCATGGAGGATCGATCAGTACGGGTGCGCGGATGCATACCGCTAAGAACACCAAGCCCGGCCCGGGGTGTCAAGCGCACGCCGGTCACTCGGGTGTGTCGTCCGCGTCACGCGCCGCGCCGGGTCCGGCGCTGACCGCCCGCCGGGAGACCCGGCCCGGAGCCGTCCGGTGCGGGCGGGAGGCGCAGCGCCGGCTTCGGCAGAGTCCGGAATCATGGGATCTGTCCGGGCCAAATTTAGGTAAACGCGTTGCGGTGCCGCCTGAATCGGTGATGGCATAAGAGACCGCTAAAGACCGGAACCGGCGCAGGGGCCGCGGTTCCGGCGAAGGCCCCGGCGCCCGGCGCCGGTCGCGGCGAAGCGGGACGAGAACGAGTGCGCGCCTGCGGGGCGGGTCGCGCCGGAGGTGATCGTTGGGGGGCGACGGAGCGGTGCGGCCCGGCAGAAGCGGGCAGTCCTCCGCCGCGCCCGCGGGAAGATGGGCCCGGATCGGAGCGAGCGCGCTGGTCAGCGCCGCCGCCGGGGTGATGGCCGCCGGCTTCGTGGACTGGCGCGCCGGTGCGCTGGTGGCCGGCCTGACCGCCCTCACCTACGTCCTGTCGGGCACGGTCGGGCGGCGCGTGCCGCGATCCAGCGGACCGGGCCCGGCGCTGCGGGCCCTGCGCGCCCGCGGCTACCGGCTGGTCCCCGACGGCCCCGCCCGCCATGTGGCGGTCGGGCCTGCAGGCGTGTTCCTGCTGGCGGCCACCGGGCGATCGGCCGCATGGCACGGCCCGCGCGGATGGCGCGTCGGAGGTGCCCCGGCGGACCGGCTCGCCCAGCGCCTGGAGGAGCAGGCCGCCGGCCTGGACCGCGCCGCGGCGGGCGGCGGGGCGGACCCGGACTCCGCGGACGCGCCGGGACCGGCACCCGCGGCCCCCGCCGTAGCGGTCATCCTGGTCGCCGGGCGGCGGCCGGAGTCGGTCGTGGAGCTGGGACGGGTGCTGCTGTCCCGCCCCCGCCCCGCCGTCCGGCACATCCTCGCCCGAGGCGACGTGCTCTCCGCGGAGCAGGTCGAACACGTCGCCGAGCGGATCGGGCGGTATCTCGACTCGGCCTGAGCGGTCGCGATCAGGCCGGGCGGCCGACCGCGTGCGCCGCCACGGCGCCCGGCGCCGCACGCTTCGCCGACCTCACTCGCAGGCCCCCTCCGGCCCCGCCTCAGACCGCGGCCGGGTCCTTCGGAGCCCGCCGGGCCGCGGCAGGCGGCACGGCGGCGTCCCGCACCGGATCGGCCCTTCGGCGGCCTATTCGCTCACCTTGATGTGGGAGGTGTCGCCGTGCACCCCGTGCTCTTCCGCGCGCTTGACCGAGGCGATGACCTCCTGCTCGGCGTCGTGGCGGCCCACCCACGTGGCGCCCTCCACCGACTTCCCGGGCTCCAGGTCCTTGTAGACGCTGAAGAAGTGCTCGACCTCCAGGCGCTCGAACTCGTTGACGTGGTGGATGTCACGCAGGTGCTCCATGCGCGGGTCGGTCGCCGGCACGCACAGCACCTTGTCGTCGCCGCCGGCCTCGTCGCGCATGCGGAACATGCCCACCGCGCGGCAGCGGATCAGGCACCCCGGGAAGGTGGGGTGCTTCAGCAGGACGAGCGCGTCCAGCGGGTCGCCGTCCTCGCCGAGCGTGCCCTCGATGAAGCCGTAGTCGGCCGGGTAGCTCGTCGACGTGAACAGCATCCTGTCCAGACGGATACGTCCTGTTTCGTGATCCATCTCATATTTATTACGCTCGCCCTTGGGGATCTCGATCGTGACGTCGAATTCCATGCTGTTCTCGGCTTCCTCTACGGCTAGTGTCGCTAAAACAGTCAAAGGTCGTCGCATGCCAACGGAAGGCAGGTCCAGGGTGCGGCAGGTACGGGCCCGAGCGCTGTCAGCGTTGGCCGTCCTCAACATATTCGTGCTGGTGGCAGGCGTCGTCGCGATCGACATCATCGATTCCCGCCCACCCGCGACGATGCCCTACCCTGTCGCCTTCGCCGAGGACGCGCCCGACGCGGCGCAGCAGGACGCCGCCCAGGTGGATCCGGAGCGGCTCCGGGACAAGCTCGATGATCCCATGTCGGCCTCCGGTATCGCCGATGGGCTCTACGCCTACGTGGCCGACGCCGAGACCGGCGAGCGCCTCTACGGGCGCGAGGCCGACCACGGAGCCGTCCCCGCCTCCACCACCAAGCTAGTCACCGCTGTAGCCGCACTGCACGCCGCGGGCCCCTCCGCGCGGCTGTCGACCGACGTGGTGCGCGACGACAACGGCGGACTCGTGCTCGTCGGCGGCGGCGACCCCACCCTCACCTCCGACAACGGGTTCGACCACTACCCGCGCCCGGCCAGCCTCGAGGACCTCGCCGCCGAGACCGCCGCCGCGCTGCAGGAGTCCGGGACCGACTCGGTGCACCTCAGCTACGACGACTCCCTCTACCGCGGCTCCGACATGGCGCCGGGCTGGAAGCCGGGCTACGTCGACGAGGGCAGCGTCTCCACGGTGCACGCCCTGATGCTCGACGGCGGCCGCGTCGACCGCTACGACCACTACAGCCAGCGCGTCGGCGACCCGCCCGGCGTCACGGCCGACGCCTTCGCCGAGCAGCTGGAGGCCGCCGGCGTCGAGGTCTCCGGCGAGCCCGCCCCCGCCGAGGCGCCCGAGGGGGCCGAGCCCGTCGCCTCCGTCCAGTCGCCGCCGATCTCGTCGCTGGTGGAGTGGATGCTGCTGGAGAGCGACAACAACATCGCCGAGGCGCTGTTCCACAAGGTCGGCCTCGCCCGCGGCCACGAGGCCTCCTTCGCGGGCGGCGCCGAGGGCGTGGCCGAGGTGATGCGGGAACTCGGCGTGCAGAACGTGCACACCGAGGACGGCAGCGGGCTGTCGGTGAACAACCACATCACCCCCAAGGCGCTGGTCGAGCTGGTGCGGCTGGCCGCGGAGCGGCCGAAGCTGTACCCGGCGCTGAGCGGCCTGCCCACCGCGCACTTCACCGGCACCCTCACCGACCGCTACTCCTCGGCCAGCGGCTCCCAGGCCGGCGCCGGGCGCATCCGCGCCAAGACCGGCACGCTCAACGGGGTGAGCACGCTCGCGGGCACCGCCTACGACTCCGACGGCCGTCTGCTGGCGTTCGCGTTCATGGCCAACGACCCCGCCGCGCTGGGCAGCACCCTCGACACCTTCGCCGCAGCCATCGCCGAGTGCGGCTGCCGGTAGGCCGCGCCGGACGCCGCCGGACGCCGACCGCCGCGGCCCCGCGCCGGCAGGCCGGCGCCCGCGGCGCCCGCGGCGCCCGCGGCGGCCCCGGCGGTCCGCATCGGGAACTTCCCTGAGGAAACCCGGAAATACCCGCGCCGCACGCCCGTTCGGCGGTTTCGTGGGTACGGTGAAGACGTGAGTTTGATCGACTGGGACGTAGCCGTCAGCACCGGTGTCCGACTCGTCCGGCCCGGTCCGCAGGTGGACCTCGCCGACGCCCGCCAGGCGGTGGCGCAGCTGCGCGAGCTGTCCGTCACCGCGCAGGGCCACGTGCGGGAGTTCACCGGTATGGAACCCCTTGAGCCTGCGGGACCGGCGGTCGTGGTGGACCGTCCGGGCTGGATCAAGGCCAACGTCGACGGGTTCCGGGTCGTCCTGGAACCCATACTCGACCGACTCGGCGGCGAACGCCTGAACGACGGCAGCGCCGCCCAGCTCACCACCGCGGTGGGCTCGCGCGTCACCGGCGTCCAGCTCGGCGCCGTGCTCTCCTATCTGGCCGGCCGGGTGCTGGGCCAGTACGAGCTCTTCCTGCCGCCCGACCCCGACGGCCGGGCGCCCACCGGGCGGCTCACCCTCGTCGCCCCCAACATCGTCCACACCGAGCGCGAGCTCGACGTGGACCCCCGCGACTTCCGGCTGTGGGTCTGCCTCCACGAGGAGACCCACCGCATGCAGTTCACCTCCTCGCCCTGGCTGCGCGACTACGTGCAGCAGCAGATGCAGGAGATGCTGCTCGCCTCCAACATCGACGCCGGCGACCTGCTCAACCGCCTGCGCTCGGCCGGCGAGGCCGTCGCCGAGGCGATCCGCGGCGGCGACGGCAACCTCATCGAGGTGTTCCAGAGCGAGGAGCAGAGCGAGATCATGGACCGCATCACCGCGGTCATGTCGCTGGCCGAGGGCCACGGCGACTACGTGATGGACGCCGTCGGCCCCGAGGTCGTGCCCACGGTCGCCGAGATCCGCCGCCGCTTCCAGCGCCGCCGCGAGGGCGCCAACCGCGTCGACAGGGTCATCCGCCAGCTGCTGGGGATCGACCTGAAGATGAAGCAGTACGAGGAGGGTGCGGCCTTCGTGCGCTCCGTGGTCTCGCAGGTGGGCATGGCCGACTTCAACCGCGTGTGGGAGTCGCCGGAGACCCTGCCGACCATCAAGGAGATCCGCAACCCCGACTCCTGGATCGACCGCGTCGTGCGGCCCGCCGCGCTTCCGCGGGAATCCGGGCAGAGCCCTGCCGGCCCGCCGCCCGGGGGCGGGTCCGCGGACGGTTCGCCGCGGGAGTGAGGCCCGCCGCGGCGGCAGGCCGGCCGTGACCGGCCCGCCGCCCGCCGTCGCCGCGGTGCGCAGCGCCGTCCGCGGCGCACTGTCGGGGCTGGATGCGGGCTCGCTGGTGCTGGTGGCCTGCAGCGGAGGCGCCGACTCGCTGGCGCTGGCGGGCGCCACCGCGTTCGCCGCACCGAGGATGGGACTGCGCGCCGGAGGGGTCACCGTCGACCACGGGCTCCAGGAGGGCTCCACCGAGCGGGCCGCCGAGGTCGTCGCGACGATGCGCGGGTTGGGCCTGGACCCGGCCGAGAGCGTCGCCGTGCGGGTGGGGGCCGAGGGCGGGCCCGAAGGGGCCGCTCGCCGCGCCCGCTTCACCGCCCTGGACGAGGCCGCGCGCCGACTGGGCGCCGCCGCCGTGCTGCTCGGCCACACCCGCGACGACCAGGCCGAAACCGTGCTGCTGCGCCTGGCGCGCGGCTCGGGCGGCCGCTCGCTCTCGGGAATGCCGGCGCGCAGCGGGCGCTATCTGCGGCCGCTGCTGGCGGCGCCGCGCGCGCAGGTGCACACCGCCTGCGCGGACATGGGCCTGAAGGCGTGGTCCGACCCGCACAACTCCGACCCCGCCTACGCGCGTTCGCGCGTGCGCACCGACGCGCTGCCCGTGCTGGAGCGGACCCTGGGCCCCGGCATCGCCGAGGCGCTCGCCCGCACCGCCGACCTGCTGCGCGACGACGCCGAGGCGCTGGACGCCTGGACCCGTGCCGCCGAAGCGGGAGTGCGCGAGGGCGCGGGCGCCGACACCGCACTGGACGCCGCCTCCCTTGCGGAGCTGCCGCGCGCGGTGCGCACCCGGCTGCTCCGGCGGGCCGCCGTGGCGGCCGGCGCGCCGGCGGGCTCGCTGTTCGCGGTGCACGTGGCCGAGCTGGACCGGCTGGTCTCCGACTGGCGCGGGCAGGCGCACGTCGACCTGCCCGGCGGGATCCGCGGCGTGCGCCGCCAGGGCCGGATCGCCTTCGACCCGGCCGCGGGCGGCGGGGGCCACGGTGACCGACCCTCCTGAGCTGCTCCGACGACCTGACACGCCGCGGAATGATCACTCTCACACCGGCCCCCGGTGCCGCGCGCACGCGGCCGCGTCCTGCGGACGGCCTCCCGCCCGATCGCCGGACCGCCGCGCCGCCGGCCGCAAGCGCGGCCGCGTGCTCCGGTGCGCCGGCCGCGGGGGCGCCGGAGCACGCCGGCCGCCGGCGCCCGTCTATTCTGGGGGCGTTCTGCCAATCCCGACCTGAGCAGCGAGGTCAGCCAAGCGTGGACGCGAAAGACATGGGCGAGGATCTGGAGAAGGTCCTGGTGACCGAGAGCCAGATCAACACCAGGCTGGGCGAGATGGCCGCCGAGATCGACGCTGACTACGCCGGGAAGGACCTGCTGCTCGTCGGGGTCCTCAAGGGCGCGGTCATGGTGATGGCCGACCTCGCCCGCGCGCTGCACCATCCCTGCGAGATGGACTGGATGGCGGTGTCCTCCTACGGGGCGGGCACGACGTCCTCGGGTGTCGTGCGGATCCTCAAGGACCTGGAGATCGACATCAAGGACCGCAACGTCCTCATCGTCGAGGACGTCATCGACTCGGGGCTCACCCTCTCCTGGCTGGTGGGCAACCTGAAGTCGCGCGGGCCGGCCTCGGTGGAGATCTGCACGATGGTGCGCAAGCCGCTCGCCTTCGACGTGGAGCTGGACGTACGCTACGTCGGCTTCGACCTGCCCAACGAGTTCATCGTCGGCTACGGGCTGGACTACGCCGAGAAGTACCGCAACCTCCCCCTGATCGGCACCCTGGCGTCGCACGTCTACCGGAGCTGAAAGCCGCCGGCGGGACCGCGCCGCGCGGCCGGAAGAGGGGCCGCCGGGGCGGCGGGCGCCGCGTTCGGGGTGACGGCGAGGGCGGTCGGGAACAACACGCCCCTTCCCACGCGTTGGAGGCATGACGGTTTCCACCGTCCGCGAACGCGGGGGAGCGTGAGTGCACCCGGTGATGAACGGGGTGTACGGTCGATTATCCCGGCGTTGTGGGGAACTGCGGGAGTCTGCGCGAAATCGCAGGCCCAGCGCAGTGCATGAAGGAAAACGTGTCCGATAGGTTCCGCTTCCGGCGGCCACATGGGGCTACTCGGCCAAGCGGTGCGGGTTTGGCAAACGGCGCGTACGCGCCCGCGCCGGCACCGCCGCCGCGCCGACCCCTGCGGTTTTCGGGGCAAGCCGGCTGGTCAGGAGGGACGGACCCAGCGGGGTTCCGGATAGATGAATCTCAAGCGCTTGTACCGCGGGCCGTGGCTTTGGATCGTGGCCATCGGCCTGCTGATTATCGCCGTTTTCCAGTTCACCGGCCTGGGCTCGGGCACCGAGCCGGAGAAGGTCGACTCCTCCAAGGTCTTCGACCTGATCGCCCAGAACAAGGTGGACAACGCCCGGCTGGTCGACAAGGAACAGCGGATCGAGGTGACCACCACCGGCGGCAAGGTCTATGAGGCCTACTGGGTCGCCGGCCAGGGCGACGAGATCGCGCAGCGGCTCGAGAACCTGGAACAGGACGGCGACAACGCCGACGGCAGCGGGAACCTCCAGTCCTACGACATCGAGGTCCCCCAGGACAGCATGTTCGTGTCGCTGCTGTTCAGCTTCCTGCCGCTGATCATCATCATCGCCATCTTCCTGTTCATCATGAACCAGATGCAGGGCGGCGGCGGCCGCGTGATGAACTTCGGCAAGTCCAAGGCCAAGCTGATCACCAAGGACACGCCCAAGAGCACGTTCGCCGACGTCGCGGGCGCCGACGAGGCCATCGAGGAGCTCGGGGAGATCAAGGACTTCCTGCAGAACCCCTCGAAGTTCCAGTCGATGGGCGCGAAGATCCCCAAGGGCGTGCTGCTCTTCGGCCCTCCCGGCACCGGTAAGACCCTGCTCGCACGCGCCGTCGCGGGCGAGGCCGGCGTCCCGTTCTACTCCATCTCCGGTTCCGACTTCGTTGAGATGTTCGTCGGTGTGGGCGCCTCCCGGGTGCGCGACCTGTTCGAGCAGGCCAAGGCCAACGCGCCGGCCATCATCTTCGTCGACGAGATCGACGCCGTCGGGCGCCACCGCGGCGCCGGCATGGGCGGCGGCCACGATGAGCGCGAGCAGACGCTGAACCAGATGCTCGTCGAGATGGACGGGTTCGACATCAAGGGCGGGGTCATCCTGATCGCCGCCACGAACCGCCCGGACATCCTCGACCCGGCCCTGCTGCGCCCCGGCCGCTTCGACCGCCAGATCGTCGTGGACCGCCCCGACATGGAGGGCCGCAAGGGCATCCTGGAGGTCCACGCCAAGGGCAAGCCGATGGCCGATGACGTCGACCTCGACGTCATCGCCCGCCGCACCTCCGGCATGACCGGCGCCGACCTGCAGAACGTCGTCAACGAGGGCGCCCTGCTGGCGGCCCGTGCCGGGCACAACCTGATCGACCTGGCCACCCTGGAGGAGGCCATCGACCGGGTGATGGCCGGTCCCGAGCGCAAGACCCGCGTCATGTCCGACGCCGAGAAGAAGGTCATCGCCTACCACGAGGGCGGGCACGCCCTGGTCGGCCACGCGCTGCCGCACGCGGACCCGGTACACAAGATCACCATCCTGCCGCGCGGCCGCGCGCTGGGCTACACCATGTCCGTGCCGATGGAGGACAAGTTCCTCACCTCGCGCTCGGAGATGATGGACCAGCTCGCCATGATGCTGGGCGGGCGCGCCGCCGAGGAGATGGTCTTCCACGAGCCCACCACGGGCGCGGCCAACGACATCGACAAGGCCACCAGCCTGGCCCGCAACATGATCACCGAGTACGGCATGAGCGAGCGGCTGGGGGCGCGCAAGTTCGGCAGCGGCAACTCCGAGCCGTTCCTGGGCCGCGAGATGTCGCACTCGCGCGAGTACTCCGAAGAGATCGCCTCGGTGATCGACGAGGAGGTGCGCCGCCTCATCGAGTCGGCCCACGACGAGGCGTGGGAGATCCTGGTCGACTACCGCGCCGTCCTCGACGACCTGGTGCTGCACCTGCTGGACAAGGAGACCCTGTCCAAGGAGGAGGTCCTGGAGATCTTCGCTCCGGTGGCCAAGCGTCCTTCGCGCGGCTCCTACACCGGCTACGGCAAGCGCCAGCCCTCCTCGCGTCCGCCGGTGAAGACGCCCAAGGAGCTGGCGGTGCTGGGCCCGCGCGACCTGGAGGACGTCTCCTCGGGCAACGGCCAGGGCGAGTACTCCGGCGGCGAGCCGTGGAGCGAGTCCGACCGCGGCGGCGAGTCCGCCGAGGGCGGCCCCGCGGGCGGGGTCAACGGCAGCGGGCGGCAGTCGGGCGAGTCCGAGGACGGCAGCGGGGACCAGGTGTGAGTGCCGAGGGCCCCGAGCCTGACACCGACATTCCGCTGGTCGTGCCGGAGCGGCACGCCGTCGACCACGCCCGCATCGAGAAGGCGGTCCGGGAGATCCTCGTCGCCATCGGCGAGGACCCCGACCGCGAGGGCCTGCGCGAGACCCCCGCCCGGGTGGCGCGCGCCTACGAAGAGCAGTTCGCCGGCCTGGGGCAGCAGCCCGAGGACGTGCTGACCACGGTGTTCGAGGCCGGCCACGAGGAGATGGTGCTGGTCCGCGACATCGAGCTGTACTCGACGTGCGAGCACCACCTGGTGCCCTTCTACGGCAGCGCGCACGTGGGCTACATCCCCAACAGCAAGGGCCAGATCACCGGGCTGTCCAAGATCGCCCGGCTCGTGGACGTCTACGCGCGCCGCCCGCAGGTGCAGGAGCGGCTGACCACCCAGGTCGCCGACGGCATCATGACCCAGCTGGAGCCGCGGGGCGTGATCGTGGTGATCGAGGCCGAGCACCTGTGCATGACGATGCGCGGGGTGCGCAAGCCCGGAGCCAAGACCGTGACGTCGGCGGTACGGGGCGACTTCCGCAACCGCGACCGCACCCGCGCCGAGGCGATGAGCCTGATCCTCGGGCACCACTGAGCTCGGCGGGCGCCGCGCCTCCGCTCTTCCGCCGACGCTCCGGCAGCAGAGCGCCGACCTGCCGCGCCGGACTGCGGCGGCGTGCGCCGCCCTGCACCCTCCTAACCCCCGACCCGGCTTTCGGCCCAGAGCGCAACCGGTCGACCCGCGGCGGTGGCGCCCGGCATGATCGATCAAAGGGCGGGTCGCAGCGGAAGCCGGGGTTCTCGTAGGCTGATCGCACGATCCCCGTCAGCCGCGGCGGCCCACGTACGGGAGGGGAAGAGAAGATCACGGCTATCGAAGCGAACGGGTCCGAGCAGTGGGAGGGCGCCGGAGCCGGTTCTGCCCCGCTGCCCTCGGGCCGGGACCTCCCCGGGCTTCCGATCCGGCGGAGATGCCTGGTGATGGGCGTCGTGAACGTGACCCCGGACTCCTTCTCCGACGGAGGGCGCTGGTTCGACACGGCGAAGGCCGTCGAGCACGGTGTCCGCCTCGCCGAGGAGGGCGCCGACATCGTCGACGTCGGCGGCGAGTCCACCCGGCCGGGCGCCCAGCGCGTCTCCCGCGACGAGGAGCTGCGCCGCATCGGGCCGGTCGTCCGCGAGCTGGCGCGGCAGGGCATCGCCGTCAGCGTCGACACCATGCGCGCCGAGGTCGCCGCCCACGCGGTCGAGGCCGGGGCGCGGCTGGTCAACGACGTCAGCGGCGGGCTCGCCGATCCCGCCATGGCCCGGCTGGTCGCCAAGACCGGCGTCGCCTACGTGCTGATGCACTGGCGCGGGCACAGCCACCGGATGCAGGACCGCGCCCGCTACGACGACGTGGTCCAGGAGGTCCACGACGAGCTGCGCGACCGCCTGTCGGCGATGGCCGACGACGGAGTCGACCCCGGCCAGATCGTCCTCGACCCCGGACTGGGGTTCTCCAAGCTGCCCGACCGCGCCCACAACTGGGCGCTGCTCGCCCATCTCGACCGATTCAACGACTTGGGGCGTCCACTCTTGATCGCAGGCTCCCGCAAACGCTTCCTGGGCCGACTGCTCAGCGACGCCGACGGCAACGCGCGCGACTTCACCGCATGCGACGACGCGACGATCGCGCTGACCACCCTCTCCGCCGCCCAGGGGGCATGGTGCGTTCGCGTGCACGACGTGCGGCCCAACGCCGACGCGGTGCGGGTCGCCGCGGCATGGCGCACCGGCGGGGCGCTCCTGGACGAAGGGCGCGGCGACCTCATCGGCCGGAGCGGCGTGTGAGGTCCCGCCAGGAGGTCATGGAGCGCGTCGCCGAGGCCAACGCGCAGTTCTACGGCGCCATCGAGAACGGCGACATCGACCTGATGCGCCGCGTGTGGGCCGAGGAGGACGAGGCCCCCGACCTGGTCTGCGTCAACCCGGGCTGGCCGCTGCTGCGCGGCCGCGCCGAGATCATGCGCGCCTGGGCGCTGATCATGGCGAACGTGCCCTACATCCAGTACGTGCTCACCGAGACCCACATCGGCGTCAGCGGCGAGGTGGCCATGGTCACCTGCGAGGAGAACGTGCTCACCGCCGAGGACGACACGCCGGGCTTCGTCGCGGGCGGGCAGGTCGTGACCACGAACATGTTCGTGCGGACCCCGGAGGGCTGGCGGCTGTGGTCGCACCACGCCTCGCCGGTCCTCCTCGACGAGAGCGACGAGGACGGCGAGCAGGACGGGGACGGGGACATCGTGTGAGCGAGGAGCTGGACCGCCTCCGGCTGAGCGGCCTGCGCGCCCGCGGCTTCCACGGCGTGCTGGAGCACGAGCGCCGCGAGGGCCAGGACTTCGTCGTGGACGTCGAGCTCGGCCTGGACCTGGGCGAGGCGGGGCGCAGCGACGCCCTCGCCGACACCGTGCACTACGGTGAGCTGGCCGAGGCCCTGGTGGCCGTCGTGCGGGGCGAGCCGCTCGACCTGATCGAGGCGCTGGCCGAGCGCCTGGCGCGGGTGTGCCTGGCCGAGCCGAGAGTGCGCCGTGCCGAGGTGACCGTGCACAAGCCGCAGGCGCCCATACCGCACGCCTTCGACGACGTGGCGGTCACGATCGTGCGCAGGAACGAGAAGGAGGCGGGCGGAGACCCGCGGGAACAAGCGTGAGCCGCGCGGGGCTGTCGGCAACGGCCGGTCGAGGGGGTGGACGATGAGCGGACTGGCGGCGCAGCGCCGGGTGGTGCTGTCCCTGGGCAGCAACGTGGGCAACCGGATGACCGCCCTGCAGAGCGCCGTGGACGCGCTGTTCGACGCGCCGGGTCTGGAACCGGTGGCGCTGTCGCCGGTCTACGAGACCGCCCCGGTGGGCGGCCCGGAGCAGGAGCCGTTCCTCAACGCCGTCGTCACCGCCGACACCACCATGCCCGCCGACGTGCTGCTGGAGCGAGCGCAGTCGGTCGAGGAGGCGCTGGGCCGCGTGCGCGACGTGCGGTGGGGGCCGCGGACCCTGGACGTCGACATCATCGCGGTCGGCGGCGAGCGCAGCGACGACCCGCGGCTCACGCTGCCGCACCCGCGCGCCCACGAGCGGGCGTTCGTGCTGCGGCCCTGGGCCGACGTCGACCCCGGCGCCGAGATCGCCGGCCGCGGAGCGGTGCTCGACCTGCTCGCGGCGGTCGGGGGCCAGGAACTGAACCGCCGCGACGACCTGGAGCTGCGGGTGTGAGCGCCGCCGGGCGGGGGCGTGGACCCGTCATCGGGGATCAGGGGCATCGGCGTCTTTGAGGTTGTGAGGACTGTGTACGACGACAACGAGGACGGGCCCGAGGACCACCGGAGCGGCGGCGGCTCCGGCGACGGGGGCGACAACGGCGAGGGCCGGATCCGGCCGACGGGCTGGCAGACGCCGTCGGCGGTCGCGGTCGTCTCGGCGGTGGCGGCCTTCCTGGTGATCGACGAGGTCTACGGCGCGATCCCGATGCTGCCGTGGAGCGCCATCCCCACGCTGCTGCTGCTCGCCGCCGCGGAGGCCATCACGGCGGTGCACACCCGGCGGCGGATCCGCCGGGTGCCGGGCACCGAGCCGATCGAGCCGCTGAGCACCGCCAGGCTGGTGGCCCTGGCCAAGGCGAGCGCGGTGTTCGCGTCGATCGCCGTGGGCGCCTTCGCCGGGATGCTGGTCTCCCTGCTCGACCGCCTCGGCGCGGTCGACGTCCGCACCGACGCCCTGACGGCCGGGGGCACCCTGCTGTCGGCCGCGGTCCTCCTCGCGGCGGCGCTGTACCTGGAGTACGCCTGCCGCGTCCCGGACGACTCGGCGGGGCAGGAGTCGTCCTAGAGGGAGTCGGGGGCGTCGGGCCGCGCCTCCCGCGGTGAGCACGCCGGCGTAGCCGAGCGCCGACCTGGGGCCGCGATCGCGAACAGCAGTGCCGCGCTGGAGCCGACCGTGTTCTCGACGTGCCCGCTCGCCAGGAGTCCGAGCCGGGTCCTGCCCGGCCCTTCGTCGACGTGTTCTCTCCCATGCGCCGGGAGGGCCGGCAACGGCCGAGGCGCACGACTCCACTCATCCATCGGGCGCCGAGCGGCGGTCAGGGGACGTGCCATGGCGAATCCCCTTCTCTCGGGCATGGTGCGCGTGCACCCGCTCGGAGCAGTGCGGCACGCCGGAAACCGCCGCTTGGCGGTGCTGTCGGGCGGTTCGTCCTGCCCTGTGCGCGGCGCCGCCGCGGAGTGGCATCGGGATGATTGACTGGAATCGTGGACTTTGCCGCGTCTGAGCCAGTCTCCGAGCAAACCGCCTCCAGCCCGCGGGAGGACAGCGGGCCGCCGACCGAACAGGACACGTCCGCGACCTCCCAGCCGGTCGGCCGCGAGGCGCGCGCCGCGCGCATCGAGGCTGCCTTCGCCGCGCCGGAGGGCAGCTCGTGGACCCGTGTGTCGACGTCCCTGACCTGGTATCGCAGGTTGGTGCTGCTCGCCGTGCTTGTCCCGGTGCTGCTGCTGGGCGGGGCGGCGCTGTGGGCCGTCGGCTGGGTGTGGGCGCTCGCCTGGGCCGTTCTGGTGGCCGCCGGCGGCGCCGCGGGGTGGTGGGCCGCCCGCGCCATCCGCGCCACCTGGGGCTACGCCGAAGGCGAGACCGACCTGTACCTGACCTACGGCCTGGTCACCCGCCAGCTGGTGGTGATCCCGTACGGGCGCATGCAGGTCGTCGACGTCACCTCCGACCTGTTGGAACAGACGCTGGGTATGGCCACGGTGCAGGTACGCACGGCGGCGACGACCGCCGACTCCCGCATCCCGGGCCTGCGCCTGGACGACGCCGTGCAGCTGCGCGACCGACTGGCCGCGCGCAGCGAGACCTTCTCGACGGGGCTGTGATCCGTGAGCGACGCCGACCACCCCGCGTCCGGTCCGCCCGCCGGCGGCCGGCCCGCCGACGGCCGCCGCAGGCCGGACTCCGGTTCCCCGGGCGCCCGCCCGCGACCGTCCGAGTCCGCCGACCCGGCGCACCCCGCCGCCGAGTGGTTCGGTCCCGAGCCCGCCGAACCCCGGAACGATCCGGATGCCGCTGAGGAAGCCGGCGAAGCCGCGGTGTCCTCGGAGGCCGCCCAAGACGAGCGTGACGCGCGGAGCGACGATGCGCCCGATGCCGGCTCCGAAGCCGAAAGCGGAGCCGGTGCTGCGGCGGGTGCGGGCCGTGGTGGTGATCGGTCGGTGGTGTCGGCCGAGGGGTGGTTCATGGCTGAGGCCGCGGAGGCCGGTCCGGGGCGCGAGGGCGTTCGCGGAGCGGGCTTTGGTGACCGTGAGCCCTTCGCCGGTGGGGAGTCGGAGGTCGAGGGTCCCGGTGGTGCGGTTGCAGGTTCCGGCAGCGGTGGGGAGCCGGAGGCGCAGGGAGTCGAACACCAGAACACCGGACAGGGGACCGGCCACAGCACCGGCCGGGACCGTTCCGCGCGGCAGCCGCCCGCGGAAGCTGTCGGCGGCGACAACGACGAGGCCGCAGCCGCGCCCGCCGAGACAACGCGCCGGGACGAGTCCGACGCTCGTGAAGCGGCGGTGCGCGGATGGGCGGGCGAACCGGGTGCGCCCTCGGCGCACTGCGAGCCGGACCCGGACGAGGGCGCCGAGGACTGGGTCTTCGAACGTCCCGCCGAGCGCGGCCTGTCCGAACTCCGCCCCGTGACCGCGCCGACGGACACCCACCGCCACGAGCAGGTGGCGCCTCCGCCGATCGCGGACCGTCCCTACTACGCGCCGCGCGGCGCCGATGACCTCGATTCGGACCTGAGCCCGTCCGCGCGTGCGTCATCTCGCTCCGACGGCGCGGCCGACGTGCCCCACGGCGAATCCGAGGACCCGGCTACCGGCTCGGCCCGTCCGGCTGAAGAGACCGCAGTGGAGCAGCCAGGGGCGGAACGATCGGCCGATGACGGCCCGCGGCTTCCGCGGGGCGCAGTCGGAGACCAGGCGAGGGATCACGCTACGTCTTCCGATGCTGGCCCGCGCCACGCCGCGGGTGCGGACGGCGATGCCGCCGGTGGCGAGTCGGGGCCGACGCGTGCGGCATCTGATGCCGGGCCGGGGCATCGCGGCGCCCGTGGCGCGGTAGGTGATCAGCCGAAGGACATCGGCGCGGCATCCGGGGCGGGTTCGCCTGCCGCCGCAGAGTCGGACAGCGCCGCGCGTACCGGCGGCGACGCCGCCGTCGGCTCGGAGGAGGCCCCCGGGCCGCCGAGTGTCACGCGCGGATCGTTCGGCGGCGGCCCGGACCGGTGCACCGGCGACGGCCCGCTGGGCGGTATCGCCGAGCCCGCTACGCATGCGGGCGCTGCCCAGCGGTCGGACGCGCCCGGCGGCGCTGACGAGGGCGAAGGCGATCTCCTCGGGACGGGTACCGGCGGAGAGGCCCAGCGCCTCGATGGCGACGGCGGTGCCCCAGGACGCTGGGAGGACGCAGCCGCCCGCACCGCTGGCGGCGGTGCGCCCGGCGCCGACGTGGTCGGCACGGACGCGTCCGGCGTCCCCGTCGCCGAGTCGGACAGCCAGCACCCCGTCGGACAGGCGAAGCGCCGACCAGGCCCCAGGATCGTGCCCGCGCACCCGTCGCCGCCCAGCGGAGCCGCGGCGCAGCCGTCGGCCGGCGCGGCCCCGCAGCAATGGGCGCGTCCGCCCGCCGGCGATCCCGGCCGCCCCGAGCAGTCGGCGCCTTCGCACACGTCGGTTCAGGGTGCGTCGGGCGTGTCGCACTACGGCGCCGGACCAGCGCAGTCCGGGCCGCCCCCGCCCGCTTACGGGCCCGGCACGACGCAGTACGGTCCGGGGTCCGGCTTCACGCAGAGTGCATCGTCGGGTCATGCCGGCCCTGGGGGTTCGCCGGATGCTGCTTCGCCCGGTCGTTGGGGGCCGGTCGCTCCGCCTGGGCACGGCGGTAGGGCGCCGGACGCGCCGGGCGCGGGCGGCACGAGCGCCGGCGGGCCGCCGGGTGCGGCCCCGCCCGGTTATGGGGGGCCGCTCGGCCCACCCGGACACGGCGGTATGGCGCCGAACGCGCCCCGTCCCGCCGACGGGCCCGTGCGCTTCCTTCCGCCGACGGTCGCGGGCCATCCCGCTCACCCCGGCCAGGCAGCGCCGCAGACCGGTGCGGCCCAGGCAGGGCCGAGTGAGCCCGACATCGCCCATGGCGCCCACCGCACGCACTGGGCCTCCGTGCCCCTCCAGGTCCTCCTGGTCACTCTCGTCTTCCTGGCCCTGCCGGGATCACTGCTGGTCCAGTTCGGCCTCGTCTGGGTCCTGCTGATGACGCTGGCGGTCGCCTGCGGCGCCGTCGCGTTCGCGCTGCTGGCCTGGTGGAACTCCTCCTTCGGGCTCCGCGACGACCACCTGGTCGTCCACTCCGGCCTGCTCCGCCGCTCGTCGCGCGAGATCCCGCTGAGCCGCCTGCAGGCCGTGGACGTCGTGCGTCCGCTGCTCATGCAGGTCCTGGGCCTGGCCGAACTGCGCGTGGAGCTCGCCGGAGGCGACTCCAGCGAGATCAGGCTGCGGTACCTGTCGTGGGGGCGGGCGGAACGGCTGCGCGCCGCGCTGCTCGCGCACGCCGCGGGGCTCGCGGGCAGCACGCCCAAGGCGCCGGAATGGCCGTTCTTCCGGCTGCCGTTCGGGCTGCTTCTGGGCGCCCTCGCCTTCCGGCTGCCCGTGTTGGGCAGCGTGGTCCTGTTCGTGCTCCTCATCGCCGCCGGCGGTGCGGTCGTCAGCAGCACCGGCCTGTTCGAAGCAGGGGTCCTCGGCGGCGCCGTGCCGCTGCTCCTGGGTCTGATGCGCGGGTTCCTCGGCCCGTTGATGCGCTACACCGACTTCTACAGCTCCCTGTCACCCGACGGGCTGCGGCTGCGCTACGGGATCTTCCAGGCGCGCATGCAGACCGTGCCGCCGGGACGGGTGCAGGCGGTGCGCATCGTCGAGCCGCTGCTGTGGCGCGCGATGGGCGTCGTGCGGGTGGAGGCCAACGTGGCCGGCTACGTCGGCGAGCGGCAGATGGATTCCTCGACCCTGCTCCCCGTCGTCCCGCGGCGGATCGCCTACCTGCTGGTCCGTGAGCTCTTCGCCGGCGCTGACGTCTCCCGAACGGCCCTGCACCCGGCCGCGGGCGGGCGGGCCCGCGACGGCGATCTCGGCGTCGACGAGCAGTTGTTCGTCGCACGCCGCGGCCGGGTGTGCCGCGTCACCGAGATCGTGCCCCATACGCGGACCCAGAGCATCCGGATGACCGCCGGCCCGGTGAGCCGCCGGCGTGGAGTGGCCACGGTCGAGGCCGACACGCCGCCCGGACCGATCCGGGCGCACGCGAGCGGCCGTGAGATCGCGGAGGCGCGCCGGATCGTCGAGGGCATGGCCGCCTTCGGGCACGCGGCCCGCCACTCGAACGCGGGGCCCGAGCGCTGGGCAACCCGTAGCGAGCCGCCGCCTTCGGCGCGCTGACCGACCGGTCCGCCCCGTGCGCGATGAAGTACAGGCGCCTGTGGCGTGTGTCACATGGCCGGCCGGCGGTCGCCGCGAAGGCCTGTCTGGCCCGGAGGTTCGTGGGGGAATGTCCGGACAATACGTGCCACGCTAAGTGCCTGAATGATTGCCGCCAGTTATTCGCTTTCGCCGAGTTGGTGAAAAGACGGGACGCGGGTGCGAGTGTGTGGCTAGATTGGTGTCTCGAACGCGATGTGTAATCGTGTTCTCACGCACAGTCGACAATCCCGGGTGGCCCTGTCCGCCCGGCCTGGATAAGGGGAAATCCACGTGCTGAAGAAGACCCTGGTCGCCAGTGCCCTGACCGCCGCCGCGGCCGGCGCGATCCTCGCGAGCGCGCCGAGCGCTTCCGCCGACGACGACATCATGACCTCGGGCAACGGCTCGATCCTGGGCGGGAACCAGATCGTCGCCGACCTGAACGTCCCGGTCAACGTCTGCGGCAACGGAATCGGCATCCTCGGCAACGGCGGCGGTGCCTGCCACAAGTCCGGCGCGATGGTCTGGGAGTAACACTGCGCCGCGTGCTTCCGCCAAGCGGGGGCACCCACCGAGCACCGCGAGCCGGCGTCGTCCACGGGCGGCGCCGGCTTCGCGCTGTTCGGGGCTCCGATGTCGCCCTCCGCCCTGTTGCGAAGAGGGGGTGACGGTTCGGATGGGATGAAGCAGGCATTCCAGGCGAATGGGGCCGAGTAGGAGCGGATGGCGGCCGTCGAGAGGGCGACGAAACCGCTCTGATGCATGCCCCTGCACCCCGGCGCGCCGCAGTGGGTCTTCTGATTAGAGAACTTATACCACTTTGACCGATTTGCCCCCGGATCGCATGCCCCCTGCTCCCGCGAGGGCGACGACATGCGCCAAATACTCCTCTCCGAGGCCTCTCGGCGCTGGTTCTGGCGGTTTCGTCGCCATTCGGGTGCATGCGGTGGGCGTCAATACTGACATAGCGGGCAAATCGACCGTCATTTTTTCGGATTGCGGAATGATGGTGGGGTGGCGGTGCCTTCCCGCTGTTCGAGCGCGGATCGTGCTTCCCGTGCCAGCAGGGGGTGCCGATATGACCGGAACGTCAAACTCCAGTGCCTTCGGCGCCTGCACCCCCGTGCGCGGCCGTCGCTGCCTGCCGCGTCGGGCGCGTGACTGGCGGGTACCGGGACCGATGTCCTGAGGTTGGGCCCTCCGCTGCTTTTGGTGCCGCGTCGCCTGCGTGGCCGGCGGGCGCGGGGTCCGATGCTCACGCGCTGAACCGTCGCATGCGTGACCGACGGGAACCCGGTGCGATGTGCGCGGGCTGGACCTTCCACGGCTGTTGCTGCCTCGTCGGGCGCGTGACCGGTGGGCACCGGGTGCGATGTGCGCGGGCTGGCCGTGCGCTGTCGTTGCTGCTTCGTCGGGGGCGTCACCGGCGGGCACCGGGTGTGGTGTGCGCGGGCTGGACCTTCCACGGCTGTTGCTGCCTCGTCGGGCGCGTGACCGCGGGCACGGGGGCCGGTTCTCGCAGGCCGGGCCGGGAACGGCCGTTGCTGCTCCGTCGGGGGGTTCCGGTCCGAACCGGTTCCGGTGGTGGGTGTCGTGTGGGGATTCTGTGTGACCGCAACCGGGGCAGAAGTTTTGTCGCCGAAACTCCCGATAGCTCGTGCGCGGAACCGGGGCTGCTGGGGAGCGAGGAGTGTGGCCTGGGTCTCATTCGGCCTCTGGTGTGGTGGTACGCGTGCGAGGTACCCCGCCCCATGTCCGGACAAGTCCGTTCACTAAGAGTGCGGTACCAACCTCTTTCCGTTATGGATGCAGGTGAACGTGTGTGTGAGTGAGGGTGCCGACGGCTACATCCCTGCCAGGCGCCCGAGGATGCAGGGCGCCCGGACGCAAACGACCACGACGACCGGCCGCCCCCGACCGGTCTCCCAAGAAGGGAAGCCACGTGCTGAAGAAGTCCCTCGCCGCCGCTGCAGTCGCCGCCGCCTCCGGCGCGGTCTTGTTCGGCGCCACCCCCGCCTACGCCGCCGCCTACCCCTACTCGGACGTCATCCCCGCAGGCAACGGCGGCTCCGTCTCCGGTGGCAACGGGTCCTGGGTCGACTCCGAGAACACGACGAACGGCTGCGGCAACTCCTCGTCCACCCTCGGCACCTCCGGAGCGGGCTGCCAGAACAACGGAGTCATGATCAACACCGACTGAGCCGCGGGCAGCGGTCGCGCTCGACTCGGCGGGTCGGTGCACCGCATCGTCCGTCCCCCACCCGCGCGCGGCGTCCCGTGCCCCTGGCGCCCGCGCGGGGCGATCGGCGCCTCATCCCAGGCGCCCGCCCCTCTACCGCCCTCACCACTCTCCCTGCGCAACCCGCACACCGCCCCTCGCTCCCTGAGCTCTACCTCACCACCTCCCGCCTCCACGCCCACACCCCCACACGCCCGCGCCCCCGCGCCCTTCACCTCCGCACCCCCACGCCCGCACCCACCCACCCCCCACACCCCCCCGCCCACGCCCTCACGGGTGGCATGGACACCCATGCCCTCGGCTGAAAGTAAGCTGGCCGCGCAGATGTCCGGTACCCGGGTGGACTGGAACGAGGTGCGATGCAGCAGGCGGAGAACACGCAGCGGCCGGCTCGGCTGAGCGTCGGCGTCGTCGGCGCCGGCCGGGTCGGATCGGTCTTGGGGGCGGCGCTGGAGCGTGCGGGCCACCGGGTGGTCGCGGCCTCCGCGGTCTCCGAGGCCTCGCGCGAGCGCGCGGCCCGGCGCCTGCCCTCGGCGCGCATCGCCGAGCCCGCCGAGGTCGTCGCCGAGTCCGACCTGGTCCTGCTCACCGTGCCCGACGACGCGCTGGAACCGCTCGTGGGCGGGCTCGTCGAGACCGGCGCGGACTTCACCGGCACCTTCCTGGTCCACGCCAGCGGCGCACACGGATTCCACGCGCTCGCACCGGCCACCTCCGCCGGAGCGCTCCCCCTCGCCCTGCACCCGGTGATGACCTTCACCGGCCGCGACGAGGACCTCGACCGCCTGGCCAGCTGCTCCTTCGGCGTGACAGCTCCCGACGCCCTGCGGCCCATCGCCGAGGCGCTGGTCGTGGAGATGGGGGCCGAACCCGTGTGGATCGCGGAGGAGCACCGCACCCTGTACCACACGGCCCTGACCGGTGGCGCGAACCACCTGGTCACCCTGGTCGCCGAAAGCGCCGCGCTGCTGCGTGCCGCGGGTGTCGAGCACCCCGCGCGCATGCTGGGGCCGCTCCTTGGCGCCGCCCTGGACAACGGTCTGCGGCTGGGTATGGACGGCCTCAGCGGCCCGGTTCTGCGCGGCGACACCGAGACCGTGTCCGCCCACATCGACGAACTGCGCCGCCATTCGCCCGAAAGCGTGCCCGCCTATGTGGCCCTCGCCCGCCTGACGGCTGATCGCGCTCTGGCCGCCGGACTGCTCAAGCCCCACGATGCCGAACGCCTGCTGGACGTCCTCCAGGCGTGAGCGACTTCCCCCGCAACCAGAGAGACATCCCCATGACGGACCCCACCGATACACCCGGCGGCGCCGCGCCCGACCCCGCCGCCACCCCCATGAGCCCCCACACCCCAAACACCCCCACCACCCCCGCCCTCGCACGCACCCCCGAGGAGCTGGCCCACCTGCGCGCACGCCTGGGCGGCCGCGTGGCGCTGGTGCCCACCATGGGCGCGCTGCACGGCGGGCACCGCGCGCTGATGGCCGCCGCCCGCGAGCAGGCGGACGCGCTCATCGTCAGCGTCTTCGTCAACCCGCTGCAGTTCGGCCCCGGCGAGGACTACGAGAACTACCCCCGCGATCTCGACGCCGACATGCGCGTGTGCGCCGAAGAGGGCGCCGCCCTGGTGTTCGCGCCGTCGGCCGAGGACATGTACCCCGGCGAGCAGATCGTGCGCGTCGACCCCGGTGAGATGGGCGGGGTGCTGGAGGGGGAGTTCCGCCCCGGCTTCTTCAGCGGTGTCCTCACGGTCGTCTGCAAGCTGTTCAACCTGGTCCGGCCGGACGTCGCCGTCTTCGGCCAGAAGGACGCCCAGCAGCTCGCGCTGGTGCGCCGGATGGTGCGCGACCTGAACCTGCCGGTCACCATCGCGGCGGCGCCGACCATGCGGGACCCCGACAACCTCGCGTCGTCGAGCCGCAACGCCTACCTCGGCCCCGAGGAGCGCCGCAGCGCGCTCGCCCTGTCCAAGGCGCTGCTGTCGGGGGCGGACGCCTCGCTCACCGGGCCGGTGGGTATTCTCAGTGCGGCCCGGGCAGTCCTCGACGAAGCGGTCGCGGGCGACCCACCGGTCACCGTGGACTACCTGACACTGGTCGACGCGAACACCTTCGCGGAGGTCCCCGGCGACTTCCGCGGGGACGCCGTGCTCCTCGTCGCGGCCCGTGTCGGGGGGACCAGGCTGATCGACAACGTGCCGCTCACTCTGTGAACCGCTCCGGTGAACCGCTCCCCGGGGCGGCGGGCGGCACCGGGACGAAGGAGGATCCGCGGTGTCGGACACGCCCCCCGAGCTTCCGCGCAAGCTGACCGCCCCCGACCCGGGCTGGACGGCCTCGGCCGACGTCGTGGTCGTCGGCTCCGGTATCGCCGGCCTCAGTACCGCCCTCCGCTACACCGAGCTGGCGCCGCACGGCCGGGTGGTGCTGGTCACCAAGGATCTCCTCGCCACGGGTTCGACGCGTTGGGCCCAGGGGGGCATCGCCGCGGTGACCGACCCGGCCGACGCCCCGCTGTCGCACATGGTCGACACGGTCGTCGCCGGGCGGGAGCTGTGCGACCCGGCGGCCGTGCGCACCCTGGTCACCGCCGGTCCCGACGCGCTGCGCTGGCTGGTGGAGCGCGGTACGGCGTTCGACCGCTCCGCTGACGGCAACCTGGACCTGACGCGCGAAGGCGGCCACCGCGCCCGCCGCATCGCCCACGCCGGAGGCGACGCCACCGGCGCCGAGATCGAGCGGGCGCTCATCCACGCCGTCACCGACGACCCGCGCATCGAGGTGATCGAGCACGCCTTCGCCCCCGACCTGCTGACGGCCCGCCCCGCCGGTGCGGGCGGCCGACCGTCAGCCGCCGGAGTCACGGTCCACGTCATCGGCGAGGGCGAGCGCGGCGGCGTCGGCCGGGTCCGGGCGCGCGCCGTCGTACTCGCCACCGGCGGGATCGGCCAGGCCTTCGCCTCCACGACCAACCCCGAGGTCTCCACCGGCGACGGCCTGGCGCTGGGCCTGCGCGCCGGCGCCGTGGCCGAGGACCTGGAGTTCGTGCAGTTCCACCCCACGGTGCTGTGGCTGGGCGCGCAGGCGCGCGGACAGCAGCCGCTGATCTCGGAGGCGGTCCGCGGCGAGGGCGCGTTCCTGGTCGACACCGAGGGCCGCCGGTTCATGAGCGACCGCCACGAGCTGGGCGATCTGGCCCCCCGCGACGTGGTGGCCAAGGGGGCGGCCGAGGCGATGGCCCGCACCGGCGCCGACCACGTCCTGCTGGACGGCCGCCACTTCGGCGCGCGGATGTGGGAGGAGCGCTTCCCCACCATCCTCGCCGCCTGCCGCAAGCACGGTATCGACCCGGTGACCGACCTGGTTCCGGTGGCCCCGGCCGCCCACTACGCCTCCGGCGGCCTGCGCACCGACCTGCGGGGCCGCTGCGGGATCGGCGGCCTCTACGCGGTCGGCGAGGTCGCCCGCACCGGCGTGCACGGCGCCAACCGGCTGGCGTCCAACTCGCTGCTGGAGAGCGTGGTCTTCGCCCACCGCGCCGCCGAGGATCTGGCCGAACGCACGGCCGCCGACTCCGCCGACTCCGCCGAGCCCCTGCCGACCTCGCCGACCGCGGCCGCGCCGGAAGGCCGCCCCGGGCTGGTCGCCCCCGCCAACGTCGCCCGGATCCGCACCGTGATGTCGCGGTGCGCCGGCGTGGTGCGCGAGGAGGCGGGCCTGCGCGCCGCCCTCGCGGAGCTGGCGGAGATCGCCGAGGACCCCGCCAACGGCGGCGCCGTGCCCGGCACTGCCGCCTGGGAGGCCACGAACCTGCTCACCGTCGCGGCGACACTGGTCCACGCCGCTCTCCTGCGGGTACGGGCCGACGCCGACGCCGCCGGAGCCTCCGGCCCGGCCGCTGCGCTGCCGGCCCGGCTGAACGTCCGGGTGGCGCTGGGCGGGCGCCACGAGCTCGCCCCCGCCGAGTCGGACCCGCTGTCCGGGCCGCTGGAGAAGGAGCTGGAGGGCGCCGCCCGCTCGGGCGGCCACGCCGGCGGGGGAGCGGCCGGCGTCCTCGACCGGGTGCGCACCGCGCTGAGCGAGGACCTGAGCCTGCCCGGCGGGGAGGGCGGTACGGGCGTCGACACGACCAGCGTCGCGACGATCCCCGCCGGCCAGATCCGCACCGCCGACGTGGTGGCCCGCGCCGACGGCGTGGTGGCCGGCCTCCCGGTCGCCGAGCTCGTCTTCGCCGCGGTGACCGGCGGCGTGTTCGAGGTCGAGCGCCGCGCCGCCGACGGCGACCGGGTCGCCGTCGGGGACGTGCTGATAAGCGTCACCGCCCGCACCCGCGACCTGCTCACCGCCGAGCGCACCGCGTTGAACCTCCTCACGCACCTGTCCGGAATCGCCACCGCGACCGCCGCCTGGGTCGAGGCCGTCGCGGGCACCGGCGCGCGCGTGCGGGACAGCCGCAAGACGCACGCGGGCCTGCGCGCGCTGGAGAAGTACGCGGTGCGCTGCGGCGGCGGGGCCAACCACCGGTTCGGCCTGGCCGACGCGGCGCTGATCAAGGACAACCACGTGCTGGCCGCGGGCGGCGTCGCCGAGGCCGTCCGGGCCGTGCGCGAGGCCTTTCCGGACCTGCCCCTGGAGGTCGAGGTGGACCGGATCGACCAGATCGAGCCGGCGCTGTCCGCCGGAGCCGAGGAGATCCTGCTGGACAACTTCACCGCCGGGCGGCTGCGCGAGGCGGTTGCGCTGACGGCGGGGCGGGCGCGGCTGGAGGCCAGCGGCGGCCTGCGGCTGTCCGAGGCGGCATCGGTCGCGGCGACCGGTGTGGACTTCCTGGCGGTCGGCGGGCTGACCCATTCCAGCCCAGCGCTGGACATCGCGCTCGATCTCCGGGACATTCGCTGAGATCCGCACAACTCATCACGAGAGGCCCCAGATGCTCCTTGCGATCGACGTCGGCAACTCGCACACGGTCCTCGGCCTCTTCGACGGCGAGCTGCTGGTCGAGCACTGGCGGGTCTCCACCGAGGCGCGCCGAACCGCCGACGAGTGGGCCGTGGTGCTGCACGGCCTGATCGGAGGGAGCTCCATCATCGCCAGCGGGCAGGTCGACGGCATCGCGCTGTGCTGTTCGGTGCCCTCGGTCCAGCACGAGATGCGCGAGATGTTCCGCCGCCACTTCGGCGACGTGGCCGCCGTCATCGTCGAGCCCGGCGTGAAGACCGGCGTGCCGGTGCGCATGGACAACCCCAAGGAGGTCGGCAGCGACCGCATCGTCAACGCGCTGGCGGCGGTCCAGCAGTACGGCGGCCCGGCCGTGGTGGTGGACTTCGGCACGGCGACGACGTTCGACGCCGTGAGCCCCAAGGGCGAGTACGTGGGCGGGGCGATCGCGCCGGGAATCGACATCTCGGTCGAGGCCCTGTCGCGCCGCGGAGCGCAACTGCACATGGTGGAGCTGGTCAAGCCCCGCTCCGTGGTCGCCAAGAACACCACCGAGGCACTGCGTTCGGGCATCGTCTACGGGTTCGCCGGGCAGGTGGACGGGATCGTCGACCGCATGGCCCAGGAGCTGACCGACGACGCCGACGACGTCACCGTCGTGGCGACCGGCGGGCTGGCGCCGATGGTCGTCGACGAGTGCGAGACCGTCGACGTGCACGAGCCCTGGCTCACGCTGGTCGGGCTGCGCCTGGTCTTCCAGCGCAACGCCTGACGGGGCCGGCGGCCCGGCCGGGAGGCGATCGCACGTCGGGGCCACCCGCGCCGGGCCGATAGGATTCACGACGTGAGCGAAGGACTGGACGAATCCTACGACGACCTGCCCGAACAGATGCGGGTCCGGCGGGAGAAGCTGGACCGCCTGCGTGCGGAAGGCACCGACCCCTTTCCGTTCGGGTTCCCGCGTACCACCACGATCGGTGATATCCGCGACAAACACGGGCACCTCACACCGGATTCGGCCACCGGCGAGCGCGTCGGCATCGCCGGGCGCGTCATGCTCTACCGCACCGGCGGCAAGCTGTGCTTCGCCACTCTCCGCGACGCCACCGGCGACCTGCAGGTGATGCTGTCGCTGGACAAGCTGGGCCCCGACTCGCTGGCGGCCTGGAAGAGCGACGTCGACCTCGGCGACCACGTCGGGGTCGAGGGCGAGGTCATCACCTCCCGCCGCGGCGAGCTGTCGGTGATGGTCGACTCCTGGAAGCTGACCGCCAAGTGCCTGCGCCCGCTGCCGGAGAAGCACCGCGGCCTCACCGACCCCGAGGCCCGGGTCCGCCAGCGCTACGTCGACCTGATCGTCAACCCCGACGCGCGCGCCATGGTGCGCAGCCGGGCCGCAGCCGTGCGCGCCCTGCGCGACGGGCTGCACGAGCGCGGCTACACCGAGGTCGAGACCCCGATGCTGCAGCGGGTGCACGGCGGCGCGACCGCGCGGCCCTTCACCACGCACATCAACGCCTACGACCTGGACCTGTACCTGCGCATCGCGCCCGAGCTGTACCTGAAGCGGCTCGTCGTGGGCGGTATCGAGAAGGTCTTCGAGATCAACCGGAACTTCCGCAACGAGGGCGCGGACTCCACGCACAACCCCGAGTTCACGATGCTGGAGTTCTACCAGGCCTACGCCGACTACGACGTGATGGCCGACCTCACCCGCGAGCTGCTGCAGGACGCGGTCCGCGCCGCGTTCGGCGGCACCGTGGTGGAGCGCGGCGGGACCGAGTACGACCTCAGCGGTGTCTGGCCCTCGGTCCGCCTCTACGACGCGGTCTCCGAGGCGGTCGGCGGGGAGGTCACCCCGCGCACGCCGCTGGAGTCGGTGCGCAAGCTCGCCGACGCCCGCGGCGTCGAGTGGAGTCCGGACTGGGGGCAGGGGAAGCTGGCCGAGCACCTGTTCGAGGAGCTGGTCGAGCACACGCTCCAGCAGCCCACGTTCGTGCGGGACTTCCCGGTGGAGACCAGCCCGCTGACCCGCCGTCACCGCGAGGACCCGCTGGTCACCGAGAAGTGGGACCTGATCGGCTTCGGCATGGAGCTGGGCACCGGCTACTCCGAGCTCGTCGACCCGGTCGAGCAGCGGCGCCGGCTGACCGAGCAGTCGATGATGGCCGCCGGCGGCGATCCCGAGGCGATGCAGCTCGACGAGGACTTCCTGCGCGCGCTGGAGTACGGCATGCCGCCCTCGGGCGGGGTCGGCGTGGGCGTCGACCGGCTGCTGATGGCGCTCACGGGGCGCAACATCCGCGAGACCATCCTCTTCCCGATCGTCAAGCCCGAGTGAGCGCGGCCGGGCCCCGGCGGGTGCCGGGCGCCCCGCCGCGCGATCTCGTTGCCGGATCGTGATGTTCCGGGATTCGGGGAAACCGCAGGTCAGTGGCTGTGTATCAGAACACCCCCAGTAAGCTCCGCGTGGTGCCCGCGCGGGGTGCTCAAGGCCGCGGTGTGAAGGTTCTTTTCGCAGGTCAGTCTCATCTATGAGGTTTCCTCAGGCGCCACGCCTGTGACCTGGGATGATTGCGATATCACGCAAAGTAGTCAAACCGACCTTGACGGGCAGTTCGCATCGGCCTAGCGTTTCAAACCAGCGGAGCTCCGCTCCGCTGGTTTGCCGTAGTGGATCGATATGACGGTGAGTGAGGATGGCTGGGCACGGCTTGGCCGGTTCCACCATTCTTGGCCGTGAGCGCCCGCGTGCGATCTGTCCGTCCCAGACCGCACCGACCGGTGGCGAACGCCCCTGCTCGCCGGGCGCTTCGTCCTTGTGCCAGAAGGACGTCGCAGCACCGGAGCCGGGAAGTCGCACCGGGGAACGTCGGCGCCCGCGTGTCCAGAGGCGCGCCTCCGCCCATCGCAGATCTCTTCGGTGACGAGTTGTTGTTCCGCACTCACCACGGATGAGGGAGGACGGAGTGGAACAGGCCACACTCGTACGTCGTGCCGCGAACGACCCGGGGACCCCGCTTGTGCGCGAAGGAATCGTGCCGACCCCGGTGCCGGTCCCCGAAGGGGGAAAGAACCTTCCGGTCAGCCTGACCGACGACGAACTCCAGCTTCTCGCTGAGATCGCCACCGGTGTGACCACGGACGTGGCCGCCCGGCGCCTGGAGCTGAGCGCGCGCACCCTGCGCCGCCGACTCCGGGCGATCTGCGACCAGCTGGGGGTCAACACCCCCATCGAGGCTGTCGTCTGGGCGGCGCGCAAGCAGCTGATCTAGCCAGAGGTACCGAAACCGACCGCACCATCCGGCTGAACGCACCCCTCGATAACCGACGTCGCGGCACGCCGCCCCCGCCCTGTCCCGGCGGGGCGGCGGGCCCGCCCCGTGGCTGCGCGGCGCCGCAGGCGAGTAACCTGATGCGGTCATGCACGCAACCCAGGTCACCGTGCGCCGCGCGCGCACCCGCGACGTCGCCCACATCCGGAGGCTCGTCGACTCCTTCAGCGGCGAGCGCCGGGTGCTCACCAAGAGCACGGTCAACCTCTACGAGGACGTCCAGGAGTTCTGCGTCGCCGAGATCGGCGACGGCGCGGACCGCGCCGTGGTGGGCTGCGGCGCCGTGCACGTCCTGTGGGAGGACCTCGCCGAGGTCCGCACGGTGGTCGTCGACCCCGTCGCCCAGGGCCGCGGCGTCGGCCACAGCATCGTCGCCGCGCTGCTGGACCGGGCTCGCGAGCTGGGCATACGCAGGGTGTTCTGCCTGACCTTCGAGACCGCCTTCTTCGCCAGGCACGGTTTCGAGCCGATCCAGGGCGCGCCCGTCTCGCCGCGCGTGTACGAGGAGCTGCTGCGCTCCTACGACGAGGGCGTGGCCGAGTTCCTCGACCTGGAACGGGTCAAGCCCAACACCCTGGGCAACACCCGGATGCTGGTGCACCTCAACGAGCCCGGCACCCCGCGCACGCCTCACAGCAGGCGCATCTGCTTCTCGCGCGGCCGCCGGCGCGTGGCCGACTCCTCGTCGACCGGCATGGTCAGGCCCGGGTCGATCGCCTCCAGGAACGCCGAAGGTGCCGTGTCGTA
>NZ_BAAAQI010000001.1:684891-736343 GCF_039531585.1 Streptomonospora arabica | reverse complement strand
CGCGGGGGCGGGGCCGCGCGAAGCGGCCCCGCCGGGGCGCGCCCCTCCCTGCGCGGCCCGGCCGGCTGCCGGGCCCGTGCAGGGAGGGGCGCGCCCAATGTCACACGCGCGTCCGGCCGCGGCACCTGCGGAAACCCACAAGGAACCGCCGCCGGAATCTGGGCGGACCGCCATTCCCGCGGCCGGTCCCGATCGGCAGCATGGCCCGGTATGACCGACGCCGTCCCAGCGCCCGCCGCGCCCCCGCCCCCGCCCCCGTCCGCGACCGCCGCGGCCTTCGCCGGACTCGACTGGATCGGGCGGGTCGACCGCGAGCACCTGTGGCACCCCTACTCCGCGATCGGCCCCGGCGACGCGCCCCGCGTCGTCCTGGGCGCGTCGGGGGCGCGGCTGCGCCTGGCCGACCCGGACCGCGGCGCCGAGCACGACGTGGTGGACGGCATGTCGTCGTGGTGGTCGGCGATCCACGGCTACGCCCACCCCGTCCTCGACGAGGCGCTGCGCGCCCAGGCCGGCTCCTTCAGCCACGTCATGTTCGGCGGGCTCACCCACGAACCCGCGGCGCGGCTCGCCGCCGCCCTGGTCGAGACGACCCCCGAGCCGCTCCGGCACGTCTTCCTGGCCGACTCAGGATCCGTGTCGGTGGAGGTGGCGCTGAAGATGTGCCTGCAGTACTGGCGCTCGGCGGGCCGGCCCGCCAAGCGGCGCGTACTCACCTGGCGCGGCGGCTACCACGGCGACACCTTCCACGCCATGTCGGTGTGCGACCCCGACGGCGGCATGCACGCGCTGTGGGGCGACGTGCTGCCCCGCCAGGTCTTCGGCGAGCAGCCGCCGCCCGGGTTCGCCGCCGAGCCCGACCCCGCCTACACCGCCCGCCTCGAAGCGCTGGTCGCCGAACACGCCGAGGAACTGGCCGCCGTCATCGTCGAGCCGGTCGTCCAAGGGGCCGGCGGCATGCGCTTCCACAGCCCCGGCTACCTCGCCGAGCTGCGCCGCATCACCGAGCGCCACGGCGTGCTGCTGGTCTTCGACGAGATCGCCACCGGGTTCGGCCGCACCGGCGAGCTGTTCGCCGCCGATCACGCCGGTGTCGCTCCCGACGTGATGTGCCTGGGCAAGGCGCTGACCGGCGGATACCTCACCCTGGCGGCCACCCTGTGCACAACGGAGGTGGCCCAGGGCATCGGCCGCGGCGAGGTGCCGGTCCTGGCGCACGGACCCACCTTCATGGCCAACCCGCTGGCCTGCGCGGTCGCCGCGGCCTCGATCGGGCTGCTCCGCGGCGGCGACTGGCGCGCTCGCGTCGCGCGCATCGCCCGCGAGCTGGAGGCCGGACTCGCGCCCGCGCGAAGCCTGCCCGGCGTCGCCGACGTGCGCGTGCTCGGCGCCATCGGCGTCGTCCAGCTCGACCGCCCCGTCGACGTCCGCGCCGCCACGGCCGCGGCGCTCGGCGCCGGGGTGTGGCTGCGGCCCTTCCGCGACATGATCTACACCATGCCGCCCTACGTCTGCGGCCCCGAGGACACCGCACGCATCGCCGAGGGCGTGCTCGCCGCCGCCCGGGCCTGCACCGCGGTGCGGCGGCGGTGATCCTCGTCGTCGCCGGCACCGGAACGGGGGTGGGCAAGACCGCCGTCACGGCGGCCGTCGCCGCGCTGCACCCGGGCCGGGCCGCGGCACTCAAGCCCGCCCAGACCGGCGCGGTACCCGGCGAGGCGGGCGACGCCGACGAGGTGGCGCGCCTGGCCCCCGGTACCGCGGTGTGCGAGCTGGCCCGCTACCCCGACCCGCTGGCCCCCGCCACCGCCGCCCGCCGCGCCGGCCGCGCGGGCGTGCGCGCCGCCGAGGCGGCACGCGCCGCACGGGCGCTCGCCCGCGAGAACCCCCTGGTGCTCGTCGAGGGCGCGGGCGGGCCGCTGGTGCGGCTGCACGAGAACGGCGACACCCTCGCCGACCTCGCCGCCGAGCTGGCCGCACCGGTGCTGCTGGTGACCCGCGCGGGGCTGGGCACCCTCAACGACACCGCCGCGGCCGCCGAGGCGCTCGCCGCCCGCGGCCTGGCGTGCGTCGGCACGGTAATCGGCAGCTGGCCCGCCCGGCCCGGCCTCGCCGCCCGCTGCAACCTGGCCGACCTGCCGGAGACCTCCGGCCTGCCGCTGCTGGGCGCCCTGCCCGGAGGGGCCGCGCGGCTGTGCCCCCGCGCGTTCGCCGACACCGCGGCCGCCTCGCTCACACCCCGCCTGGGCGGACGGTGTGGGGCGCCCCCACCACCCCGCCCGCGTGTCACCTGCGGCGTCTGTTGTTAGATGATGGGCGTCACACCCGCCGGCCGGACCCGCGCTCCGGCGTACCGCACGAAGGAGGAAGCCGGACATGCCGACAGCGCCGCCCATGCTGTGGAAGCCGGACGAGAACCGGATCGAGCGCGCGAACCTCACCCCCTTCACCCGGTGGGTGCGCGAGCACCGCGGCGTCGAGGCGGCCGACTACGACGCGCTGTGGCGGTGGTCGGTCACCGACCTCGACGGCTTCTGGTCGGCCGTCTGGGAGTACTACGGCGTCAGCGCCGAGAGCCCCTACGAGCAGGTCCTCGCCGACACCTCCATGCCCGGCGCCGACTGGTTCCCCGGCGCGCGGCTGAACTACGCGCGCCACATCTTCGCCCGCCGCGACGACGACGCCGTGGCCATCCGGCACGCCTCCGAGCTGCGCATGCTGGGGGAGTGGACCTGGGGCGAGCTGCGCGCCCGCACCGCCGCCATCGCCCAGGGACTGCGCCACCTGGGCGTTCGGCCCGGCGACCGCGTCGTGGGCTACCTGCCCAACATCGCCGAGACCGTCGCCGCCTTCTACGCCTGTGCCTCCATCGGCGCCGTGTGGTCCTCCTGCTCGCCCGACTTCGGGGTGCGCAGCGTCGTCGACCGCTTCGCCCAGATCGAGCCGAAGGTGCTGCTGGCCGTCGACGGCTACCGCTACGGCGGCAAGGACTTCGACCGCACCGGCGTGCTCGCCGAACTGCGCGAGCGGCTGCCCACCGTCGAGCACACCGTGGTGCTGAACTACCTGCGCGACGTCCCCGTCGAGGGGGCGCTGTCCTGGGAGGAGCTGGAGTCGGCCGGCGCCGGCGCCGGGCTCGCCTTCGCGGAGGTCCCCTTCGACCACCCGCTGTGGGTGCTGTACTCCTCAGGCACCACCGGCCTGCCCAAGGCCATCGTGCACGGCCACGGCGGCATCCTGCTGGAGCAGCTGAAGAACCTCAACCTGCACCTGGACGCCCAGGCCGGCGACCGCGTGTTCTGGTACACCACCACCGGCTGGATGATGTGGAACTTCCTGGTCAGCGTCCTGCTGACCGACGCCTCCATCGTCCTCTACGACGGCAGCCCCGGACACCCCGACCTGGGTGCGCTGTGGGACCTGGCCGACCGCGCGGAGGTCACGGTGTTCGGCACCAGCGCGGGCTTCCTGACCTCCTGCATGAAGGAGGGCGTCCGCCCCGCCGAAGGGCGCGACCTGTCCCGGCTGCACGCCGTCGGCTCGACCGGCTCCCCGCTGAGCCCGGAAGGGTTCGACTGGTGCTACCGCGAGCTCGGCCGCGACCTATGGCTGTTCTCCACCAGCGGCGGCACCGACATCTGCAGCTGCCTGGTCGGGGGCGTCCCCGTTCTGCCGGTCTACGAGGGTGAGATCCAGGCCCGGTCGCTGGGCATGGCCGTCGCCGCCTGGGACCCCGACGGCAACGAGCTGATCGGCGAGGTCGGCGAGCTGGTCGTGACACAGCCGGCGCCGTCCATGCCGGTCCGATTCTGGAACGACCCCGGTGGCGAGCGGCTGCGCGAGAGCTACTTCTCGGTGTACCCGGGCGTCTGGCGCCACGGCGACTGGATCGAGATCACCGAGCGCGGAACGGCGGTCATCTACGGCCGCTCCGACTCCACCATCAACCGCGGCGGGATCCGCATGGGCACCAGCGAGATCTACCGCGCGGTGCTGGCGCTGGAGGAGGTCACCGACGCGCTCGTGGTCGACGTGCCCCAAAAGGACGGCGGTTCGCGCATCGAGCTGTTCGTGGTCGTGCGCGAAGGCGCCGCCCTCGACGACGACCTCACCGCGCGCCTGGCGCGGCGCATCCGCGAGGACTGCTCGCCCCGCCACGTCCCCGACGCGGTGCGCGCCGTCGGCGAGGTGCCGCGCACCCTCTCCGGCAAGCTGCTGGAGGTCCCGGTCAAGCGCATCCTGATGGGCGAGAGCGCCGAAAAGGTCGCCAGCCGCGACTCGCTCGCCAACCCGCAGGCCCTGGACCACTTCACCCGGCTGGCCGGCGACGGCCGCGGCGGCGCCTGAGCAGCGGGGGCGCGCGACCCGGGCCCGGCTCCGGGCCGCGCGCGGCCCGGGAACGGCCGGTCGGGCGGACGTGCGGGGACGAACCCACCGAAGACGGCCTAGTCTGGGCGCGTGTCGCAGCAGATTCCCCAACGCGGGGCCGAAGGCGCCCGCGACGCCCGGGGCGGGCGGATCGTCGGCATCGACGTCGCCCGCGCGCTCGCGGTGTTCGGCATGTTCACCGTCCACCTCGGCGTCGGCTCCATCGGCGTCTTCGGCGGCGACGCCTTCGGCGAGTCCGCCGCCGAGGCGCTCCACCAGCTCACCCGGGGCCGCTCCTCCGCGCTGTTCGCCTTCCTCGCCGGGGTCTCGCTGGCGCTGATGACCGGGCGCACCCGCCCCGTCGACGGCACGGCCCTGCAGCGGGCGCGCGCCCGCATCCTGGTGCGCGCCCTGGTGCTCGCCCTGCTCGGGGTGCTGCTCGACCTCACCGGCGCGCCGATCGCGGTCATCCTCACCTACTACGGCGGGTTCTTCCTGCTCGCATTGCCGCTGCTGCGCCTGCGCGCCCCGGCGCTGGGGTGCATCGCGGGGGCGGTCGCGGTGCTGGGGCCGGTGCTGTCCTACCTGGTCCGCGACCGGATGGCCGAGCCTCCGCTGCGCGTCAGCTCGATCGGGGGCATCACCGACTTCCTGCTGACCGGCTACTACCCGGCCGCCACCTTCATGGCCTTCGTCGTCGCGGGTATGGCCGCGGGCCGGCTGGACCTCGCGGCGCCGCGCGTCCGCGCCGCCCTGGCCGCGGGCGGGGCCGGGCTTGCGCTGCTCGGCTACGGCGGCTCCTGGTTGCTGCTGTATCCGCTGGGCGGCATCGACCGCCTGGTGCAGGCCAGGCTGGGCGGCGCCGTCGACCTGTCGGCCACCGACCCCCTGCTGCGTGCGCCGATGCGCAGCGACGTCGCCGCCGAGCTCGGCGACCTCCACGGCCAGGTGCCCACCGACTCGCTGTGGTACCTCGTGGTCGCCACGCCGCACAGCGGCACCGGCTTCGAGATCGCCGGCGCCGTGGGCACGGCCCTGCTGGCGCTGGTCGCCTGCATGGTCGCCGCGGACGTCGCCGCCGCGCCGCTGTACCCGCTGGCCGCGGCCGGGTCCATGGCGCTGACCATCTACACCGGCCACATCCTGGTGATCGCGGCGCTGGGGTACTCCTTCCAGGACGACGCGCCGTTCCGGCTGGAGGCCTTCGTGATCGGGGCCCTCCTCGCGGCCACCCTGTGGCGCATGCTGCTGGGGCGCGGTCCGCTGGAGCGCGCCCTGGGCTCGGCGGGTGACGCGGTCGCCGAGCTGGTCACCGCCGCCGCGCCGCCGGTGGAGGGCGGTACGGGCCGGCCGCCGCCCTGAGCCCGGGTCCCGGCAGGGCGCACCCGGTTCTGCGTCCTCACTCGGGCCAGCGCGGCGGGCGCTTCTCCAAGAACGCGGCGATGCCCTCGCGGGCTTCGGGCGTCTGGCTGCTCGCGGCCATGACCTCCACGGCCTGGGTGTAGGCGTCGCGCTCGGGCCGGTCGAACTGGGCGTAGAGGGTCTGCTTGCCCAGTGCGGTGCTGCGCGGCGCGCCGCGGGTGGCGCGCTCCAGCAGCCCGCGGGCCGCGGTGTCGAGCTCGGAGTCGGGTACCGCCTGGTTGACCAGGCCCCATTCGGCGGCGGTGGCGGCGTCGATCGCATCACCGGTCAGCGCCATCTCCATCGCGCGCTTGCGGCCGATGCTGCGCGAGATCGCCACCATCGGCGTGTGGCAGAACCAGCCGCCCTTGCCGCCCGGAGCGGCGAATCCGGCGTTCTGGCCGGCCACGGCGAGGTCGCAGTCGGCGACCAGCTGGCATCCGGCGGCGGTGGCCAGGCCGTGCACCCGCGCCAGGACCACCTGCGGCACCGACTGCACCGTCTGCATCAGCCGCAGGCAGGTGTTGAGCAGGTCCCGAGCGCCGTCGAGGTCGGCCTCGGCCACGTCGGCGAAGTCGTGGCCCGCGCTGAAGACGGGGCCGCTGCCCGCCAGGATCACACCGGTCGCGTCGGAGGCGCCGACCTCCTCGAACGCCTCGGTCAGCCGGCGCATGTGGTCGAGGGACAGCGCGTTGCGGCGGTCGGGCCGGTTCATGGTGATGGTGGCCACGGCGCCGTCGCGCTCGACGAGGACTGGATCATCGCTCATACCCCGACGCTACGCTCCGACGGCGCCGCAGCCCAGGCGGGGCGCGGCCGGATCCGCGCCCCGGCGCCGGAATCGGGGGGTTCGGCCGCACCGCGCCGGGACGGAGAAACGGCGTACCCCGGCGGTAGCGTCTTCGCCGCCCGGCGGACTGCGCGTTGGCAGCGGCCGGGACCCGACTCCCGGACACCGACGGCATGGACGACGACGCCGAGGTTCTCGCGTTCACCACCGAGCGGAGGCGGCTCGGATCCCGGATGTGGGAGGGGCACCGCCGGATCGCGGTGCTGCTCGATACGGGGGCAAACGCGCCGCTGTCCCGGCTCCACTGGCGCGACCGGGACGGGGCCGAGACCGACATCGGCTTCGACCCCGGCGCGACCGGCTTCTCCGGCCTGCGCACCGAAGGCGACGGCACCGCCTTCGCGCTGCGCGGCCGCCGGTCCGAGCAGCCCCCCGCCCGGACCCCCCACCTCTTCCGGCAGGCCGGCGGCGAGGAAGGCGAGCTGCGCCTGCTCGTCGAGGACGGCGGCGCCCCGGCGGCGCGGGTGGGCTGGACCGACGCGGACGGGGGCGGCGGCGCCGTGGTCCTGCGCAGCGCGGCCGAGGTGGGCGGCGACCTCACCGGCCGGATCCGCGGCGTCGCCG
Source organism: Streptomonospora arabica (assembly GCF_039531585.1). Taxonomy (NCBI): domain Bacteria; kingdom Bacillati; phylum Actinomycetota; class Actinomycetes; order Streptosporangiales; family Nocardiopsidaceae; genus Streptomonospora; species Streptomonospora arabica. The sequence goes on along the minus strand of NZ_BAAAQI010000001.1, from coordinate 729,160 downwards.
TCAGCGGCGAGCACTCGGCCGCCGGGGAGGTCGGCGAGAACCTGCTGGACGACACGGCCGCAAAATGGCTGGCCTTCAAGAGCCGCGGCGCCTGGGTGCTGTTCACCATGGCCGAGCCGGTCGCCGTGCACCACTACGTGCTGGGATCGGCCGACGACTGCCCCGGACGCGACCCGCGCGCCTGGGCGCTCAAGGGGTCGTTGGACGCCCGCACGTGGACCGTCCTGGACACCCGCTCCGATGAGTTCTTCCCCGACCGGCACCAGGAGCGCGGATTCGACGTCACCGGCTCCGCGGTCGGCGCCGCCTTCCGGTACCTGCTGCTGGAGATCCGGGGCAACCGCGGCGATCCCGCCACCCAGCTCAACCGGGTGCGCCTGCATGCCGCGTCCCCCGCATACGAGTCCTTCTCCGGCTACCGCCAGGAGCCGGGCGCGGCCCCGCGGACCTACGAGGGCACCGCCGTCGGAGTCGGGACCGGCCCGGCGGGCGAGCAGCCGCTGATCACCGCCCAGCGCTGGCGGGCCTATCTGGCCGAGTACAGCGCCGACATGCTGCGGGTCGAGGAGGAGGACGAGCTGGGCGGCGTCACCGATGAGCAGCGGGCCGCCGGATGGCTCGGGTACGAAGGCGCACCAGAGGAGCGGATCGCCGACCTGGAGGAGCGGCTGGGCACCCGCCTTCCGCCCAGCTACCGGTCCTTCCTCGCCGCATCGGACGGGTGGAGGGACGTCAGCGCGTTCATGTACGAACTGCTGTCCACCGACGCCGTCGACTGGGCGGACGACGACGACTTCGGCCTCTTCTCCGGCGCCGACGACGAGCCGGAACCCTCCGGGCTCCAGGGGCCCGTGCTGCGCGTCTCCGGCGAGGGCGACGCCCAGTACTGGCTGCTGGACGCGGGCGACGTCGGGCCGGACGGCGAATGGGCGGCCTACATCTGGGCCAGCTGGTACCCGGGGCTGGGGGAGCGCCACCGCTCCTTCGCCGATCTCGTCGCCGCCGAACGCGCGGCGTTCGAGAAGCTGAAGGGCAGCGACGGCCTCCCGGTGCGTCCCGACGGCGCCGACGAACTGCTGGCCGAGGGCCGGCGGGCGGCGCTGCGCGGCGACGTCGACGAGGCGCTGAAGGCCTTCGAGAGCGCCGAGACCAAGGGCTCGGGCGCCGCCGCCTATCTGAAGGCCGTCCTTTCTGCGTTCCTGGGGGAGTTCCGCTTCGCGCACCACGCACTGCGCAACACGCTGTGCCATGCGCACGTGGTCGAGGCGGTCGGCGCGGAGCAACTGGGCGCCGAGGCCGTCCCGCTCTTCCTGGCCGCGGCCGGGCGGGCGGGCTCCGCGTCCGCGGCTCCACTCTCCGCGGCGGTGCGCAGCCTGGGCGGCGACCTGCCGCCCGGCATGCTGCCCGACGAGTCCGAAGCGGCGGGACTCGACACGGACGCCTGGATCAGTGCTCGGCGCACGCCGGAGTCGCCGGCCTTCGAACGGGCGCTGGAATCGGCCCGCGCGCTGGCGGCCGACGGCGCCCACGACGAGGCCTGGTCCGCCATCCGGCGGGCGCTGCCCGAGTGGTACCCGGTCGCCGAGAACCGGATCGCCCCGGTCGTCCTGCTGACGGACCCCGCCCTGCGCGGGCTCGTCACCCCGCGCAGGGCTCGTGAGGCGGTGTGCACCCCGCGCGGCGGCTACTCGGCTCCCGGCCGGTGAATCCTCGCCGGCCGGTCGGGCGGATCGTGCAGTCGGCGCTCCGCCCCCGCCCCTGCGCCGCGGACCGCCCGCGGCGCAGGGGATCGCGCCCCGCGTCCGGTACCGGTCAGCAATGTCTCAGAGCGGTAAACCGGTCTTGACTTCCCACCTGTTAGCGCTAACAGTTGTGATCCACGTCATAGACCGGTAGTACCGACCTATCGCACCCCCACTCCTGAGGCCCCGGTGTATCCGGGCACTCGCATCCCCCCATTTGTTAGCGCTAACAATCAGCTCCGGCTGGCGACGGCGCAGAAGGAGTCCCCCGATGAACAAGGCACTCTCGACGGCCGCGGCCGCCATCGCACTCGCCGCGGCAGCGACCGCGTGCGGAGGCGGCGGAGGCGGTGGCCAGGGCGGCGACGACACCATCGTCCTGGGCTTCTCGCAGGTGGGAGCCGAAAGCGGCTGGCGTACCGCCAACACCGAGTCCATCAAGAAGGCAGCCGAGGAGGCGGGCATCGAGCTGAAGTTCTCCGACGCCCAGCAGCAGCAGGAGAACCAGATCCAGGCGATCCGCAGCTTCATCCAGCAGGGCGTCGACGTGATCGCCTTCTCGCCCGTGGTCGAGTCGGGCTGGGACACCGTCCTCGCGGAGGCGAAGACCGCGGGCATCCCCGTCGTGCTGACCGACCGTGCGGTCGACACCGACCAGAAGGAGGTCTACGAGACCTTCCTCGGCTCCGACTTCGTGGAGGAGGGCCGCAAGGCCGGCCGGTGGCTGGTCGAGGAGTACGCGGACTCCGACGAGGACGTCGACATCGTCGAACTGCAGGGCACCACCGGCTCGGCACCCGCCATCGACCGCAAGGAGGGCTTCGCCGAGATCATCGGCGAGGACGACAGGTTCGAGATCGTCGCCTCCCAGGACGGCGACTTCACCCGCTCGGGAGGCCAGGAGGTCATGCAGGCCTTCCTCAGCTCCCACGACGACATCGACGTCCTCTACGCCCACAACGACGACATGGCGCTGGGTGCCATCGAGTCCATCGAGGCGGCGGGGCTCGAACCCGGCGAGGACATCAAGATCATCTCCGTGGACGGCATCAAGGACGCCTTCCAGGCGATGGCCGACGGCAGGATCAACGTCGTCGTGGAGTGCAACCCGCTGATCGGCCCCCAGCTGATGAACCTCGTCGAGAAGGTGCACGCCGGCGAGGAGGTCGAGCCGCGCGTCGAGGTGGAGGAAGGCGTCTTCACCCAGGACCAGGCCGAGGAAGAGCTGCCGAACCGCAAGTACTGATCCGTCCGCCGCCGACGCGAAGGAGGGGCCGTGGACACCACGGCCGAGCCCGCCGTGCAGATGAGCGGGATCGTGAAGGACTTCCCCGGCGTCCGGGCCCTGGACGGCGCCGGCCTGCGGCTCCTCCCCGGCGAGGTGCACGCGCTGCTGGGGGAGAACGGGGCCGGGAAGTCCACCCTGATCAAGGTGCTGACCGGCGTTCACCGCCCCGATGCGGGCAGCGTCCGCATCGGGGGCGGGCCCGCGGGCATCGCCGGCCCGCTGGACGCCGAACGCCACGGGATCGCCACCGTCTACCAGGAGGTGAACCTGTGCCCGAACCTGTCGGTCGCGGAGAACATCCTGCTGGGCCGCGAGCCGCGCGGGCGGTTCGGGATCTCGGCGCGGCGCATGAACCGGCGGGCCGCCGACCTGGCCGCCGGAATGGAGCTGGACCTCGACGTCACCCGGGCCCTGGGTGAGTACCCCATCGCGGTCCAGCAGCTCGTCTCCATCCTCAGGGCGGTCGACCTCCAAGCCCGGGTGCTCGTGCTCGACGAGCCGACCTCCAGCCTGGACCGCGACGAGGTCCGCATTCTGTTCGACCTGGTCGAGCGGCTGCGCTCGCGCGGTGTGGCGGTCCTGTTCGTCACCCACTTCCTCGACCAGGTCTACGAGCTGTGCCGGCGCATGACGGTGCTGCGCAACGGACGGCTGGTGGGGGAGTTCGCCACCGCCGAGCTGGGCCGGCGCGAGCTGATCGGCCACATGCTCGGCGAACAGGCCGGTGAGCTGGACCTGTTGGAGGAGCGCGCCCACAGCGGCGGTCCGCCCCCCGGGACCACGCCGCTGCTGCGGGCGCGCGGCCTGGGCCGCTCGGGCGGCATCGCCCCCTACGACCTGGACGTGGCGCCCGGCGAGATCGTCGGTCTGGCCGGGCTGCTGGGCTCCGGGCGGACCGAGGCCGTGCGGCTGCTGTTCGGCGCCGACCGCCCCGACACCGGGAACGTGGAGGTGGACGGCCGTCCGGTGCCGCTGCGCACGCCCCGGTCGGCCATCGCCGAAGGCCTGGCCTACTGCTCGGAGGACCGCAAGGCCGAAGGGCTGGTGGCCGAGCTGTCCGTCGCCGACAACCTGCTGCTGGCCATGCAGGCCGCCCGCGGCTGGATGCTGCCGCTGCCCGCGAGGACGCGGGCCGAACTGGTCGAGCGCTACATCTCGGCACTGCGCATCCGGCCCGCGGCACCCGACACCCCGGTGGGCGCCCTCAGCGGCGGCAATCAGCAGAAGGTGCTGCTGGGCCGGTGGCTGATCATGCGGCCCCGGCTGCTCATTCTCGACGAGCCCACCCGCGGGATCGACGTCGGGGCGAAGGCCGAGGTGCAGCGCCTGGTGGCGGCCCAGGCGCAGGAGGGCACCGCGGTGCTGTTCGTCTCCTCCGAGCTGGAGGAGGTGCTGCGGCTGAGCCACCGGGTGGTGGTGCTGCGGGACCGGCGGGTGGTCAACGCGCTGGACAACGACGACGGCGGGCTGGCCGTGGACCGCGTGCTCGCCGAGATCGCGGAAGGGGGTGCGCAGTGAGGTCGGCGCAGACCCGGCGGCTGGTGTGGCCGCTGCTGGTGCTCGCGGGGCTGCTGGTCGCCAACCTGGCCGCCACCCCCGGGTTCTTCGAGATCAGCGTCAAGGGCGGGCGGCTGTACGGCAGCCTCGTCGACATCCTGCACTTCGGGACGCCGCTGCTGCTGATCTCCCTGGGCATGACGCTGGTGATCGCACTGCGCGGCATCGACCTGTCGGTGGGCGCCGTGGTGGCCGTGTCCGGTGCCCTCGCCTGCGAGACGATCGCCGCCGCCGGCGGCGGTCAGGGATCGGCGGCGACGGCGGCCGCGGCGGTCGCCGTCGCCTTGGGTGCGTCGGCGCTGCTGGGGCTGTGGAACGGGTTCCTCGTCTCGGTGCTGCGGATCCAGCCGATCGTGGCCACGCTCATCCTCATGGTCGCCGGCCGCGGGCTCGCCCAGCTGATCACCGGCGGCCAGATCACCACGGTGCGCAGCGAGCCCTACCGCGAGATCGCGGCGGGCAGCCTGGCCGCCGTGCCGTTCACCGTGATCGTGGCGGCGACCACGGTCCTGCTGATGTGGCTGCTGGTGCGCCGCACCGCCCTCGGCCTGCTCATCGAGGCGGTCGGCGGCAACGCCGAGGCCGGGCGCCTGGCCGGGATCCGCGCGACCGGACTTTCCGTGGCGGCCTACACCTTCTGCGGGCTGTGTGCCGGACTCGCCGGGGTCATCATCAGCGCCAACACCGGCAGCGCCGACGGCAACAACGCCGGGCTGTGGATCGAGCTGGACGCCATCCTCGCCGTCGTCATCGGGGGGACCCTGCTCACCGGAGGGCGCTTCTCGATCGCGGGGACGGTGCTGGGCGCGCTCATCGTGCAGACGCTGTCCACCACCGTCTACACCATGGGCGTGCCGCCGGAGAGCGCGCTGGTGTTCAAGGCGATCGTGGTGTTCCTGGTGTGCCTGCTGCAGTCGCCGCGGTTCCGCGCGCAGGTCGCGGCGCCGTTCCGGCGCGGGGGACCGCCGATCCGGGCGCGGACCGGTCCCGGCCCGGCGCCGACCGAGGAGGACGACGTGACGACCGCGGCGACGAACGCCGGAAGCCCGGGCGCACCGGAGGTGCAGCGATGACAACGCCTTCCACCCTCCCCGAGCTGTCCCGGGCGGTCCACCGCACCCGCGAGCTGCTGGAGGGCCGGCGCCGGTTCATCCCCTTGGCCATGGCCGCCACCGTGCTCGTGCTGCTGTTCGCCGCCGGGTCCGTGCGCTACACCGGGTTCCTGGAACCGCAGGTCGCGCTCAACCTCCTGGTGAACAACTCCTTCCTGGTGGTGCTGGCGGTGGGGGTGACGTTCGTGATTCTGGCGGGCGGCATCGACCTGTCGACCGGGTCGGTGCTGGCGCTGTCGGCGATGCTCTGCGCCTGGCTGCTGCGCGAGGGGTGGCCCCCGCTGCTGGTGATACCGGTCGCGCTGCTGGCCGGGGCCGCCATCGGCCTCGCCCAGGGCTGCATCATCCACTTCTACGGGGTGCAGCCCTTCATCGCCACGCTCGGCGGCATGTTCTTCGCGCGCGGCCTGTGCTACCTCATCAGCACCGAGTCGATCCCGATCACCGACCCGCTCTTCTCCACGCTCGCCCAGACGCGGGTGCCGCTCCCGGGCGGGACCTCCCTCAGCGTCGGCGCGGTCGTCGCGCTGGCGGCCGCGGGGGCGGCGGCCTACGTGCTGCACCGCTCCCGGTTCGGCCGCAGCGTCTACGCGGTGGGCGGGAGCGAGTCCTCGGCGATGCTCATGGGCCTGGCGGTGGGCCGGGTGAAGGTCGGGGTCTACACGATCAGCGGGTTCTGCGCGGCGCTGGGCGGGGTGCTGTACACCCTCTACATCGCCTCCGGCAACAGCCTGCACGGCCTGGGCATGGAGCTGGACGCGATCGCCGCGGTGGTGATCGGGGGGACTCTGCTCACCGGCGGGTTCGGCTATGTGCTGGGCAGCGTGATCGGCGTGCTGACCCTGGGCACCATCCAGACGATCCTGGTCTTCGAGGGCACGCTCAGCTCCTGGTGGACCCGCATCGTCGCCGGAGCGCTGCTGTTCGCGTTCATCCTCCTCCAGCGCGCGCTGGCTCCACGCGCAGCGAAATGACGCGGTAGGCGGGGCCTGACGCCGCCGGCCCGACCGGCCGGGCCGTTCGTCGGCGTCTCAGCGGTGCCCCGCCTTCGGCCCCGCAGCGGCGGTCAGCCCCGCTGGTCCGGCGGTGCCGAACCCTCGCCCGAGGACCCGGGCCCGCTTCCGGACCCGCCGTCCTCGCGGGACGCGTCGGCCGCCTCGGCGGCCTTGGCCTTCTCTGCCTCCTCGGCCTGTGCGCGCTCGGCCAGCGCCGCCTCGTGCCGGGCACCGGGGTCCCAGCCCCGGTCGACGGCGCGCTTCTGCACCCAGACCGCGCCCGCGAGCAGGACCGCCGCGACCAGCAGCGCCACTACCACGCCGCCCGCGTCGCCGGCGCGGAAGGCGTAGCCGATCACGATGCCGAACCAGCCGAAGTCGGCGTCGCCGAAGGTGGTGTTGGCGTCGCCGAAGTCGCCCAGTACGCCCAGCAGGAACGCCGGCAGCAGCGTGATCAGCACACCGTTGACGAACGCGCCCGCCACAGCGCCGCGCCGTCCACCGGTCGCGTTGCCGTAGACGCCCGCGGCGCCGCCGGTGAAGAAGTGCGGCACGAGGCCGGGCAGGATCAGCGCCAGGCCGAAGGCCGGGTTGATCACCGACGCCATCACCGCCAGCGTCACCAGACCGCCGACGAAGCTGGAGAGGAACCCGACCAGCACGGCGTTCTGCGCGAACGGGAAGACGATGGGCGCGTCCAGCGCCGGCACCGCGCCCGGCACCACGCGGTCGGCGATGCCCTGGAAGGCCGGCACCAGCTCGCCCAGGATGGTGCGCACGCCGTAGAGGATCACCGCGACGCCGATGCCGAACTGCAGGCCCTGCATGACCGCCTGCATGAGGAAGTGCCCGATGGTGGGGTCGATGCCCTCGGCGGGCGGGAACATCTCCAGCGCGGCGGCGGTGCCCTGGCGCGCCCAGTACACCAGCGCCACCACGAAGTAGATGAGCACCATCGACAGCGCGGTGGCCACCATCGAGTCCCGCAGGAACCGCAGCCCTTCGGGCAGCTTCAGGTCCTCGGTGCTGCGGCTGGTGCGCCCGACCAGCTGGCCGGTGGCGCCCGAGGCCACATAGCCCAGCGTGCCGAAGTGCCCGATGGCGATCTTGCCGTCGCCGCCGACCCGGCGCGTCCAGGGCTGGGCGAGAGCGGGCAGCGACACCATCACCGCCGCCAGCAGGACCGCGCCCAGCAGCACGGCCAGCCAGGTGGGCAGGTCCGTGGTCGCCAGCACCATGGTCAGGAGCGTGGCCATGAACAGGATGTGGTGGCCGGTCAGGAACACGTAGCGCAGCGGGGTGAAGCGCGCCAGCACCAGGCTCAGCGCGAACCCCGCGATCATGATCCAGGCGACCTGGGCGCCGAACCGGTCCTGGGCGATGGCCACGATCGCCTCGTTGGTCGGGACCACCCCCTGGGCGCCGGCGGCCCCCTGGATCATCTGGCCCAGCGGGTCCAGCGCGGCGACGACGATCCCGGCCCCCGCGCCGATCAGCAGGAAGCCCAGGACCGCTTTGAGCCCTCCGCCCACGATCTGGCCGACCGACCTGCGCAGGGCGATCAGGCCGACCGCGGTGATCAGGCCGACCATGTAGGCCGGGACGCTGAGGACCTCGTTGACGACGAACTGCGCGACGGCGACGATCCACTCCATTGGGGCGCTCCTGGGATCGGGGAATCATTCGGCGAGTGCGGCGGCCGGGGCTCGCGGAGCCCCGCCGCGTGGCCGCGGGGGTGGGCGGCGGCGTGCCGTGGCGGGCGGGGCGAGGGCGCGGCCCGGTGCGGCTAGAGCCCGAGCGCGGTGCCGAGCTTGTTGCGGACCTCGTCGCCGTCGACGAAGTTGTCCACGACGACCACGGGCACGCCCATGTCCCCCAGCTCGGCCGCGAGCTCACCGGAGGTCAGCACCACGTCGGCGGTACTGGCGGCGCCGCGAGCCGTGCCGATGTCGGCCACCTCGACGTCGGCGTCCAGCCCCAGGTCCTTCGCGGCCTTCTCCGCGTTGCTCTTGAGCAGGATGCTCGTGCCGATTCCCATGCCGCAGACAGCCAGGATCTTCATGTCTCTTCGCTCGATTCGTACTCGCTGATGGTGCCGTGGATCAGCTCGGCGTCGGTCGCGCCGCTCAGCCGCTCCAGCCGGTCGGGGTCGGCCAGCAGCCGCGCCAGCCGCGACAGCGCCGAGGAGTGGCCGTCGTGGTCGACCGCGGCGAGCCCGATCACCAGACGGACCGGGTCGTTCGTGCTGTGCCCGAACTCCACCGGCGTCTTCAGCCCGACCCAGGAGAGCCCGGTGCGCAGCACGGCGGGGGAGGGCCGGGAGTGGGCCAGGGCGAGTCCGGGGGCGATCACGATGTAGGGCCCGTACTGGTCCACCGCCGTCTGCATCTCGTCGATGTAGGCGGCGGTGGTTGCGCCTGTGGTGACCAGGAGCTCGCCGGCCGCCCGGATCGCGGCCCGCCAGTCCTCGGCCTCGGTGCCGGTGGCGATCGCCTCGACCGGCAGCAGGTGCGAGAGGGACGGTTCCTGCATGGTGCCTCCCCGTGGTGGACCCGGCTGCCCGTGTGCGCTGTCGGGATATGCCCCGGCAAAGGGCCGCGCATTCACGCGCGGGGATGATCAGCCGAAATCGGGGTACGCGGATTCCCCGCTGCGGGTCGGCGCGGGTGCCGGTAGCCTCCCCTGTGGCGAAGACGTCCACGCGGGGAGGGAGGCCGCATGCCGCGTCCGATGAACCTGATCTTCGACGCCGACGACACGCTCTGGGAGTGCAACGTCCTCTTCGAGCGGGCGATCGAGGAGTTCATCGACTACGTCGGCCGCCCGGAACTGCCGCGCGCCGAGGTGCGCGCGGCGCTGACCGAGATCGAGCGCGAGAACAGCGCCGCCTACGGCTACGGCGCCCGCGTCTTCGAGCGCAGCCTGGGCGACTGCCTGGCCCGGCTGCGGCCCCGCGCCGGTGTGGGCGACGCCGACCGCGCCTACCTGCACCGGCTGTGCAGGCGCGTCGTCGAAGGCGAGACCGTCCTGCTGGAAGGCGTGCTGGAGACCCTGCACGCGCTGCGGGAGCGGCACACCCTTTACCTGCTGACCAAGGGCCACCCCGAGGAGCAGCAGCGCAAGATCGACGTCTCGGGTGTGGCCGCGCTGTTCGCCGGCCTGGGGATCGTGCCGGAGAAGGACCCCGACGCCTACCGCGAGTTCGGGCGCACCCACAGCCTCGACCCCGAGCACACCTGGATGATCGGCAACTCGGTGCGCTCGGACGTGCTGCCCGCCCTGGAGGCGGGCATGGGCGCGGTCCTGGTGCCCCACCCGGCCACCTGGGTCCTGGAGCACGCCGAACCGCCTGAGGAGCACGAGCGCTTCCGCGAGGTCGCCCCCATCGAGCGGCTGGTGGAGTTCTTCTGAGGGGGCGGGCGCGCCGGTCGCCGCGTCGACCGGCGCGCCCGCCCCGTTCCCGTCCGCCGCGGCGTATCCGGACGAGAGCGGCTAGAACACGCGATCGGCGCGCGGGAGCGAGCGCAGCAGGTAGGCCGCGCCCCAGCACAGCGGTAGTCCGAGCGCGGCCACGACGGCGAACTCGGCGACCGATGGCGCTTCCCACCAGGACAGGGCGTAGTTCAGACCGATCAGCACGACAGGGTGCAGGAAGTAGACCGCATAGGCCTGGTCGGAGAGGAACGTCCCGACGGCCGAGCGCCGGTTGAACAGCCGCTGGAACAGGGCCAGCAGCGCCAGCACGGCGCCCACGGCGAGGATGTTCTCCGCGGCGGCCACCGCCAGCGACTGCCAGCTGCCGGGCAGGAGTGCCTCCTCGTACACCGTGCTCACCAGGAGCAGGTAGACCGGCGCCATGAGCAGGGCGGCGCCCGCTCCGCCCCGGCCCGCCCAGCGCGGGACGGCGTTGAGCCAGCCCTTGCGGAAGGCCAGCACACCCGCGGCGAACAGCAGGACGTACTGCGGCATGAAGCCGGGGGTGGGCAGCCCGACGACCGGCCAGGCGGCGTCGCCGGGCACCACGATGCGCCACAGGTAGGTGGCCGCCACCAGGACGGCCACGAAGCCGGCGACGGCCGCCGGACCGGGCATGGGAGCCGGCCCGGCCGGGCGGATCGCCTCCGCGGTCGGGGCCGCGGTCCGGCGCGTCGGCCGGATCCGCCTGACCAGCGCGTATACCAAGGCGAAGACCAGCAGTGTCTCGACGAACCACATGGGGCCGGGCTCCCACGTCGCCAGGTAGAAGCGCCAGTAGGGCGCCGGGTCGGTCTCGCTCAGGTAGATCCCGAGGTAGACCACGGGGCGCAGGAGCACCAGGTAGATCAGCAGCGGCAGGCCCAGCCGCACCAGCCTGCCGTGCAGGAAGCCGCGGGCGCCCTTGCGGTCGTGGGAGCCGGGCGTGAAGAACCCGGAGATCAGGAAGAAGAACCCCATGAAGAAGGTCTGGTTGAGCGCGAGGAAGGCGTCGAGCAGCACGCTGCTGGAGTCGTCGCCGGGGTCGATGTAGTACCAGGCCGGGATGTTGCTGTAGGCCAGGGCGGCGTGGTGCAGCACCACCAGCACCGTCAGCGCGGCGCGCAGGTGGTCGAGGTAGTGCAGCCGCGGTCGGGTAGGGGAGGCGGCGCCGCCGTGCGGCGGGGCGACGAGGGGCCGGTCCGATGCCATGGGTGTTTGATCCGGAGGCAGTCCGTGCTGCGGCGGAGGTTCGTTCGCTGGTTGAAATTCTGTTCGGTCGGACTGTTTTTTGTCCACTCGGCCAGTTTTCTGGTTAGACGGACAGAAAGGAAATGGGGGTTGTCCCCGAGCGCCCCCTGAGTCGACCCCGAGTCGGGTCAGGGGCGGCGTGCCGCGGCGGCGCAGCGCCGGCGCGCCCGCGGACGGGTGCAGCCCGCTGCGGACCGGCGGGCCTCAGGCGGGGGAGTCGGGCCGCACGGAGCGGTCGATGAGATCGGCGAGTTCGGCGGCGTGGGCGTGCAGGTCGTGGTCCGGATGGGCCACCCAGTACGCGAACATGCCGTCGATCGAGGCCTGGAGGGACACCGCCACGACGCGCACGTCGAAGTCGCGGAGCACGCCCCGGTCCTGCCCCGCGCGCAGGCGCTCCTCGATCGCCCGGTAGACCGGCTCGCTCACCTTCATGCGGTAGCCCGGGGAGCCCGCGGGGGCCGGCATGCCGTCGAAGATGCCGGACAGGGCCATCAGCTGCTCGCGGTTTCCGCGCATGTAGTCGGCCACGGCCAGGATGTGGGTCCGCACGGCGGCGCGCTCGTCGGGCGCCTCGGCCACGCGCGGCAGCACGAAGTCCGCGATCGTCGAGTAAACCTGCTCGACGACCTGCTCCATCAGCTCGTCCTTGCCGGAGAAGTGGTAGGAGATGACACCCTTGCTGATACCGGCGTGCTGTGCGATGCGGGCCAGCGAGGCGTTGGCGTAGCCCTCCTCGGCGACGGTGTCGATGGCCGCGGAGACGATCTGCGCGCGCCGGGCCTCCTCGATGAAGGTGCGCTTGCGCCGGCCGCTCGGGCGAGTACCTGACCCCATGGACAGCGAAAGTATCAGCGGGCCGCACGGGCGCCCGCGCTACCCCGCGCCACGCGTCGCACGGGCGTGCGGTCGCACGGTCGCGGGGGTCGGGCGGGTTCGGGGCGAGGGCGGTCGGGGCCGGTGGGGGTGTCGGCGGCCCGGCGCGCCGGTGTGCGCCCCACGCAGTGCGGAGGCGGACCGCCGCCGCGCGCGTCAGTGCCTGCGGCGGGTGATGTGGGCGGCGGTGCGGTCGCGGTGCTCCAGGGAGTCGCTGGTCGTGCGCGACTGGGCGCGCATCAGGCGGCGGGCGTCGTCGGCGGCCGCGCGCGCCGTCTCGGGCGAGGCCGCGCGCCGGGGCGCGCCGGGGCCTTCGGCGGGCGCCCCCAGGTCGTCGGGCAGCCCGATCCGGCCGACGATGCGCATCTGGGCGCCCTCCTGGGAGACCGACGGGCGGATGTCACCCGTCTCCGACTTCCAGTTGCGCAGCCGGTGCTGCAGCCACTCGACGCCCTCGTAGCCCTCGCCCTGCGGCCACTGCGCGCCGTCGTAGCGGTGGCCCAGGGCGTGCAGGAGGTCGCCCAGCGTCCAGCCGGCCGCGAAGAACCGGGCCGCCTCCTCGCGCAGCTCGGCGAAGTCGACGCCGCGCAGCGAGGGGTCGCTGCGCCGCAGCGTCTCGCACGCCCGATGCACGTCGCTGCGGGTGTGCACGGAGGCCGCGAGCGGATCGGGGGCCCGCCTCTCCAGCAGCGCCGGGTCGACGGTCACCACCACGTCGCCGCCGCCGCGGTTCTGCCAGATGCTCACCTGGTCGCGGGCCCAGCCCTGCGACTCCACGAGATCGGCTGCGAGCCGCCGCAGGTCCAGGTCGCCGGTGTCGGAGCTGATGCGGAACTCGGCCACTCCCGCCGCCTCCCTCCGTGCCGCCGCGCCGCGCGGCCGCTCGCCTGACGATGAACCCTGCGGGGACTCCTCCACCGCAGGACGGGTGCCGCACTCCATCATGCCCCACCGCCGAAGGCGGCGTCCCGGCGCCGCCGTCCACAAGCGGGCTTGCCCGTCGCCCCCGCGCGATGGTGACGTGGCACTATGGGGGCGTTGCCCGCCGGTGCCACAAGCAGCCGACCGGGCGTCCCCGACCCGCGACCCGCGTGAGGTGCCCGTGCCCGAGACCGTCCTTCCACCCGACCAGGCGGCGTCGAACACGTCGCTGCGGGCGCTGCTGCACGGGCTGCCCGGAGTCGACGAGGTCGGCGCCCGTGCGCGCGCCGCCGACCTCTCCACGCGCTCCATCAAGACCGCCGCCAAGGCGCGGGCGATCGACCTCGCCATCGGCATGATCGACTTGACCACGCTGGAGGGCGCCGACACCGCCGGCAAGGTCCGCGCGCTCTCGGCCAAGGCGATGCGCCCCGACCCCGCCGACCCCACCGTGCCGCCGGCGGCCGCGGTGTGCGTCTACTCCGACCTCGTCGCCACGGCCGCCGAGGCGCTGGCCGGCTCCGGGGTCAAGGTCGCGTCGGTGGCCACCGCCTTCCCGTCGGGGCGCGCGCCGCTGGAGGCCAAGCTCGCCGACACCCGCCGCGCCGTCGCCGACGGCGCCGCCGAGATCGACATGGTGATCGACCGCGGCGCGTTCCTCGCCGGCGACTACCGCGCCGTCCACGACGAGATCACCGCGATCAAGGAGGCCTGCGGGGGCGCCCACCTGAAGGTGATCCTCGAGACCGGCGAGCTCGCCACCTACGACAACGTCCGCCGCGCGTCCTGGCTGGCCATCCACGCCGGCGCCGACTTCATCAAGACCTCCACCGGCAAGGTCGCGCCCTCCGCCACGCTGCCCGTCACCCTGATCATGCTGGAGGCGGTACGCGACCACTTCGCCGCCACCGGGCGCCGCGTCGGCGTCAAGCCCGCCGGCGGCATCCGCACGACCAAGGACGCGCTGAAGTACCTGGTCCTGGTGAACGAGGTCGCCGGCGACGGCTGGCTCGACGCCGACCACTTCCGGCTCGGCGCCTCCAGTCTGCTCAACGACCTGCTGATGCAGCGCACCCGGCTGTCCACGGGCACCTATTCCGGCCCCGACTACTACACCCTGGACTGAGAGGCCGAGCAGTGGAAGACAAGGCCGACCGGATCTTCGAGTACGCGCCGGCGCCCGAATCCCGGGCCGCGGTGCGGCTGCGCTCGGGCTACGAGCTGTTCGTCGACGGCGCGTTCGCGCCCGCCGAGTCCGGGCAGAGCATGGCCACGCTCAACCCCGCCGACGAGGAGCACCTGGCGGACGTCGCCGTCGCCGGCGAGGCCGACGTCGACCGCGCCGTCGCCGCCGCCCGCCGCGCCTTCGAGGGCGCCTGGGGCGCCATGCCCGCCGCCGAGCGCGGCAAGTACCTGTTCCGCATCGCGCGGATCCTCCAGGAGCGGTCCCGCGAGCTGGCCGTCCTGGAGACCCTCGACAACGGCAAGCCGATCAAGGAGACCCGCGACGTCGACCTCCCGCTGGTCGCCGCGCACTTCTTCTACCACGCCGGGTGGGCCGACAAGCTCGGCTACGCGGGCATGGGGCCCGCGCCGCGCCCGGTCGGCGTGGCCGCCCAGGTCATCCCGTGGAACTTCCCGCTGCTGATGCTCGCCTGGAAGATCGCGCCCGCGCTGGCCACGGGCAACACCGTCGTGCTCAAGCCCGCCGAGACCACGCCGCTGACCGCGCTCGCCTTCGCCGAGATCTGCCAGGAGGCCGAGCTTCCGCCCGGCGTCGTCAACATCGTCACGGGCGCCGGCGGGACCGGCAGGGCCCTGGTGAACCACCCCGGCGCCGACAAGGTGGCCTTCACCGGCTCCACCGCGGTCGGCCGCGAGATCGCGGGCGCCGTCGCCGGCACCGGCAAGCGCCTCACCCTGGAGCTCGGCGGCAAGGGCGCCAACATCGTCTACGACGACGCGGCCCTGGACCAGGCGGTCGAGGGCATCGTCTCCGGCATCTTCTTCAACCAGGGGCACGTGTGCTGCGCCGGCTCGCGGCTGCTGGTGCAGGAGTCGGCGGCCGAGGAGCTGCTGTCGCGCCTGCGCGCCCGCATCGAGCGGCTGCGGCTGGGCGACCCCCTGGACAAGAACACCGACATCGGCGCGATCAACTCCGCCGAGCAGCTCGAACGCATCCGCGAGCTCGCCCGCGCCGGCGCCGAGGAAGGCGCCGAGAGCTGGTCGCCCCGGTGCCCGCTGCCCGAGAAGGGCTACTGGTTCGCGCCCACCGTGTTCACCGGCGTCACCCAGGCCCACCGCATCGCCCGCGAGGAGATCTTCGGGCCGGTGCTGTCGGTGCTGACCTTCCGCACCCCCGAGGAGGCCGTGGCCAAGGCCAACAACACCCCCTACGGACTCTCGGCGGGGGTGTGGACCGAGAAGGGCTCGCGCATGCTGTGGACCGCCGAGCGGCTGCGCGCGGGCGTCATCTGGTCCAACACGTTCAACAAGTTCGACCCGGCCAGCCCTTTCGGCGGATACAAGGAATCCGGCTACGGCCGCGAGGGCGGCCGCCACGGACTGGAGGCATACCTTGTCCACGCCGCCTGAGCACCCCGAGCCCCCGCGCGCCGCGCCCGGTGCGGACGGCCGCGCAGTGGACGCCGCTGAGGGGCCGCGCGTCAGCGCGCCCTCCGCGGCGGCGCCGCGGTCCGGGCGACCCGAGGTGCACGCCGAGCGCGCCGAACTCGCCGAGCCTGCTGAGCCTGCCGACCTCGCGGAGCGGGGCGAGCCTGTGGAGCGGGGCGAGTCCGTGGAGCGGGGCGAGTCCGTGAAGGCGTTCGGTTCCGGTGACTCCGAGCGCACGGGTGAGCCCGAGCACATAGGTGGGCCGGACGGCCCGGCTCGGGCCGGTGCCGGCACCGGTGCGGGTGGCGCTGTTCCGCCCGACGCCCCGGCCGCGGGGCGGGTCGCGGTGCGCAAGACCTACAAGCTCTACGTGGGCGGGGCCTTCCCCCGTTCCGAGTCAGGCAGGTGCTATCCCGTGACCGCATCAGGCGGCGCCCACCTCGCCAACGCCGCCCT
This sequence comes from Streptomonospora arabica, assembly GCF_039531585.1. Lineage (NCBI taxonomy): Bacteria > Bacillati > Actinomycetota > Actinomycetes > Streptosporangiales > Nocardiopsidaceae > Streptomonospora > Streptomonospora arabica. The sequence goes on along the minus strand of NZ_BAAAQI010000001.1, from coordinate 712,896 downwards.
CGCGTCCCGCAAGGACGCCCGCGACGCCGTGGTCGCCGCGCGCTCCGCGTTCCCCGGCTGGTCCGGGCGCACCGCCTACAACCGCGGCCAGATCCTCTACCGGGTCGCCGAGATGATGGAGGGCCGCCGCGCCCAGTTCGCCGCGGAGATCGACGAGGCCGACGGCATCGGGCCCGCCCGGGCCGACGAACTCGTCTCGGCCGCCGTCGACCGGTGGGTGTACTACGCCGGCTGGTCCGACAAGGTCTCCCAGGTCCTCGGCGCCGCCAATCCCGTCTCCGGGCCCTACTTCAACCTCTCCCAGCCCGAACCCGCCGGAGTGGTGGCGGTCCTCGCACCGCCCGCGGGGCCGCTGCTGGGCCTGGTATCGGTGGTGGCGCCGGTAATCGCCACCGGCAACACCGCCGTGGTCGTCGCCAGCGAGCGCGCTCCGCTGCCCGCTGTCACCCTCGCCGAGGCGCTGGCCACCTCCGACCTGCCCGGCGGAGTCGTCAACATCCTCACCGGAAGGACCGGCGATCTGGCGCCGCACCTGGCCTCCCACGCCGACGTGAACGGCCTCGACCTCACCGGAGCCGCCCCCGAGTCCGCCGCCGACCTCGAACGCAGCGCCGCCCAGACGCTCAAGCGCGTCATCCGCCCCGGCGGCCGCGAGGACTGGCTCGCCGACCCGGGGATATCGCGGATGACTCCGTTCCTTGAGACCAAGACCGTCTGGCACCCGGTCGGGATGTAGACACGCCCGCCCGGATCGGTCCGGCCGCCTGTCGGCTGCGCGTGCGGTGGGTGCCAGTGCCCGAGAACACCGGGCCGGGCGCCCACCGGTTCGGGTGCTCGCCGGTTGGGCATGCGACGTGGGCGGCGTAGGCGGTGGGTGGTTGGGCCCGTGTTCATCGGTAGGGGTGCTTGCCGGTGGGGCATGCGACGAGGCAGCGAGGACGGCGGACGGTCGGCCCGCGTTCATCGGTCCGGTGCTCGCCGGTGGGGCATGCGACGAGGCAGCGAGGACAGCGGGCGGCTGAGCCCGCGCCCATCGGTAGGGGTGCTTGCCGGTTGCGCGTCCGACGTGGGCGGCGAGGGCGGTGGGTGGTTGGGCGCGCGTTCGTCGGTAGGGGCGTTCGCCGGTTGAGCCCGCGACGTGGGCGGCAAGGACGGTGGGTGGTTGAGCCCGCGTTCATCGGTCGGGGTGCTCGCCGGTGGGGCATGCGACGTGGGCGGCGAGGACGGTGGGTGGTCGGGCCCGCGTTCATCGGTCGGGGTGCTCGCCGGTGGGGCATGCGACGTGGGCGGCGAGGGCGGTGGGTGGTTGGGCCCGCGTTCGTCGGTAGGGGTGCTTGCCGGTCGGCATGCGACGAGGCAGCAACGGCCACTGGCGGCTGAGCATGCGCTCATCGGTTCAGGTACTCGCCGGTGGCGCGCCCGACGTGGGCAGCGAAGGCGGCGCGTGGTTGGGCCCGCGCCCATCGGCGCGGGTAGCCCTCCGGTTGCGCGCCCGACGTGGGCGGCGAGGGCGGCGGGTGGTTGGGCCCGTGTTCATCGGTAGGGGTTCCCGCCGGTTGCGCACCCGACATCGGCAGCGAAGGCAGCGAGTGGCCGGGCCCGCGTTCGTCGGTTCGGGTGGTGTGAGGCGGGGGCGGGGCGTATCGCCGCTGGGGCACGAGTCCGGCGCGATCCGCAGGACGGCATCACTGTACTGGCGTTCTTCCGCTATACGAAAGGATGTGGTGCGAATCGTCTGGTTTGTCGGAATCAAATGCTCTGGGTTGGCTTTGCGCGGTGACGAGACCGCGCGAACCAGCGTTTTGGGACTGCTGAGGGGTGTATTTGGCGGGTCTCGTCGCCCCGCGGTCCGGTGCGAAGGGTTTCTGTGGGGTGCAATTCGGACATAGACGCATGAATCCCCCCACCGGAGAAGGGGGTGCGGCAGGCTGAGGGGCTGTTGTGAGGTGGAAGGCTGGTTTGTCGCCACTCGTGGGGATCTTGGGTCCCAAATGCCCTTTGTGTCCCCACCACGCGCGCCCGACGGGGCAGAGAAAGCGGTGGGTGGATGGGCTCGCGATCATCGGCGAGGGTAGCTCGCCGGTGGCGGGCCCGGCGGGGGCAGTAAGAGCGGTGGTTGGTTGAACCTGTGACCATCGGTAGGGGTGCTTGCCGGTTGCGCGCCCGACGTGGGCGGCGAAGGCGGCGGGCGGTCGGGCCCGTGTTCATCGGTAGGGGTTCCCGCCGGTTGCGCGCCCGACGTGGGCGGCGAGGGCGGCGGGTGGTTGGGCCCGCGCCCATCGGCGCGGGTAGCCCTCCGGTTGCGCACCCGACGTCGGCAGCGAAGGCAGTGAGTGGCCGGGCCCGCGTTCGTCGGTTCGGGTGGTGTGAGGCGGGGGCGGGGCGTATCGCCGCTGGGGCACGAGTCCGGCGCGATCCGCAGGACGGCATCACTGTACTGGCGTTCTTCCGCTACGCGAAAGAATGTGGTGCGAATCGTCTGGTTCGTCGGAATCAAATGCTCTGGGTCGGCCCTGCGCGGTGACGAGACCGCGCGAACCGGCGTTTCGGGGCTGCTGAGGAGTGTATGTGGCGGATCTCGTCACCGAGCAGTGCCGGTGCGGAGGACGTCTCTAGAGTTAAATTCGGGCATAGGGGGATGAATTGCCCCATTGGAGGGGGAGTGCGGCAGGCTGAGGGGCTGGTGTGAGGTGGAAGGCTGGTTTGTCGCCACTCGTGGGGATCTTGGGTCCCGAATGCCCGTTTTGCCCCCCGCCGTGCGCGCCCGGGCGGGAGCGAAGGGCGGCCTCACTCCAGATGCCACCGCCACGACCGGCGCGCAACCGGCCTCGCTGCCTCGTCTCCTGCCTGACCGGCGACCATCCGGACCGATGATCGCGGGCCGGGCCATCCGCGGCCTTCGCTGCCCTCGTCGGGTGCGCAACTGGCCACTACGCGAACCGGTGGGCGCGGTCTTAACCGTCCGCCGTCCTTGCTGCCTCGTCGCGGGCCTGACCGGCGACTATCCGAGCCGGTGATCGCGGGCCTGGCCCTCCGCCGCCCTCGCCGCCCCCGCCGGGCGGGCAACCGGCCGGGCACGCCACAACCGATTGCCGCGCGCCCGCCCCCGCGTTCCCTCTCCGCCGAGGGGGCCTCTGGCATAGTGGAAGGCGCCGTCGCCGCCCGCCGCAGTCCGCGCCGGTCGTATCCGGAGAGCGCCGCACTCGGCCGCGCGACGTGTGCGGGGCCGCGCAGGAGGTGATCGAGGTGGTCGAGAGGACCGCGGATGCCGCGGGCCGTGCGGGGGCGCGGACCTCCGTCGCGCTGGTGCGGCTGGACCGCTCCGGCCCCGAGGTGGAGCGCCTGCGCGCGGCCGTGCTGCGCATCCGGGTGGCGCCCGGCCAGCGCGCCCTGGTCACCGAGGCGGTCGAGACCCTGCCGCGGGCCGACGCCGACCCCGACCGCACCCCGTTCGCCGTGCTGGCCGGTGGCGAGCCGGCCGGTTTCGGCATCATCGACCGCGGCGGCGCCCGCGCCGAGCTCACCGGCATCGCCGCCGACACGGCGCGCGCCGTCATGCTGCGCGCCTTCTACCTCGCACCGGAACGCCAGGGCCAGGGGATCGGCCGCCGCGCCTGCGCCGCCGTCGAGGCGCTCGTGCGCAGCGTGCATCCCGACGCGGCCGAGGTGTTCGTGGTCGTCAGCGAGTCCAACCGGGCGGCCGTGCGCGCCTACCGCGCAGGGGGGTTCGCGCCGACCGGAGACCGCCTGCTCGACGGGGTGTCGGCCCCGCGCGCCGTGTTGCGCATGGCCCTCGCGTGAGTCGGCCCCCGGCGCCGGTTCGGTGTAGGCGAGCCGAACGGTTCGCCGCCCCATGGCGGTTCGCCGTTGCCAGCGCGGGGCGCAGCGCGCCAAGATCACTGCGCGGGCCCGACCGCGAGAGCCACCACCCTGGAGGTAAGTCCCCGTGACGACCGATCCGTACGCAGCAGCAGAGAAGGCAGCCGAACAGCTGCGGTCCCTTACCGGCGTCGACTTCTACGACGTCGCCCTGGTCATGGGATCGGGGTGGGCGCCCGCCGCCGACGCGTTCGGTTCCGGCGGCGCCGAGGTGCCCACCAGTGAGCTGTCCGGCTTCGTGCCGCCCGCGGTCGAGGGCCACAGCGGCAGCGTCCGCAGCCTCCGCAGCGGCGACCGCGACCTGCTGGTGTTCCTCGGCCGTACCCACCTCTACGAGGGCCACGGAGCCCAGGCGGTCGCCCACGGTGTGCGCACGGCGGTCGCCGCCGGCGCGTCGACCGTCGTCCTCACCAACGCGGCCGGGTCGCTCAACCCCGCGTTCGGGGTCGGGTCGCCGGTCCTCATCGCCGACCACATCAACCTCACCGGGCGCTCGCCGCTGCAGGGCGCGACCTTCGTCGACCTCACCGAGACCTACTCGGCGAAGCTGCGCGGCCTCGCCAAGGAGATCGACCCCGCGCTCGCCGAAGGCGTCTACGCCGCCATGCCCGGCCCGCACTTCGAGACACCCGCCGAGATCCGCATGCTGCGGGCGATGGGCGCCGACCTGGTCGGCATGTCCACCGCGCTGGAGGCGATCGCTGCCCGCGAGGCCGGGGCCGACGTGCTCGGCCTGTCGCTGGTCACCAACGTCGCGGCCGGGCTGTCCGGCCAGCCGCTGGACCACGAGGAGGTGCTGGCCACCGGGCGCGACGCCGCGACCGACGTCGGCGCTCTGCTCGCCTCGCTGGTGGAGCGGCTGGAGCCCGCACAGGGGCAGTAGGGCCGGCGGGCTAGAGTCGGGAGGCGCCGCCCGTGCGGGGCCCGCACGGGTCCCGGACGCCATGCCGTGCCGCGGAGCCGCGGCCCGCGGCTCCGGCGGAGAGGCGGCGCCGCTTCTGTCCCGACCACCAAACGCACGACACGGAGGGAGGCGCCGGCCATGGGCGACTCCGACGGTCCCCACCGCTCGGCGGCACGGGCCTGGCTGGAGCAGGACCCCGACCCCGCGACCCGCGCGGAGCTGGCCGGGCTGCTCGAAGCCGGCGACGAGGACGGCCTGGCCGACAGGTTCGGCTCCCGCCTGGAGTTCGGCACGGCCGGCCTGCGCGGCAGGCTCGGCGCCGGCCCCAACCGGATGAACCGGGTGACGGTCATGCGCGCCGCCGCGGGCGTGGCGCAGTGGGCGGGCCCGGGAGCCACCGTGGTCGTCGGCTACGACGCCCGCCACCGCTCGGCGGACTTCGCCCGCGACTCCGCCGCCGTGCTGGCCGGCGCCGGCTGCACCGCCCTGCTGCTGCCCCGCGCGCTCCCCACGCCGGTGCTGGCCTTCAACGTCCGCGACCTGGGAGCCGACGCCGGGATCATGGTCACCGCCAGCCACAACCCGCCCGAGGACAACGGCTACAAGGTCTATACCGGCGGCGCGGGCGCCGATGCCGGGAGCCAGATCGTCCCTCCGGCCGACGCCGAGATCTCGGCGGCCATCGATGCGGCGGGTCCGGTCGACCGGCTGCCGCTGTCGGAGGACTGGCGGGTCCTCGGTGAGGAGGCGGTGGAGCGCTACGTGTCCGCGCTGTGCACGCTGCCGCTGGGCGACGACCGGGACGTGACCTCCACCTACACCCCCATGCACGGTGTGGGCGGCCAGACGCTGGCGACCGCGTTCTCCTGGGCGGGCTTCCCTGCGCCCCGGCCCGTGCCCGAGCAGCAGCAGCCCGACCCCGACTTCCCGACGGTGCGGTTCCCCAACCCCGAAGAGCCCGGAGCCATGGACCTCGCGCTGATCGGTGGAAGCGCGGCGGGCTCCGACATCGTCCTGGCCAACGACCCCGACGCCGACCGGCTGGCGGTGGCCGTGCCCGGTCACGGCCTGCTGACCGGGGACCAGGTCGGCGGGCTGCTGGCCGAGTACGTGCTGAGCCGCACCTCGGGCGAGGACCGGATGGTGGCGACCACCGTCGTCTCGGCCGGACTGCTGCCCAAGATCGCCGCGGCGCACGGGGTGCGCTGCGCCGAGACCCTGACCGGCTTCAAGTGGCTGGTGCGGGCCGCCGGGCCGGGGGAGCGGTGCGTCTTCGCCTACGAGGAGGCGCTGGGCTACTGCCTGGCCGGAGACCGCGGCCGCCCGGTGGCCGACAAGGACGGAATCGGCGCGGCGCTGGTCATGGCCGCTCTCGCGGCCGGCGCCAAGCGCGAGGGGCGCACCCTGCTCGACCTCCTCGACGACCAGGCGCGCCGGTACGGCCTGCACTCGACGGACCAGGTGTCGGTGCGGGTCACCGACCTCGCGCTGATCCCCGAGACCATGCGCGCCCTGCGCACCCGGCCGCCGCGCGCGTTCGGGCCGCTGGAGGTGGAGGCCGTGGAGGACTTCGCCCCGGGCCTGCACGGCCTGCCCGCCACCGACGCCCTGCGCTACCGCCTCGGCGGCCCCGCGCGCGGCCGCCTCACGCTGCGCCCGTCGGGCACCGAGCCCAAGCTGAAGGCCTACCTGGAGGTCGTCCTCCCGGTCGACGGCGACGCCGCGGCGGCCCGCGCCGAGGCGGCATCCCACCTCGCGGAGCTCTCCCACGCGGTCCGGGCCCTTTTCCCCGAGGAGCCGAAGTAGGAGCTCCCTCCGATCCGGCGGCCGGACGTCGGAAAAGGAAGAGGCCGTCGTGGCGGCCCCCGCCGCGGTTCGGGGGACCACTCCTCCCGGCCCGGCCGATCCGCCTGACGGCCGTCGGCGGATTCCCGGACGCGCCGTCGCGGCGGTGTCGGGGGCGGCAAGCGCGGCCCCCCTTTCGAGCGGCCTTGCCGCCTCACCCGATCCGGTCGAGGACCAGTGGCAGGTTCCGGGCCGGGCCGTCGACCGCGAAAGAGTCGGAGAGCGCCTCGGCCGCGCCGTCGAAGCGGGCGGGGTCGTCGGTGTGCAGGGTGAACAGCGGGCGGCCGGCCCGGATCTCCTCGCCCGGTTTGGCGTGCAGCTCCACCCCGGCGCCCGCCGATACCGGGTCCTCCTTGCGGGCCCGGCCCGCGCCCAGCCGCCGGGCCGCCACGCCCACCGCGTAGGCGTCCAAGCGGGTCAGGGTGCCGGTCGCGGGAGCGAGGATGTCGCGCCGCTCGGCGGCCGCCGGCAGCGGCGCGTCGGGGTCGCCGCCCTGGGCGGCGATCATCCGCCGCCAGGCGTCCATGGCCGAACCGTCGCGCAGCGCCTCGGCGGGATCGCGCGCGCCGTCCAGACCGGCGGCCCGCAGCATCTCCCGGGCCAGCTCCACCGTCAGCTCGACGACGTCGGACGGCCCGCCGCCGGAGAGCACCTCGACGGCCTCGGCCACCTCCAGCGCGTTGCCCACGCGGCGGCCCAGCGGGGTGTCCATCCCGGTGAGCAGTGCGCTGGTGCGCACACCGTGGTCGGTGCCGATCGCCACCATCGTCTCGGCCAGCTCCCGCGCCGACGCGGCGTCCTTCATGAACGCGCCCGAGCCGACCTTGACGTCGAGCACCAGCGAGGCCGTGCCTTCGGCGAGCTTCTTGGACATGATCGAGGCGGCGATGAGCGGGACCGACTCCACGGTGCCGGTGACGTCGCGCAGCGCGTAGAGCTTGCGGTCGGCCGGCGCCAGCCCGGGTCCGGCGGCGCACACGGCGCACCCGACCTCGGCGAGCTGGACGCGCATCGCCTCGGGCGAGAGGTCGGCCCGCCAGCCCGGAACGGACTCCAGCTTGTCCAGGGTGCCGCCGGTGTGGCCGAGCCCGCGGCCCGACAGCTGCGGCACCGCCGCGCCGCACGCGGCCACGGTCGGCGTCAGCGGCAGGGTGATCTTGTCGCCGACGCCCCCGGTGGAGTGCTTGTCGGTGGTGGGCCGGTCCAGGCCGCCGAAGTCCAGCCGCTCGCCGGAGTCCAGCATCGCCTGCGTCCACGCGCTGGTTTCGGCGCGGGTCATGCCGCGCCACACGACGGCCATGTTCAGCGCGGCCATCTGCTCCTCGGCCACCGCCCCGCGGGTGTAGGCGTCGACGACCCACCTGATCTGCTCGCCGGTGAGCTCGCCGCCGTCGCGCTTGGCGGTGATGACGTCGATGGCCTCCATCAGGGCCTCCCGTGGCCTGTAGTAGCTGGTCCGGTGCGTGGCTCCGCCACGCTTTTCCACAGCCCAAAGCCGCCGGTGGCGGCGCCGGGCCCGCCCGGGCGATGATGGAATCGGGGGGTCCCCCACAGTAACGGGGCCGCCCCGCCACCGCCCCGCAATCGGCGCTGCGGTCCCGGAGTCCCGGTATCAGCGCCTCGATATCTGCGCCCCGGAGTCAGCGCTCCGCCTCCGGTTGTCCGGCGCGCATCAGCGCCCCAGATCCTGGGGCCCGAACGCCTGGGGCAGCAGGTCGCCGAGCGGCAGGACGCCCTCCGGGGTGTCGACCAGGAGCGAGGCCCCGCCGTGCTCGTAGAGCAGTTGGCGGCACCGGCCGCAGGGCATCAGCGGGTCCCCGGCGCGGTCCACGCACGCGAACGCGCGCAGCCTGCCGCCGCCCGTGGCGTACAGCGCTGAGACCAGGCCGCACTCGGCGCACAGCCCCAGCCCGTAGGAGGCGTTCTCCACGTTGCAGCCCGCCACCGTGCGGCCGTCGTCGACCAGCGCGGCCGCGCCCACGGGGAACCCCGAGTAGGGCGCGTACGCGCGGTCGCGGGCCCGGGCGGCCTCGGCCCGCAGCCCGGACCAGTCGATGCCGGTGCCCTCGTGCGGCGGAGACGCGTCCACCGGGCTCACGCCCTTCCCTTGCGCCATTGGCGCCCCACGCTCGCCGGCGGGCGCAGCCGCTGCGAGGCCAGCGCCAGCACCAGCAGGGTCGCGATGTGCGGGCTGTAGGTCACCAGCTGCCCCGGCAGCGAGTCGGTCGCGAAGTACACCACCAGCACGACCACCCCCGCGGGAGCCGCGACCAGGGCCGGCACCGGAAGGCGCCCGCCCGCGTCCGGCCACGAGCGCACCGCCCGCACCGCTGCGACCGCACCCGCGGCCGCGCCCAGTGCGGCGACGGCCCACCACCACGCGGGCCCGCCGGTGGCAGCCGCGGTACCGCCGGCCGCGGCGAGCGCGGTGCCGACGGCGAACACGCCGCACAGCGCCGCCATGCCGGCGAAGGACGGCGTCGAGCGCATGCGCCGCAGCGCCGCGGCCAGTACCACCGCGGCCGCCACAAGCAGCGCCCCCGCGATCAGCAGCAGCAGCGCGTGCACCGCGCCCCCGCCGCCGCGCACCTGCAGCGCGTCGGTGAACCCGAACAGTCCGGCGCCCATCGCCAGCCCGCCGGGCCGCCAGTTGCCGAAGATCATCGCGGCCAGACCGATGTAGCCGCGCCCGCCGGTCTGGCCCTCCTGGTAGACCGAGGAGGCCACCATCGCCAGGAAGACCCCGCCCATCCCGGCGAACCCGCCGGAGAGCACCACCGCGGTGAACTTGTAGGCGTAGACCGGCACCCCCAGCGACTCCGCCGCGTCGGGGTTCTCCCCGCACGAGCGCAGCCGCAGCCCGAACGGCGTGTGCCACAGCACCGCGAACGTCAGCGGCACCAGCAGGATAGCCAGCAGCGTCACCACCGACATGCCGGTCGTCAGCCCGGTGACCAGCGAGGCGGTGTCGGAGACCAGGAAGATCCCCGAGTCGCGCGCCGGCGCCAGCAGGTCGGCCACAAACGGCAGACCCACCTGCGGGAACTCCGGAAGCTGCGGCGACTGGGCGGCGCCGCCGCCCGGCGCGCCGACGAAGAACAGCAGCGACAGGTAGCGCATCGCGCCCACCGCCAGGATGTTGATCGCCACGCCGGAGACGATGTGGTCGACGCCGAAGGTCACCGTCGCCACCGCGTGGATGAGGCCGCCCGCCATGCCGCCCAGCACGCCGGCGACGAGCCCGACCCAGGGGTTGTCGAAGCTCCAGGCGAAGTAGGCGCCGAACCAGGTGCCCAGTACCATCATGCCTTCGAGGCCGATGTTGATGATTCCGGCGCGTTCGGCCCACACGCCGCCGAGCCCGGCCAGCCCGATCGGCACGGCGAACGCCAGCGTCGCCTGGATGGTGCCCGCGCTGGTCAGCATCGGTTGGCCGGTGATGGCCCGCACCCCCGCCAGCGCGACGAACGCCGCGACGGCGATGCTGACGAACCGCCACCGGGCACGGGCACCCGACCGCGCGGGAGCCGGAGCGGCCGGTGCCTCGGAGACCGACAGGTCCTGGCTCATGACGCCGCCGCCCCCTCACGGTCGCCGCGGGCCAGTTCGCGGCCCACCTGCTGCTGCTGGTAGCGCAGACCCCAGCGGTGTACGACCTCGTACACCACGACCACGGTCAGCACGATGGTGGCCTGGGTGACCACGGCGATCTCCTTGGGAATGCCTTCGAAGTCCAGGATCTGGCTGGACTGGTCCAGAAACGCCCAGAACAGGGCGGCGAAACCGATGCCGACCGGGTGGTTGCGCCCCAGCAGCGCGATCGCGATGCCGGTGAACCCGAGGCCGGTGGGAAAGTCCAGCGCGTAGTAGTGGGACTGCCCGAGCAGCTGCGGCATGCCCACCAGGCCCGCGACCATCCCGGAGATGACCATCGACAGCAGCACCATCCGCTTGATGTCGATGCCGCTGGCCCGCGCCGCCGTGGGCGACTGGCCCGTGGCGCGCAGGTCGAAGCCGAACCTGGTGCGGTTGAGCATCGTCCAGTAGCCCACGCCCACCGCGATCGCCAGCACCACCAGGCCGAAGATCTCGCGGTCGGCGCCCATGAACCCGGCGGGGATGCCCGGCACCCACCCCGACTCGGCGATCTCGGGGGTGCCGATGTTGTTCGTGCTGATCTGGACCGCGAGCCGGTCGGTGTTGAGCAGGTAGGCGGTGATACCGGTGGCCACCGAGTTCAGCATGATCGTGGAGATCACCTCGGAGACCCCGCGCGCCACCTTCAGATAGCCCGCGATGCCCGCCCAGACGCCGCCGACGGCGACCGCGACGGAGATCACGACCACCTGGTGGACGACCGGCGGCAGCACCCATGCCCCGCCCACGGCCGCGGCCATCAGCGCCGCCAGCCGGTACTGGCCGTCCACGCCGATGTTGAACAGCTTCATCTTGAAGCCGATCGCCACCGCCACCGCCGAAAGGTAGAAGGTGGTGCCGGAGTTGACCATGATGACCAGGCTGTCGGGCTGGAGCCCGAACTCCAGCATCCGGCCGAAGGCGTGGAAGGGCGCGACGCCGCTGAGCCACAGCACCAGCGAGGTCACCGCCAGGGCGAGCACACCGGCCGCCACGACCGCGCCGAAGGAGAGCGCCAGGGTGGTGGCCAGCCGGCGGTAGAGCCAGAACGCCGCCGCCGCGCCGACCGCCGCGCCCAGGACGTAGGCCACCGGCTCGATCAGCCACCAGTCGACGATCCCGCCCACCAGCAGCGCGGCGACCACCGACAGCACCAGCGCGATGGGGGTCACCAGCAGCCGGTGGACGCGCGTGTCGGCGTCGTCGGTGGTGGGGGCGGTGGAGACCAGCACCACGCCGAACGCCGCCGCGGTGCCCAGCGCCGCCGCCGCGGGCGCGAGCAGCCCCATGTCGGCGCCCGCGGTGACGGCGGCGCCGACCACGGCGGCCGCCACGGCCGCCGCCGGTGTGGGGATGGGGATTCTCATTGGCCGCCCTCGCCTTCGCCGCCGCCGGCGGCGCCGTTCTGCAGGCCGGCGCCGGTCATGGCGGCGCCGAGCTCCTCGGGAGTCACCGTCATGGGGTCGGCCTGGGCGACCAGCCGGCCGCGCAGGATGACGTGCAGCGTGTCCGACATCCCGATCAGCTCGTCCAGGTCGGCCGAGACCAGCAGCACGGCGAGCCCTTCGCCGCGCGCCCGGCGCAGGTGCTCCCAGATCGCCGCCTGGGCGCCCACGTCCACGCCGCGGGTGGGGTGTGCGGCCACCAGCACCTTGGGGCGGCCGCTCATCTCCCGGCCCACGATGAGCTTCTGCTGGTTGCCGCCGCTGAGGGCCTCGGCGATCACGTCGATGCCGGGCGTGCGCACGTCGTAGTCGGACACGATGCGCTCGGTGTCGGCGCGCGCGCCGGCCTTGTCGATCCAGATGCCGCTGGCGTTGGGCGGCTCGCCCTGGTGGCCCAGGATGCGGTTCTCCCACAGCGGCGACTCCAGCAGCACGCCGTGGCGGTGGCGGTCCTCGGGGATGTAGCCGACCCCGGCCTCGCGGATCCGCAGCGTCCCCCAGCCGGTGATGTCGCCGCCGTCCAGCCGCACGGTGCCCTCGTCGACCTGGCGCATGCCCATGACGGCCTCGATCAGCTCCGACTGGCCGTTGCCCTCGACCCCGGCGATGCCCACGATCTCGCCCCGGTGGATGGTCAGCGAGACGTCGTCGACGACGTGCCGGCCGCCGGGCTCGGACACCCGCAGCCCGCCGACCTCCAGCATCGGCTGCTCGGTCACCGTGGACTCGCGCAGCTCGGGCACCGGCAGCTCGCCGCCGACCATCAGCGTGGCCAGCTCGCGCGCGCTGGTGCCCTCCGGGTCGACCGTGGCCACCGTGGTGCCGCGGCGGATGACGGTGATGGTGTCGGCGACCGAGAGCACCTCGTCGAGCTTGTGGGAGATGAAGATGACCGTGAGGCCCTCGCGCTTGAGCTCGCGCAGGTTGTCGAACAGCTCGTCGACCTCCTGGGGCACCAGCACCGCGGTGGGCTCGTCGAGGATGACGATGTCGGCGCCGCGGTAGAGCACCTTGAGGATCTCCACCCGCTGGCGCCGGCCCACCCCCAGCTCCTCCATCAGCCGGTCGGGCTCGATGCCCAGCCCGTACTGCTCCGACAGCGAGGCGATGCGCGCCCGCGCGGTTCGGCCGATGCCGTTGCGGCGCTCGGCGCCCAGCACGACGTTCTCCAGCACGGTGAGGTTGTCGGCGAGCATGAAGTGCTGGTGCACCATGCCGATCCCGTGCTTGATGGCGTCGGAGGGGGAGGTGAGTCGGACGGTCCGGCCCTTGACGGAGATGGTCCCCTCGTCCGGCCGGTGCATGCCGTAGAGGGTCTTCATCAGGGTGGACTTGCCGGCGCCGTTCTCGCCCACGATGGCGTGGACGGTGCCGGCCTCGACGGCGATGTCGATGTCGTGGTTGGCCACGACGCCCGGGAACCTCTTGGTTATCCCACGCAGCTCGACGGCGGGAGGCCCCTCCCCGCCGCCGGACGGCTCGCTGCTCATCCGACTCCTCTTGCGATGACTTGGGCCGCCAGAAGCGGGCGCCGGAACGGCGCCGGCCGCCGGCGGCGGAGCTGGGGGAGTACTGACTGACCGCGGCACCGGGGCCGGGGCGCGTTCCCCGGCCCCGGTGCCGGGGCGATCATGTCGCGGCCGGGCCCGCTGGCGCGGGTCCGGCCGCGTGGCCCGACGGCTAGGGCTTGGTCGGAACCTCGATCTCGCCGTCGATGATCTGCTGCTTCAGCTCGTCCAGGCGGTCCTCGATGTCGGAGATCGCCTCCTCGTTGGACTTCGAGTAGCCCACACCGCCGCTGGCCAGGTCGAAGCGCTGGATGCCCGTCTGCACCTCGCCGTCCTGCACCGACTTCACGAAGTCGAAGACCGCGGTGTCCACGCGCTTCATCGCCGAGGTGAGCACGTACTGCTTCTGGTCCTCGGGCGCGCTCTTGTACTGGTCGCTGTCGACGCCGATGAACAGCTTCTCCGCGTCGGCCACGGCCTCCAGGACACCGTTGCCCGAGGCGCCCGCGGCGTGGTAGATCACATCGGCGCCCTTGTCGAGCTGGCCCTGCGCGGTGCTGCGCCCCGTCGCGGGGTCGGAGAAGCCGCTCATGTCCGGCGGCTGGGTGAGGTAGGCCGTCTCGATCTCGATGTCGGGGTTGATCTTCTTCGCCCCGGCCACGTAGCCGGCCTCGAACTTGTGGATCAGCGGGGTCTCGACGCCGCCGACGAAGCCGATGTGGTCCTCCTCGGACTTCAGCGCGGCCGCCGCGCCGGCCAGGTACGACGCCTCCTCCTCGGTGAAGACGAGGCTGGTGACGTTCTCCTGGTCGGTGATCTCGGAGTCCACGATGGCGAAGTGGACGTCGGAGTAGGCCTCCTCGCTGGCCACGTTGATCATCGGCTGGGTGTAGGCGAAGCCCACCCCGATGACCACGTCGAAGCCCTGGTCGGCCATGTTCTTGAGGCGCTCTTCCTTGTCCACGTCCGACTCGCCCTCGCTGGGCTCGAAGTCCTGGACGTTCTCGGAGCTGATACCCAGCTCCTCCTCGACGCGCTGGAGCCCGCGGTAGGCGGAGTCGTTGAACGACTTGTCGCCCCGGCCGCCGACGTCGTAGGCGAGGCCGACGCGGATCTCGTCGCCGCCTCCTCCTCCGCCGTCGCCCTCGGAGCCCCCGCTGTTCGGGTTGTCACAGGCCGTCAAGGCCAGGGTCAGCACGCCGGCCGCGGTGGCGGCGGCGAGCTTGGCGGCTCGCATGTTCACTCTTCACTCCCCTTCAGCCCTGAAGCGGCCCACGCTTGTGGGTGGGCTCGCCGGGTACTGCTGCCGGACGATATACGTTCCGTGAAAAGCGACCAATCACCAGAGAACGGTTGTTATGAAGGCGAGAGCGGAGCGAAACGGACGTTACCGATTCGCAGTTCCGCCGTTGGTCCCCACCCGTCTCGCCAGGCCCGGCGGCCGGTGCGCAACGGCAATTCTCGCCCACGTCCGAAGGCGCCGTTCGGTAGCGGAGGGTGACGGCGCGTCGGTGTGCGCGGCGCCGCGTCAGCTCTGGGACAGCGCGTCCGCCTCCGCGGTGAGGAACTCGGCCGCGGCCCGCTTCAGCGACCGGGCGGCGACGGCCGTGCGGTGGTCGCGCCCCGGGGCCCGCAGCACCGCGCCGCCCACCCCGCGGGCGAGGTCCTCCACGCCGTCGGCCAGCTCGTCGCGCTCGCCGGCCATCAGCAGCATCGGCGTCCCCTCCGGTGCGGGCTCGGCGCGGAAGGGGTGGGCCGCCTGCCCCCGCGCGCACGCCGCCAGCGCCGCGGGGTCGCCTCCGGGGAGCGCGGCGGCGGAGCGGAAGACCCGCCCGAACGGCGAGTCGTCGCCCTCCAGATTTTCCAGGTCGGTGCCGGCGAACGCGTCGCGGGGACCGAACCCGGCCAGCACCGCGCGGCGCACACGGTGCGGGTGGGCCAGTGCCAGCTCCCAGGCCAGACGCGCGCCCAGCGAGTAGCCCACCACGTCGGCGCGCTCGATCGCCAGCGCGTCGAGCACCGCGGCGAGGTCGCCGACGAAGGCCGCGGGCGTGTACTCCCGGGAGTCGTGCGGCTTGCCGCTGGCGCCGTGTCCCCGCAGGTCGCAGCCGAAGACCGGCAGGTCCGCGAGCGCCCGGGTCCAGCCGGTGCGCTCCCAGTTCAGCTCGTAGTCCGAGCCGAACCCGTGGACGAGCAGCACCGGCACCCCCGCGGCCGCGGGGTCGGGCGCGGTGTGGCTCAGCGGCACCGGGGCCGGGAGCGTGTAGCGGGTCATCGGCGGTCCCCTCGCATCCGGGGCGGCGCCCCGGCGCGTCGCGCACGCCCGGCGCCGGGGGCCCTTCTCTCGGTCGGCAGCAGCGGGCTCACCGGTCGCGCTCGCCCCGGTCGTCGGCCTCGTCCTGCTCGTCCTGCCCATCCCGGTCCTCTTCGGGCAGGCGGAGCCGGACGCGGCGGCGCGGCGCCTCCCCACCGGGGACGGTGCCCACGATCCCCGCCGCTTCCTGCGCCGCGACCTCGAAGGTGACCAGGGGCGCGCCCACCGCGACCGCGTCCCCCTCCTCGGCGTGCAACCGGGCGACCACGCCGGTGTGCGGCGACGGGATCTCGGCCGCGGACTTGTCGGTCTCGACCTCCACCAGCGGCCCGTTGCGCTCGACCCGCTCGCCCGGGCGCACCAGCCACTCCAGCACCGTCGCCTCGACCAGGCCCTCGCCCAGGTCGGGCAGGTGGAACGTCGTCTCGTTCGGCTGCGTCATCTGCGGTGGGCCTCCTAGGCGCCGAGCGTCCGCTGCACAGCGGACAGGATGCGGTCGACGGTGGGCAGGTACTGCGGCTCCAGCGGGCCCGCGGGGTAGGGCACGTCGAACCCCGCCACCCGCTGCACCGGAGCGGCGAGCCGCGAGAACGCCCCCTCCGTTATCAGCGCGCTGACCTCGCCGCCGAGCCCGGCGGTCAGCGGCGCCTCGTGCACGACGACGGCGCGCCGGGTGCGCCGCACCGACTCGGCCAGGCCGGCGGAGTCGAGCGGCTTGAGCCAGCGCAGGTCCAGCACCTCCAGCTGCACGCCGTCCTCGGCCGCGAACTCGGCCGCCTGAAGGCAGCGGTGGACCATCGCGCCCCAGGCCACCAGGGTGGCGTGGCGGCCGCGGCGCACCACGCGGCTCGCTCCCACGGGCAGGTCGCCGGCCGGCGCGGCGCCGTCGGGGGAGTCGACGCGGTCCCAGTAGCGCGCCTTGGGCTCCATGAAGACCACCGGGTCGTCGGAGCGCACCGACTGCAGCAGCAGGCGGTAGGCGTCGGCGGCGTCGGAGGGGGCGGCGACCTTCAGTCCCGGCACGTGGGCGAAGACGGCCTCCAGACTCTCGCCGTGGTGCTCGGGCGCCTGGATGCCGCCGAAGCTGGGCACCCGCACCGTGACGGGCATCGGGGCCGCGCCGCGCGAGCGGTAGTTCATCCGGGCGATCTGGTTGACGATCTGGTCCAGGGCCGGATACGCGAACCCGTCGAACTGCAGCTCGGGAACCGGGCGCCAGCCGTTCATCGCCAGGCCCACCGCCATCCCGGCGATGGCCGCCTCCGACAGCGGAGTGTCGAAGACGCGGTGCTCGCCGTGGCGCCGCTGCAGGCCGTCGGTGACCCGGAAGACGCCGCCCAGCCGGCCCACGTCCTCGCCGAAGACCAGGGTTGCCGGGTCCTCGGCCAGGGCCTCGTCCAGCGCGCGGTTCAGCGCCTCGCGCATGGTGGCCGGCGGTGCGGGCGCCTCTGCGGCGCCGCCGGCCGTGCCGGTCGCAGTCGGGCTCATCCGACCTCCTCCTGCCAGACCCGCCGCTGGCGGGCGAGTTCCTCGGTGGGTTCGCGGAAGACATGGGTGAACAGGTCCGAACCGGGCGGCTCGGGCGCGGCGCTGACACCGTCGCGGATTCGCTCGGCCTCGGCGCGGCACTCGGCCTCGGCGCGCTCGAAGAACGCGGCGTCGGCGTGCCCGGCCGCCTCCAGCGCGGCGCGCGCCCGCGGCAGCGGGTCCCGCTCGGCCCAGGCGCGCTCCTCGGCGGGGTCGCGGTAGCGCGAGGTGTCGTCGGAGGTGGAGTGCGGCGCGGCGCGGTAGGTCAGCGCCTCGACCAGGCTCGGCCCGCCCCCCGAGCGGGCGCGCGCCAGCGCCTCGCCGACGGCGGTGTAGACGGCCGCGGCGTCATCGCCGTCGACGGCGGTGCCGGGCATCCCGTATCCGGCGGCGCGCGCGGCCACCGACCCGCCCGCCACCTGGCCCTCGTTGGGCACCGACAGCGCCCAGCCGTTGTTCTGGCAGACGAACACCACCGGCGCGCTGAGCACACCGGCCAGGTTCATCGCCTCGTGCACGTCGCCCTCGGAGCTGGCGCCGTCGCCGAAATAGGACACGGCGCAGCCGGTGCGCCCGGCGAGCTTCTCGCCAAGGGCCCAGCCCACCGCGTGCGGCACCGGCCCGCCGACCACGGCGTTGACCGGTGCGAACCGCGACGCGATGGGGTCGTAGAGCCCGCCGTGCCACAGGGCCCGGTGGCTGGCCATGTAGCCGACCATATCCACGCCCAGCGTCAGCGCGACGGCCATCTCGCGGTAGGTGGGGAACGCGAAGTCGCGCTCGCGGTCCATGGCGGCGGCGCTGCCGACCTGGGCGGCCTCCTGGCCGCGCAGGGAGACGTAGGCGGGGAACACGCCCTGGCGCTGCAGCGCCACGGCCTCGGCGTCCAGCAGCCGCGCGGTGAGCATCGTGCGGTACAGGCGGCGCGACAGCTCGGCGGACAGCGGGGGGTCCGGTTCCTCCTGTGGTTCCGGCTGCTCACCGGTCGGCATTGCGGAGCCTCCCTCTGCTGCGTGCGGTAGGCGGTCGGGCCGCCCGGCGGTGACGATCTCGATTGTGCGCCGGATATCGACACCTGCGCTAGAGATGGGCGAAAAGTGCATACAGCAGAGGACGAGATTGGCAATCTGATCCGCAATCGTCTAATTCACGTGGTCATGGGAGGTCGCTGCCGATACACGGTGCGCGGGTGCCGGCGGGCCTCCGCGGTGCGGGCCGGGGCCCTCAGAGGTCCGGGAGCGGGTCGGGCGGCAGCGACGCCGCGCCCTGGAGCTCGGCGTCGCAGGCGTTGATCACCGAGACGTACTCGTCGTCGACCTCGAAGGTGTGGCCGCCGAAGTGGAAGGTGGGGATCAGGTGGGTCTCGACCGGGCCGATGCGCACGTTACGCGGGAAGACGCCCCAGATGCTCTTGGGGCGGGTGCGGCTCAGCAGCCGGTTCACGAGCACGGTGACGGCCGCGTCGGTCACGGCGAACACGAAGAAGCTGGACTCGTTCCACGAGGCGGGGAAGATGTAGCGGATCTCGACTCGGGCCGGCAGGAAGCCCCGCGCACGTTCGCGGACGTCGGGGGAGATGGGCATGGCGCCTCCTTGCGGTCACCGCACGCGTACGCCGCGCGTCCTGGCAACATGTTAGATCGGCCGCCTCTGCCCATGGGGTGCCGATTCCGCGGCGCGGGTGGCCAAAGGCCGCCCGCGCTCTCGATAATTGACCGGAATGACCAAATGCCGATGGTCGCCCGCCCGGCCGTCGCTCAAGGCGAACCCCCAGGAGTCAGGGAATGGCCGACGGCCAGCAGCAGGACCACGGGCGCGCGCGGCAGACCGCGGAATCCGAACGCCGAAAGCCCCTCCGGCCCGCACCGGCGGGCGAGGAGGCCGATCGGAGCCGGCGGCGCGACGCGCGGCTGCCCGACGCCACCGATGAGATCATCATCGGGGCGCTCGCCGACGACGCGCGGACCGGCATCACCGAGATCGCGGCCATGGCCAACGTGTCCCGCGCGACCGCCTACAACCGCATCAAGCGGCTCACCGACGACGGCGTCATCCGGGGCTACTCCGTGGTGGCCGACCACGCCCGGATGGGGCTGGGCGTCACCGCCCTGGTGCTCATCTCGGGCAGCCAGCCCGACTGGCGGGCCAACCGCGAGGTGCTCTCCTCCTACCCCGAGATCGAGTACTGCTGGTACGTCGTGGGCTCGGCCGACATCGTGCTGCTGGTGCGGGTGGCCGACACCAACCAGCTGCGCGACCTGATCCTCACCCGGCTGCAGGCCCTGCCGGGCGTCACCGCCACCCAGACCCTCACGGTCATCGACGAGGTGGTGCACCGCCCGGTGGTCAAGCCCGCCGAGTGAGGGCTGCCCGACGGCTCTCGTAGGCCCCAAGCGTGCGCTTTGCCCAGCGGGCCGCCGGGCGCCGCATACGGTCGGCGGCCGGAACACCCCGGCTGCCGGAATCCGTCTGCCCCGGATGGCGGGAAGTCCCTTCCCGGTGCCCGGTAGCGCGCGGGAGCGCTACGGCGGTGCCGACGCCGGTGGTGAGGTGGCCACACACCGCCCCGCGGTGTGTGGCCACGGGGGCACACGTCCCCGGAACCGGTCGTCCCCAGGCGGCCGCGGCCCCGTCGCTGTGCGGACAGGACCGCGGCGTGTGCGGCGTTCTGCGCCGGAGGGAGGGGCCGGCGGCCGGGGGCATCCGGCTACATCGGGGGGCCCACGGGCGCCGGTGCCGGGACCAGCAGATAGGCCACCACCGAGCCGACGGCGAACAGCAGCCCGATGAGCACGGCCGCGCCCGCGGCCCAGCGCACCCACGGGCGGCTGCCCTCGTTGGCCAGCCCCGCGCCGACGAGGCCGAGCGCCACGCCGATCAGCGCCACCACGGCGTCTCCGAGGATGGTTCCGGAGACGGCCGAGACCTGGTCCTGGGCGGTCACGCTGGACAGCATCTGCACCAGCCGGGGCCCCACCAGCGCGCCCCCGACGGCGAGCACCGCCGCGAGGGAGAACGTCTCGGCTCCCAGAAGGCCGCCCCCGGGAGCCGGCCGCGCGGTCGCTGCATAGTCGTCGGGCCCGGCGAGCTCCTCGTCCTCGGCCTCGTCGGTGTCGTCGGCGATGAAGGGGTCGAACCGGTCGCCCTCCTCGGGCGGAGCCGCCGCGGCGGCCCCGCCGTGCTCCCGGGCGTCCTCGCCGGCCTCGGAAGCCGGCTCGGCCTCGCGGTCAGTGGGTTCCGGCCCGCTGGGCCGGTCGTCGCTGCTCGATGGCGTGTTCATTGCCGCCAACCTACTGGCGCTGTGCCGCCTTCCGAACGCGGCGCACCGGCGTCCCGGCTGCGCGGCCGGCTCCGCGGGAGCGGCGCGGGCGCCGCGGTTCAGCGGCCCGGGGCCGCGCCCCGCCCCTGCCGGCGGCGCTCCTCGGCACCCAGCGCGATGGGCGCCGCCAGCCACTCGTCGGGCATGCCGAACGCGTCGACCAGCGCCTCGGCGTGCGGGCGCAGCCGCGCGCACAACCGGTTCACCTCCTGGGTCACCGACTTGGCGCGGGTCGCGGTCAACCGCTCGTGCTCCAGGAACCAGGCGCGGTCCTCCTCCACCGCCGACAGCACGAACAGATCGCACACCCGGTCGAGGAGGTCCCGCGCCTCGGCGTCGCCGCAGCGGTCGATCGCGGCGACGAACGCCTCCAGCACGACGCGCTCCATGTGCGCCCGCGCAGCCGCCAGCACGTGGTCCTGGGCCTCGTTGAACACCTCGAAGGCGTCGGCGCCTGAGGAGCCCGCCCGGCGCAGCCGCCGCGCGAGCCCGTCGAGGACGTGCTTCTCCCGGTCCTCGAACAGGCCGAGCTGCCAGCCGCGGTCGTAGAGGTCGGAGGTGTCGCCGCGGCCCGGCGCTGCGCTGACCAGCCGTTCGATCAGCGAGCGCGCGGCGGTGCGCTCGATCACCGCGCCGAGGAACTGCCCGGCGGCGAAGCGCGCCATGCCCAGTGGGTCCAGGTCTCCGAACTCCTGGCGGTAGTCGGTCAGCAGGCCCTTGGCCACCAGCTGCAGCAGGACGGTGTTGTCGCCCTCGAAGGTGGTGAAGACGTCGGTGTCGGCCTTGAGCTGGGGAAGCCGGTTCTCCTGCAGGTAGCCGGCGCCGCCGCAGGCCTCCCGGCAGGTCTGGATCGTGCGGGTGGCGTGCCAGGTGGCCAGCGCCTTGATCCCGGCGGCGCGCGCCTCCAGCTCGCGCTGGCCGCGCTCGTCGCGGGTGCGCTCGCCTTCGCCGCTGTGGCGCTCGTGCAGCGCCGTGACCAGCTCCTCCTGGGCGAAGTGCAGCGCGTAGGTCCGGGCCAGGGCCGGCAGCAGCCGGCGCTGGTGGGCGCGGTAGTCCAGCAGCACGACCTCCTCGCCGGTGCCGGGCCGGTCGAACTGGCGGCGGACTCCGGCGTACTTGACGGCGATGGCCAGCGCCGCCTTGGTGGCGCCGCCCGCGCCGCCGGCGACGCTGATGCGGCCGCGCACCAGGGTGCCGAGCATGGTGAAGAACCGGCGGTTGTCGCTGTCGATGGGGCTGGAGTAGGTGCCGTCGGGCGCGACGTCGCCGTAGCGGTTGAGCAGCGCCTCGCGGGGCACCCGCACCGAGTCGAACCACAGCCGGCCGTTGTCCACCCCGTTGAGGCCGGCCTTGGGTCCGCAGTCGGCGATGCGCACGCCCGGCATCGGGCTGCCGTCGGCGTCGCGGATCGGCACCAGCAGCGCGTGCACGCCGTGCTCGCCGCCCGGGGTGGCCAGCTGGGCGAAGACGACCGCCATGCGCCCGTCGCGGGCGGCGTTGCCGATGTAGTCCTTGCGGGCGGCGTCGTCGGGGGTGGTGACGACGAACTCCTCGGTCGCCGGGTCGTACGCCGCCCGGGTGCGCAGCCGCTGCACGTCGGAGCCGTGGCCGGTCTCGGTCATCGCGAAGCACCCGGGCAGCTCCAGCGAGATCACCCGCGGCAGGTAGGCGGCGTGGTGGCGGTCGGTGCCCAGCGCCTGGATCGCGCCGCCGAACAGGCCCCACTGCACGCCCACCTTGACCATCAGCGACAGGTCGCACACCAGCGACTCGAAGGCGACCACCGAGGCGCCCACGTCGTCCTCGCCGCCGTACTCGGTGGCGAACCCGTAGGCGGACATGTCGGTGGCGGCGATCTCCTTGAGCTGCTCGAACACGCGCTCGCGGTGCTCCTCCGCACCCAGGCCCGCGACGGGGCGGAACCGCTCCCCGCGCAGGTGCTCGCGCGCGAGCTCGCGGACGCGGCGCCAGCGGCCGTCCAGCAGCGTGCGCAGCTCCGGCGGGTAGGCGGGGCGGACGTCGGCTTCGGTCATGGGTTCCCCCTTCAGCGGCCGGGCCGGACCGTGCCGGACCCGCTCGGGCCTCATGCACCGTCGTACCACTCCGCGCCGCCGCGCGCCGGGGTGCGGCGGGCGGCGGCGGCCGGAAGACGGCGGCCACGGCGGCGTATGCAGCGAAATCCGGTGGAATGTCCAGCGAGTGTCGTACAACCCGCTTCCCGGGGGAAGGCTGAAACCGACGTGCAGTGTCCCGGGCCGCTCGGGAGCGGGGCCGACGGCGCGGCGCACCGGTCACGGGCGGCGGTGGACGGGAGGACGGCGGATGAGACCCGACCAGCGGCCGGAGGTGGCGGCGGCCGGCCCCTCGCACATCGAGGCGATCGTCGAGCTCGCGCACCGGCGGCGCACCGACTACCGCGACCACGCCCCCGGCTTCTGGGACCCCGCACCCGACGCGCGCGAACGCCACCGCGCCCGTGTGAGCAGGATCGTCGCCGACCACAGCAGCGGGCTCGCCCTGGTGGCCGGGCGCGGGCCCGCGGTCAGCGGGTGCCTGCTGGCGGTGCTGGGCCCGGCCCCCGACGTCTACGCTCCCGGCGGGCACCTCGCCTACATCGACGACTTCTGGGTCGCCGACCCCGCCGACTGGTGGGGCTCGGGCTCGGCGCTGCTGGAGCAGGCCCGCCCCCGGCTGAGCGCGCTGGGCGCGGTGCGCATGGTCGTCGAGGCCGGCGGCCACGACTCGCCCAAGCAGGCGTTCCTGTGGCGCTCGGGACTGGCGCTGGCCTCCGAGAGCTACCAGGCCCCCCTGGGCTGACCTGCGGCCCGCACCCGCCCGCCCCGGCTCACCGGCCGTTCGCGCCGGCGTCGACTGCGGTTTGCGCGGACTTCGGCCGCGCCTCGGGCCGGCGATGTTGCAAACGGGTGCACCCGGGGCAGAGATAGTGCTACGTCCGCTACACGGAGGATGAGTCGTGGCTTACCTCACCGAGAACGACGTGCAGGACTACATCAACGGCATCTGCTTCAAGACCGGACCTCCCGGCCGCGTGGGCGCCGAGACGGAATGGCTGGTGCGCGACCCGCTGCGCCCCCGCGAGCCCGTCCCACTCGGCCGCCTCTCGGCCCTCGTCGCCGAGATCGGACCGCTTCCCGGAAACAGCACCGTCACCTTCGAACCCGGAGGGCAGCTCGAGCTCAGCTCGCCGCCCCTTTCCGGCCCCGGGGCCGCCCACGCCGCCCTGGCGCGAGACCTCGACCTCATCCGCGACCGCCTGCACGCCGCCGGCCTGGTCCTCGACGGGAACGGCCTCGACCCGCGGCGCCCACCGGTCCGCCAGCTCACGCTCCCGCGCTACGCCGCGATGGCGGACTACTTCCACTCCGCCGGTTGCTCCACCGGACCGCTGATGATGTGCAGCACCGCCTCGCTCCAGGTATGCCTGGACATCGGCGCCGACACCGCCGACGCCGCCAACCGCTGGCGCCTGGCCAACCGGCTGGGCCCGCTCTTCGTCGCCGCCTTCGCCAACTCGCCCATCCACCGGGGGCGCAGCACCGGTTGGCGCTCCACGCGCTGGGCCATCTGGGACGCCATCGATCCCACCCGCACCCGGCCGGTCGCCTGCGGCGACCCCGTCACCGCCTGGACCGGCTACGCGCTGCGCGCCCGGCTGATGACCATTCGCGACGACGCGCTGCCCTGGGTGGTCGACCCCGGGATCGCCTTCGGCGAGTGGATCGCCGAAGGCAGGCCGCGCCCGCCCACCCGCGACGACCTCGTCTACCACCTCAGCACCCTGTTCCCGCCGGTGCGGCCGCGGGGATGGCTGGAGCTGCGGATGATCGACGCGCTGCCCGAGCGCTGGTGGCCGGTACCCATCGCGGTCGCGGCGGCCCTGCTGGACGACCCGGCCGCGGCGCAGACCGCCGCCGAAGCCGTCGACCGGCTCTGCCGCGGCGCCGACCCGGACCGCCCGCTGTGGGCCCGCGCCGCACGCGCCGCACTGACCGACCCCGCCCTGGCCGAATGCGCGCGCACCTGCTTCGGCGCCGCCGCCGGGGCGCTGGGCCGCATGGACTCCGCCGAGCTGGCCGGCGTCGTCGACGACTACCGCGAGCACTTCGTCGAGCGCGGGCGCTGCCCCGCCGACCTGCAACGCCTGGACGTGGCGGCCTAGCCCGCCGCCCCATCCGGCCCTGCGCCGCATCCCGCACCGCGCCCCGCGCACCCGGGCGCGTCCGCACGCGCGAGCGAGGAGAGAGACACGCCATGACCGAACACGCCACGGGCGAGCGCGCCGCCGCCGAGAACCTGCGCGCGCGCATCGCCGCCGAACTCGACACCGGCCGGGCGCGCAGCGTCGGCCTGACCCTGGAGTCCCTCGACGAGACCGAGCTCCTCGCCCAGCACTCGCCCCTGATGTCCCCGCTGGTGTGGGACCTCGCCCACGTCGGCAACTACGAGGAGCAGTGGCTGCTGCGCACCGCCGCGGGCGGCGAGGCGCTGCGCCCCGACATCGACGTCCTCTACGACGCCTTCGAGAACCCGCGCGCCGAACGCGTCGGCCTGCCGCTGCTCTCGCCGCGCGAGGCCGAGGACTACAACGCCCGCGTCCGCGACCGGGTGCTGGACTCCCTGGACAGGGCCGCCTTCGACGCCGGGACCCCGCTGCTCGACGGCGGGTTCGTCTACCACATGGTCATCCAGCACGAGCACCAGCACGACGAGACGATGCTCGCCACCCACCAGCTGCGCCGCGGCGACCCGGTGCTGGCCGACCCGCCCGCACCGCCGCCGCCGGGCGCGTTCGCCGGCCCCGACGAGGTGCTGGTCGAGGCGGGCCCCTTCACCATGGGCACCACCGCCGACCCGTGGGCCTACGACAACGAGCGCCCCGCCCACACCGTCGAGGTGCCCGCGTTCTGGATCGACACCCGGGCCGTCACCAACGCCCGGTACCTGGAGTTCGTCGCCGACGGCGGTTACGACGACCCCCGCTGGTGGAGCCCGCGCGGCTGGGACTGGCGCACCGCATCGGGCAAGCGCGGTCCCGCCTTCTGGGCCGACGACGGCGCCGGCGGCGTGCTGCGGCGGCGCCTGGGCCGGGTCGAGCCGCTGCCCATGGACGAACCCGTCCAGCACGTGTCCTTCCACGAGGCCGAGGCCTACGCCCGCTGGGCCGGAAAGCGGCTGCCCACCGAGGCCGAGTGGGAGAAGGCGGCCCGCTACGACCCCGCGACCAAGCAGAGCCTGCGCTTCCCCTGGGGCTCCGCCGAGCCCGGCGAAGCGCACGCCAACCTGGGCCAGCGCCTGCTGCGGCCCGCGGCCGCCGGGACCTACCCGGCTGGCGCAGCCCCCAGCGGCGCGCTGCAGATGCTCGGCGACGTCTGGGAGTGGACCTCCTCGGACTTCCACGGCTACCCGGGGTTCGCGGCGTTCCCCTACCGGGAGTACTCCGAGGTGTTCTTCGGCGGCGACTACAAGGTGCTGCGCGGCGGCTCCTGGGCCACCCACTCCACAGCGGTGCGGGCCACCTTCCGCAACTGGGACCACCCCATACGCCGGCAGATCTTCAGCGGGTTCCGCTGCGCACGCGACGCCGAAGGCGCCGACGGGGCCGGGGGCCGGCGGTGAGCCGGGCCGCGGCGGGCGCGGTGCGGGAGGCGGTGCGCTGATGTGCCGCCACGTGGCCTACCTCGGTGCGCCCCGCACCCTGCACGACCTGCTCTACGCCGCCCCCTACTCGCTGCACACCCAGTCCTACGCGCCGCGCGAGCAGCGCCACGGCACCGTCAACGCCGACGGCTTCGGCGCGGGCTGGTACGACGGGCGGCGGTCCGAACCGCTGCGCTACCGCCGCGCCATGCCGATCTGGGCCGACTCCTCCTTCGCCGACGCCGCCCGCGCGATCACCGCGACCTGCGCGGTCGCGGCGGTGCGCGACGCCACCCCCGGCTTCGGCACCGACGAGTCCTGCGCCCAGCCGTTCCGCGCGGACGCCTGGCTGTTCTCGCACAACGGCGCGGCCAAGGACGACGAGACACTGGCCGCGCGCCTGGGGACGCCCGCGCCGCCGGGCGCCCTCGACGCCCGCACGCCGGTCGACTCCGCGCCGCTGTTCGCCGCCGCGCTGCGGCTGTGGCGCTCGGGCGCCGGCCTGGGCGAGGCCCTGGCCCGGGTCGCCGCCGAAGCCCGCGCCTGCTCGCCCGGCCGCTACAACCTGCTCGCCTCCGACGGCTCCCGCCTGGCCGCCACCGCCGACGGCGACACGCTCTACGCCCGCAGCGGGCCGCACGGTGTGTGGCTGGCGTCCGAACCGCTCGACGACGACCCCGCCTGGCAGGCGGTACCCGACGGCTGCCTGGTCACCGCCGACCGGGACGGCCTGCACATCGGCCCGCTCTCCGCGGCCACCTGAGGACGGAGTGCCCATGCTGCGCATCGACCGCCACCTGACCGACGACGACCTGGCCAAGGCGCTGCGCAGCGACGTGGTGGAGGGACTGGCGTCCCGCCCCAAGTCGCTGCCGCCCAAGTGGTTCTACGACGAGCGCGGGAGCGAGCTGTTCGAAGAGATCACCCGCCTGGAGGAGTACTACCCGACGCGCGCCGAGCGGCGGATCCTGCGCGAGCGCGCCCCGGAGATCGCGGCCGCCGCCGGGGCCGACACGCTCGTGGAGCTGGGCGCGGGGTCGGGGGAGAAGACCCGGCTGCTGCTGGACGCCCTCGGCGGCGCGGGGACGCTGCGCCGGTTCGTGCCCGTCGACGTCAGCGGCGGCTTCCTGAGCGAGGCGGCCGCGGCCATCGGCGACGCCTACCCCGGGCTGGAGGTGCACGCGGTCGTCGCCGACTTCGAGCGCCACCTGCACCTGCTGCCCGGCGGGGGGCGGCGGCTGGTGGCCGTGCTCGGCTCGACGCTGGGCAACCAGCCGCCCGCCGAACGGGTCTCCTTCCTGAGCGACCTGCACAGCGGCTGCACCGAGGGCGACAGCCTCCTGCTGGGCGTGGACCTGGTCAAGGACCCCCGGCGCCTGGTCGCCGCCTACGACGACGCGCGCGGGGTCACCGCCGAGTTCAACCGCAACGTGCTGGCTGTGCTCGACCGCGAGCTCGGCGCGGAGTTCGACCCCCGGGCCTTCGACCACGTCGCCGTCTGGGACGCCGAGGCCGAGTGGGTCGAGATGCGGCTGCGTTCCCGCGCCGCTCAGCGGGTGCCGGTCGCGGCGCTCGACCTCACCGCGGAGTTCGCCGCCGGCGAGGAGATGCGCACCGAGATCTCCGCGAAGTTCCGCCGCGAGGGGGTCGCCGGCGAGCTCGCGGCCGCCGGGTTCTCGCTCGACGCCTGGTGGACCGATCCCGAGGGGGACTTCGCGGTGCTGCTGGCGCGGCCCTGAGCCCGCCGCGCACGCGGCTCGGGCTTCGCCGCGGGCCCTGCGCCGGCCGCCGCCGCACCCGTTCGGCCGGGGCGCGGCGGCGGCCGGAAGACGGCGGCCACGGCGGCGTATGCAGCGAAATCCGGTGGAATGTCCAGCGAGTGTCGTACAACCCGCTTCCCGGGGGAAGGCTGAAACCGACGTGCAGTGTCCCGCGCCGTCGGCCCCGCTCCCGAGCGGCCCGGGACACTG